>CAZAQE010000002.1:0-265187 GCA_964487275.1 uncultured Nocardioides sp. | reverse complement strand
CGTTGTCGGAGACCGGGCCGAAGGTGTCCATCGCGACGATGACGCCGACGGTGGTGAGCAGGCCGCAGCCGGCGAGCGCCACCGCGAACAGGGCCAGCGTCGTCGCGCCGCCCGCGAGCAGGGCCGCGCCGTAGACGGCCGCGCCGATCACGATCGCGGTGTAGACCGCGGACTCGAAGCCGACCGACAGGCCGGAGAGGATCACGGTCGCGGCGCCGGTCAGCGAGGTCTTGCCGACGTCCTTGACCGGGCGGTGGTCGGTGCCGGTGAAGTAGCCGGTGAGGGCGAGGATGGCGGCCGCGAGGACGATGCCGATGACCACCGCACCGGCCGCGAAGGCGGCCGGGCCGAGGTCGGCGGTCTCGCCGCTCGCGTTGGAGAGGTCGCTCCACTCGCTCGGCAGGTAGACGAAGGCGGCGATCGCGCTGGCGACCGCACCGACCGCGGCCGAGAGGTAGAAGGAGCGGTTGATGGTCTTCAGGCCGCTCTCGCCCGCCCGGGGCTTGGTGAGGTAGACGCCGGCGATCGCGGAGAGGGCGCCGATGGCGGGCACGATCAGCGGGAAGACCAGGCCCTGGTCGCCGAACGCCTGCGAGCCGAGGATCAGCGCCGCGACGAGGGTGACGGCGTACGACTCGAACAGGTCGGCCGCCATGCCCGCGCAGTCGCCGACGTTGTCGCCGACGTTGTCCGCGATGGTCGCGGCGTTGCGCGGGTCGTCCTCGGGAATGTTCTGCTCGACCTTGCCGACCAGGTCGGCGCCCACGTCGGCCGCCTTGGTGAAGATGCCGCCGCCGACCCGCATGAACATCGCGAGCAGCGCCGCGCCGAAGCCGAAGCCCTCCAGCACCTTGGGTGAGGCGTCCTGGAAGACGAGCACGACGACGCTCGCGCCGAGCAGGCCCAGGCCGACGGTCGCCATGCCGACGAAGGCGCCGGTGCGGAAGCCGATGTTCATCGCCGGGTCCCGCCCCTGCTCGTTGGCCGCCGCGGCGACCCGCAGGTTGGCGCGCACCGCGAGCGACATGCCGAGGTAGCCGATCGCCGCCGAGAAGGCGGCGCCGACGAGGAAGAAGACCGAGCGGAAGATCCGCACGGCCCACTCCGACTGGAGCCCGCTCGCGCCGTCGGCCGTGTCGGCCGGCAGGGCCAGCAGTACGACGAAGGCGATCGCGGCGAAGACCGACAGGGTCCGGAACTGCCGGGTCAGGTAGGCGTTGGCGCCCTCCTGCACGGCCTGCGCGATGCGCTGCATGTTCGGGGTGCCCTCGCCGGCACGCAGGACCTCCGATCTGAACATCGTGGCCATGGCGAGGGAGACGAGGGCGATGGCGGCGACGACGACCACGAGGGCGAGGTCGCCCCCGGAGACTTCGACGTCGGCGAGCAACGGACGGGGCATGCAACTGCCTCCTGGGGGAGTTCAGGTACGGGTCGAGGGACCCAGGTCTGAGTTCGTGGCCCGGAGTCTACGCACGCTGTGATGCAGAACACACGGAAGTTGTGACGCGAGTCACAGGGCAATCCGGTGAGGGGTCGCCGAGGGAGCCGCCCGGACAGGGCGGGCCGGCCGACGGATCAGGCCAGCGCCGCTTCGGGGCTCTCGTGGATGACGAAGACCTTGGCCAGACCGGTGATCTTGAAGATCTTCAGCAGCCGGTCGGCGTTGCAGACGAGCTCGAGCGACCCGTCGTGGGCACGCACCTTCTTCAGGCCGCCCACGAGCACGCCGAGGCCGGTGGAGTCGAGGAACTCGACGCCCTGCATGTCGATGACGAGGTGGTAGGTGCCCGCGGCGACGAGCTCGGTGATCGTGTCGCGCAGCTTGGGGGCGGTGTAGACGTCGATCTCGCCACCCACGGCAACGACGGTGCGGCCACCGACCTCGCGCGTCGACAGTGTCAGATTCAACGAACTCACCCCGGGATGTCATTCCTACGTCTGCGGGCCCCATCAAACCATGCCGACCCCGGCCGCGCACGAAGACTGGTGGAGAGGGCTCTCCAATGGCGTCGGAACCGGTGGTGCGGGGGCGCTCGTGTCGGGCCTCCTTGCGACAATCGCGGGGTGAGTGTCGAGTCGCGTTCCCCGCTGTCGGCCGCCCCCGTGCGGCGCGACCCGGCGGCGGTCCTGGACCGGCTCACCGCGCTGCCCGGGCGAGCCGACCGGCTGACCCACCTCGAGCGGCTGCCGGCCCGCCCGGCGCTCACCGCGGACTGGCCGACGTGGACGGACCCGACCCTGCTGGCGTCGTACACGGAGCGGGGGGTGGTGCGCCCGTGGGCGCACCAGGTGGCGGTCGCCGAGGCGGCGCACCGCGGCGAGCACGTCGTGGTGTCCACGGGTACGGCGTCCGGCAAGTCGCTCGCCTACCTGCTGCCCACGCTCTCGGCCATCCGGGCGGCACGCGGGCCGCGGGGACAGCGCGGCGCGTCGGTCCTCTACCTCGCGCCGACGAAAGCCCTGGCGCACGACCAGTGGGCGGCGATCCGCGCGCTCGGGCTCGACGTGCGCACCTCCACGCACGACGGCGACAGCACCACGGAGGAGAGGGAGTGGACCCGCGACCACGCGGAGTACGTCCTCACCAATCCCGACATGCTGCACCGATCGCTGCTTCCCGGGCACGAACGCTGGACCCAGTTCTTCCGGTCGCTGCGGTTCGTGGTGATCGACGAGTGCCACCACTACCGCGGCGTCTTCGGCGCCCACGTCGCCCAGGTCATGCGGCGGCTGCGGCGGGTCTGCGCCTCCTACGGGGCCTCCCCGACCTTCATCCTGGCCTCCGCCACCGTCGCCGACCCCGACGTCACCGCCCGCCGGATGACCGGGCTCGACGTGACCACGGTGACCGCCGACGGTTCGCCCCGGGGCGAGGTCGCCGTGGCGATGTGGGAGCCCCCGTTGACGTCGTACACGGGGGAGAACGGGGCACCGGTGCGCCGGCCCGCCACCGCCGAGACGGCCGACCTGCTCGCCGACCTCGTGGTGGACGACGTGCGCACCCTCGCCTTCGTCCGCTCGCGCACCGGCGTCGAGACCGTGGCCCGGAGGGCCGGCGAGCTGGTGGCGGAGGTGGACGCGTCGCTGGCCGGCCGGATCGACTCCTACCGCGGCGGCTACCTGCCCGAGGAGCGACGCGACCTCGAGGACGCACTGCGCAGCGGGCGGCTGCTCGGGATGGCCGCCACCAACGCGCTCGAGCTCGGCATCGACGTGAGCGGCCTCGACGCCGTGCTGGTGACCGGGTACCCGGGGACCCGCGCCGCGTTCTGGCAGCAGGTCGGGCGCGCCGGGCGCGACGGCGGCGGCGCACTGGGGATGTTCGTCGCCCGCGACGACCCGCTCGACACCTACCTCGTGCACCACCCCGACGCACTGCTCGGCCGGCCGGTCGAGGGCACCGTGTTCGACACCGACAACCCCTACGTGCTCGGTCCGCACCTGTGCGCCGCCGCGCAGGAGCTGCCGATCACGACCGCCGACTTCGCGATGTTCGGCCCGCGGACCCGCGAGGTGCTCGCCTCCCTCGTGGAGCGCGGGCTGCTGCGGAGGCGGCCGGCGGGCTGGTTCTGGACGGACCGCTCCCGGGCCGCCGACCTCGCCGACATCCGCTCCTCCGGCGACCGGCAGGTGGCCCTGGTGGAGGCCGGGACCGGCCGCGTGGTCGGCACGGTCGACGGCGGGCGTGCCCACGGCACCGCCCACAGGGGTGCGATCTACCTCCACCGCGGCGAGACCTGGCTCGTCGAGGAGCTCGACCTCGACGAGCACGTCGCCACCCTGCGCCGCACCGAGGTCGACCACACGACGTCGGCCCGGGAGGTCACCGACATCACGATCGTCGCCGAGGAGGAGCAGACCCCCTGGGGCCCGTGCCGGATCTCCCTCGGGCAGGTCGAGGTGACCAGCCAGGTGACGTCGTACCTCCGGCGGAGAGCGCGCACCGGCGAGGTCATCGACGAGACACCCCTCGACCTGCCGCCGCGCACCCTCGCCACGACCGCGGTCTGGTGGACGGTGCCCGACGCCGTCCTCGCGCCGATGCTGGAGGCCGCCGGCCTCGAGGTCGCCGACCTGCCCGGAGCCGCCCACGCCGCCGAGCACTGCTCCATCGGGCTGCTCCCGCTCTTCGCGACCTGTGACCGCTGGGACATCGGCGGCGTCTCCACCGCCCGCCACCCCGACACCGGCGTGCTGACCGTCTTCGTCCACGACGGCCACCCCGGTGGCGCCGGCTTCGCCGAGCGCGGCTACCGCACGGCCGCCGCCTGGCTGCGCGCCACCCGGGCGACGATCGCGGCCTGCGAGTGCGCGAGCGGCTGCCCGTCGTGCATCCAGTCCCCCAAGTGCGGCAACGGCAACGACCCCCTCGACAAGCGCGGCGCGGTCGCCCTCCTCGACGCACTCCTCGCGGGCGCTCCGGTCGCCCCGACCTAGACCGGACCCGGGCTAGGCTCTCCGCATGGTGATCATCGGGCTGCTCCTCCTCATCATCGGCGTCCTCGCGATCCTGTCGGGTGTCTTCGGCAGTGACTACGACGTCGACGGCAAGGACCGCCGCACCACGGAGATCATCGGCATCAACGTCGACCCCGAGGTGCTCTTCCTGATCGGTGTCGTCTCCGGCCTCCTGGTCATCGCCGGGCTGTGGTTCATGAAGACCGGCGCGAAGCACGGCTGGAAGCGCCGCAAGGAGCACAAGCGCCTCAACGAGCTCTCCCAGAAGCTCGACGATGTCGAGGCCGAGCGGCGCCGCGAGGACCTGTCCGGCCGCGACGACGACAGCTGACCCCGGGCTGAGGAGGCCGGCGGGCGTCAGTCACGCCCGAAGCGCTGGAAGGCGGCCTGTCGGGTCGTGTCGAGCGCAGCCCCGATGACAGCCCACGAGTCGCCTGCGGCTCGTGCCGCACGCACCGCGGCGCGCAGTTCCTCCTCCGCTTCCTCGATGCCGCGGCGGGCAGCGATGATGCGTCGGAAGTGCTGGGCATCGCGGGCCGGGGTGACCGAAGGGTCGAGGTGCTCGAGTCCCGAGTCCGCATGCGAACGCTTGGCGTCCATGGTGATCACCTGAGGTAGTCGTAGAAGGTGGGTCGAAGCCGGTCGGCATGGATGATCCGGCCGGGTTGTGCTGCCGGGACGCCGACGACCTCCAGCAGGTTTCCGTGCCGGTCCGGACCGATGACGAGCAGGCGCTCCTCTCCGTCGTACTCGTACTCGACCAGACGCAAGGCGTTCTCCCACGCATGGCGGATGTCGTCGTCGGCGATGTCATGCCGTCGTGCCGATTCACGAATCTCCATGTAAATGTAGCCTTTACACTCTGGTTGTCAAGACGGCGTTTACGAACGCGCCGGTCCGGCACGCGCCCGGGCTGAAAGGTCCTGGTCCTGGCCGAGCCAGCGCGGCCCGCGGACCGACACCTCGACGACCACGTCGGCGTCCGCCACGGTGCAGCTCGTGAGCACGGCGTCGTTGGCCGCCGCCACCTCGCCCGCCATCGCGCACGGGTCGCGGCCGGCGTGGTCGGCGAGGGTGGCCGCACCGGCGAGGGCGGCGAGGTCGGCGGCCGACTGGGCCGTGCGGTGAGCGGCCACGATCGCGCCGACCACCCCGGCGGCAGCGCCGACCAGCATCAACAGGCCGGCCATCGCGACCACCAGCACGGTCGCCGCGCCCCGCTCGTCCCCCTTTTCCGCGCCGGTCACGGCGGCGGCCCCCCGTCCTCCGCCAGGGCCACCGCCTCGGCATCGAGCCGCGCGCCCGGGATCGCTGCGAACAGGCCGCCCGGCCCGGCCATCCGGCCGCTCGCCCGCACCACCACCCGCCCTCCCTCGTGGCGCACGGTGAGGGTGACCCCGTCCGGTGCCACCCGCCGGCCGAGCGCGAGGGCCGCTGACTCGTCGTCACCGCGGGCGAGGGCCCGTGCGGTCTCGCGGGCCGCGTCGACGGTGCGCACCTGCCCGATCGCGACCGCGAGCAGCCAGGCCAGGCCGGCGGTCACGGCGAGCAGGACGGGCAGCGCGACGGCGAGCTCTGCCGTGACCGCTCCCCGCTCGCCACGCCGCGTCCCGGGGCGGTCGGTCATCGCAGCCCGAGCAGGCCGAGGACGTGGTCGAACAGCGTCTTGATGAGGCGGTCGCCGAACCCGCCGCTGAGCAGCTTGAACAGCAGCCCCGCGAACCCGGCGCCTGCGGCGGTGGCGACCGCGTACTCGGCGGTGGTGACGCCGCGCTCGTCGCGGTGCCTGATGCGGCGGGCGGTCAGTCGGGACATGGGGTCTCCCTTCGTCGGTGGCCATCTGGGCGTGGCCGCTGCGACGACTCTGCGCCTCTCCGGCGACCACCCGACCCGCCTGCGGTCGCGCCTGTGGAGGGACCCCCGTCCTCCACAGGCCGCCCGGTGTCAGCTGGCCGTTCCGGTGATCGAGGTGGCGAGCGAGACCGCCAGCGGGACGATCCCCAGCACCAGGAAGGACGGCAGCAGGCACAGGCCGAGCGGGACGGCGGCGCGCACGCCGACCGCCCGCGCGCGGTCCTCCACCTCGGCCCGACCGCGCCGGGCAAGCTCCTCGCCGAGCCGCTCCACGGCCCCGACGATCGGGGCACCCGTGCGCTGCGCCCGGGCGAGGGTGCGTCCCAGGGGAGCGAGCTCGGGGTCGGCGCCGAGCGCCGTCCAGATCGCGGCCGGGTCGCCGCCCAGCCGCAACCGCGCCGCGACCGGCACCAGCCGGTCGGAGGCCGCCCCGGGCAGGGCCCGGCAGACCAGGTCCACCGCGTCGGGTGGCGCGGCACCGGAGCGCAGTGCCGCTGCCAGCAGGGTCACCACGTGGGGCAGGTCGCGGCGGACCGCCTCCCGCCGCGCCCGTACGACGCCCGGCTCGATCCGCCGCGCCACGAGTCCGACCACGGCGCCGGTTGCCAGGCCGGCCGGGAGCGCGAGCGGACCGCCGACGAAGGCGGCCGCACCGGCCCCGGCCAGGGTGGCCCAGAGCCAACGGCCGCGCCGGAGCAGACCCTCTGCCTCCGTCCCGGCCGGGTCGACGGCGACCGGGGCCGGTGGGCACTCCTGGGCCGTGCGGCCCGGGACGAGCAGGGCGACGACAGCGGCGGCCAGGACCGCGGCGAGGAGCACCACGACCTAGCTCCCGTCGACGCCGCGGGCGAGCGCCTCCACCCACGCGAGCCCGGCGTAGGCGAGGCCGAGACCGGTGGCGAGGCAGGCCAGTCCGGCCGGTTCGCCGAGCAGGAACGACCACGGGTCCGCGCCGGCGCCGGCTCCCATCGCGAGCGCGAGGAAGGGGAGGCCGGCGAGCAGCCGGGCCGTGGCACGAGCGGACGCGAGCTCGCCGGCGACGACCCGACGGGTCTGCTCGGCGGCGCGGAGGTCCTCGGCCACCCGGCCGAGGGCGTCGGCGAGGCCGTGCCCGGTGCGGTGCGCGACCTGCCAGGCGGCAGCGACGACCCGCAACGAGCCCGCGCCGGGCTCGGTGGCCAGCTCGCGGAGCGTGGCCGCGACGTCGCCGCCGGCGAGAGCGGCGCGGGCAGCGGGACCGACGAGCGGCCAGTCGGCCGCGGCGCGGTCGAGCGCCTGGCCCGCTGTCTGGCCGGACATGAGCTCGGCCTGCACCGCGTCGCAGAGCTCGACCGCGCGTCCCCTGTTCACCGCGGCGACCCGCGCGGCGCGGGTCCGTCGCAGCAGCCGGAGGAGCCCGGCCGCGACAGCGAGGCCGACCACCACCAGCACCGCACCGCGCGGGGAGCCGAGGACGAGGACCACCGCGGGCGGCGGCGCGAGCAGCCACCACCGCAGCCACCACCGCTGCCGGTCCGCCCGGCGATCCGTGGCACGGGACAGCCCGTCCGACGGGCTCACCAGCAGGCCCACCGCTGCGGCCAGCAGCACACAGGCCGCCGTCATGACCGCCCCCGGCCGTCGAGCAGGTCCAGCAGGCGCCGCGATCCCGGGCCCGGCACCAGCCGGCCGTCGGCGCCGAAGGCCACCGCCGCCTCCGTGCGGACCCACCCCACCTCGTCGCGGACGAGCAGGGTGATCTCCGCGAGCCGGCGCCGGCCGGTCGCCCGGTCGCGATGCACGTGCAGGGCGAGGTCGAGCGCGGACGAGAGCTGGCTGTGCGCGGCAGCGCGGCCGAGCCCGGCGGTGAGGGCGAGCGCCTCCACCCGGGCAGGGACGTCGGCAGCGGAGTTGGCGTGCAGGGTGCCGCAACCGCCCTCGTGGCCCGTGTTCATCGCGGCCATCAGGTCGACGACCGCCGCGTCGCGCACCTCGCCGACGACGAGCCGGTCCGGCCGCATCCGCAGGGCCTGGCGGACCAGGTCGCGCAGCACCACGGCGCCGGCACCCTCCAGGTTGGGCGGGCGGGCTTCGAGGCTGACGACCTGGGGATGGGCGGGCCGCAGCTCTGCCGCGTCCTCGACGACGACGATCCGTTCGGCCGGGTCCACCCGTCCGAGCAGCGCCGACAGCAGGGTCGTCTTGCCGGTGCCCGTGCCGCCCGTGACCAGGAAGGCGAGGCGTCGGTCGACGACCTGGCCGAGCAGGTCGCGACCCTCGTCGGTGACCGCGCCGGCGTCGTACAGGTCGGACAGGGAGAACCCGCCCCGGCGCGGCACCCGCAGCGAGATGGCGGTGCCCGGCTGCGCGATCGGCGCCAGGACCGCGTGGCACCGGGTGCCGTCGGGCAGCCGGACGTCGGCCCAGGGCGCGGCGTCGTCGATCCGGCGACCGCCCGTCGCGACCAGGCGCTGCGCGAGCCGGCGGCATTCCTCCTCCGAGCCGAGCACCACCGACGTCTCCTCGAGGCCACTGCCGCGGTCGATGAGCACCGGCCCGGGGCCGTTGACGAGCACGTCGGTCACCCCGGGCAGGCCGAGCAACGGCTCCAGCGGACCGGCGCCCACGACCTCCCGACGCAGCCACTCGTAGACCGCGAGCACCGTCGCGTCGCCCACCGGCCGGCCCGCGGCGCGCAACGCGTCGGCCACCCGGTGCGGCGTCAGCGCCCCGGGTTCGGCCGCGAGCCGGCGCCGGACCTCGTCGACCAGGGCGGCGAGGTCGTCGGCGATCACGCCGCCGCCCGGCTGTCGGCCTGCGGGTCCACCGGCTCGCCGAGCACCTGCGCCACCGCCCGCGCGAGCGGACCCCGCGAGGTGCGCAGGGGGCCGAGGCCGAGGTCGACGGCCTCCGCCAGGCCCCGCTGGTCGCGCATCTGGGCGACGACCGGCAACCCGGTGGCGCGCTGCACCTCCTCCGGCCCGAAGGCCTCCCCGCGGAGTACGACGCCCACGTCGGCGTGCTCCGCGAAGCGCGCCCGCATCCGGGCCGCACCGGCGACGCCGACCACGCTCGCGACGGTCATCACCAGCAGCAGGTCGCACCGGGCGGCGATCTCGTCGACGAGCGGGTCCGGCGAGCGCGGCAGGTCGGCCACGACCACTGCGTGCCCGCGCCGGGCGGCCGAGAGCGCCTCGCGTGCCGCGAACGCCTGCAGGCTCTGGACCCGGCCGTCGACGTACCAGGACAGCACGCCGAGGCGTCCGCTGCGTGGCAGCGCCTCGCGCAGCGCCCGCGCGGAGAGTCGACCGGTGGTCTGGCACAGCGCGTCCCAGCGGAAGCCGTCCGTGCGCTCGACGCCCAGCATCCGGTCCAGGCCCGGGCCCTGCGGGTCGCAGTCGATCACGACGGCGGGCGCCGACCGGGCGGCCCACTGGCCGAGGGCACAGGCGAAGGTCGTCGCGCCGGCGCCGCCGGTTCCGCCGATGACGCCGACCACCCGTGCCCGGCCGGGCTGCCGCTCGGTCAGGTCGGCCAGCAGCTCGACCAGCCACCCTGAGGAGACCGGCAGCTCGACGACCTGCTCGGCGCCGAGCCGCAACGTCGTCCGGAAGAGCTCGTGCGGCGCCGGCAGGTGGGTGACGACGAAGCAGCGCTCACGGGGCTCGGGCGTGAACCGCAACATCTCGTCGGCCAGGTCCGCGCCGACGAGGACGACGGGGGCGCGCGCCCAGGACCGGAGCGCGGTCAGCGGGTCGCGCGCAATGGTCGGCGCGACGTCGGCCGCGGCGGCGAGCGGCAGCAGCGCGGCGAGCAGGGCTTCATCAGCGGTCACCACCAGGACGGGTGCGGACGGGGGCGGGGTCGTGTGTCGGGACATGGCGAGGTTCTCGCCCGCACCCGACATCGCCACGCCGGGAGCCCGCCCGGCGGTGGAGAACCCGGTGCGGACTCCCCGCTGTGGACCACAGGTGGACGGTTCCGGCACGCCCGTTCCCTACGATGACTCCATGGCCCCACCGGGTAGGGCGCCGACGGCGGCGTTCTTCGACCTCGACAAGACGATCATCGCCAAGTCGAGCGTGCTGGCGTTCAGCAAGCCCTTCCAGGCAGGCGGGCTCATCTCGCGCCGGGCGGTGCTGCGCTCGGCGTACGCGCAGTTCGTCTTCATGGTCGGCGGCGCCGACCACGACCAGGTCGAGAAGATGCGCCAGTTCATGTCGCAGCTGACCGCCGGCTGGGACGTCGCGACCGTCCGCGAGATCGTCGCCGACACCCTGCACAACATCGTCGACCCCCTCGTGTACGACGAAGCGGTGCGCCTCATCGACGAGCACCACGCCGCCGGCCGCGACGTCGTCATCGTCTCCACGTCCGGCAGCGAGGTCGTCGAGCCGATCGGCCAGCTCCTCGGCGCCGACCGTGTCGTGGCGACGCGCCTGAAGGTCGAGGACGGCCGCTACACCGGCGAGATCGACTACTACGCCTACGCCGAGGAGAAGGCGAACGCGATCCGCGAGCTCGCCGACACCGTCGGCTACGACCTCGAACGGTCCTACGGCTACTCCGACTCGGTCACCGACGTCCCCATGCTCGAGGCCGTCGGCTTCCCGCACGCGGTCAACCCGGACAAGGAGCTGCGCAAGGTCGCGGCCGCCCGCGGCTGGCCGGTGCTGGTCTTCAACCGGCCCGTCGAGCTGCAGTCGCGGCTGCACCTGCCGCCGCCGAAGCCGACCCTCGCGGCACTCGCCGTCGGCGGTGTCGTGGCTGTCGGGGCGGCCGTCTGGATCGGCGCGAGGCGGCGCTCCCTCAGCGCCTGATCCCCGGCTCGGCGGCGGGCCGGGCAGGCACTGTCCTCCCGGCGAACAGACCGAGGAAGAGGATCACCATCACGGCGGCGCCGACGCCCATGGCGTGCTGCCACCCCTCGACGAAGGAGTCCTGGGCAGCGCGGACCAGGGCATCGGACTGCGGGCCTGCCGCCTCCGACACCGCGACGGCGTTCGCGACGCCCTCCTGTGCGGTCGCGGCCACCCCGTCGGGCAGGTCGTCGGTGAGGCCGGCGATCCGCGCGTCCATGGAGCTGCGGTAGCCGGCCGAGAGGATCGCGCCGAGCAGCGCGACCCCGAGCGCCGTTCCGAGCTCGCGCGTGAGGTCGTTGAGCGCCGAGGCGACGCCCTGCTGCTCCCGCGGGAGGGCGGCGGTGATGGCCTCGGTCGAGGGGGTCATCGACAGGCCCATGCCCAGGCCCATCGCCAGCATCCCCGGCAGGACGGACAGATAGCCGTCCTGCCGGGACACCAGGGCGGCCATCAGGCCGAGCCCGGCTGCGCCCAGCAGCACGCCGGCAGCCATGGTGGCGCGTGCGCCGATCCGCTCGGACAGCCTCGGGGCGAGACCCGAGGCACCCATCATCAGCAGCGCCATCGGCATCATCGCGAGCGTCGCGCGCAGGGCGGACCAGCCGAGCACGGCCTGCAGGAACGGGAAGAGGACGACGAAGATGCCCGCCTGGACCCCGAAGACCACGAGCAGGGTGAGGGCGCCGCGGGAGAGGCCCCACGCCCGGAACAGGCGCAGGTCGAGCAACGGGGCCACCTGTCGCCGCTCCCAGCCGATGAAGGCGGTCGTCGCGGCGACGCCGGCGACGAGACCGGCAACGGTCAGGGGCTCGGACCACCCGTGCACCGGCCCCTCGTGGAGCGCGTAGACCAGGCCGACGACGGCGAGGACGGAAGCCGCCGAGCCGACGAGGTCGAACCGGTGACCGGTGTGCTCGCGCGAGTCCGGGACGGAGCGGACGATGACCACCAGTGCGACCAGCACGAGCGCCACGGGGAGGAGGAAGAGCCACCGCCACGTGGCGACGTCGACCAGCAGTGCCGAGAGGTACATGCCCAGGATCCCGCCACCGCCGGCCACGGCGGTCCACACGCCGATCCCCCTGGCGCGTTCCTCCGCGGGGAAGGTGGCTGTGATGACGGCCAGGGTGACCGGCATGATCAGGGCAGCGCCGACGCCTGCCGCGAAGCGCGCCGCGAGCATCACCTCCGAGGACCAGGCCAGGCCCGCCACGACGTTCGCGGCACCGAAGACGCCGAGGCCGGCGAGCAGGGCCGGCTTGCGGCCGACCCGGTCGCCCACTGCTCCGAGCGGGAGGAGCAGGGCGGCGAGCGCGATGGTGTAGAGGTTGATGAACCACAGGACCGTGCCCTGCGAGGCGGAGAACTCGACGGCGAGCTCGGGCTGGGCCACGTTGAGCCCGGTCACCGAGGCGATGACCGCCATCAGCGCGATGCACACCGCGACGAGGATGGTACGGCGACGGCCGGGGTCCGCGACGACGGCACCTTCGGCCTCGGCGGGATCGGGGTCGAGCTTCACGTTGGTTGGTTCCTTTCCTGGGCGGGTGGGTCGACACTTCCGGGCGTCGTGGCGGGAGGTGCTCAGCGGCGGACAGCACGCACGACGACGTCGTGCAGCGTCGCCGCGGGTCCGGCGCGCCCGCCGACCGTGCGGCGGGTCTCCGTGGCGGTGACCACCAGCCACCGGGCGGGGTCGAGGAGACCGGTGATCCCCGCGGCCGTGGCCGACGCCTCGGCCGGGGGGCCGCCGGGGTCGTGGTGGCCGTGGTGGTTGAGGTGCCCGACGACGAGGAGGGTCCCGCCGGGAGCCACCCAGTCCGAGATGCGGCGGTAGAAGTCCAGCTGCGGCATCGCGGGGTGCGCGTAGTGGGTCGTCACCAGGTCGAACTGGCGTCCGGGTTCCCACCGGGCCAGGTCGGCCCGGACCCAGTCCACTGTTCCCGCCATGCCGGCGGCGGCTGCTCGCGCCTCCGCGCTCTCGAGAGCTGCGGCAGCGATGTCCACCGCGGTCACCGTCCAGCCGGCTGACGCCAGCCAGACCGCCTCCGCGCCCGCACCGCAGCCCGCATCGAGCGCGGTGCCGGGCGTCAGGCCGGACACCTCGTCACGCAGGTGGGGGTTGGGGGCTGCGGTCCCCATGGCCCACCCCCGGCGCCAGATGTCGTCCCAGTAGGCCTTGTCGAAGGCGTGTCCCATGCCGTCCCTCCCGTGGTCCCTCGCGTGCTCGCCGGCCGGACTCGGCCGTCTCATCGAGCATGGGTGTGCCGTGGCCGATTCGCAAAGAATCTTGCCGAATGGCAAACTGTCCGGATGGACGAGACGACGAGGACCCTCGACGCCGTGGGCCCGCGGCTGAAGGAGCTGCGACAACGGCGAGAGCTGACCCTCACCGAGCTCGCCGACCGGACCGGGATCTCGGTGAGCACCCTGTCGCGCCTCGAGGCAGGCCTGCGACGACCCACACTGGAGCAGCTCCTGCCCCTGGCCCGCGCCCACGGCGTGACGCTCGACGAGCTGGTGGACGCACCCGAGACCGGAGACCCGCGGGTCAACCTCAAGCCGTTGCCGACCGGCGACGGGCGCACCATCCTGCCGCTGAGCAGGCGGCCCGGGGGCATCCAGGCCTACAAGTTCGTCCTGCCCGCCGGAGACGACGACGAGGAGCCGGACCTGCGCACCCACGAGGGCTACGACTGGGCCTTCGTCCTGAGCGGCCGGCTGCGACTGGTCCTGGGCGAGCACGACCTGGTCCTGGGCCCCGGCGAGGCTGCCGAGTTCGACACCCGGACACCGCACTGGTTCGGTGCCACGAGCGCCGGTCCCGTGGAGTTCCTGAGCCTGGTGGGGAGGCAGGGCGAACGCGCCCACCTGCGCGCAGCGCCGCGTCGGCACCTGCGCTGACGAGCACCTCCGAACAGGCTCGTCCCAACCGGCCACTGTTCCCCGGATGCACCGAAAAGACAACCCTTGAAGGTGGCCGCCGGGCGGCGTACAAAGGACATCAAGAACTCAAGAGCAACACGTGATCCCGGTACCCACGCGGCGATCCACCCTTCCTAACAGGGCGCTGACGCTCGGAACACATCCGGGGCAGCAATTGACGGTGCACGCCTGGTAGCCATGGTTCACGTGTCAGCGGTGGCACCCGAGACACTCGATGGCTCGGGTGCCACCTGCATGTCCAGGGTCCTACTCCGCGTCGCGCACCAGCGGGCTCGCCTCGGCAGCGGCGGCGTACGCCTCGGTCGCGTAGAGCAGCCACGCGTGCCGGCCGGCCGCGCCACCGCTGGCCCAGCCCCGCAGGTTGGACTCGTACTGCGGCCGGAGCGCCAGGTGCGCCGCTTCCGGTACGACGAGCGACTTCTCGTCCACGCCGCGGGCAGCGAGCAGCAGCCGCTCCGTCGCGCGGGCCACGATCCCGTTGTGGGAGCCGAACGGGGCGGCGGTCACCAGCTCGGCGTGCACGACGGCGGCCACCGCGAGCGCCGGCGCCTCGGTCGGAGCGGTGACCAGCGTGGCGATCCCGCGCAGCGAGGCGGCGGCATCACTGTCACGCGGCCGGCCGAGCAGCTCGTCGGGGAGCACCCCGCGAGCGGCGAGGGTGTGCAGGCGGGCGAAGGCCTGGAGCGGCTGGCGGCGCAGCACCGGCACCAGCGACAGCAGCTCGGTCGAGACCCGGACCGCGTCGGCGGCGATCTCGTCGCCCTCGCCGGCACGGACCTCGGCCAGCGAGGACGCCGACCCCTCCAGCACCGCACTCGCGTGGGCGCCGCGCAGCAACGACTCCCCCGTCAGCTCGGGGCTGGTCCGGCGCAGCCCGCGGTCGCGCAGCAGCACGTCGATCCCGTCGCGGGCGCCGGCGAAGCCGGAGGGCACGCCCTCGAGGGAGATCAGCCAGGCGTGGGGATCGGTGCTCACCGGGCCAACGGTACTGAGGCCGCGGCCGGCCCTCAGGCGTGCCTCCGCCGCGCGGCCCGCCTGCCGCCGTACCCTCGGCTCGATGGCTACCGACGACACCACCCCGACCCCGGCCGCGCTCTGCTTCGGAGCGGTGGCCGAGGCCTACGACCGCGGTCGCCCCGGCTACCCGCGCGAGGCCGTGGAGTGGTTGACGGGCGAGCAGCCGCTGACCGTCCTCGAGCTCGGCGCGGGCACCGGCAAGCTGACCGAGCACCTGGTCGCCCTGGGCCACGACGTGCACGCCACCGACCCCGACCCGCGGATGCTCGACCGGCTGGCCCTGCGCCTGCCCGAGATGCGCGTCTCGCAGACGGCCGCCGAGGAGATCCCCGCCGCCGACGCGACCTACGACCTCGTGGTCGTCGCCGACGCGTTCGAGTACTTCGACGCCGAGCGGGCGCTGCCGGAGATCGCGCGCGTCCTCAAGCGCGGCGGCACCCTCGCCGTCATCCGCAACGTCCGCGACGAGCGGATCCCGTGGGTCAAGCGGCTCGGCAACCTGATCGGCCACCACGCGACCGGCGAGGGCATCGGCGAGGCGATCGAGGCGTCGCCCTACTTCGGGCCCGCCGACGACGCCTCCTTCAAGCAGTGGCAGGTCATCCACCGCGACTCGGTCCAGGACCTCGTCCGCTCGCTGCCCGACGTCGCCACGCTCGAGCGCACCGGCCAGGACTCCCGGGTCCGCGAGGTCGTCTCGTTCTACGACGACTTCGGCCGCGGCATGGACGGCATGCAGCTGCCCTGGGTCACCGAGTGCTTCCGCGCCGTCGTCGGCATCCAGCCGAAGACCATCCGCCAGGACACCCGTACGACGCCCGGTGCTGCCGACGCGTCCCCCGCCCTGCCGACGGAGTACGTCGGCGAGGACACCGTGCCGCTCGTCGCCGGCACTGTCCCGGCGGCCCCCACCGCCGCCGGCCCGGCGGTGCCGCCCGCGGTCGAGCCCCCCGCCGACGACGACTCCGGCATGCTGCTGATCGACTTCCGCTGACCGGCCGCTGCGGCAGGATGGCCCCATGCGGGGCGGACGGCTGTGGCGACGCGGGCACCTCGGCAGCGATGCCGACCGGGCCACCTTCCGTGCGCTGCACCAGGCCTCGCTCGCCTCGCCGGCGCTGCGCGAGGGCCTGACCACGACGAGCGCGGAACGGGCGATCCGCCACCTGCGCACCCTGCTCGGCACCCCCGCGCTCGCGATCACCGACACCGAGGCGGTGCTCGCGTGGGACGGCGTCGGCGGCCACCACGTCGACCAGGCCGCCACCGTCGGGCTGCTCGCGATCGAGAAGGGCAGCACCCGCACCGTCGACCGCGCCCAGCTCCGCTGCGCCGAGCCCGGCTGCCCCGTGCGCACCGGCGTGGTCAGCCCGCTGGTGGTCGAGGGCCGGGTGCTCGGGACCGTGCAGGCCTTCTCCCCCACCCCGACGGCCGGGCTGGTGCGGGCGACCGAGGAGGTCGCGCAGTGGGTGTCCGGGCAGCTCGAGCTCGCCGAGCTCGACGCCCACCGGAACCGGATGATCGAGGCCGAGGTGCGCGCGCTCCGCGCCCAGATCAGCCCGCACTTCGTCTACAACTCGCTCAACGCGATCGCCAGCTTCGTGCGCACCGACCCCGACCGCGCCCGCGAGCTGCTGCTCGAGTTCGCGGACTTCACGCGGTACTCGTTCCGCCGGCACGGCGAGTTCACCACCCTCGCCGAGGAGCTGAACTCCATCGAGCGCTACCTCCTGCTGGAGCAGGCGCGCTTCGGTGACCGGCTCCAGGTCACGCTCAACGTGGCGCCGGAGGTGCTCCCGGTCGTCGTACCGTTCCTGTGCATCCAGCCGCTCGTCGAGAACGCCGTCCGTCACGGCCTCGAGGGCGCCGACCAGGCCGGGCTGCTCACCATCAACGCGCACGACCGCGGGCACGAGGCGGTGATCGAGGTCGAGGACAACGGCGTCGGCGAGGACCCCGAGAAGGTACGACGCGCGCTCGCCGGCGACGCCTCGCTCGACTCCATCGGTCTCGGCAACGTGGACGCGCGGCTGCGGGCGACCTTCGGAGACGACTACGGTCTGGTCGTGGAGACCGCTCCGGGCGCCGGGACCAAGGTGATCGTGCGGGTGCCGAAGTTCGCGGCGGGGGTGACGGTGTGAACGGTCCGGCCGGCGGTCTGCGGGTCCTCGTCGTCGACGACGAGCGGCCGGCCCTCGACGAGCTGACCTACCTGCTCGACGCCGACCCGCGGGTGGCCGAGGTGGTCGCCTGCCAGTCGGCGACCGACAGCCTGCGGCTGCTGCGCGAGCGTGAGGTCGACTGCGTCTTCCTCGACATCCAGATGCCGGGCCTGACCGGGCTGGAGCTGGCCGAGGTGCTCGGCCGGTTCAAGCAGCCACCGCCGGTCGTCTTCGTCACCGCGCACGAGCAGCACGCGGTCGACGCCTTCGACCTGCACGCGGTCGACTACGTCCTCAAGCCGGTGCGGCCGGAACGGCTCGCCGAGGCGGTACGCCGCGTCCTCGCCGCGGGCGCCCCGCCCCCGGCTGCCCCCGACACCCAGGTCGCCGTCGAGCGCGGCGGCGTGACCCGGTTCGTCGACCGCGGCGACATCACGCACGTCGAGGCGCAGGGCGACTACGCCCGGCTGCACACGACGTCCGGCGAGGCCTACCTGGTGCGGGTCCCGCTGACGACGCTGGAGGAGCAGTGGGCCGAGGCCGGCTTCCACCGGATCCACCGCTCGCAGCTGGTCGCCCTCGCCCACGTCACCGAGGTGCGCACCGAGTCCGGCCGGACGTCGGTGGTGGTCGGCGACACCGAGCTCCCGGTCAGCCGGCGGCACACCCGCGCGCTGCGCGACGTGCTGGTGCGCCGGGCCAGGGCCGGCGGGTAGTCCGTGGCCACCGAGCGGGTCCGCGTCACCGGACCGCCCCGGCACACGACGGCGGGGAGGCCGGCCAGCCGCCTCGGCGACGTGCACGAGCAGACCGCGCTCGGGGACGTCTACCTGCGCTCGCTGCTGCGCGAGCAGCTCGGCCTCGCGCTCGCGGTCCTCACCGCGCTCGCCTCGAGCCTCGGCCTCCTGCCGCTGGCCTTCCACCTGTGGCCGGGGCTCGCCGACCTCGACGTGGCGGGCGTGCCGGTTGCGTGGCTGCTGCTCGGCGTCGTGGTCTACCCGTTCCTGCTGCTGCTCGGCTGGCGCTACGTGCGCAGCGTGGAGCGCAACGAGCAGGACTTCGCGGACCTGGTGCAGGGGTCGGAAGCGGAGGAGCGGGAGTGAGCACCGACGCCGTCCCCGGCCTGATCGCCGTCCTCGCGGTCACCATCGCGACGGTCGCGATCGGCACGTGGGGGCTGCGGTTCTCCCGTACGACGAGCGACTTCTTCGTCGCCTCCCGCACCGTGCGCCCGCGGCTCAACGCCTCGGCCATCGGTGGCGAGTACCTCTCCGCCGCGTCCTTCCTCGGCATCGCCGGGCTGCTGCTCCTCGGCGGGGCCGACGTGCTCTGGTACCCGGTCGGCTGGACCGCCGGCTACCTCGTCCTGCTGGTGCTGGTCGCCGCCCCCCTGCGCCGCTCGGGCGCCTACACGCTGCCCGACTTCGCCGAGGCACGGCTCGGGTCCCGCTGGGTGCGCGCGGCGTCGTCGCTGCTCGTCGTCGGCGTCGGCTGGCTCTACCTCGTGCCGCAGTTCAAGGGCGCCGGCATCACCCTGGAGTCCGCGATCGGCGCGCCCGAGTGGGTCGGCCCGGTGATCGTCGGGCTGGTCGTGCTGGTCAACGTGATGTCCGGCGGGATGCGGTCGATCACCTTCGTGCAGGCGTTCCAGTACTGGCTGAAGCTGACCGCGATCCTCGTCCCCGCGATGGTCCTGCTCGTCGTGTGGTGGGGCGACGGGCGGCCGAGCGGCGCGGGCGTCGGCGGCGAGTGGTCCGACCCGGTCGCCGGCGGCGGGGCGATCGGCCTCTACTCCACCTACTCGCTGATCATCGCGCTCTTCCTCGGCACGATGGGCCTGCCGCACGTGGTGGTCCGCTTCTACACCAACCCCGACGGCCGCGGCGCCCGCCGCACCACCCTCGCCGTGCTGGCCCTGCTCGGCCTCTTCTACCTCTGGCCGCCCGTGTACGCCGCCCTGGGCCGCGTGTACGGCGACCAGCTGGTCCGCGACGGCCACGCCGACGTCCTCGTGCTGGAGCTGCCGCGGCTGATGCTGCACGGATGGGGCGGCGAGCTGCTGACCGGCCTGGTCACCGCCGGGGCCTTCGCGGCGTTCCTGTCCACCGCGTCGGGCCTGGCGATCGCCGTCTCCGGCGTGCTCACCCAGGACGTCACGTCCCGGCTCGCCGGGGAGCGGGCCTCCGTCGCCACGGCCTTCCGGCTCGCGGCGGCGGTGGCGGTCGTCGTACCCCTGCTGGTGGCGCTGGCGGTGACCGAGGTCGGTGTCGCCCAGTCCGTCGGCCTCGCCTTCGCCGTCGCCGCCTCGACCTTCTGCCCGCTGCTGGTGCTGGGGATCTGGTGGCGCGGCCTCACCGACGCGGGCGCACTCGCCGGGCTCGCGGCCGGCGGGCTCGGCGCCGGCGGCGCCGCGGTGCTCAACCTCGCCGGCGTCGACGCGTCCGGCTGGAGCGGCGCCCTGCTCACCCAGCCGGCGGCGTGGAGCGTGCCGCTCGCGTTCGCGGTGATGGTCGTCGTCTCGCTGGCCACCGCCGGGCGCGCGCCCGCGCACGCCCGGCGGTTCCTGGTCCGGCTGCACACCCCGGAGACACTGGGCGTCACACGACCGGGGTGATGACCCAGTCGACGTCGACGTCCTCGTAGCTGCCGTCCTCCTCCCAGGTGCCCGTGATCTCGCGCCGGGTGCGGTCCCAGGCGATCGCGTCGGGGCCGCCACCGGTGGCCCCCCAGGCCTGGAAGTAGGCCTGGCCCGACGAGCCGCCGCCGCCCACGCAGGCGACCGTGCGCTCGCCGTACCCGCCCGCGACGACGTCGAGCCAGTAGAGGTCCTGGCTCGGGACGAGTCCCAGGTCGCCGGAGAAGTCGTTGCTCCCGAGCTCGCCGTCGTGGGTCCACGAGCAGTCCCCGCTGTGTCCCTCGATCGCGAACGAACCGGTCACCGACTCGTGCTTCCAGATGGTGGTGGTCGCCGGATCGCCGTGGCGCACCAGCACCATCTTCAGCTCCCAGGTCCGGGTCTCGGTGTCCGTCGTCTCCCGGCCGGTCACGGTGGCCAGCCACCGCTCGGGGAACTCGTCGCCCCTGCAGGACTCGGTCACCTCGGCGGTGCAGAGGTCCGGGTCGGTCGGCGAGTTGGCCGGGCCGCCCGGCGCCCCACCGTTGCAGTTGTCCGTGCCCGGCCCGCCGTCGCAGGTGTCGGTGCCGAAGCCGCCCTTGAGGTCGACGTCGTCACCCCCACCGGCGGAGATGACGTCGTTGCCGTCGCCACCGGAGATGACGTCGGGCGACGAGCCGCCGTACAGCTTGTCGTCGCCGGTCCCGCCCTCGAGGAGCGAGCCGTCCCAAGCCGTCTTGAGGACGTCGGCGCCCGCACCGCCGTACAGGGCCTGGCCGCCGGCACCCGTGACGATCGTGTCGTTGCCGTCCTCGCCGTAGCCGAACCCGCCGACCCCTCCGTTGAGCGAGATCTGGTCGTTGCCCGCGCCGCCGCGCAGGACGTCGGTGCCCTCGCCGCCGTAGAGCCGGTCGTTGCCGGACCCGCCGGTCACCAGGCGGTCGGCGCCACCGTTGGCCAGCACGAGGTCGTCGCCGCTGCCACCGTCGATCACGTCGTTGGACGCACTGCCCTCGATCCGGTCGTTGCCGGCGCCGCCCTCGAGGAGGGTGCCGGGCGCCGAGGTGCGCAGGGTGTCGGCGTGGTTGCCACCGTAGAGGCCGATCCCCGGCGCCTGCGCGACGATGACGTCGCGCCCGTCCTCGCCGTACAGCAGGCCGCCGGTGCCTGCGCCGGAGACGATGGTGTCGTTGCCGGTGCCGCCACAGACGATGTCGAGCCCGCCGCGACCGTTGACGACGTCGTTGCCACCGCGGGCCACGATCACGTCGCGCCCGGCCGTGCCCTGGATCTTGTTGGCCGCCGCGGTGCCGACGATCGTCGCCTTGAAGCCGGCGCACCGAGGCGTGGCCGCGTCGGCGCTGGTGCCGATGCCGATGCTCGCCGGGACCACGAGGGCGGCGGCGAGGATGAAGGGAAGTCTGCTCATGCTCCGAGCGTCGGCGCTCCCGCTTGGAGGCGGCTTGGGAGCCGCTTGCGGATCGCAAGCGAACTCCAAGCGCGGCTCCCTAGCGTCCTGCCCGCACCGTCACCGACCTGTGGAGGACCTCCCGTGAACCACCCTGCCCGTTTCGCCGCACCCGCCGTGCTGGTCCTCGCCCTCGGCATCGCCGCCTGCGGGGGCGAGGGTCCGGACCGTGGGCCGCGCGCCTCCTCCAGCCCGTCGGCATCGACCGAGGGCACCCCGACCGAGCCCGCCCCGACCGAGGACACGCCGACCGAGGACACGCCGACCGACGGCGCCCCGACCACGATCCTCGAGTACTTCGAGCAGGAGGGGATCTCCCAGACCGCCCTCGGCCCCGACGACGACGGCCCGGTCGTCGACCTGCCGGTGCCCGCCGGCTGGAGCACCAGCGACGACTACACCAGCGAGGCGTCGTACGGCGCGATCGTGTACGACGCCGCCGCGGACGCGACCCAGCCGCCGCGGGTCCTGGTCCTGCTCGCCCGCGTGGAGGGCCCGGCGGAGGCGGAGCGGATCCTCGAGCTCGCGCCCGGTGAGCTGCTCGGCATCGACGGCTTCATCGCCTCCGACGAGGGCGAGGCCAGCACGCTGGGCGCCTACGACGCCGTCCAGGTCTTCGGCTCCTACTCCAACGGAGGTCACGACCTCACCATCGCGCAGAAGACCGTGGTGGTCCCGGACGGCGACGAGCTCTACGTGCTGCAGCTCAACGCCTACGCGCCGCCCGGGGAGACCGACGTGCTCGTGACCGCGCTGCAGGAGATCGACACCAGCACGACCATCACGCCCTGAGCGACGAGCGCCGCCCGGCCGGGGCGGATCATGACGTGCAGGCGTTGATGGTCCGCTTGAGCATCCGGGCCCACACCTCACGACCGAGGAGGTCGGGGTGGACGCCGTCGTGCAGGCGCGCGGGGTGCTGCTCGACGTAGGAGGCCCAGTCCATCACGCACACGTGGGCGGACATCCTCGCGATGTGGAGGACCGCGCGGCGCAGCGGGACGGTCCGGTCGTAGAGCTTCGACGCGGGATAGCCCAGGCCGGTCACCGGATCGATGGCGTCGGCGGTGATCGACGGGCTCTTCCACGGCGTGACCAGCACGACCCGCTTCGGGCCGGCCTTCCAGATGTTCGTGGAGCGGATGCGCCGGATGCCGGCGACGTAGAGGGCGCGTGCCTGGGCATCGGTCAGGACCTCGTCGGTGGCGTTCGTGCCGAGGGCCAGGACGA
The DNA here is from genome assembly GCA_964487275.1 of uncultured Nocardioides sp. GTDB lineage: Bacteria > Actinomycetota > Actinomycetes > Propionibacteriales > Nocardioidaceae > Nocardioides. The sequence goes on along the minus strand of CAZAQE010000002.1, from coordinate 242,594 downwards.
CGGTGGCCACCCGCGCCCGCGGCGGCCGGAAGATGTGGCCGGTGCGCCGCAGGTGGTCCGTGGTGGGCGCGATGTACTCCCGGTCGAGCGCGAGGACGCGACGACCTGCCTGGGCGTCGACCGTCCATCCCGCCGGACGGCGGTCCGCCCGGAGCACGCCGGCGTGCACGCCGGCCGTGATGGAGTCGCCGATGACGTGCACCCCCTGCTGGGTGAGCGGGGTGGTGCCGGTCGCGGAGGGTGCTGACGACGCCGGCTGCGGCGAGAAGAGGGCCGTTGCCGACAGGCTGACGCCGATGACGCCGGCCAGGACGGCCCTTCCGATGGTGTGCTTCACGAGCATTTCCCGGTCCCGGGGCGCACTCCCTGCGAGAGCGCCCGAGGCCGCACGGTATGCCGGGACCTGGGCGGCGCGAGGCGAATCGGCCTGCCTGCCGGGCGATCTGCGGCACAACTGACCGAACGGCGCAGCCGCCATGGTCCCTTCGGGTCAGCCCGCGTGCGCCTTCCCGGAGGCGAGACCTGACGCGAGCGTGGCGACGCGTGCGCAGACCAGGTCGACGAGCAGCGGGTGCGGGCCGATCACGTCCGCCACGACGCTCGCGCCCGCCGCGAGGGCGTCGTGGCGGGCCTTGCGGTGGAAGTGCCCCGTCGCGAGCAGGTACGGCGACACCGCATCGCCCGCCCGGACGACGTGCTCGGGCCGGCTGCCCAGCCCTGACAGCGTCGCGAGCCGCACCGGCGCGCCCCACTCGTGGGCGAGCAGCGCAGCCGCGGCCTCGAGGTCGGCGGTGGCGAGCGGGTCGGACGATCCGGCAGCGACGAGGACGACGGGCTGGCCGGGCGTGGCCCCTGCCTCCCGGAGCCGGACGGCCTGGGCGGCGGCCAGCAGCGGGTCGGGCCCGAGCGCACCGCCGAGGTGGACCAGGTCCGACCGGGGTGCGGCCTCGACCGCGGTGGGCAGGTCGTGGCGCAGGTGGTAGCCGGTCGACAGCAGCAGCGGGACCACGACGGTGGGCTGGTCGACGGCGAGGGCGACGTCGGCGAAGAGCGGGTCGCACAGCTCGACGTACGACGTCGTGGCCGCGATCCCCAGCCGCGCGCCGGCGGCCGCCGTGAGCTCGGCGGCGACCAGGTTGCCGGCCGCGGTGCGGGTGCCGTGGGCGACCGTGACCAGCCGGACCGGACTCATGACGTCACCGCCAGCCGGTAGCCGCGCTTGACGACGGTCTGGATGCAGCGGGTGCCGAGCGCCGCACGGAGGCGGGCGACGGCCATCTCGACGGCGTGCTCGGAGCCGGCGGTGCCCGACGGGAGCGCAGTGAGCAGGTCGCGACGCGAGACGACGGTGCCGGGGTTGACCAGCAGGGCCTGGAGGACGGCGTACGGCGCCGGCGACAGCTTGACCTCGACGCCGTCGAGCAGCACGTCGTCCCCGTGGAGCAGCAGGGTGTGGCCGGCCACCTCGAGCGACGTGCCGGCGGCACGCGAGGGCAGCTCGGCCTCGAGCTGCTTCACCATCGCGGCCAGGCGCGAGCGCTCGGGGTAGATCGATGGGACGCCCCACATCTCGAAGGCGGCGGCGGTGACCGGACCGACGCAGGAGGCGATGACGTCGGCCTGGAAGGCGGTGACGACCTCATCGCGGTGCCCGGTGGAGGTCGCGGCCTGCATCATCGCGGCGATCGCAGGGGCGGCCGTGAAGGTGACGGCGTGGACCCGGCGCTCGGCGATCTGCTCGATCAGCGCGAACATCGGCTCCGGGTCGGCGGCCCCCTCGACGCGGTAGACGGCGACCGTGGTCACCTCTGCCCCGAGCCGGCGCAGCGCGTGGGCCGCCATCGACAGCGACTGGCCGTGCTCCTGCACCACGATCCGGAGGCCCTCGAGGTCGCGGCCGCGCAGGTGCGCCAGCACGTCCTCGAACTCCTCCGAGTCCGGCGCCCACAGCTCGCGCAGCCCGAACCGGCGCAGTGCGCCGACGCTCTTCGGCCCGCGGGCGAGGATCTCCGCGTTGCCCAGGTGCGTGGTGAGGTCGCCGAGCAGGCCCCAGCGCTCAGCGGCGCCGAACCACGACTTGAGGCCGATGCCGGTCGTCGCCACGAAGATGTCGACCGGCTGCGAGAGGACGTCCTTGGTCGCGGCCAGCAGGCCGACCTCGTCGATCCGGTTGGGGTCGACGGACAGCGCCGGCGCGTGGATCACCTCGGCGCCCCGCCGCTCCAGCAGGGCCACCTGCTCGTCGGCCCGGCGGGCAGCCGTCACCCCGATCCGGAATCCGAGGAGGGGCTGCTCGATGGGCACCGTCCCATTGTCGCTCACGGCGCCGTACGGCGGGCGCCGACGAGCACCACCCCGTCGGCGACCCGGACGTCCCAGGTCGGTACGACGACCGCCGGGTCGTCGATGCAGGCACCCGTGCGGAGGTCGAACGGCTGCTTCAGCAGCGGGCTCGCGACGAAGGGCACCTCCTCCTCGGCATCGCCGGTGCGGACCGTCTTCGTGCCCACGATGCCGCGGGACAGCACGGAGGCGCGGCCGAACGGGTCGAAGTTCGAGAGCGCGAAGACCTGGTCGTCGTACGTCCGGAACACGGCGACGGCCTCGCCGTCGACGAGCGCGGTGACGCCCGACTCGGGCCGGATCTGGTCGAGGCGGCAGACGGCCGTCTCCATGGTCTGGTCCTGCTCGGTCGTCGTCATCGGGGGCCTCCCACCGGGATCGTGGCGCCGAGCGAGACCGGCCCGTCGTTGTTGGCGGCCTGGATCTGGCCGCGCTCCTCGCGGAAGGTGATGTTGGGGTCGGGCGTGCCGGGCGCGTTGACGAAGGACACGAAGCGCGCGAGCTTCTCCGGGTCCTCGATGGTCGCCTTCCACTCGTCGAAGTAGGAGTCGACGTGCTGGGCCATCGCGGCCTCCAGCTCGGCGCCGAGGCCGAGGCTGTCGTCGACGACGACCTCGCGGATCCGGTCCAGGCCGCCGATGGCGTCCATCCAGTACGACGTGCGCTGGAGCCGGTCGGCGGTGCGGATGTAGTACATGAGGAACCGGTCGAGGTAGCGGATCAGCTCCTCGCGGGACAGGTCCCCGGCCAGCAGCTGCGCGTGGGCCGGGATGGCGCCGCCGTTGCCGCAGACGTAGAGGTTCCAGCCCTTCTCCGTGGCGATGATGCCGAAGTCCTTCGACCGCGCCTCCGCGCACTCGCGGGCGCAGCCGGAGACGCCGCCCTTGAGCTTGTGCGGCGAGCGCAGGCCGCGGTAGCGCAGCTCGAGCTCGATCGCCATGCCGACCGAGTCCTGCACGCCGTAGCGGCACCAGGTGGAGCCGACGCAGGACTTCACGGTCCGCAGCGACTTGCCGTAGGCGTGGCCGGACTCCATGCCGGCGTCGACGAGCTTCTTCCAGATCGCCGGCAGGTCCTCCATGCGGGCGCCGAAGAGGTCGATCCGCTGGCCGCCGGTGATCTTCGTGTACAGGCCGAACTCCTTGGCGACCTCGCCGATGACGATCAGCTTGTCGGGGGTGATCTCGCCGCCGGGGATGCGCGGGACGACCGAGTAGGTGCCGTTCTTCTGCAGGTTGGCGAGGTAGGCGTCGTTGGTGTCCTGCAACGTCGCATTCGCGCCGTCGAGCACGTGGTGGTTGAGCAGGCTGGCGAGGATGGAGGCGACCGCCGGCTTGCAGATGTCGCAGCCGCGACCCCGGCCGTGGCCCTCGACGATGTCGTCGAACCGGTTGTAGCCGTGGACGGCGACGACCTCGAAGAGCTCCTGGCGGGTCATCGCGAAGTGCTCGCACAGCGACTTGTCGACGACCTTGCCGGTTGCGGCGAAGTGGTCCTCGACGATCTTCTTCACGACCGTCTTGCACGACCCGCAGGTGGAGCCGGCCTTGGTGCACTTCGTCACGCAAGCAGGGCTGTCGCACCCACCGCCCTCCGAGACCGCGGCGACGATCTGCGCCTTGGTGACGTCGTTGCAGGAGCAGATCTGTGCCTCGTCGGGCAGGCCCAGCTCCACGCCACCGCCGCGTCCGGCCGGGAGGATCAGCTCCTCCGGGTTCGCCGGCAGCTCCATGCCGCTGCCGACCATCGGCCGCAGGACGCCGTACGCCGACGCGTCGCCGACCAGGATGCCGCCGAGCAGCTCGAAGCCGCCCCGGTCGTTCTCCTTGACGACGAGCTTCTTGTAGATGCCCGCCACCGCGTCGGCGAAGACCAGCTCGAGGCAGTCGTCGGTGGCGCCGAAGGCGTCGCCGAAGGATGCGACGTCGACACCGAGGAGCTTGAGCTTGGTGGACATGTCGGCGCCGGTGAAGGCGCCGGCCTCGCCACCGAGCAGGGTGTCGACGACGACCTCGGCCATCGTGTAGCCGGGCGCGACCAGGCCGTACATCCGTCCACCCGGGGCCGCGCACTCGCCGATCGCCCAGATGTTCGCGTCCGAGCTGCGGCACTGCTCGTCGACGAGGACGCCGCCGCGCTCGGCGACGTCGAGGCCGGCCGCGCGGGCGATCGCGTCACGGGGGCGGATGCCGGCGGAGAAGATGACGATGTCGAGGGGCAGGGTGTCCTCGTCCTTGAACGTGATGCCGCTGACCTTGCCATCGGCATCCCCGTCGATGAGCTCGGTCATCACGCCCGTGTGGACGGTGAGGCCGAGCTCCTCGATGTGCCGCTTGAGGGTCGCGCCGCCGGCGTCGTCGACCTGCACCGCCATCAGCCGCGGCGCCATCTCGACCACGTGGGTCGCGACGCCCAGCTGGTGCAGCGCGTTCGCGGCCTCCAGTCCGAGCAGGCCACCACCGATGACCGCACCGGCCCGCGCACCCTTCGACGCCTCGCGGATCGCCTCGAGGTCCTCGATCGTGCGGTAGACGAAGACGTTGTCGAGGTCCTTGCCCGGCACCGGCGGCACGAAGGGCGCCGCGCCGGTGGCGAGGACCAGCTCGTCGTAGCGGACCGTGTCGCCGTTCGCGAGCGTCACGACCTGCGCGTCGCGGTCGATGCGGGTGACCTCGGCCTCCAGCCGGAGCGTGACCCGCGGGTCGTCGTACTCGCCCTCGGGGAGGTAGGAGAGCGCCTCGGCGCCCACCTCGAAGAAGGAGGTCAGCGCGACCCGGTCGTACGCCGGCCGGGGCTCCTCGCCGAGCACGACGATGTCGTGGGTCTCGGTCAGGCCGCGCTCGATCGCGGCCTGGACGAAGCGGTGGCCGACCATGCCGTGGCCGACGACGACCAGCTGCTTGCGGAGGTGCGGTGCCATGTCAGGCCCCCTTCTGGGACGTGGCCAGGGCAGGGCTCGGGGTGCCGAGCAGCTGCCTGACCGTCGAGGCGCAGCCACCGCATCCGGTGGTCGCGCGGGTGGTGTCACGGACCTGCTCGAACGACGAGCAGCCGCGGATCCGGCCGGCGGAGACGCCTGCGCAGGCGCACACCTCGGCGTCGTCGGGGAGACTGCGGACAGCACTGGCCGCGTCGTTCGGGCCCCCGGTGCGCTCCGGCATCAGGAGGTTCCCCGGCTCACGCGGGCCGAGGACCGTCTGCCGGTCGAAGTGCTGGGTGATCAGGCCGACCCTCGAGAGGTCGCCGACCAGGGTCGCGGCCACGATCCGGCCGTCGCGGACGACGAGCCGGCGGTGCGACCCGGAGATCGGGTTGGAGACCTCGACGACCTCCCCGCCCGCGGCGATCTCGTGCTCCGCGTCGCCGAGCACGGCGACGTCGAGGTCGGTGGCGCGCAGCCGGGCGACGATCCGCGCGCCGTCGTACGTCACGGGCTCCTCGCACAGGATGCCGGCGAGGATGCCGGCCTGCTCCCAGGCGGGCGGGACGAAGCCGGTCGTGCGGCCCGCATGCTCGACGCAGTCGCCGAGCGCGTGGATGCTCGGGTCCGTCACGCTCGCGAGCCGGTCGTCCACCACGATGCCGCGGCGGACCTCGAGCCCGGCGCCACGGGCCAGCGCCGTCGACGGGCGGCCGCCGGCGGTGAGGACCAGGAGGTCGGTGTCGAGCGTGAAGCCGTTGTCGAGGCGCAGGGAGACCCGGCCGGGGTTGCGCGGCAGGGGGTCCACCACCTTGACGCGTCCCATGCCCAGCGGACCGTCCTCGGAGTTGAGCCGGATGGCACGGGAGCCGGTGTAGACCGCGACGCCGAGCCGCTTCAGGTCGCGGGCGAGGATCCGCCCCGCGGCGGTGTCGATCTGCTGGTGGAGCAGGTGCTCGGCGCCCTCGACGATCTCGGTGTCGAGGCCGCGGGTGCCCAGCGCCCGGGCGACCTGGAGGCCGAGCAGGCCGCCGCCGACGACCACCGCGCGCCGGTTGACCGGGCGGCCGTCCTCGTCGGTCGCCTCGATCGCCTCGAGCAGCCGCTCGCAGTCACCGAGGCTGCGGAAGGCGTGCACCGCGTCGTGCAGCGAGCCGTCCATCCGGACCAGGCCGCGGATCGGCGGGAGCGTGGGGATGCTGCCGGTGGCCAGCACCAGGACGTCGTACTCGATGAGGGTGCCGTCGACGAGCATCACGTCGCGGTGGTCTCGGTCGACCCCGAGCACGCGGGCACCCAGGCGCAGGTCGATGCCGTGCTCGTCGTACCACTCGGGGGCGCGGAGCGTCAGCGCCTCGGGGCGGTGGGTGCCCTCGAGGACGGCGGAGAGCAGGATCCGGTTGTACGGCGCCACGGGCTCGTCGCCGAGGACGGTGATCGCGTACCGCTCGGTCGCCCGCCGGGCGACCAGCTCCTCGACGAGACGGGTCGTGGCCATCCCGGAGCCGACGACCACGAGCCGCGACAGCGGCTGGTCGGGGCGGTGGCTCTCGGTCATGCGTCCATGCTGCTGGCCGGACATTTCACGTCCCGCGCCTGCCGTGAACCCCGAGGTCAACTAGTCCTCACAACCTCACCGTCCTCACGGGATCACGCCGCGAGAGGCGTCACGGGCCTGTTACACCAGCACCTCGGCCGCGCAGACCTTGAACTCCGGCATCCGGCTCGACGGGTCGAGGGCGTCGTTGGTGAGCCGGTTGGCGCCGACCCAGTGGAAGGGCACGAAGACGGTGTCGGGGCGGATGGTGGTGACGACCCGCGCCGGTGCCTTCATCTCGCCGCGCCGGGTGCGGACCAGGACCGGGTCGCCGTCGTGGGCGCCGATCCGGTCGGCCAGCATCGGGTGGATCTCGACGAAGGCGCCCTCGTCGGTGAGGCCCCTGATCCGGCGGGTCTGCGCGCCGGACTGGTACTGCGCGAGCACCCGCCCCGTCGTCAGGTGGACCGGGTACGACGCGTCGGGCTGCTCGGCTGCCCCGACGAACTCCGGCACCAGGAAGCGCGCTCGCCCGTCCGGCGTCGCGAAGGACTCGGTGAACATGCGCGGCGTGCCGGGGTGGGGCACGGCATCGTCACCGACAGCAGGGCAGGGCCAGAAGATGCCCTTCTCCTCGGCGATCCGCGCGTAGGTGATGCCGGAGTAGTCGGCCTTGCCGCCGGCGGACGCCCGGCCGAGCTCCTCGAAGATCTCCTCCGGGTCGGTCGAGAACGCGATCGGCGACCCGAGGCGCGAGGCCAGGCCCGCGATGACGTCGAGGTCGCTGCGCACGCCGGCCGGAGGCGTGATCGCGCGCCGGCGCAGGATGACCCGCCCCTCGAGGTTGGTCATGGTGCCGCTCTCCTCGGCCCACTGCGTGATCGGCAGGACGACGTCGGCGAGCGCGGCGGTCTCGGACATGACGATGTCGCAGACCACCAGCAGGTCGAGGGACTCCAGCCGCTGCGTGACGTGGGTGGCGCGCGGCGCAGAGACCACGATGTTGGAGCCGAAGACGAGCAGGGCCTTCGGGCCGCCCCCGTCGCCGAGCGACTCGAGCAGTTCGTAGGCGGACTTCCCCTTGCCGGGCAGGGAATCGGCGTCGACGCCCCAGACGCCGGCCACGTGGGCACGGGCGGCGGGGTCGTCGATCATCCGGTAGCCCGGGAGCTGGTCCGCCTTCTGGCCGTGCTCGCGGCCGCCCTGGCCGTTGCCCTGGCCGGTGAGGCAGCCGTAGCCGGACGACGGCTTGCCCGGCATGCCCAGCGCGAGCGCGACGTTCAGCCAGCCGAGCACGGTGGCCGTCCCCTGGGCGTGCTGCTCGGCGCCGCGCGCGGTCAGCACGATCACCTTCTCGCTGCCGGCGAGGAGGTCGACCAGGGCGCGCAGCTCGTCGGTCGCGACGCCGGTGGTCCGCTCGACGCGCTCGGGCCACCAGGCGGCCACCGAGCGGCGGACCTCCTCGAAGCCGGTGGTGCGTTCGGCGACGTACTGCTCGTCGACGGCACCCCGTGCGTCCAGCAGGTGCAGGACGCCGAGGGCGAGGGCCAGGTCCGTGCCGGGCACCGGCTGCAGGAACAGGTCGGCCCGCTCGGCCGTCGAGGTGAGGCGCGGGTCGATGACGACCACCTTGCCGCCGCGCTCGCGGAGGCGGTCGAGGTGGCGAGCGGCCGGCGGCATCGTCTCGGCCATGTTGGAGCCGACCAGTACCACCACGTCGGCCTGCTCGATGTCCACGAGCGGGAAGGGCAGGCCCCGGTCGACACCGAAGGCCTGGTTGCCTGCGCTGGCGGCCGAGCTCATGCACCAGCGTCCGTTGTAGTCGATCTGGCTGGTGCCGAGCGCGACGCGGGCGAACTTGCCGAGCTGGTAGGACTTCTCGTTCGTGAGGCCGCCGCCGCCGAAGACGGCGACCGCGTCGTTGCCGTGCTCGGCCTGCAGGACGGCGAGCTGGCGGGCGATGTGGTCGAGCGCCTCGTCCCACTCGGCGGCGCGGAGCTCGCCGGTCGCCCGGTCGCGGATCATCGGGGTGGTCAGCCGCTCGCGGCTGCCGCGCAGCTCGCCGGACGTCCAGCCCTTGCGGCACATCGCGCCCTCGTTGACGGGGAACTCGTCCCAAGCGCCGATCTCGATGCCGCCACGACCCTTCCGGGTGATCGCCATGCCGCACTGCAGGCTGCAGTAGGGGCAGTGCGTCTTCACGGGGTTGCGGTCGGCGGTCTCGGTCATGGGTCCATTCCAGGTCATCGTCGTTACTGGTCACCGGAAGCCGTGAGGCCGCGAGGTCAACATCCCCTCACGGCCTCACGGCATGGCGTCGTGCGCCCGGGTCAGACCCCGACGTACCCGGTGTCGGCCTTGGCCCCGCTGCGCTTGCGGAGGTAGACGGCCCAGGTGACGAGCGCGCACACCACGTAGAAGCCGGCGAAGATCCAGAAGGCGTTCTTGGTGGCTGCCAGCGGCTCGGTCACCCACGGGCTGTTGAACGTGATCGGGATCAGGAAGCCGCCGATCGCGCCGACCGCACCGATGATGCCGATGGCCGCGGAGGCCTTCTTCGCCTGGGTGATCAGGGCGAGCTCGCGCTCGGGCGTGCCCTCCGTGGTGCCGCGGACGGCGTCCTTGCGGAAGATCGCCGGGATCATCTTGTAGGTCGAGCCGTTGCCGATCCCACTGAACACGAAGACCAGCAGGAAGGCGCCGAGGAAGAACGGGAAGATGTCCTGGTTGGACTCGATGGCGGCGCGGACCGGCTCCGGGAACTGGAACGCCGCGGGGTCCTTGGCGATCTCGGCGAGCTTCGCCTTGTCCGGCGGGGGCGGCAGCGTGGTCAGCTTGCTCAGCGTGAACAGCACCAGAAGGGTGCTGGCGATCATCCCGGAGAACGCGACCAGCGTCATCCGCGCGCCGCCGTACTTGTCGGCGAGCCAGCCGCCGAACGGGCGGGCGATCGAGCCGACGAGCGCGCCGAGGAAGGCGTAGAAGGCGAAGTTGATGCCGATGCCCTCGATGGACGGCAGGGGCTGGCGCCAGAAGTTGACCTTGATCAGCAGCGGCATCGCGGCGGAGTAGCCGATGAACGAGCCGAAGGTGCCGATGTAGAGGAAGGACATGATCCAGGTCTGCTTCTCCTTCAGGACCGAGAGCTGCTCGCGCGGGTTCGACTTCGCGCCCTCGAGGTTGTCCATGAAGAAGTACGCCGCGAGGGTCGCCGCGATCGCGAGTCCGGCGTAGACGAAGGCCGCACGCTCGAGGTGGATGCCGCCCTCACTGGCCTTCACGATGCCGAAGATGCCGGCGCCGCCGACGATGACCGGCAGGAAGAACTGGATCAGCGAGACGCCCAGGTTGCCGCCGGCAGCGTTCAGGCCGAGCGCGGCCCCCTTCTTGTCGGCCGGGTAGAAGAAGTTGATGTTCGCCATCGAGCTCGCGAAGTTGCCACCGCCGAAGCCGGCGGTCGCCGCGATCACGCAGAACACCCAGTACGGCGTGTCGGGGTTCGTGACGGCGTACGCGAACCCGAGCGTCGGGACGAGCAGCAGCGCCGCGCTCACCATCGTCCAGTTGCGGCCGCCGAACTTCGGCACAGCCAGGGTGTAGGGCACCCGCAGCAGCGAGCCGACGAGGTTCGGGATCGCGACGAGGAAGAAGAGCTGCTCGACGGTGAACTGGAAGCCCTGGGCGAGCAGGAAGGCCGAGGAGACGCTCCAGATCAGCCAGACCGAGAAGCCGAGGTGCTCGGCGAAGATCGACCAGATCAGGTTGCGCTTCGCGATCGGAGCTCCGGTCGTCTCCCAGAATTCCTTGTCCTCCGGGCGCCAGTCCTCGATCCACCGCCCGGAACGGTGGGCCTTCTTGCTGGGGCTCGGTCCCGCGACGACGGACTCGTCGGGGCCGTTGTTGGTGGTCAGTGTCATTCTCGGGCTCCTGGCGTTCTGCCCACGCAGGACAGGTGTCGGATGTTGACCCTGATCCTGTGCGCCGCGCGTTTCGCCCCGTCGTGCCGCGAGATTTCGTTTCGTCAACTCGATCTCACGGGCTCACGCGCCTCACGGGCTCACCCAGCCGGTTCCGTCGGAGGTCGCCTCCGTCGTCCGAGGCGCTTCTCCATCTCGGGAGGTGCGTGCACACTGGAGGGACGGGATGTGTCGATGCGTCAGGAAGCAGGCATGGAGATCGCGCAGGTCGAGCGCTTCGAGCGCCGGGTCATGTCGCGCGAGGAGTTCGATCGATTGCCGGAGAAGGTCAGAGCCGAGTACGTCGACGGGCTGGCGATCTTGAGCCCGCCATCGACCGGCGGACACAACGACGTCGGGCTCGAGGTCGCGCTCGTCCTCCGTCAGGCCTTTCCCGCCATGGTCGTCCGCTACGAACGCGGCTTCGAACTGCCCACCGGGGCTCTGCGGGTCCCCGACGTGGCCATGCAACGCCACCGGGCCGACGACCACTGGTCGCCGGAGGTCCCCGTGCTGGTGGTGGAGATCCTCTCGCCGGCCACCCGTGACGAGGACCTGTTCCGCAAGACCGACGACTACCTCCGCTCCGGGATCGCGCAGTACTGGATCGTCGACCGCTCCGCGCGCACACTCACCGTCCTCGCCAACGCTGGCGACCACTGGGAGGTCGGCCTGAGCCTGAGCGACGACGAGCCGACCGGGGCAGTCGAGGTGGTCGACCTGGGGTCGGTCGAACTGGACCTCACCGCGCTCCTCGCCTGACCGCGCTGCCGACTTCAACACCTCGAGCGCCGCGACCACGTCGACCTGAGCGGCCGGCCTCGCGCCCGCTACCGAGCAGAGCCACCTGCCATCACCAGAGCCCGGTCCCGCTCGAGGAAGAAGAACTGCGCCGGCTTCTCCGAGATCGACGTCCTCAGGTCGACGAGCGGGCCGCGCTCGCAGCCCAGCCGCTCCATCAGCGCGATCGACGCGTCGTTGCGGGCGTCCGGCTCGAAGACCAGCCGTCGGCAGCCGGGGAGGTGGGCGACGAAGTCGAGGCCCGCGGCGAGGACCTCGCCGGTCCGCCCCGCCCGACGCTCGTCGTCGGCGAGGAGCAGGTGGATGCCGACGTCGCCCTCCCGACAGTCGTAGAACCCGCCGATCTCGTCGACCTGCGGGTCGTAGGTCTGCAGCAGGCCGACCGGCACGTCGTCGAGGACGAGGAGGTACGCCGCCAGGTGCTCCTGCTCGTCGATGTAGGTGTAGATCTCCTCGACGTCCGCCCGGTTCAGCCCGGACATGCCCCAGAATACCGCGCGCTCGGTGGTCACCCAGGCGGTCAGCAGGGCGGCGTCGGTTGCGGGGTCCACCGGTCGTACGGTGACGGTCATCGCTCCTCCAGGGGGATGGTGTGGCCGGCGGCCCACGCCGCCTGCTGGTCGTGGTGGTGGGGTGAGGCCGGGTCGCCGGACGCGCCGAGCGGGACCACCCAGCGGGAGTCGCCGGCGAGGTCCCAGACGAACCGGGCGACCGGTCCGTGCACGCAGGCGCCGGTGCCGCCGAGGGCACGCGTCGCGAGCACGCAGTCGTCGTCGCCGGCGACCGCCGGCCAGGGCGGGGCGTGCCCCTCGGGCGCGACGAGGCCGAACTGCTGCGCCGCCGTCAGGGGTACGACGACGTGCGCGCTCCCCCACGTCCCGGGCTCGGGCGCGGCCGCGACGACCTCGAGTGCGTCGGCGACGGCCTGGAGCGGGTCGACACCGAAGGCCTTCGGCGCGCTGAGCAGCGTCGGGAGCGCCAGCCGGAGCCGGCCGCGCAGGTCGAACCAGGGAGCGTAGAGCTCGCCGAAGGGCGACGCGTCGACCTCGGCGAGCGCCGGAGCGGCGGCGTACGACTCGACGACGGCGGCGCGGACGGCGGCGAAGAGCGCGGCCTCCACGCTCGCGGCCGACATCCGGCGGTCCCAGGCGAGCAGCCGGTCGCGCAGGGCCGCGGCCGGCGGTGTCAGGTCACGCAGGCCGGCGGCGAGGTCGAGCAGCACCTCCCCCGCCACCTGCCGGTCGTCGGCCAGCGCACCGCCGAGGGCCTCGGGAGTGACCGGTCCGGCCGCGACCAGCTCGCCGACCACCTCGGCCAGCCGGCGGGCACGGTGCGGAGGCGCGAAGTCGTCGCCGATCCCGGCGAACTCGTCGGTGGCGCGGTCGTTGGCCGTGACCAGGACGGCGCCGGTGCGGCGGGGCAGGTCCTCGACCCACCCGGTCCACGCGCCGTCCGGCCCGCGGGTCGGGACCCGGCCGACGACGCGGTGCTCGATGCCCGCCGCGTCGGCGACGAGGAGGTTGTCGACGGGGCCGACCCAGTGCCGGAACGCCGCGGTGACGTCGGCAGCCGACTGCGAGCGGAGCAGGGGCAGCAGTGTGTCGAAGCCGAGATTCCCCAGCACCCCGGAGGGATTGCGCAGGCTGAAGGTGTCGGGCAGGCCCGGGCCGCCGGTGACGACGGGGCCACGCCCGGTGACGAGGATCTCGAACGGCACGGCGTCGTACACGTCGTCGCCGGTGCGGACCCGGAGCACCTCGACCCGGCGCGCGACGGGTTCCCAACCGGTGGTGCCGCGGGCGATGACGGCGCCGCGGTGGCGGACCAGCTCCTCGGGGTACACGTCCTCGTCGTCGGCGACCGCGTTCGTGACGCCCCACGCGACGGACCCGGTGTGGCCGAAGTGCTGCACGCCCGGCACCCCGACGAACGTGAGGCCGGCCACGTCGAAGGAGTCGTCGGGATCGGTGCAGGTGAGCCGCACCTGGGCGTAGCAACCGGGCGCCTCGATGACCCGGTGCGGGTCGCCGGCGACGATCGGCAGCCCGCTCGCCGTCAGTGAGCCCGCCACGGCGACGGCGTTGCTGCCGCCGGGCAGGCCCTCGGTGCGCAGCAGGTCGAGCACGTCGGCGGCGTCCTCGCCGAGCACGGACGCGACGTGGTGCTGCCAGAGCTTGCTCGGGAAGCGGGAGAACATCAGGTGCTGCACCGCGAAGACCCCGAGCGGCGTCCACGGGTGCCAGGGTCTCGTGACGGTCGCAGCGCGACCTCCTCGACCACCAGCGATGTCGTTGACGCCGTCGACGTACGCATCGACGAACGCCCGGCTCTCCGGGGTCAACGCGGCGTGCGCGCGCCGGGCCACGTCGACCAGCAGCGCCCGCCGCGCCAGCAGGTCCCACTCGCGGGCGGACGGTCCGAACAGCTCCGCGCAGGTCCCCTCGGCGCGACGCCGCTCCACCTCGAGCTGCCACGGCCGGTCCTGGGCCGTGGCCCGTCCCTGCTCGCGGGCGACCTCGAGCACCGATCCGCCGGTGACGCGCGGGATCCCCCACCCGTCCCGGGTGATCACGGCGCCACGGGCCTGATCGCGACCGGGTTCGCCAGCGTCCCCGCGAAGATCAGCGACTCGGCCTGGTCGGCGATGTCGACCATCTGCAGCGTGTTGCGCAGCTGCAGCCGGTTGAGGCAGCTGTGCCGGAACCGCTCACGGAGCAGGTCGTAGCGCGCCGCGGCCTCCGCCAGCTCGGGGTGGTCGGCGGCGTGCTGCTCGATGGTCACGCGGGCGATCGCCCAGAACTCCTCCTCCGGCAGGAGGCCGTCCTCGTCGAGGATCGCGGCGACGTAGCGCAGCACGCCGTCGAAGACGTCGGTGTGGATCGCCAGCGCCTTGACGTCGTCGGGGAAGGTCCCGCGGACCCGCTCCACCTCCGCGGGGAGCGGCACGTCGCCCATCACGGCGATCTCCTCGCCGATGTCCTTCATGAAGGCACCCACCGGGACGTGGTCGCGCAGCCGCAGCAGGAGGTTCTCGCCGTGCGGCATGAAGGCGAGGTCGTAGGCATACAGGCAGTGCACGAGCGGGCGCAGGTAGGCCCGCAGGTAGGAGGCGACCCAGGTCGCGGCATCCACCGGCGACGCCTTGATCCACGCCGTCACCAGCGCGTCGCCGTCGGCGTCGCGGTGCAGCAGCGCCGCCATCGTGGTGAGCTGCTCGCCCTCGGGCGTGCGCGGGACCGGGCTCTCCCGCCACAGCGCCGCGATCATCTTGCGGTACGGCGACGTGCCGGCCAGCCGGTGGAAGGCGTCGCCCGTGTAGCCGATCGCCGCGAGCTCGCGCAGCACCTCGAAGCCACACGACTGCAGCTCGGCGTCGGCATGCACGACCGAGGCGACCCAGTCGTTGATCGCCGGCGTCGCCTCCATGTACTTCGGCGAGAGTCCCCGCACGAAGCCCATGTTCTGGATCGCCAGCGCCGTCTTCACGTAGTGCCGCTCCGGGCGACTGGCGTTGAAGAAGGTACGGATGGACTGCTGGGGGCGGTGGTCGTCGTCGCCCTCACCGAGGTGGACGAGGTCGCGCCGCGCGACGTCGGGCGCGAAGGTGATCGCCAGCTTGTTGCGCCACTGCCACGGGTGCACGGGCAGGAAGCGATAGTCGTCCGCCGTCAGGCCCAGGCCCGTGAGGATGCGGCGGAAGCGGTCGCGGACGGCCGGGGCCAGCTCGGCGTCGTACAGGTCCTGCTCGGCCTGGTCCGCGCCCAGCGACAGCCGGGTCAGCGAACACCGGGCGGCGACCCAGTGCAGCCGCACCGGGCTCCCCGTCTCCGGGGCGTAGGCCGTGTAGTCGTCGAGGCCGAACCCGATCCGCCCGTTGTTGGCGACGAAGGCCGGGTGGCCCTCGGTCATCGCGGACTCGATCTCCTGGTAGCCCGCGCCGACCAGGTCGGCGACCGGGACCGCCCGGTGCCGCAGCTTCCACGCGTGGGAGGCCAGGGTGGAGGCGATCTCCTCGAGATAGGTCGGCAGCAGGGAGTCGGGGATGCCCAGCACGGGCGCCAGCTCGGCGACCAGCTCCTGGGCGTCGGGCTCGCGCGGCTCGCCGTCGACGGTCCGCTCGATCGAGTCGGCGTCCACGACCCAGTGCTCGAGCCTCTTCACCCGCGCCGTGAACGTGTACGACGACAGGTCGGTCTCGATCCGCCACCACCCGTGCCGCCCGGGCTCGGCCACCGGCGCGACCAGCCGCTCGTGGCTGAACTCCGCGAGGGCCTTGGCCACCAGGTGCCGCTGGGCGCGGGCCATCAGGTCGGGGGTCAGGTGGTCGGCCTCGCGCCGGGAGGCCGTCCTCCAGTCCGCCCGGGGGCAGACCGAGAGCATCGCCGTCTTGCCGGGCATCGGGATCTCGCGCAGCTCGGTGAAGCCGGCCGTGACGTTCTTGGCGCGGATGGCGTCGTTGCGCACGTCGGGCTCGACGACGACCCGCTCGACGGACGGGTCGGCGAAGCAGAAGGCCATCACCGCGTCGAAGACCGCCGTCGTCAGTCCGGGGACGGGCGCACCCTCGGGCGGAGCGACGAGCACGTGCATGCCGAGGTCGCCCGGCCGCAGCTCGGGCAGCTCGCCCATGCCGGTGGCGTGCGCCGGGTCGTAGGTCTCCACCAGGAACGTGGGTCGGCCGCCGACGCGGCCGAGGAAGGCGTCGTGGTGCGGGTTGGCCGCGATGGCGTCGTACTCGGCGCGGACGTCGGGCGGCGAGGCGTCCTGCATCATCCAGAACGCGGAGCGCGGGTGCGTCACCCAGGCGTGGAGCAGCTCGAGGTCGCGGTCGAGGTCGAGGGGCTCGATGGTGATCTGCATCAGACGGCTCGCTTCAGGTGGTCGGGGACACCGAAGGTCTGCACCGCGATCCGCTTCTCGATGGGGTAGGCCTCACGGCCGAGCATCGCGGCGATGATCACCGAGTTGCGGTAGGCCCCCATCCCGAGGTCCGGCGCGAGCAGGGAGTGGGTGTGCTCCTCGGCGTTCTGGACGAAGACCTCGCCTCCGTCGACGTCGACGGAGTAGTCGTCGGCGACGTCGTACCGGCCGCGGGCGTCGCGACGGATCCGGTCCTCGACGCCGCGCAGGAACGCGGGCTCGGTCGGTCCGTAGCCGGTCGCGAGCACCAGACCGCCGGTCGACAGGGAGAACGCCTCCCCGGTCTCGGTGTGCAGCAGGTCCAGCTCGGATCCGCCGTCCATCGGCCGCGCTGCGCGCACCTCGGTGTTGGTGAGCAGCGTCGTGCGGGGACCGTCGCCGGTGACCCGCTGCTGGTAGTGCAGGTCGAAGATCGCGTCCACGAGGTCAGCGCTGATGCCCTTGAAGAGGTGACGCTGCTCGCGGGCCAGCCGGTCGCGGGTCTCCATGGGGAGCGCGCGGTGGTAGGCGCCGTACTCCGGCGACGTCATCTCCAGGGTGAGCTTGGTGTACTCCATCGGGAAGAAGCGCGGGCTGCGCGTGAGCCACACCAGCTCGTAGCCGTGGTCGGGCGCTGCCGCGAGCAGGTCGAGGTAGATCTCCGCCGCGCTCTGGCCGCTGCCGACGATCGTGATCCGCTCCCGGGCCTGCAGGGCCTCGCGGTGGGCGAGGTAGTCGGCCGAGTGCGTGACGCCGGGCTGGTCGAGGACCGGGCGAAGTGCCTCCGGGACGCGCGGCGACGTGCCGACGCCCAGCACCAGCCGCCGCGCGCGGAAGGACTCGCCCGCACCCGTGCGGACGACGTACGCCGCCCCGTCGTGCTCGACCTCCGTCACGGCCTGGCCGAACCGGACGCCGGGCAGCGACTCGGCGGCCCAGCGGCAGTAGTCGTCGTACTCCTTGCGCAGGGGGTAGAAGCTCTCCCGGATGTAGAACGGGTAGAGGTTGCCGCTCTGCTTGAGGTAGTTGAGGAACGACCAGCGCGAGGTCGGGTCGGCCATGGTGACCAGGTCGGCGAGGAAGGGCACCTGGAGGGTGGCGTCGTCCAGCAGCATCCCGGGGTGCCAGTCGAAGCGGTCGCGGGCCTCCAGGAACACACCGTCGAGGCCGTCGGTTCCGCGCAGCGGGTCGGTCAGGCAGGCGAGGCCGAGGTTGAACGGGCCGAGGCCGACCGCGACGAAGTCGTGCGTGATCACCGCGCCACCTCCGGGATCTGCACGAGCCGCTCCCCGAACGCCCGCACCGTGTCGAGGATCCCGACGATGTCGTCGGCGCCCGCCATCGGGTTGAGCAGGGTGAGCTTGAGGTACTGCACGCCGTCGACCTTCGTGGCCGCGACCATGGCGGTGCCGCTCGCGTAGAGCTCGGCCCGGATCGTCGTGTTCAGCGCGCCGAGGGCGGTGTCGTCGAGGTCGAGGCCGGCCGGCACGTAGCGGAAGACGAGGGTGCTCAGCTCGGGCGCCGCCGCGAACTCCAGGTCCGGCGCCGACTGCAGCCGGGCGTGTACCTCGCCGGCGAGGTCGATCACGGCGTCGACGTACTGCCCGACCAGCTCGGGCCCCATCGTGCGCAGGGTGAGCCACAGCTTCAGCGCGTCGAAGCGGCGCGTGGTCTGCAGGCTCTTGTCGACCTGGTTGGGCGTGGTCGCCTCGCGCGGGTTGAGGTAGTCGGCGTGCCATGTCGCCGGGCGCAGGGTGGCCCGGTCGCGCACGATGATCGCGCTCGACGACACCGGCTGGAAGAAGGTCTTGTGGAAGTCGATCGTCACCGAGTCGGCACGGTCGATGCCCTCGAGCCGCGAGCGGCGGGTCGGGGAGACGAGCAGGCCGCCGCCGTACGCCGCGTCCACGTGCAGCCACGCGTCGTAGGCCCGGGCCAGGTCGGCGATCGCCGGCAGCGGGTCGACCGCGCCAAAGTCGGTGGTGCCCGCCGTGGCGACGATCGCCATCGGGCGCAGGCCGAGCGCGGTGCACGCGGCGAGCGAGCGTTCGAGGGCGGCAGGGTCCATCCGGTGCCGCTCGTCGGTCGGCACGCTCACCACCGACTCGTCGCCGAGGCCGAGCAGGCGCGCGGACTTCTGCACCGAGAAGTGGCTCTCCGCGGACGCCAGGATCCGCAGCCGCTCGGCCGGGACCCGTTCGTGGCGACCGCGCGCCAGCAGCAGGCCCTGCAGGTTCGACTGGCTGCCGCCGCTGGTGAACACACCGTCGGCGTCCGCACCGAAGCCGATCCGCTCGGCCGTCCAGTCGACGAGCCGGCGCTCGATGAAGGTGCCGCCGACGCTCTGGTCGAAGGTGTCGAGGGAGCTGTTGACCGAGGCGATGAACAGCTCCGCCAGCACGGCCGGGACGACGACCGGGCAGTTCAGGTGGGCGGCGTACCGCAACTCGTGGAACCACACCGCGTCGTTCAGCCACAGGTCGGACATCTCGGCGAGGACCGCGTCGACGCCCTCGAGCGGCCGGTCGAGATCGATCGCCGCGACCCGCGCCGAGGCCTCGTCGGGCTGCAGGCCGGTCGCCGGACCAGCGACGCCCTTGAGGTGGCGGAGCAGGTGGTCGAGGCCGGTGCCGATGGTCTCGGCGTAGTGGTCGGCGTGGTCAGGATGGAAGACGTGGTGCAACGGGAGCTGTGACACGGGAAGGCTCTCCTCCGAGATCAGGTAAGCCTTACCTAATCATTTCGGAGGAGAGCCTGTCACCCCGGTCCGGAGTGCAGCGGGTCACATCAGCCCAGGTACTTCTCCCACGGACCGGTGATCGCCAGCGTCAGGCCGGGGTCCTGCAGGTTCACGAAGAGCACCTTGCCGTCCGCCGAGAACGTCGGGCCGGTGAACTCCGAGTCGTTGAGCATGTTGCGGGCGATCGCCTGCGCCGGTCCGTACGGCGTCGCGGACAGCACGTGCGAGGCGCCCACACCGTCCTCGGCAAGCACCAGCGAGCCCCACGGCGTGACGGTGACATTGTCGGGACCGTCGAAGGTGAGGTCGTCGTACGTCGCAGGGCCCTCGGTCTCGGTGGTCGCCTGGTGCGGGAAGTACGTGACGAGCTGGATGGTCTTGTCGCGGTAGCTGTAGAACCAGACCATGCCGTCGTGCGGCACGGCGTCCGCCGGCAGGTCGCCGTCCTCCCAGGCATAGGAGTTGACGACGTAGACGCCGTCGTCGGTGCCCCACACGCCCTCGAACTTCCGGCCGCGGGTCACCGCGCCGTCCGCGAACTGCTCGCGCGTGGGCGTCTCGCGCGCGTCGCGGTCCGGCACCGGGGTCCAGGCGACCGGGAAGGGCAGGCCGATCTGGGCCGAGGTCAGGTAGGCGACGTCGGGGAGCACGGAGCCGTCGGGCAGCAGGATCTGCATGGCCTCGAGGACGCCCGCGTCGTCGGCCAGGTCGTCGGCGATCCCCGGCCCGAGGGTGTAGCCACGCGGCGCGGTCCAGCGGTAGAACAGGCCGTTCGGCCCGTCGGCGTCCTCGGAAAGGAAGACCCGGCGGCGCGTCCTGTCGATGGCGCAGGCCTCGTGGGCGAAGCGGCCGAAGGCCTTGATCGGCCTCGGGATCGCACGACCGTCGTGGAAGACCTCGAAGACGTAGCCGTGGTCCTTCTCGAAGACACCCGAGCGGCCGGTGTCGTCGTTCTCCCACGGACCAGCCTTGTCGTCGGTCTCCTCGCAGGTCAGCCACGACCCCCACGGCGTCGGTCCGCCCGCGCAGTTGACGACCGTGCCCGAGATCGCGACGAACTCCCCCAGCTGGCGGCCGCGGGCATCGGTGCGGATCACGGTGCAGCCACCGCCGTCGACCGCGCCGGCGTCGTACACGGTGCCCTCGACATGGGGGACGCCGTGCTCGGCGCCCGGGTCGCACTCGTGGTTCTGGATGAGGCGGTAGCGGCCGCGACCGGCGGTGAAGGCCGCCATGCCGTCGTGGTCGCCGGGCGTCACACCGCCGCCCTCGAGGCGGGTCACGCCGGCGCGGGTCACGATCGCGTAGGAGAAGCCGGCCGGCAGGGCGAGCAGCCCCTCGTGGTCGTCCTGCAACGGTGGGAACGGTACGACGGCGCCGGGGCGGCGCGGGCCGTGCTTCGGCCTGACGGCCGGGGCGGCCTGGGCGAGGGACGGGACGGAACCGGTGACGGCGAGGCCGACACCGGCGACGCTCCCGGCGAGCATGGTGCGACGCGTTGCGGACATGCGAGGTCCTTCCGGCGGGGGGCAGTGGCGTGGGCGTCCAACCGGCCCAGCCAAGCGCCCGACCGCGACGCGCGGCCGACGTGCCGGTGAACGTCCGGCGGACCCTGACCGACCCCTGGTCACGCCCGCTCGTCGCGTCGTACCGACCGTTCATCGACAACCCGTCCCCACTCGGCGCAGCACCGGCCCGCACCCCTGCCGACGTGACCGCGGTCACTCCTACCGTCGATCCATCAGTGATCGCGGTCACACCGCACGACCGAGGAGGAATCCCGTGTCATCCGACCTCTCATCCCACGACCCCGATGTGGTGGCGGCGCGCCACGATCCCGTGTACGACGACCTGCACGCGTCGCCCGAGTTCGCGGAGCTCAAGCGCCGCTACCGGGGCTTCGCGCTGCCCGCCACCGCGGCCTTCCTGGTCTGGTACCTCACCTACGTCGTCCTCTCGATGTGGGCAGGCGACTTCATGGGCCGGCAGGTCGTCGGCAACATCAACGTCGCCCTCGTCCTGGGCCTCCTGCAGTTCGCGACGACGTTCGCGATCGCGTGGCTCTACAGCAGCTACTCCACCAAGCGGCTCGACCCGCTCGCCCGTGAGCTCGACGAGCGCTTCGTCTCGCTGGCCGGCCGGGGCAAGCAGGGCGGGAAGGACCTCCGATGAACGACCAGGTCCTCACCGCCGGACTCTTCCTCGCCGTCGTCGCGCTGACGCTCTTCATCACGATCCGCGCGAGCCGCAGCACCAGCGGCGCCGCGGACTTCTACGCCGGCGGACGGTCGTTCTCGGGCTTCCAGAACGGCCTCGCCATCGGCGGCGACTACATGTCCGCCGCGTCCTTCCTCGGCATCTCCGGCGCCATCGCACTCGCCGGGTACGACGGCTTCCTCTACTCGATCGGCTTCCTCGTCGCCTGGCTGGTGGCGCTGCTCCTGGTCGCGGAGATGCTGCGGAACTCGGGCAAGTTCACGATGGCCGACCAGCTCGCCTACCGGATGAAGCAGCGACCCGTGCGTACGGCGGCCGCCACCTCGACCGTCGTGGTCTCGATCTTCTACCTGCTCGCCCAGATGGTCGGCGCGGGCAGCCTCGTCGTCCTGCTCCTCGGCATCGAGAAGACCAACACGCTCGCCATCAGCGCCGTCATCGCCGGCGTCGGCGCGCTGATGATCGTCTACGTCACGGTCGGCGGGATGAAGGGCACCACGTGGGTGCAGATCGTGAAGGCGGTCATGCTGATGGCCGGCTCCGCGCTGATCGTCGTGATGGTGCTCGCGAAGTTCGACTTCAACCTCTCCGACCTGCTCGGCGCGGCCCAGGCCAACTCGGGCAAGGAGGGCTTCCTCGAGCCCGGCCTGAAGTACGGCGCCGACCTCACCCACAAGCTCGACTTCCTCAGCCTGGGCATCGCCCTCGTCCTCGGCACGGCGGGCCTCCCGCACATCCTGGTCCGCTTCTACACCGTGCCGACCTCGCGCGACGCCCGGAAGTCGGTGCTCTGGGCGATCGGCCTGATCGGTGTCTTCTACCTGTTCACGCTGGTCCTCGGCTTCGGTGCCGCCGCCCTGCTCAACACGGGAGCCGGCAGCGACGTCGCCACCAGCGAGGGCAACCTGGCCTCGCCGCTGCTCGCGGAGGCCGTCGGCGGGGGCGCCGGCTCGACGGGCGGCGCGATCCTGCTCGCCCTGATCTCCGCGGTCGCCTTCGCGACGATCCTCGCCGTCGTCGCCGGCCTCACCCTGACGTCCTCGACGTCGGTGGCGCACGACATCTACAACTCGGTCATCCGCAAGGGGCAGGCGACCGAGGCGGAGGAGATCAAGGTGACCCGGTACGCCGCCGCGGGCCTGGGCATCGTCGCGATCCTGCTGGCCATCCCGGCCCGCAACCTCAACATCGCGTTCCTGGTGGCGCTGGCCTTCGCGGTGGCGGCCTCGGCCAACCTGCCGTCGATCGTCTACAACATGTTCTGGCGGCGCTTCAACACCCGCGGCGCCACCTGGAGCATCTACGGCGGCCTGATCTCCGCCATCACGCTCGTGTTCTTCTCGCCGGTCGTCTCCGGCAAGACCGCCGTCAACGCCGATGGCGAGACCATCAGCAAGGCGCTCTTCCCGCTGGGCGTCGACTTCCACTGGTTCCCGCTGGAGAACCCCGGCCTGATCTCGATCCCGCTGGGCTTCTTCTTCGGCTGGCTCGGCACCGTCACCTCCAGGGAGCCGGCGGCCGAGGAGCGGTTCACCGAGCTCGAGGTCCGCGCCCTCACCGGCGCCGGCGCCGAGCAGGCCGTCCAGCACTGAGACCAGCAGGACCACCGGAGGCCGGGACGGGCGTCGTACCTGTCCCGGCCTCCGGCACGGTCGGTACCGACCAGCAACCCCGATGCAACCCCTGGTGACCACACTTCCGGTGGGTCCTAATGTGACCTGTGGCACCCCAATCGAGCAGGAGACAACCGTGAGCGACCAGACCGCACCTTCCTCGACGGACCAGACCCTGGCCAACCTGCTGAAGGAGGACCGGCGGTTCGAGCCGCCGGCCGCGCTGGCCGCCGACGCGAACGTCAAGGCCGACGCGTACGACGCCGCTGCCGCCGACCGCGAGGGGTTCTGGGCCACCCAGGCCGAGCGGCTGACCTGGGCCACGAAGTGGGACCAGGTGCTCGACTGGTCGAACGCCCCGTTCGCGAAGTGGTTCGTGGGCGGCACCATCAACGCGGCCTACAACTGCGTGGACCGGCACGTCGAGGCCGGACGTGGGGACAAGGTCGCGATCCACTGGGTCGGCGAACCGCTCGACGACACCCGCGACATCACCTACGCCCAGCTCAAGGACGAGGTCTCCCAGGCCGCCAACGCCCTCACCGCCCTCGGCGTCGGCAAGGGCGACCGGGTCGCGATCTACATGCCGATGATCCCCGAGGCCATCGTCGCGATGCTCGCCTGCGCCCGCATCGGCGCCCCGCACACGGTCGTGTTCGGCGGCTTCTCCGCCGACGCGCTGGCCTCCCGCATCGACGACTGCGAGGCCAAGGTCGTCATCACCTCCGACGGCGGCTACCGCCGCGGCGCCCCCTCGGCCCTCAAGCCCGCCGTCGACGAGGCCCGCACCAAGACCGACAAGATCGAGAAGGTCCTCGTCGTGCGTCGTACCGGCCAGGACCTCGGCCCCGACGGGTGGGACGACAGCGTCGACGTGTGGTGGCACGACGCCGTCGGGTCCGCCTCGACCGAGCACACCCCCGAGGCCTTCGACGCCGAGCACCCGCTCTACGTCATGTACACCTCCGGCACCACCGGCAAGCCCAAGGGCATCCTGCACACCACCGGCGGCTACCTCACCGGGGCGTCGTACACCCACAACGCGGTCTTCGACCTCAAGCCCGACACCGACGTCTACTGGTGCACCGCCGACATCGGCTGGGTCACCGGCCACTCCTACATCGTCTACGGACCGCTCGCCAACGGCGTCACCCAGGTCCTCTACGAGGGCACGCCCGACTCCCCCGAGCCGGGCCGCTGGTGGAAGATCATCCAGGACTACGGCGTCACCCTCTTCTACACCGCCCCGACCGCGATCCGGTCGTTCATGAAGCAGGGCCACGAGGTCCCCGACTCCTTCGACATGTCCTCACTGCGGATCCTCGGCAGCGTGGGCGAGCCGATCAACCCCGAGGCCTACGTCTGGTACCGACACGTCATCGGCGGCGACCGCACCCCCATCGTCGACACCTGGTGGCAGACCGAGACCGGCGCCGTGATGATCTCCCCGCTCCCCGGGGTGACCGCCGGCAAGCCCGGCTCCGCGATGACCCCCATCCCCGGCATCGAGGCCGAGGTCGTCGACGACGAGGGCAACCCCGTCCCCAACGGCTCCGGTGGCTACCTCGTCGTCACCTCCCCGTGGCCCTCCATGCTGCGCACCATCTGGGGCGACGACGACCGCTACGTCGACACCTACTGGTCCCGGTTCAGGAAGCAGGGCTACTACTTCGCCGGCGACGGCGCGAAGAAGGACGAGGACGGCGACATCTGGGTCCTCGGACGCGTCGACGACGTCATGAACGTCTCCGGCCACCGCCTCTCGACCACCGAGATCGAGTCCGCCCTGGTCTCCCACCCCAAGGTCGCCGAGTCCGCCGTCGTCGGCGCGACCGACCCCGACACCGGCCAGGCCGTCGTCGCCTACGTCATCCTGCGCAACGAGGCCGGAGACGGAGGTCCGGACATCGTGAAGGAGCTGTCCGACCACGTCCGCAAGGAGATCGGACCGATCGCCAAGCCCCGCCAGATCATGATCGTCCCCGAGCTCCCCAAGACCCGCTCCGGCAAGATCATGCGCCGCCTGCTCCGCGACGTCGCCGAGGGCCGCCAGGTCGGCGACACCCAGACCCTCGCCGACGCCTCCATCATGGACCTCATCTCCGCGGGCCAGGCCACCTCCACGGACGACTGACGCGACTGCGTGTCCGCTAGCGTCAGACGGACCGGTCGCTCCTGCGACCGGTTCGTCTGACGTCCCGCGCCGTCACGGAGGAGCCGCCATGCCCGTCTGGGAGCCCGTCGTCTGGACCACCCTTCCGCCCACGCTGGCGGAGTTCTGGACCGAGCGGCACCTGTGCACGCTGAGCACACTCGACCGCGACGGCGCACCGCACGCCGTGGCGGTCGGTGCGGTGCTCGACCCGGAGCAGCAGTGCGCCTGGGTGATCACCGACGGCGGCTCGCAGAAGGTCGCCAACCTCCGCCGCGACGGCCGGCTCGCCGTCAGCCAGGTCGACGGCGCGCGCTGGTCGACGATCATCGGCACCGCAGAGGTGCGCTCCGACGCGTCGTCCGTGGAGCGTGCCTGCGAGCGGTACGCCGCCCGCTACCGGACCCCGCGGGAGAACCCGAACCGGGTGGCGCTGCGGATCACCGTGAGGCGGTTCCTGGGGTCGTCGCAGGTGCTGCCTCCGCGCTGACCCGTCGGTCCTGCCAGCGGAGGAACTGCTCGGTGAGGACGAGTGCGGCGAGGAGGGCGACGAAGTAGAGCACGGCGCTCTCGGCCGTCATCGTTTCGTCGGAGCGCTCGAACTCCTCCCTCGAGACCAGCGTCGTCCCGACGACGAGGCAGGCCATCAGCGCCGGCCAGGTGAGGCGGGCCACGAGGTCGCGTCGGTAGAGCAGCTGCCACGCGGCGCCCATGACCGCACCCGCAAGCACGTACGGCACCCGTTCGGCGTCGAAGAGCGCCTGGCCGCCCTGACCGAAGCCGATGCCGCAGGCGGGCAGGAACCACGCCCAGCCCTGGCGGGCGACGCGGTCGAGTGCACGGCCTTCCATGCCCGCATTGTCCTGCACGCGGCTCAGTTCTGCCGGGCGTTCTCGGGACGCGGTGTGGGCTCGGGGCGGCTGTCGACCGAGCTACCGTCCCGGTCCGGGCCGCGCGAGGCGAGCAGCAGCAGGACCACGCCCACGACGGCGGCGAGCACGGAGGCGATCAGGATGCCGACCTTCGCCTCGTCGGTCAGCAGCGGCGAGTCCGGGAAGGACAGGCCCGCGATGAACAGGGACACCGTGAACCCGATGCCGGCCACGGCGCCGACGCCGATCAGCTGCGCCCAGTTGGTGTCGGCCGGCATCCGCGCGACGCCCAGGCGGATGGCGAGCAAGCAGGCGAGCGCGATGCCCAGCGGCTTGCCGACCACCAGGCCCACGCCGATGCCCAGCGCGACCGTCGAGGTCAGCGCGTCCCCGAGGACGCCGTCGCCCAGCGCGACCCCGGCGTTGGCGAGGGCGAAGACCGGCAGGACGACGTACGACGAGAAGGGGTGCAGGCGCGACTGGAGCCGCTCGACCATCGGCACGCTCTCCGCCAGCAGGAAGCGGAGCCGGTGCAGCTCCTCGGCGTCGAGCTCGTGGTCGCGCAGGCAGTCGGCGGCGTAGTCGGCGGCGACCTGCGGCTTCAGCAGCGCGACGGCGGGCGTCATCAGGCCGATCGCCACACCCGCCAGGGTGGCGTGGACGCCCGACTCCAGGGTCGCGAACCAGGCCCCGACGCCGAGCACCACGTAGACGGGGATCGACCAGACCCGCACCGCGCGGAGCACTGCCATCGCGATCAACAGCCCGACGGCGGCGGCCAGCCACCCGAGCGAGAGGTCGGAGGTGTAGAAGAGCGCGATCACCAGGATCGCGCCGATGTCGTCGACGATCGCGAGCGTCAACAGGAAGAGGCGCGCCGCGGACGGGATCCGGCGACCGAGGACGCCGAGCACGCCCACGGCGAAGGCGATGTCGGTCGCCATCGGGATGCCCCAGCCGGATCCCGTGTCGCCCCCTCCGGCGATGGCGACGTAGAGGAGGGCCGGGACCGCCATGCCGCCGACCGCGGCGACGATCGGGAGCGCAGCGGTCCGCGGGTCGCGGAGGTCGCCGTGGACGAGCTCGTACTTGATCTCCAGGCCGACCACGAAGAAGAAGATCGTCATCAGGCCGTCGTTGACCCAGTGCTGCAGGGACTCCTCGATGCGCCAGTCCCCGATCTCCAGCCCGATCGGCGTGTGCCAGAAGTGGTCGTACCCCTCGGCCCAGCCGC
Organism: uncultured Nocardioides sp.; assembly: GCA_964487275.1. GTDB lineage: Bacteria > Actinomycetota > Actinomycetes > Propionibacteriales > Nocardioidaceae > Nocardioides. The sequence continues at coordinate 215,310 of CAZAQE010000002.1, read as the reverse complement.
CGACGGGCAGGTTGACCCACAGCAGTGCGATCACGGTCGCGGCGAGCAGCAGCAGCGAGCCCGACGACTCGACGTGGAGGAACTCCCGCAGCGGCCGGGCGACGTAACGGGCGAGCCGCTTGTCGCTCTCGGTCCAGACGGGGCCCTGGCGCCAGAGCGAATCGGGGGTGTGGCGGGGGTCGGACACAGCAGTGCCTCCAGTGTCAGGGCAGGGGCCATCACATGCCGACCAGACTTCCCGGCTCACCTGTGCCCACCCTATCGGTGTCGGTAAGGTCGGCCGCATGGCCATCGAACCGCGCACCGTCAACGGTGAGGAGCCGACCATCGGGCGCCTCATCAAGGACGCCCAGACCGACCTCTCCACGATCATGCGCAAGGAGATCCAGCTCGCCAAGGCGGAGCTGAAGGTCAGCGTCACCGCCGGCGGTGTCGGGCTCGGCCTGGTGGGGGCGGCGCTCTTCCTCCTGCTGCTCGCCGTGATCATGCTCTCGGTGGCGTTCGCCTACCTGATCCACTGGAACGGCTCGGGCCTCGACCTGCACTGGGCGTTCCTCATCGTGTTCGGCGCCTACGTGCTGCTGGCACTGCTGCTGGTGTTCCTCGCGGTGCGCAGCTTCAAGAAGGTCAAGGCGCCCGAGCGGGCCATCGAGCAGGGCAAGGAGATCCCGCGGGCCCTCAAGGGCCAGGGCGCGCAGCCGGCCGCCGCGGCGCAGACCGACCTCGCCAAGAGCCTCGACCGGGCCTGACCCGACCCGATGGCGAGGCAGCCGGTCGTCGCGGGGCGGGCCGAGCAGCTGCTCGGCTCGGCCGTCGTCGCGACCGCGCCGGTCGCCGGCGGTGACATCGCGACCGCGGTCAAGCTCCGCCTCTCCAACGGCCGCACCGCCTTCCTCAAGACCCTGACCGCGGCGCCGCCCCGGTTCTTCGAGCGCGAGGCCGCCGGGCTGCGCTGGCTCGCCGAGGCGAGCGCCGACGGCGGCGTCGCCACCCCCGAGGTGCTCGCCGTCGACCACGACGTACTCATCCTCGGCTGGATCGAGTCCGCCCGCCCCGGTGCCGAGGCCGCCGGCGCCTTCGGGCGCGCGCTCGCCGCCACCCATCGGGCCGGCGCCGACGGGTTCGGGGCGCCCGACGACGGTTACATCGGCCGCCTCCCGCTGCTGAACCGGCGCCTCCCGACGTGGGCCGAGTTCTGGGCAGAGCGTCGCATCGCGCCGTACCTCAAGGTGCTGCGTGACAAGGACATGGTCACCCCCGAGGAGGCCGCGACGATCGAGGCGGCCGTCGCGAGGGGCGCCGAGATCGTCCCTGAGGAGCCGCCCGCGCGGCTGCACGGCGACCTCTGGAACGGCAACGTGCTGTGGGCCGCCGACGACCGGGTGGTCGTGATCGACCCGGCGGCCCACGGCGGCCATCGCGAGGTCGACCTCGCGATGCTCGCCCTCTTCGGCCTCCCCCAGCTGCCGCAGGTGATGGCGGCGTACGACGAGGTCGCCCCCCTCGCCGACGGCTGGGAGGACCGGCTCGGCTTCCACCAGCTCTTCCCGCTGCTGGTGCACGCCTGCCTGTTCGGCGGCCAGTACGCCGCCCGCGCGGCGCGGGTCGCCGCCCGCTACGTGTGAGGGCAATTCATCACGCGGGGCGACCGGCCGGTCGCCGCACCGGCGGCTGGAGCGCCGCTTGCAGCAGCGGGCGCAGGGTCGCGACCACCTCGCGCTCGCTCATGTCGCGGATCGGCGCGACCTCGAGGACGTAGCGGCTGACGATCATCCCGGCGATCACGGATGCGGCGGCGGTGGCACGGCGACGGGCGTGCGGGCCCTGCAGCCGCTCCTCGATCCGGCCGACGAGCTCGCGCTCGAGGAAGCCGGCGAGCGCCGGCCGCTGCTCGGGGTCCGTGAGGGCCGACTGCAGCAGCCGGAGCAGCGGCTGCCCGGTCCCGGGCGCGTCCCACGCCCGCAGGGCGGCGGTCAGGATGCCGGCCGCCCACGTCTCCGGCGGACCCGCGAGCGCCCGCTCCAGGACCTCGCTCGGGCTGAGCGGCAGGGTCATCGCCGCGGCGAACAGCCCCTTCTTCGAGCCGAAGTGGTGCGCGATCAGCCGGATGTCGACGCCCGCGTCGGCCGCGATCCGGCGCAGGGTGGCGCCCTGGTAGCCGTGATCGACGAAGGCGGCCCGCGCGGCGTCGAGGATCGCCGAGCGGGTGTCGGGGCTGCCGGGTCGCCGGCCACGCGGTTTATTCATCAACGTTGCAAACTAGGCGGAGCGGCGGCGATGGTCAACGGGCACGGCCCACCCGGGGCCGGTTCGAGGAGGAGCACCCCATGTCCCGCACCCACGCCGAGGCCGGCCACCGCGCCGTCCTCGCGGTGGTCTGCCTGGGGCTCGCGACCGTCGTGTCCGCCGTCTCGGCGCTCAACGTCGCGATCCCGTCGGTCGCCCGCGACACCGCGGCGACGCAGACCCAGCTGTCCTGGATCATCGACGCCTACGCACTGACGTTCGCCGCGTTGCTGCTGCCCTTCGGCGCCCTCGGCGACCGGCTCGGCCGGCGGCGGATGCTGGCCGCCGGCCTCGTGCTCTTCGCCATCGCGGCCGGGGCCGCGATGACGACGTCCTCGCCGGAGGCGTTGATCGCGCTGCGCGGGCTGCTCGGCGCCGGTGCGGCCCTGGTGATGCCGGCGACCCTCTCGACGATCACCGCGACCTTCCCCGACCACGAGCGGGTCAAGGGCGTGGCGGTGTGGACCGGGGTCGCCGGGGCGAGCGCCGTGCTCGGCCTGCTGGCGGCCGGCCTGCTGCTGGAGGCCTGGTCGTGGCAGTCGGTCTTCGGCCTCAACGTCGCGATGGCCCTGGTCGCGCTGGTCGGCACGCTCCGGGTGGTCCCGGAGTCGCGGCACGACGGCGTCGTCGGCATGGACCCGCTCGGTTCGCTGCTGTCGATCGGCGCCTTCGCGGCGATCGTCTACGGCCTGATCGAGGCGCCCCACGACGGCTGGACGTCCGCGGCCACGCTGGCCTGGATCGGCGGCGGGCTCGCCCTCCTGGTGCTCTTCGGGCTGTGGGAGGCCCGGATCGCTCACCCGCTGCTCGACCCGCGGCTGTTCGCCCGCCCGGCCTTCGCCGCCGGCACGTTGTCGATCCTCGTCCAGTTCATGGCGTTCTTCGGGTTCGTCTTCGTCTTCCTGCAGTACCTGCAGCTGGTCCGCGGCTACTCCCCGCTGGAGGCCGCACTCGGCATGGTCCCGCTGGCGCTCGGCATCATGCCCGGCTCCCGCCTCGCGCCGAGGATCGCGGCCCGCGCCGGCCGGGTCCGGGTCAGCGGCACCGGCCTGGCGTTGCTCACCGGCGGCCTGGCCCTGCTGTGGACCGCGGACCTGTCGACGTCGTACGGCGTGCTGGGGCTGGCGATCTGGGTGACCGGACTCGGCATGGGCCTGGCCATGACACCGGCCACCACCGCGATCACCGATGCGCTGCCGCGTGAGCAGCAGGGCGTGGCGTCCGCCGTCAACGACCTGGCGCGCGAGCTCGGTGGCGCCATCGGCATCGCCGTCCTGGGCAGCCTGCTCAACGACGGCTACCGCTCGTCCGTGGCCTCGTCGGGCCTCCCGCAGGAGGTGACGGCGAAGGCGCAGGAGTCGGTCGCGGCCGCGCTGCACCTGGGTCCGGAGGCGGCGCAGGTCGCGCGCTCGGCGTTCCTCGCCGGCCAGGAGAGCGCGCTGCTGTTCGCCGCGGCCTGCGTGGCGGGGGCGGCCGTGCTGGTCGTCGGACTCCTCGGCAGGGCGGCGCGGGAGGAGCGGCGGCAACCGGTCGGCGCGGCGCTCTCAGCCGCTGCTCAGGCCGATCGGCCATGATGGGGACGTGTCCGGTACTGCTGCGCCCGCCCGCGTCCTCGTCGTCGACGACGACCGCGCGGTCCGTGAGTCGCTGCGGCGCTCCCTCGCCTTCAACGGGTACGACGTCCACCTGGCCTCCGACGGGGCGGAGGCCCTCGCGGGAATCGGTGCCATCGCCCCCGACGTCGTGGTGATGGACGTGATGATGCCCAAGCTCGACGGGCTCGAGGCCACGCGGGCGCTGCGGGCCGCCGGCAACGACGTGCCGGTGATCGTGCTGACCGCCCGTGACGCCGTCGGCGACCGGGTCGAGGGGCTGGACGCGGGGGCGGACGACTACCTCACCAAGCCGTTCGCACTGGAGGAGCTGCTGGCCCGGCTCCGGGCCCTGCTGCGCCGGGTCACCCCGGTCGAGGCCGACGGCGAGGAGGAGGTGCTCTCCTTCGCCGACCTCACCATGAACGTCACCACCCGCGAGGTGGTCCGCGGGACCCGCCACATCGAGCTGACGCGCACCGAGTTCACGCTGCTGGAGATGTTCCTGCGCCGGCCGCGTCGCGTGCTCGACCGCAGCTTCATCCTCGAGGAGGTCTGGGGCTACGACTTCCCCACGACCGCCAACTCGCTGGAGGTCTACGTCGGCTACCTCCGCCGCAAGACCGAGGCCGACGACGAGCCCCGCCTGATCCACACCGTCCGCGGCATTGGCTACGTGCTCCGGGCTCCCGAGTCGGTGTGAGCGAGGCGAAGGGCCCGGCGCTGGGACAGGGGGCGGACGGGCGCTGGCACTACCGGCGGTCCCTGGCGAGCCGGGTGATCTGGCTGACCACGATGGCCGTCGGCATGTCCGTCGCGCTGGTGGCGGTCGGCGCCTACCTGACCGCCCGGGTGCAGATGCAGGACACCCTCGACAACGCGCTCGTCGAGCGGGCCGAGAAGGCCGCCGGGTCCAACAGCCTGCTCAGCGCCGGCTCCGCCGGCATCCCGTCGTGGGCGCTGGGCGCCGGTGACGTCCGGATCGCGTTCCTCGACTACGAGGGCACGCCCGCCGTCCTCGACCGAGGCCCGAGCATCGACTTCGGCGCACCGGAGATCGAGGTGGCCCGGGGCAAGGAGAGCCGCAGCCTGCGCACGATCGTGATCGCGGGCGAGCGCTACCGCGTGGTCGCCGTACCGACGAAGCAGAACGGCATCGCGCTGGTCATCGCGCAACCGCTGGAGGACCAGGACCGCACCCTCGCCCGGCTCGGCTGGGTGACCGTCGCGTTCGGCATCTTCGGCGTGCTGGTGGCCGGCCTGGCCGGCTGGACGGTCGCGAGCAACGGCCTGCGTCCGGTGCGCCGGCTGACCGACGCGGTCGAGGACATCGCCCGCACCGAGGACTTCACCCCCCTGCCCGTCGAGGGCGACGACGAGATCGCCCGCCTGGCCACGGCGTTCAACCACATGCTGCTCGCCCTCGACGCGAGCCGGATCCGGCAGCGGCAGCTGGTGGCCGACGCGAGCCACGAGCTGCGCACGCCGCTGACGGCGCTGCGTACCAACGTCGAGCTGCTCTCGATGAGCGCCCGGGGCGACCAGGCGGCCAGCCTGCCCGCGGAGGCGCGCGACGAGCTGCTCGACGACGTCCAGGCCCAGATCCAGGAGCTGACCACGCTGATCGGCGACCTGACCGCGCTCGCGCGCGACGAGCCGATCCCGGTGCAGGTCGAGCCGGTCGACCTCGCCGACGTCGTCGACCACGCCGTCCAGCGGGTACGACGCCGCGCACCCGGTCTCACGTTCGAGGTCTTCACGCGGCCGTGGTGGGTGATCGGCGAGGATGCGGAGCTGGAGCGGGCAGTGACCAACCTGCTCGACAACGCGGCGAAGTGGAGCCCGGAGGGAGGCCAGGTGACGGTACGGCTGAGCGACGGCGTGCTCACCGTCGACGACCAGGGTCCCGGCATCGCCGAAGCCGACCGGAGCCGGATCTTCGACCGCTTCTGGCGCTCCCCCGACGCCCGCACGATGCCCGGATCCGGGCTCGGGCTGGCGATCGTGCGCCAGGTCGCGGACCGCCACTCCGGCACCGTGCACGCCACCGAGAACGCCAGCGGCGGCGCGCGGCTCGTGCTGCGCCTGCCCGGACGGGAGAACGACCCCCATGAGTGACCACCTGCGCCGCGCGGCGGCCCTGCTCGTCGTACCCGCCCTGGCGCTGACCGCCTGCGGCGGGGACGAGGTCGGTGCGAAGCCGGAGCAGCCGACGGAGACACCCGCGCTGTGGAACCCGTGCGACGCCCTGGACGCCGCGTTCATCAAGAAGCACTTCGGGGCGACCACGACCGAGAACGACGGCACGCCGAACGACCCCGACTGCCGGTTCGCCCCGGCCGAGGCGTCCGGCGAGCCCGTGGTGCAGGCGAACTACCAGCAGTACGGCGGCACCCTCGACGAGCTCTGGACGAAGATGGGCCAGCCGGAGGACGCGGATGTCCGCGAGCCGGAGGTCCCCGGGGCCGACGCGGCCCGGATCGTCGTGGCCGTCGAGGACGGCCAGCTCTACCTGACCGGGTTCGTCCAGAACGGCTTCCTCTACCAGGTCGTCAACGTCGTCGACCCGGCGCCGTTCGACAAGGAGCGGGACGTGCGCGGCCTGACCGCGACGCTCACGGCGCTGTCGGAGCACGCCACGAAGACCGGCGCGGGCCAGCCGTCGGCCAGTCCTACGGGCTGATCGCGGCGATCAGCCGCGCCGCCTTCCAGCCGGTCTCGGCCCACTCCTCCTCGACGTCGCTGGCGACGGTGATCCCGCCGCCGGTGCCGAGGACGTAGTCGTCGCCGGCGCTCAGCAGGCTGCGGATCACGACGCCGAGGTCGGCCCGACCGTCGCCGGAGATCCAGCCGAACGCCCCGCTGTAGGCACCGCGCGGGGTGTCCTCGACCTCGCCGATGATCTCCATCGTGCGCAGCTTCGGCGCACCGGTCATCGACCCGGCCGGGAAGAGCGCGCGCAGCGCCCCGACCGTCGAGACGTCGTCGCGGAGCCGGCCGCGGACGGTCGAGACGAGCTGGTGCACCGAGGCGTAGGACTCCACGTCCATCAGGGTCGGCACCTCGACCGAGCCCACCTCGCACACCATCGCGAGGTCGTTGCGGAGCAGGTCGACGATCATCAGGTTCTCGGCGCGGAACTTCGGGTCGCTGGCGAGATGCGCCCGAGCCACCTCGTCCTCGGCGGGCGTGGCACCGCGCGGCGTGGTGCCCTTGATCGGCTTGGTCTCCAGGACGCGGTCCTCGGTCACGAGGGCATAGCGCTCGGGCGAGGAGCTCAGCAGCCACGCCTGCGCACCCGGCACGTCGTGCTGCAGGAAGCCGGCGTACGGCGCCGGGTTGGCCGACCGGAGCCGGAGGTACGCCGCGGCCGGGCTGAGCGTGCTCGGCGTGCGGGTGCGGTAGGTCAGGTTGACCTCGTACGAGTTGCCGGCGCGGAGGTGCTCCTGCACCTGGGCGAACGCCGCCGCGTAGGCCGGCGGCACCCCGTCGGGCGGCGGGCCACCGAGCGCGCCGGTCGCCGCCGGGGTCACCACGGGGTGGTCGTACTCCCGCAGGTGCGAGGGCCGCAGCCACACCGCGTCCGGCAGGTCCGGGTCGGGCGCGGCCGGCAGGTCGGGGCGGGCGGCGTACCCGAAGTAGCCGAACCACTGGTCACTCGGCCGCCCGTCCGCCAGCTCCTGCTCGAGCACCGTGAACGGGTCGTCGCCCACGACCGTCGACCGACCACCGGCGTGGCGGGTCACCTCGCGCGCGGCGGCGTCGTACGACAGGGAGACGTCGTCGTCCTCCAGCCAGCCCAGGATCGAGCGTCGACGCGACCAGTCGCGTGCGCCACCACCGTCGAGCCACACGCAGCGGGCATGGCGCGCCTGCAGCCGGGCGAACGCCTCGACGGGGTCGCCCTGGGTCACCATCTCGTCAGCGTCCCATGGCGAGGAAGTTCGCGACCAGCCGCGCCCCGTGCTCGGAGAGGATCGACTCGGGGTGGAACTGCACGCCGACCTGCGGGAGGTCGACGTGCTTCACCCCCATCAGGGGCCACGGCCCGTCATCCCACGACGGCGGACAGGCCGCCGTCGCCTCGAGGCACTCGGGGAGGGTGACAGCCTCCAGTGAGTGGTAACGAACAGCGGCGAAGTCCTGGGGCAGGCCCTCGAACAGCCCCTCGCCGTCATGGTTGATCGGTACCACCAGGCCGTGCGCGGGGACCGCCCGGTCGACGATGCCGCCGTACGTCGTCACCAGGCCCTGCATCCCGAGGCAGACCCCGAGAACCGGTCGGCTGCCCGCCAGGATCACCTCGCGTCCGACCGAGAAGTCCCGCTCCACCGTTGGGTTGCCCGGCCCCGGCGAGAGGACGATGTGGGAATGGACCAGCACCTCGTCGGGCTCGACCTCGTCGTGCTGGACCACCGCGGGCAGCACCCCCGTGACGCCGGCGACGAGGTGGACGAGGTTCCACGTGTAGGAGTCGTGGTGGTCGACGACGACCACGTCGGGGGTGCTCACCGCTCGACCGCCTTCACCGCCGCTGCCTCCCGACGTACTCTTGAAGGAAGGAAGCGGGACGGCGCAGGTGGACTCTGAGCCGTCCCGCCCCTGCCTACGGCTTCCGACGGAAGCGGTCGATCACCTGGATGATCGCCCACACCGCCCCGGGCAATGCCAGCAGGGTTGACACGACAACGAGCATCGCGCCCTTCCTCTCCACCGGACCTTCCGGTGAAGCGGACCGAGCTCCCGGGGCGGGAGTTCGTGGGCCCGAGCCTGCACGCCACGCTGCGGAAGCGCCACCGATTGACGCGCAACCTGTGGATGACCGCCCAAGTCACAGCAGGACGTCGGACACCAGGTCGTGCACGATCGCGAACCCGTGCTCGGTGAGGATCGACTCGGCGTGGAACTGCACGCCGCGATAGTGCGGGCCGCGCAGGGCGTGGATGTCGCCCGTGTCGGGGTCGGCGTCGACGACCACGCCCTCGGGGATCGCCACGCCCTCGCCGACCCGGCCGACGAAGGTGTTGTAGAAGCCGACCTTCTCCGGGCGGCCGTCGAGCAGGACGTTGGCCTGGGTGCCCTGGAAGACGATGTCCTTGTAGGCGAGCGGGATGCCCAGCGTGTGGCACAGGGCCTGGTGGCCCAGGCAGATCGCGAGGAACGGCTTCTCGTTGTCCAGCAGCCACCGCACGGCGGCGCGCAGCTTGGCCATCTTGGGGTCGTCGTCAGCCCGCGGGTCGCCGGGGCCGGGCCCGACGATGACCAGGTCGAAGCCGTCGAGTGCCCCGTCGACGTACTCCTCGTGCCGGACGACCGACGAGCTCACGCCCATCCGGGTGAGCATGTGGCGCAGCATGTTCACGAAGTCGTCCTCGCCGTCGAGGATGACCGCGGTCTTCCCGATCAGGCGCGGGTCGACGGGGGTGCCGGCCTGGTCGGCGAGCCAGAAGCTGGAGAGCCGGTTGTTGCGGCTGTTGAGCGCGATCAGCACCTCCTCGTCGGCGACGAGGGTCGCGATGTCGGTGGTCGGCACCGGTGCGGGCGGGACGAGGCCGAAGGCGGAGAGGATGCCGCCGGCCTTGGCGTGGGTCTCGGCGACCTCGTACGCCGGGTCGGAGTCGCGCACCAGCGTGGCCCCGGCCGTCACCTTCAGCTCGCCGGCAGGCGAGACGTCGGCGGTGCGCAGGATGATCGGGCTGTCCAGCACCGGCTCGCCGGCCTCGTCGCGGCCGAAGAGGGCCAGCGCGGAGGCGTAGTAACCGCGACCCTCGGGCTCGTACTGCTTGATCAGGCGGCAGGCGTTCTCGACGGGCGAGCCGGTGACCGTGGCGGCGTACATCGTGTCCCGGAGGACCTCGCGGACGTCGCGGGAGGTGCGGCCGGCGAGGAGGTACTCGGTGTGGATCAGGTGCGTCATCGGCTTGAGGAACGGGCCGAGCACCTGCCCGCCCTCCGTGCAGATGTCGCACATCATCTTGAGCTCCTCGTCGACGACCATGAAGAGCTCGTAGATCTCCTTCTCGTCCTTGAGGAACTCCCGCATCCGCGCCTCCGTGCTGCGGGTCTCGCCGGCCGGCGGGCGCAGGTGGAAGGTGCCGGAGATGGGGTTCATCCGGACGTCGCCGCCGTGGACGGAGACGTGCCGCTCGGGGCTGGCGCCGATGAGGAAGCGGTCGCCGGTGAAGAAGACGAAGGTCCAGTACGCGCCGCGCTCGCGCTCGAGGAGGCGGCGGTAGACGGTGAGCGCGACGTCGGGGCCGAAGTCGGCGACGACGGCGCGGTAGTTGCGGCCGATGACGAGGTTGGCGCCCTCGCCCTGCCCGATCTCCTCGCCGATGATCTGCGCGACGAGCTTGCCGTAGTCCTCGTCGTCGGTCTCGAAGCCGCCGCGGTCGGTGAACTCCACCGGCACCGGGTCGATCGCGTCCACGACCTCGGCGACGGAGAACTCGTGCTCGGTGGTGACGTCGACGACGACCAGCGGCGTACCGTCGTCGTGCGCCTCGAAGCCGCGCTCGGAGACCTGGCGGAACGGTACGGCGACCAGCCGGTCGCAGATGTGCCCCGGCTCGGGAACGCCGGTCTCCAGCGGGATGTCCATGATCGACTCGACGACGCTGCGGGTGCCGCCGAGCACACCGACGGTGTCGCGGTCGCCCGCGCGCGTGGAGCGCCGAATGATCGCCCAGGCCTCGTGCCCCTGGACGGCCGTGATGGCTTCCCGGGCAGTGAGGCGCTGTTCAGTCATGGGCGAAGCCTATGCGGGGCGGTGGGCCGGGCCGGGGGGAGTTTCGCCCTGCGGCCCCTTCGCTAGACGCCGAGGGCGAGGAAGGCGGCGGCGGTGCCAGCAGCGACGGCGTCGCCGGCCGTCTGCTGGCGCACCCGGTGGAGGGCGGTCGCGGGGTCGGCGCCGCTGGCGAGGGCCGCGTGCAGCTCGACCATCAGGTCGGCGGTGGCCGCGTCGTTGACCTCGGCGACGCTGCTGACCAGCCCGGCGGTGCCGAGCGAGAAGAGCGCGGCGGCGAGGCCCAGCAGCTCCTCCGCCCCCACCGGCGCGAGGACGCCGGATTCGCAGGCCGACAGGACGACCCGGTACGGCGCCCGGCGCACCCGCTCCAGGTCGTGCACCGTCAGCGGCCCGTCGGCGAGGTCGAGCGCCGAGAAGAGCGGGCTGTCGGCGCGGAAGTGGCCGTGGGCGGCGAGGTGGACGAGGTCGGCGCCGTCGAGCTGGTGGAGGACCTGCTCGAGGGTCGCGTCCTTGCCGGCAAGAAGGGTGGCGTCCGGGTGGCTGGCGGCGAGGAGCGGGACCTCGGCGCCGCCGGTGGCGAGGCCGGGGCCGCTGACCAGCAGCGTCCGCCTGCGGCTGGTCGCCGGGCGGGGGGTGGCGCGGGCACGCAGCCACTGCCCGGCCGACGGTACGACGCTGAACGGCCGATCCGCGAGCACCGGGAGCAACGGCCAGGCCAGTCCGTGGAGCCGCGCCGTGGGCGCGAGCACGACGGGTCCGTCGGGGATGAGCCGCACCGCGTCGCCGAGGATCGCCTCCTGCAGCTGCCCGCCCAGGGCAGACATGTCGGTCGCCCGGCCGCGGGACGCCCGGCGCAGCAGCATCTGCGTGGGGCCGAGCAGCGCGGCGATCTCCTCGGTGGAGCCGGCCACCTTTCGTCGTATCCGACCGGCGTGGGTGACCAGCACGTGCAGGGCGCCGTCCACGTCGACCAGCTCCACGAGGCACCCGTCACCGACCGCGGCCACGATCTCCTCGACGCTGGGCGGCCGCTGCTGCTCGGCGGTGGTGGCGGACAGGGTGTGGCTCTCGGAGCGGACGGCGCGCTCCAGCCTGAGCCGCTCGCGTTCGAGGGCCTCGGTCGGCTCGCCATCGGCCCGCGCCTCGGCCAGCCGGCGGCCGTTGTCGCGGAGGGCGGCGAGGGAGGCGGGGATGGTCGCGGCGTCGGAGGTCGCCGGGGGCTGGGCGAGCGCGGTGGCCCGGGTCCGCTCGCTCCACCTCAGCAGGGTGCGCGGGTCGGTCGCCGCGTGGCGAAGCGCGATCGTGGTGAGGTCGCGACCGTGGGTGGTGGCGAGGGCGCGGAGCTCGGAGGAGCCGATGAGGCGGCGGTGCTCGTCGATCGCGTCGAGGCCTGCGGCGGCCGCGCGGAGGACGCCGCCGCGGTTGTGCTGCTCCTCGTGGGCGAGGGACTGGGCGTGCCAGGCGGCGGCGCGGACGAGGGCGTTGGGGTGGGCGCGGTACGACGCCGCGCGGGCCCAGAGTGCGAGGCGCTCGTCCCCTTCTTCCAGGCGACCAGCGAGCACCAGAGCGAGAGGGGCCTCATCCGCCTGTTCGGCATTCAGGGATTCCGCGAGTTCCCTCGTTCGATGTGCAAGATCTTGGTCGTCGTCAGGCCCGAGTTTCAGCAGACAGCGGATGGACAGGAGTTGAGCCCGACGTGAGAACCATGTCCGATCCTGACGATCGAAGGCGACGTGAGCATCCTCGGCGAGGGCATGAGCCGCCATGACGTCGCCAGACGCGAGAGCAGCCGATGCTCGTGCCAGTGACAGCTCCGCTGCCTCATGAGGTGGTAGCGCCGAGTCACCGAAACGGTTCAGCAGTCGACTCGCCTCCACCGGCAGTCCAGCTGCAAGGAAGGCCAAGGAATGCAACCGGACCGCCTCGAATCTCGGTTCCCGGCCGGCAGCGCGATAGCAGTCTGCAGCGAGCTCGTGGTGGCGAAGGCTCGCCGCGAGGTCACCCCGGAGGGCTGCGAGCTCGGCAAGGCTCTCCACAGCGCTGAGACGTTCTATCGGAGCTGCCGACTCAGTGAACCGCCGCTCGGCCGTCCGAAGCACCCTCTCCGCACGGCCGAGCCGCCCCAACGACCTCTCGACGTGTGCAAGCCACACCAGCGCGCGCGCTTCCCACGTTCCGTTGCCTGCCCGCCTGATCTCACGCAGTGCTCCCTGCAGCACGGGCAGTGCACTCTCGTGGCGCCCCAGGATCACCAGGGACGCGGCTTTCCTCATCGCGATCGTCGCGCCCAGCTCACCGTCAGCGCCATCCAGGGCAAGATCCAGATGCCGAAGACCTAACCGGCCGTGACCGCAGGCAACCAAGGTCGTGCCGTAGGTGGCGCGGACATCTCGTAGCCGATCAGGGTCGCCGGTCGAGCGTGCAGTCTGCATCGCGCTCCGCAAGTGGGCAATGGCCGCATCGCTCTGGCCACGGTCCCTCAGCACGATGCCTAAGCACTGGTGAGCGATCGACTGCTCCCGAACTGGCGGACGTGTCGCAAGGAGTTCCTCGGCGGCGGCCAGGGCAGCCGCCGGATCCTCGATGGCCAACGCCAGCAGGTCTTCCATCATGATCACTCTCTGGCGAGACTCTTCGCTCCTTTACGGCGACTTCCGAGCGGCACTACGTTAGCGCCGATGCGATGAGCGCCTCAGCACCTTCTTCCGAGGAGCGGTGATGAACGAGCCAGTCCGACCTTCGATCCTCCTCGGTCCGTTGCGAGGCCTCCTCCGCAAACTTCGGCTGCCCTTCCCAGGCCCCCGGACGAACGACCTTGACGCCGAGATCCTGCGCATCCAGGTCGGCGTGATTCGTCGCGCCTTCAAACGGGCCGGACTGGCAGTGAGCGCAGCTCCACACGAGGGTTTCAAGACCCCCTCAGATGACTCGGAAGCTCACTTTCTCTACCGGCCGGGCCATGCCCTCGTCCGTCGGGAAGATGTCGATCGCATGCGCGAGTTCTTCAGCTCGAGTGAGAACAAGGACCGCTTCCGCGGAGAGCTCGATGCCAGCGAGTCACGAGTCCCCGGTCTGGTCCTTGCCGCGCTGCCGTCGAGAACCGACGATCTCGATGACGTGCTCGCAACCCTCCAGGAGCTCGAGGATGCGTCCGTTCTCGAGCGGGGAGCTGCGACCCCTGACCATGTCGTCTACTTGACCGGCAAGGGCTACCTCTGCCCCGCAACCGAGCCAGAGTCCACCCGCTCCCGTCGCCCTTGGCCGGCGCCGACGCCCTTCGACCGGAAGCTTGGTCGGTCGGACAAGATCCGCGTGACCGTGGTCGACAGCGGCCTCTGGCAGGAAGCCGTCGGGAGCTCGGTGACCCCGTGGCTGGAGGCCGACGACGTCTTCGCCGGCACCGAGGACCTCGAGCACGTCAACCCGTCGAAGATCCACGAGTACGCCGGCCACGGCACCTTCGTCGCGGGCGTGATCAGCTGCGTCGCTCCCGAGACCCACATCGACGTCGAGGCGGCTCTGCCGTACGGCGGCGCCGTCTACGAATCGATGATCTGCGAGCAGATCCAGGACGCGCTGGACGAGAACCGACCCCACATCGTCAGCATCTCGGCGGGCACGCACACCCGCGGCGGCCATCCGATGCTGGGCTTTGTGCTGCTCGCCCAGAACAACAAGTTCGACGAGCGCGACGACGTCCTCATCGTCGCCGCCGCCGGCAACGACAGCAGCAACGAGCAATTCTGGCCGGCCGCCTTCGCCGAGCACTACCCGTGGGTCGTCTCGGTCGGCTCGGTCGACCCCGACAAGAAGGTCTCGGACTTCTCGAACTACGGCAAGGACTGGGTGAGCGTCTACGCCCGTGGGCGCAACCTGATCAACGCGTTCCCCAAGGGCACCTACAAGTGCTACGAGCCGCCGAACGTCGGGCAGGTCCGGAAGTTCGACGGTCTGGCCCAGTGGAGCGGCACGTCCTTCTCGACCCCGATCGTGACCGGGCTGATCGCCGCGGAGATGCGCGACCACGGTCTCTCTGCGCGGGCGGCCTGGGACGTCGTACGCAAGACCGCGATCACGCACCACGACAACCGCATCAACGAGGACATCCAGATCGTCGGTCCGCTGACCTGACCGGGCCACATCGGGACGTCATACGAACCGAGCGTCCGGGCGCTCGATGCGCATGACGCAAGCCGCCGGTGCCCCCTCGGGCACCCCGGACGTCATGCGAAGCGGTCGCCGGGGCGCGCGGTTCGTATGACGCAAACCCCGCCCGCCACGGACCAGCCGCCGCACGCGGGAGCGGTCAGAGGGTGACCCAGGGCGTGGTGAGCGACCACCCGCCCCGCTCGACGACGAACCGCACCGCACCGGTCCCCACCCCGGCGAACCGGAAGAAGCCTGCCCCGTCGACGGTCGTGGTGACGTCCGGGGTCTCGGGACGCTGGAGGGTCACCGAGGTGAGGCCCTCGACCTCCACCGCAGCGCCGGTGGCGATCACCTCGCCGAGGACCTGGTCGCCGTCGACCTCCACCTCGAGGGTGAGGCCGCTGCGGCCGAAAGCGAGCGAGCGCGGCCCGCCGGCCGAGGCGGAGCGCACGGCGGCGCCGGCGTCCAGCGCGGAGTCGTGCAGCAGCTCGGCCAGCTCCTCGTCGACCGAGCGCCAGGTGAAGGCCGCCCGCGCGGCCTCACGGCGGCGGTCCGGGACGGCGTCCGCCTCCTTGACCGCCTCGTCGAGGAGCGCCATCAGCGCGTCGTCGTCCAGCTTGTCCAGGTCGTCCCACTCACTCATGACCTCTCCCCTCCCACGAGATCAGGTCCCAGCCCCCGCAGGGACCGGGTACGCCGCAGCTGGTCGAGCGCCCGCGCGCGGGTCGGCCCGATGCTGCCGATCGGGATGCCGAGCCGGCGACTGATCTCCTCGTAGCCGATGGGCGGGTCCTCGAGCAGCAGGAGCAGCAGGTCGCGACGGCCGGCCGGCAGCTCGTCGAGGGCGTCGCGCAGCAGCTGGCGGCGCTCGGCGGCGAGCAGGTCGGCGCCCGCGGTGTCGTCCTCGACAGCGTCCAGGCCGCCGGCGGCGCCGTCCTCCTGCGGGTCGACCGGGCGGACCCGGCCACGCGCGGCGAGCAGGCGCAGGCACTCGTTGCGGGTCGTCGTACGCAGCCAGCCGGGCAGGGCCGCCGGCTCGCGCAGGTCACCGAGGTGCTCCACCAGGCGCAGCCACACCGTCTGGCTGACGTCGTCCCCATCCGCCTCCGAGAGCCGGTGTCCGCGAACGATCGCGCCCACCAGGGGCAGGAAACGATCGACGATCGCGTCCCACGCATGCTGGTCTCCTTCCCGCGCTGCGGGGACGAGCGTGGACAGCGGCTCTGGCACGGATGAATCGTCCCGCATCGAGGACCCGTGAGCCAGTACCCCTGATACGTCGGATCAGCGGTCGTTCCTCAGGACGGTACGACGCGCCCGCGCCACCGCCCCGCGATCCCGGCACCCAGCAGCAGCGCGCCGAGCATCGGGAACTCGACCGGCGCGTACCCGAACCAGAAGTGGGTCGAGGGCAGGTCCTGGCAGAACTCGAAGAAGCTGCTCGCGTCGGACACGAACCACAGGAACGGAGCGAGCCCCCACACGATCGCGGCGAGGACCGGACCCAGTCCCGACAGCCGCGCGGACAGCGCGGCGACCATCAGCACCAGCCCGCCGGCGAACAACCAGAGCAGCTCGACGGACCAGCCGGAGTCGGCGAAGCCGAAGGCGCTCTGGCGGTACTCCTCGGCGCCGTAGTCGACCAGCGCCAGCCCGATCGGCGCGGCGACGAGCGCGACCAGCGGGCTGACGACGTGCCGCAACGCCATCGACCGGCGGCGCGGCGACCCCGGGACACCCGGGGCACCCGGGGAACCCGGGGAACCCGGACCGGGCGACCCGTAGGGCGACGGCGGACCGAAGCCGTTCGACGGCGGACCGAAGTCGTTCGACGGCGGGGCGGGATAGGGCGGGGAGCCGGCATCGGTCATGGCGCCGATCCTGCCCCGAGCGCGGCGGCGTGCGCCACCACGAACTTTTCGCGGATCGGGATGTATCAGGACCCCGCCCCGGGTGCTCCTCCTCCCGTCAAGCCGACGCGGCGAACTCCCCGCCGCAGCTCCCCGGAAGGAACATCGTCATGACCTGGAACGAGACCCACGAACGCACCCGCATCATCCGCGAGGTCGAGGCCGCCGCCGCCGTCGACATGAGCGGCGCGCTCCCCTGGCGGGAGGAGTGGAACCAGTACTTCACCGGCCCGCAGGGCCTGGTCGCCGCGCTCCGCGCCCGCTGGCAGCACATGTGCGAGGCCCAGCTCGACGTGCAGGACGGCGAGGACCAGTTCCACGACGCCTACACCCGCCTGCGCCGCACCCAGTCCGCGGTCCTCGCGATCCTCCAGCGCGCCGACGCCGCCGGCGCCGCCGCGATGGACCTGCTGGCCCTGACCGGCCCGCGACCCGCTCCCCCCGTTGCGCGGGCCCGCCGGTTCCACCTCCGCGGCCCCGTGCTGCCGGTCTGACCGGCCCACGAGCGATCGACGAGGAAGGGACGACGGCCATGCTCGAGCTCACGTACGTCGCTGCCACCAGCCGGCTGGACCGGCTGGGGATCCAGGAGCGCCAGGTGCTCCAGCTCATCGCCCACGGCCAGTCCGACGCCGCGATCGGGCGCCAGCTCGGCCTCTCGCCGCAGGCGACCGAGGAGATCTGCACGCGTGTCTTCGACAAGCTCGGGCTGGTCCCCTCGGCGTACGTCAGCCGACGTGTGCTCGCGGTCCTCACCCTGCGCCAGGCCCCCACCCGGGCCCGGGACAAGGCGCACTGAGACCGCAGCACCTCCCGCGTTCTCGGGCCAGTGGGGGGCCCGATGACGCACACCGCAAGGGGTGGTCCGTCTCCGGGGCGGACCACCCCTTGTCGCGTCCCCCGGCTACCGCTGGCAGACCTCAGTCGTCCGCGGCCTCGATCTCGCGCGCCTGGCGGTTGATCTCGTCGCGCTGTTCGGGGCTCAGCTCCCGCCAGGCATCGAGGTACTCGCGAGCGCCCTGCAGGGCCAGCGTCGCGAACTCCGGGTCGTCGGCGAGGTCCCGCATCGACGTCCGGCCGGCGAGCGTGTCGGAGATCTGGTCGCCGAGGGGCGTGCCGGCGTACCGGTCGGCAAGGACCGTCAGGCCCTCCCGCATCTGGCGGGCGGCCTCGCGGTCCCCGGTGTACTCCTCGAAGGTGTCCATCGCCCGGCCTACCGGGAGAACGCCGCGTAGACCATGCGGTGGTGCCGGCCCGGCCAGTGGGCCGACCAGTCGTCACCGACCCAGGTCTCGACCGACACGGCGACCGCGTCGTCGGAGTACTGGTTGATGTCGTCGGCCACCTCCTCGAGCAGCGAGGAGATCGTGTTGTCGGCGTACTGCAGCGCGACGTGCAGGACCGCCGTCTCCGCCTCGGCGTCGACCTCGACGGCGATCGCGGCCATCGACGGCGTGACGGCACCGATCAGGGCCTGCACCGCGGCAAGGACGACGGTGTTCTCGAGATCCAGGTGCTGGCTCATGCTCACCCCTTGGTGGGACTGGTCGGTACGACGCTCGGCGGCTTCGTGCCCTTGATGATGAAGACGTGGGGCGGCTGGTCGTGGTAACCGGCCAGCGGGTTGTTGTTGTACCCCGTGACGTCGTTTGTGGCGCACGATCGGGTGCCCGTGCTTGTCGTACCCGACGATCTTCGCCTTCCCGGAGTGCAGCGCGTCGAGCACGTCCTGGGCATCCTTCTCGCTGGTGAAGTAGCCGCCCTTGCCGCGCTTGACCTGCAGGGATCCCCACTGGGCGTCGGTTGACGGCGGCGACACGCCGTCGGACGCGCCGGATCGTGCCGTCAACTGCCGGGTAGTCGGGCGGACAGCGTGTTACATCGACGGCCGGCCCGCGCCACCCGGACGGCAGGGCTCAGCGCAGCACGGAGGCCCTCGGTACGACGACCGGCGCACCCCGTTCGCCGGTCTCCACGTCGAGGATCACGTGGTGGCCGGCGTCGCCGAGGATGGCCGACTGGTTGGCGACGAGCACCCGGGTGCCGAGGAAGGTCGCGTTCGACGGGCTGTCGAACGGGACAGCCGATCCCGTCGCCGACCACCGGGCGAGCACCTTGCCGGCCGGGCTGAGCTTCAGCAGCTTGTTGGCGCCCAGCAGCGCGAGGTAGATGTTGCCGGACCGGGCGATCCCGAACCCGTCGGGCAGGTCGAGCGGCCCGCCGGCGGTCCACACGGTCGACAGCGCGCCGGGCCGGCCGTCGGCGCCGATGCGCAGCCGGTAGAGGTGGCCACGGAAGAGCTCGAGCGGGTCGGCGCTGGTCTGCTGGCTGATCAGGAGCGACCGGGTCGCAGGCTCGAAGACGAGGCCCGTCGTACCGAAGCCGGCGACGCCCTCCAGCTTCTTCGACCGGAACCACGGGCGCGGCGTGCCGCCGGTGGCGGGGATCCGCCAGATGACCGCCTGGCCGTAGTCGCTGACGAAGAGCGCGCCGCCCGGGCCCCAGGTGGCGTAGTTGGGGATCGGGTGCCCGCCACCCGGCAGGTCCGGGATCGTCGCCTGCACCAGGAACCGTCCGGTGCGCACGTCGAGGGTCAGCACCCGGGCGCGGGACTTCTCCAGCAGGACCAGTCGCCCGCGGGCGTCGTTGGCCGCGACCTGCACCCCCCGCGGCTTCGCGAGGTCCTGGCCGGGCACCGTCCACGAGCGCAGCAGCGTGCCGCCGGAGGTGTACTCGAAGACGCGCGAGCGCATCGTGTCGCCGGACGGGTTGGTGTAGGTGCCGGCGTACACGCGCCCGTTGGGGTGGACGTGGACGTAGGCCGGGAAGCCGGGCGACTGGATCTTCGCGAACACCCGCGCGGTGCCGGGCGCGCGTTCGGCGGAGTGCGCGGGGGCCAGGCCGGCGGCGACCAGGACGGCGAGCAGGGCCAGCAGCGTCGTACGGCGCATCACAGCTTCTCCAGCACCTCGACGGCCGCGCGCTTGCCCGAGCGCACGGCGCCGTCCATGTAGCCGGTCCAGTAGGTCGACGTCTCGGTGCCGGCCCAGTGGACGCGGCCGTAGGGCCGGTGGAGGTGCCGGCCGTGGGCGGCCATCACGTTGGGCGGGTAGATCGCGACCGGGCCGCCGCGGGTCCACCGCTCGTGCGTCCAGTCGTGCTCGGTGTACTCGATCGGCCGCAGCGCCTTGTCGCCGAACATCCGCGCGAAGCCCTGCAGCACGGCGGCGCGGCGCTCGGTCCGCGAGAGCGAGCCGTACTGCCGCCAGGTCGAGCCGCCGACGAACGCGAGCAGGATGCCGTGGTCGGTGTCGCGCACGCCGTTGTCGAAGGCGACCCGGACGGCGCCGGAGTCGGAGAGGCCGAAGCCGCTCAGCCCGTCCTCGCGCCAGAACGGCTTCTCGTAGACGGCGTCGCACTTCATCAGGCGGCCCATCTGCAGCTTCGCCAGGAGGGTACGACGACCGGCCGGCATGCCGGGCAGGGCAATGTCGAGCACCTGCTTCGGGGGCGCGGCCACCACCACCCGGCGGGCCGCGACCCGGCCGCGCGTGGTGTGCACGACGGCGCGCCCGTCGACGTGCTCGATGCGGCTGACGGCCGCCGCCAGCGCGACCCGGTCACCGAGCCTGCGGGCGAGGGCGAGCGGGACCCGCTGGGAGCCCCCGACGAACCGGCTCTCCTGCGCGCCGCCGGTGGTGTCGGAGTTGCGCTCGAAGGTGCCGACGTGGGTCTCGTTGCCGGAGCAGGCGATGTAGTGGAGGACGAAGAGGAGCGAGAGCTGGTCGGGGTCGGCGCCGAAACCGGGCTGGGTCCAGGCCTTGATCAGGTTGTCGATCCCCTTGCTGTTCAGGGTGTTGCTGCGGATCCACTGCCCGAGGGTGACGGCGTCCCACTGCGCGGCCTTCGGGTGCGCCCACGGGGCGTCGACCGGCACCTCCGCGGCCATGGCGTTGAGCCGCGTCAGCGCGAGCGCGGCGTCGAGCAGGATCGTCGGGTCGGGCGGGACGGTGCCCTTGAACTCCTGGCGCCCCAGCAGCGGGTTCGACGAGACGTAGACGTTGTTGCCCTCGACGTACTCCTTGAAGGTGCCGATGCCGAGCTCGTCGGCGAGCGCCTTGATGTGGTCCTGCGTGGGGCCGATGAAGGCGCCGCCGGCCTCGATCGTGCCGCCGGTGCGCAGGCCGTGGTTGAGCACCCGTCCGCCGACGCGGTCGCGGGCCTCGACGACGAGGACCGAGCGGCCGCGCCGGGCGATCCGGTCGGCGGCCAAGAGTCCGGCGATGCCGGCCCCGACGACGACCACGTCGACCCGGCGGGGCAGCGCGCCCCGGAGGGTGGCGGCGGTGACCTCGGCCTCGAGTGCGTCGGTGGCGAGGGCGCCGAGGGCGACGGCGCCACCGGCGAGCAGGCCGCGGCGACCCAGCGCGAGTGCGTCGGAGGAGAGCAAGGGAACACCTTTCGCCGGCGACAAACGTGAATCTGTGTCAGTTTCTGGTTTGGGAGGCTACACTGCGGCCATGACTTCCGCCAGCGTCGAGGGACCAACGACCGACCCGGTGCCGGGTGCTGTCGGGCCCACCCGGCGCCGGCTGCCCACGCAGGCGCGCTCCCGCGAGCGGGTCGAGCGGATCCTCGACGCGGCCGCCCAGCTCGTCGTCGCCGACGGCGTCGAGGGACTCACCACGCGCTCCATCGCGGAGAGTGCCGGCCTCCCGGTGGCCTCGCTCTACCAGTACTTCGCCGACAAGGAGGCCGTGCTCCTCGCGCTGTGCGAGCGCGACATGGCCGAGATGGACGACCAGGTGGCCGAGGACCTCGCCGCCGCCGGTGAGCTCACGATGGCCGGCCTCGTCGAGACGTCGATGCGGGCGTTCGTGAAGGTCTACCACCGCCGCCCGGCCTTCATGCAGATCTGGATGCGCGGGCGCACCAACACCGCCGTCTACGACTACGGCCGCCACCACAACAAGCGGATCACCGAGAACCTGCTCGCCTACGCCGCCGGCCTCGGCCTCGTCGACCAGGGCAGCTACTCCGACGCCGAGCTGACCGCGATCGGCGAGCTCGCCGTCGAGCTCGGCGACCGCGCCTTCCAGCTGGCCTTCGAGCGCGACCCGCACGGCGACGAGTTCCTCATCGACGAGGCCATCGACCTGGTCGCCGGCTACCTCCAGAAGGTCACCGCCCGGTGAGCCACCCCCGGACCGGGGGCCTCCGGGCCGGTGTCGCCGCGGCAGCCCGGCAGCTCGCCGGGGCCGGCCTCCTCGTCGGGACCGCCGGCAACGTCAGCGCCCGGGCGGGCGACCTCGTCGCCGTGACCGGCACCGGCGTCGTGCTCGGCGCCTGCACCGACGACGACGTCACCGTCGTCTCGCTCTCGGGCGCCGTCGTCGAGGGCCGGCTCGCGCCCACCTCGGAGCTCGCCCTCCACCTCGGCGTGTACGACGACAGCCCCCACGTCGCGGCAGTCGTCCACACCCACGCGCCCTTCGCCACCGCGGTCGCCTGCGTCCTCGACGAGCTCCCGGTGCTGCACTACCAGCAGCTCGCGCTCGGCGGGGAGATCCGCGTGGCGTCGTACGCGACCTTCGGGACGGACGCGCTGGCCGCCGCCGTCCGCGCCGCACTGGTTGGCCGCAGCGCCGCACTGATGGCCAACCACGGCTCGGTCGCCGTGGGCGCGAGCCTCGCGAAGGCGGTCGAGAACGCCGTGCTGCTCGAGTGGCTCTGCCAGCTCCACCACCGGGCATCGGCGCTGGGCACGCCGCGGGTGCTCACCACCGAGCAGCAGGCCGACGTCATCCGGGTCGCCCTCGAGCGCGACTACGGCACCACCAAGGAGAACCCCCAGTGACCACCATGACCGTCGCCGCCGTCGGCGTGCACGTCCTCGACACCCACGTCCTCGGCATCGAGTCGATCCCCCCGGGGTCCGAGGGCCAGATCGTCGAGACGATCCGGATGTCGCCCGCCGGAACGGCCGGCGGCACCGCGGTGGTGCTCGCCCGGCTCGGCGCGCAGGTGCGGTCGTACGGCGCCATCGGCACCGACCCCGTCGGCGACACCCTGCTGGCACTGCTCGCCCGCGAGGGCGTGGCGACCTCCGGCATCGTCCGCAAGGCCGAGGCGCAGACGTCGGCCTCGGTGCTGCCCGTCCGGCCCAACGGCGACCGCCCGGCCTGGCACTGCATCGGGGCCAACGGTGCGTTCACGCTCGACGACCTGCCCGCCGACCTGCTCGACGGGGTCACCCACCTCCACCTCGGCGGGCCGGAGTTCCTCGGCGGCGAGGCCGCCGGCCAGCTCCTCGGCAGGGCCCGCGCCGCGGGCGTGACCACCTCGGTCGACGTCCTCGCGCCGGGCGATGCGGACATGCTCGCCTGGATCGCCGACGCGCTTCCCCACACCGACTTCCTGCTGCCCAACGACGAGCAGGTGCTCGGCTTCACCGGGGCGTCGTCGCTGGCGGACGGGGCCCGGGCCCTGCTCGAGCGCGGCGTCGGCTGCGTCGCGGTCACCCAGGGCGCGAAGGGCGCGCTCGTCGCCACCTCGTCCGGGGTCGTCGAGGTGCCGGCCTTCCCGATCGAGGTCGTCGACACCACCGGCTGCGGCGACGCCTTCTCCGCCGGCTTCCTCCGCGGGCTCTCCCTCGAGCTCTCGCCCGTCGACGCGGCCCGGCTCGGCTGCGCGACCGCCGCCCAGGTCGCGCAGGGCCTCGGCACCGACGCTGGCTCCTACGACCTCGCGACCGTCCGGTCACTCGCCGGCCTGCGGTAGTCCCGGATCAAAAGCACCGGAATCCGTCCGGAACCGGTGCTTTTGACCCGGGACTACCGCGCGGCGGCGTACGGCATGCTGTGCTCATGAGTGCAGCACCGACGACCAGCGCGACCGTGCGGACCCTGACCGACGGGGACCGCGACGGGGTGGCTGCCGTGATCGCGGCGGCGTTCGGCGAGGAGGGCACCGCGGTCGTGGACCTGTGGGCCGACGTGGTGGCGCGCGGTCTCGACCGGGCGGAGCTGGTCGCCGTCGACGGGGACGAGGTCGTCGGGCACGTCGGGCTCAGCCACGGCTGGCTCGACGCCCGTTCGGAGCTGCTCGACATCCTGGTGCTCAGCCCGCTCAGCGTCGCGCCCGAGCGCCAGCGCACCGGCATCGGCGCCGCCCTGCTGGCCGCCGCGGTGGACGAGGCGACGCGGCTCGGTGCGCCGGTCGTCGTCCTCGAGGGCGACCCGGGCTACTACGCCCGGCACGGATGGCAGCCCGCGTCGTCGTACGGCATCGAGGCGCCGTCGCCGCGGATCCCCCGCCCGGCCTTCCAGGTCGTCGCCCTGCCGGGGCACGAGCCGTGGATGACCGGACGGGTGGTCTACCGCGACGTGTGGTGGGAGCACGACGCCACCGGCCTGCGCGACCCGCTGCTCGCCCAGGTGGAGTTCAACCTGCCCGACTGACCGGCGCCACTGGGTCCGATCGGGCCAGTGCGCGACGGCGCTCGGACAACTTCTCCCCCGGCCGGGAATCCTCACCCCCGGCTGGCTCCGTTGTGCCCGCGTGGGGCCGAGAAGGAAGGCACCACCCAGCCACCCAGCACGGGAGGAGCCGACCGCGATGACCCACCACACCCCCGAGATCACGGGCGCCGACGCGCTCGACCTGCACTGGGTCCCCGAACGTCTCGAGATCCTCGGCGGAGCGGTCCGCGACGCCGCGACCGACGTCGCGACCGCCCTGCGCCCGCGCATGCGCGGCTGGGTGCACGCCGGCCTGGTGCCGTTCGTCGTGGCGACCGGGTTCCTGCTCGTCGCGATCGCCGACGCAGGCACCGAGCGCACCGCCACGGCCGTCTTCGCCGGGTCGTCCGTGCTCCTGTTCGCCGTCTCGGCCCTCTACAACCTGCACCCGTGGGCGGGTGCGGCCGGCGTGTGGCTGCAGCGCTTCGACCACGCGAACATCTACGTCCTCATCGCCGGCTCCTACACGCCGTTCGCCGTGCTGCTGCTCCCCGGCCCGGCGGCCGCGCTGATGATCGGCCTCGCCTGGAGCGGAGCGGCGGTGGGCGCGGTGTTCCGGCTGGCGTTCCCGAGAGCGCCGCGCTGGCTGGCCACCGGGTCCTACGTCGCACTGGGCTGGGTCGCCCTCGCCTTCACGCCCCAGCTCCTCGGAGCGGGCGATCCACTCGCACTCGTGCTGCTGGCCGCCGGCGGTGCGCTCTACACCGTCGGCGCCGTCGTCTACGCCCTGCGCCGGCCGGACCCGTGGCCGGCGTGGTTCGGGTTCCACGAGGTGTTCCACTGCTTCACCGCGCTGGGCTTCGCCGCCCACTGCGTGGGCGTGTACGTGCTCCAGACCTCCTGACTGGTACTCAGGCGTCGTAGTCGATCCGCACGGACTCGCTCGCGGGGTGGGCCTGGCAGGTCAGCACGTAGCCGTCGGCGATCTCGCCGTCGTCCAGCACGTGGTTCTGGTCCATGACCGCCCGGCCGAGGAGCACCTTGGCCCGGCACGTGCCGCACGCGCCGCCGGCGCACGAGTACGGCGCGTCGATGCCCGCCTGCAGGGCGGCGTCGAGGATCGTCTCGCCCGTGGACGACAGGGTCAGCGTGGACTCGACGCCGTCGAGCGCCACGACCACCTCGCTGACCAGCTCCGGCACCTCCGCGGGGGCGCCGGCCCCAGCCGCGGTGCGCTCGACGTGGAACACCTCCGTCAGCACCCGACCCGACCCGAACCGCTCTGTGAGCACCGCCGCCACGTCGTCGACCATCCGCTGCGGCCCGCACAGGAACCAGGCGGCGGCGTCGACCGGGTCCTCCACGAGGTCGAGCACGAGCTCCGGCGTGATCCGGCCGGCCAGCGGGGCGCCGTCCTCCTGGGAGAGGACACGGTGCAACCGCAACCGCCCGCCGTACCTCTGCTCCCAGTCGGCCAGGACGCTCGCGAACATCGTCGAGTCGGTCGTCCTGTTGCCCACGACGAGCGTGAACCTGCTGTCGGGCTCCTCCTCGAGGGTCGTCGCGATGGTCGACATCATCGGCGTGATCCCCGACCCCGCGGCGACGGCGACGTGGTGACGACCCAGGGCCGGGTCGAGGGGGACGTTGAACGAGCCCGTCGGCGTCATCACGTCGAGGATGTCGCCGGCGGCGAGGGTCTCGTTGACGTAGGTCGAGAAGATGCCGCCGTCGACCTTCTTGACGGCCACCCGCAGGGTGCGGGCCGACACCGGCTCGACGAGCGAGTAGCTGCGTCGTACGTCGGCTCCCCCGATGACCGCGCGCAGCGTGAGGTGCTGGCCCTGTCGGTACCGGTAGGCCTCCTCGAGGTCCGCCGGCACGTCGAAGACCACGGTGGCGCTGTCCGCGGTGAGGGGCTCGACCGCGCGCACCCGCAGCGGGTGGAAGACAGGCCGGTGAGCGGCCGGGCCGCCCGCGTCGAGGTCGGTCAGCTGGTCGGCGAGCCTGCGCCAGGTGCGGTACTCCGAGGGAGTCAGCGAGCGTCCGAACCACGTGGAGATCGCGGCGTTGCGGTCGAGATAGGCCTGCTCGTTGCGGCGCCATGCCCGGACGTAGCGGTAGAACGGGATGCTCGGGTGCAGGTGGTGGACCAGGTGGTAGTTCTGGTAGACGAACAGCGGGGTGAGCAGCCCCTCGCCGCCGACCCGCACCCGGGTGGCACGGTACTTGTCCTCCCGCTGGGTCACGGTCAGCCCGTGGTGCGGCAGGTAGTCGAACCACCAGCCCAGCACCAGGATGCCGAGGCGCTGCGGCACCACGAACGCCCACAGCAGCTCGCTGCCCAGACCGGCGGCGACGATCGCCCCGAACGCGCCGGCGACTCCGAGGAACACGGCGGCCGTGGCAGCCACCTCGGCACGCGGGCGCTCCGGGACACGGCGCAGGTAGAACGCGACGTACCAGAGGTCGATCGTCGCCCACCGCAGCGGCAGCTGCCACCACGGGCCCTCCTCGCACCAGCCGTCCGGGTCGATCGACTTCGGCTCGTTGGTGTTGCGGTGGTGCTCGA
Organism: uncultured Nocardioides sp.; assembly: GCA_964487275.1. Taxonomy (GTDB): domain Bacteria; phylum Actinomycetota; class Actinomycetes; order Propionibacteriales; family Nocardioidaceae; genus Nocardioides. The sequence continues at coordinate 188,593 of CAZAQE010000002.1, read as the reverse complement.
TGTGGATGAACTTCACCAGCGGGTACGTCGCCCACGGCACCACGAACGGCACCGACAGGTGCCCCATCAGGTTGTTGAACCGGGTGTTCGTGCTGACCGCGTGGTGGGTGGACTCGTGGAGCACGCTGAACATCAGGAAGGTCACGGCGGCACCCATCGGCACCGTGGCCCACAGGCTCCAGTCCCAGGCCAGCCGGCCCGCGAGCGCCAGCGCGAACAGGGCGGCCGTGACGGCGTACAGCACCACCGTCGGCCAGGCCACCGGCGGCACGCGCTCCCCGGGATCGGGCAGACCGCGCACCGGCGCGGACGAGACGGGGGCGGCGACGCGACTCGAGGTCTCCATGGGTCCAACGCTAGGAGTCGCGCACGGCCGTGGCGTTGGACGAGCGCACAGGAATCCGGTCGCCGTCTGGGCGTCGGCACCTACGACCCGGAGCCGGCGCCGCGCAGACTCGTCATCGACCTCACCACCGGGCCCGCCTCCCGGTCTCGAGCCGATCCGAGGAGTCACGATGGCCCGCAGCACCACCCCGTCCGCAGCACGCACGGCGACGCCCGCCGCCCCCACGATCGATGTGCAGAACCCCGCGACGGGCGAGGTCATCGGGACCGTCCCGGCGCTCGGCGCCGGCGACGTGGCCCTCGCCGCGGCCCGGGCTCGGGCCGCCCAACCGGCCTGGGCCGAGCTCGGTTTCGAAGGGCGGGCCCGGCTGCTGCGGCGGATGCAGCGCTGGATCGTCCGGCACACCGACGAGATCGTCGCCACCATCTGCGCCGAGACCGGCAAGGCCTACGAGGACGCCCTGCTGGCGGAGATCAGCTACGGCGCGGCGGCCTTCGGCTTCTGGGCCGACGCCGCACCGGACTACCTCGCCGACACCAGGATCCGCTCCGGCCAGCCGCTCGTCCTGGGCAAGCGACTGGTCCACCGGTACCGCCCGATCGGCCTGGTGGGCGTCATCGGACCGTGGAACTACCCCCTGACCAACTCCTTCGGCGACTGCATCCCCGCGCTCGCCGCCGGCAACGCGGTGCTGCTGAAGCCGTCCGAGATCACCCCGCTGACGTCGCTGCTGCTCGCCCGTGGTCTGCGCGAGTGCGGGCTGCCCGAGGACGTGTTCACCGTCGTGACAGGAGCGGGCGAGACAGGCGCCGCGCTCGTCGACGAGGTCGACATGGTGATGTTCACCGGCTCGACCGCGACCGGCCGCAAGGTGGCGGTCCGGGCCGCGGAGCGCCTGGTCCCGGTCTCGCTCGAGCTCGGCGGCAAGGACCCGATGATCGTGCTCGCGGACGCGGACGTGGAGCGCGCCGCCACGCACGCGGTGTACTACTCGATGCTCAACTGCGGCCAGACCTGCATCTCGATCGAGCGCTGCTACGTCGAGGCTCCCGTGTACGACGAGTTCGTCGCCGCCGTGACGGCCAAGGTGCGCGCCCTGCGCCAGGGCGTCCCGGGTGCACCGGGCAGCATCGACGTCGGGTCGTTGACCTTCCCGCCCCAGCTCGACGTCGTGGACCGGCACGTGCGCGAGGCACTCGCCGCCGGGGCTCGCGCGCTGACCGGGGGCGAGCGGCCGTCGGGACCGGGGCTGTTCTACCCGCCGACGGTGCTGGTCGACGTCGACCACGACATGACGATCATGCGCGAGGAGACCTTCGGGCCGACGCTGCCGGTGATGCGGGTCGAGGATGCCGCGGAGGCGGTCCGGCTGGCCAACGACTCGCAGTACGGCCTGTCCGCATCGGTCTTCGGTCGCGACCTGGCTGCGGCCGAGCAGGTCGCCCGCCAGCTCGAGGTGGGCGCCGTGTGCGTGAACGACGCGGTGGTCAACTACACCGCGCTCGAGCTGCCGATGGGCGGCGCGAAGCCGGGCTCCGGGATCGGCCGCCGGCACGGACGCGAGGGCATCACGAAGTACTGCCGCCAGCAGTCGGTGCTGGTCTCACGCTGGCACCCACGCCACGACGTGCACACCTACCCGTACCGCCGGACGCGGACCCGCCTGCTCGCCTCATTCCTCGGGCTGATCAACAGGGGTCGCGGCTGACACCAGGTAGGTGTCGTGGCAGCGCAGCGCCACGTCGATCTCGGTGGGCGAGTCGGACAGCCGTCGCCCCATCAGCTCCTCGGCGCGCTCGATCCGGTAGCGCACCGTGTTCTTGTGCACCACGAGGCGCTTGGCGGCCGCCTCGACGCTGCCGGTGGCGAGCAGGGCCCGCACCGTCGCCCGCAGCCGGGCCACCTGCTCGTCGGTCGCCGTGAGGCGGCCGAGCGTGCGGTGCACGAAGCGCCGCATCTCCTCGCCGCTGCCGACCAGGGTGAGCAGCTCGACGTCGGCGAAGAAGACCACCGGCCCGGAGCCGGTGCCGACCAGGCTGACCCGCTGGGCGGCCAGGGCCTCGCTGTGGGAGGAGCGGAAACCCTCGATGCCCGGCGAGGGGGTGCCGACGGCGGCGGTGATGTGGCGCTCCTCCAGCCAGGCCCCGCACGCGGACAGCAGGGCGAGGTCCGGCTCGCCGGTCGAGCTGATCCAGGCCCACAGGTCACGTCCTCCGGGGTGCACGACCAATGGCTGGCGCAGACCCAGGGCGTTCGTCATCACCTGCGCCGCCTGCGGCAGGTCGGCGATCATCGCGTCGTCGCGGGTGTGGAGCAGGATCGCGGTCTGGTACGCCGACAGGGGATGTCCACCGAGCCGGGCCGAGGCTTCGCGCGGATCCCGGAGCGTGCCGCCCAGCACCGCCCCGACCACCTCCAGGCGACGGGCCGCGTCCCCCTGCCGGATGCGCTCGAGCTCGGCCTGGTACAGCGCCACCGACTGCTGGACGGAGTGGTCGAACCAGGTGCTGGACCGCGTCCAGAAGTGCACCAGGGCATCGGCCTCGTCGACGGTGTCCGACGGGCGCTCCCGGACCGCGGTGGTGATGAACTCCCACACCGCCTGCTCGCCGGAGGTGTAGATGTCGAAGATCACCGGCAGGGGGTAGCCGTGCTGCGCGACGACGATCGGCACCAGGCGCGCCTCCTCGACGAGGTGGAAGGTCTGCCGGGGCTGGCCGAGGTTGGCGAGGAAGGCCCGCCAGTGCGCCTCGCAGGCGTCGCGGATGACGCTCTGCACCGCTGCGTCCTCGCGGACCTGGTCGACCTCGTCGACGATCCGGCCGTGGACCCGGTTCACCCACCGCTCGGTCGCGTCGCTCTGCGACTCGGTCGCCACGAACGCGGTGATCCAGCTGCGCAGGTCGCCGCTCGACCAGACGTCGCGTACTCCGCTCATTGCCCGCTCCCCCTCAGACCGGCTCCAGGCCGGCGATCTTCCAGTCCTCGCCGGCGCGCTCCATGGTGACCTCGACCCGGCTGCCGGCGACGGTCGTGTCGTCCTTGCCGGTGGTCGTCGTCTGCGTCAGGAAGAGCAGTACGACGACCCGGTCGGCGTCGCCGCGGACCACGCCGGCCGCACTCACCCGGGCCACCGTACTGATCCTGCGGGCCTTCGCCTGTGGTTTCACGACGTCGTCGAGGATCCGGCCGTAGTCGGCGGCGAACCTGCCCGTGGCCTGCGCACGTGCGTCCGCGAGGTCCTCGTCGAGGGTGGCGCTGTCGTAGCCGAGCAGCGCGGGCACCCGCTGCTCGGCGGCGGCGAGCGCGTCCTTCCGTGCGTCCGCCTCGGTGCCGGCCCGGTGGGCCTGGACGCCGAGGAACACGGCTGCGGCCGCGGCCAGCGTGACGGCCCCCACGGCGACCAGGCGAGCCCCCCGACCCGCGCTGGTCGCCGTCCCTCCAGCCTGCCCTCCTGCCCGCTCCCCCGTCCGCTCCCCCGTCCGCTCCCCCGTCCGCACCGCGGGATCCGCGGTCGTCTCCTCGCTCACTGCGGTCTCCTCGAGGTGGCTCATGCGACGAACTCCAGTCCCGACACGAGCCAGTCCCCGTCGCTGCGGACCAGCTCGACCTCGAGCCGGTAGTTGCGCGGCTCGGCGGCCTTGGTGCTCTTGTTCCGGACGGTGCCGGTCGCGGCGACGATCACGGTCGCCCGGTCGCCGTCGAGCTCGACGACGCCGGTCGACACGGCTTCGCCGCTGGCCTCGACCTCGTTGGTGGCGAGGGCCTTCTGCAGCCGGTCGGCCTGGGCCTCGAGCTCGGAGCGGAAGTCGGCGGTGGCGCCGTCGAGCAGCTGGGCCAGGTCGGCGTCGGAGGTGGCGCCGCTGATGTCGATCAGACCCTCCACCTCCGCGCTGGCGGCGGCCGCCGCTGCCTTCTCGTCGGCGAGTCGGTCACGGGTCTCCTGCCAGGCCAGGCCACGCCAGCCGGCGAGGGCGAGCAGCGCCAGCACCAGCAGGGAGGTCGCCGCCCGGCCGGCGGTGATCGGCGGCAGGGCCGGCCTGCGGTGGTCGAGGGAGGGGCCGGTCATGTCAGTTCGCCTCCAGGGGTGCGAGCACGAGGATCTTCCAGAGGTCGTCGGCGTCCGCCGACCGGCCCGTCGTGACGTCCTTCGCTGCTGCCGCGTCGCCACGGCCGACGGCGAGGTCGTAGGCGACGGTGCCGCTCGAGGCGGGCCACACCCCGCCGCGGAAGGCGATGCCGCACGCCTCCGGGAGCGGGCCGCGCTCGCCCGACTGCGGGCACGGCAGGTTGCGCGCGCCCCGGATCGCGGTCGGGTCGTCGGGGGCGATCCTGCAGTGCGCGAGCCGGTCGACGTCACGGGTCGTGGTGACGCGCGGGCTGCGGCGCTCCTTCGGCGGCAGGTAGCCGCTCCGGCACGAGGGCGGGTTGTTGAGCGCTGCGCGCAGGTCGAGCTGGACGTCGCCCTGCGCGGCCCGCGGCTCGAGGGCGGTGAGCGCCCGGGCGACCTCGGACGGGTACACCACCAGGATCTGCTTGATCTGCGGGAGGTAGGTGTGGAGCACCTGCGCGTTGGTGGTCAGGTTGGCGAGCATCATCGGCAGGACCGGCTGCAGGTCGGTGACCGCGGCCCTCGCCGCGTCGAGGCCGCCGGGCGCGTTCTCCAGCAGGGAGCGCAGGTCGGCGCTGTCGCCCCGTGCGAGCACCGCCGTGACCTTGTCGAGCGAGTCCGCGTAGCCCCGCGTCTCCGGTGCCAGGTCGGCCTGGGTGCCCAGGACCGGCTCCAGCGCGGAGATGAGCGACGTGGTCGCGTCGATCTGCGCCTGTGCCTCGGTCAGCAGCCTGCCCGAGGAGTCGACCAGCTCGCTGAGCTCGGGGCCGGACCCGCCCAGGCCCTCGTCGACCTGGTCGAGGACGGCCTTGGTCTCCTCCTCCGGGACCGACTCCAGGAGCCGGTTGAGCGAGTCGAGGACGGGCGTGATCTGGGGCATCCCGACCGCACGCTCGCGCGGGATCGCCGCACCGTCGGCGAGGACCCCGCCGACGCCGGCGCCCTTGCCGGACGGGTCGACCAGGTCGACGTACTGCTCCCCGATGGCGGAGGTGCTGTGCAGCTCCGCGGACACGCCGGCGGGGATGTCAGTGCCGTGGTCGATGCGCAAGGTGGCGAGGGCGCCGTCGTCGGTGACGTCGAGGTCGGAGACCTGGCCGACGTTGACGCCGCGGTAGGTCACCGCCGCCTTCGGGTAGAGCCCGCTGGCGTCCTCGAAGTCGACGGTGACGTCGTAGACGCCGACGCCCAGCATCGCCGGCACGCGGGCGTAGTGGATGAACGCGAGGCCCAGCGCGACGACCGAGAGGACGGCGAAGATGCGCAGCTGGCGCTTGATCAGGGGCGTGAGCAGCATCAGCGGTGTCCTAACAGATTCCCAGGATCCGGAGCAGGCAGGGCTTCGGCTCCTCGGTCGGGGTCGGTGCAGGCGGTTCCTCGGCTGGCCCCGCACCGTCCGGCGGGCCGCCGGCGGAGCCGGGCGTCGACTCGTCGGGCACGTGGGCGAGCGGGTTCTCGACCGGATCGCCGGCCTGCAGGGCGGGTGCGAGGCCGCCCAGCCAGGTGCTCGACAGGGCGGTGGTGCTGAGGTCGATGGTGGCGAACAGGTTCGCGTAGTCGCCGCGCACCGCGTCGGAGGTGGTCATCGCCGGGAAGGGCATCGTGAGGCCGATCTTCAGCGCGTCGGGCAGGGTCTGGCTGACCTCGCCGAGGTTGGCGAGGATCGGACCGAGCGCGTCCAGGTTGGCGAGCAGCGCGCTCTCGCTGGCGTTGACGACCCGGACCGCGCGGTCGCCCGCACGTCCTGCGCGGGTGAGTGCCTTGACCAGGCGGGCCCGCTCGGTCTCCAGCACCTCCAGTCCCGGGGTGATCCGGTCGATCGCGGTGGCGATCCTGGTCTCGTCCCGGCGGAGCCCCGCGGAGAGGCTCTCGAGGGACTCCAGGGCGGAGACGATCTCGCCCTTGTTGGCGTCGAGGACGGCCAGCAGCTCGTTGGCGTGCCGGACCAGGCTGCGGGTGTCGGGGACCTTGTTGCGCAGCGCGGTGGAGAGCTCGCCGGTGATCGTGCTGATCTGCGACAGGCCGCCGTTGTTGAGCAGCAACGCGACCGCACCGAGCACCTGCTCGGTCGCCGGGTACGTGCCGGTCTGCTCGACGCCGATGACATCGCCCTCCCCGAGCAGCGGACCGGTGGCACCGGTGTCGGCGGCCGCGAGGGCGACGCGGTCGGCGCCGACGTCGGAGCGGCCGTCGCCGGAGCCGGGGACCGACACCTCGACGTACTGGGCGCCGAGGAGGGTCTTCTGCCCGATGGAGAAGACGACGTCCTTCGGCAGCGGGACGTCGTCGAGCAGGTGCAGCTGGACGACGGCCTCCCACCCCTCGACCTCGATCTCGCCGACCGTGCCGATCACGACGTTGTCCTTCTGGACCGTCGAGTTCGGGACGAGGTTCTCGATCTGGTCGAAGTGGACCTCGACGGTGTACCCGTCGTCCCCGACGGCGACCTGGCCGGGCAGGGTGTTGTCGTTGGGCTGGATGTCGCAGCCCGAGCCGGCCAGTGCGGCCGCGACCAGCAGTGCCCCGGTCGCCCCACGGGTACGACGTCGCCGCATCCTGCTCGCGTTCACTGCGCACTCCCCAGGTCGTCCAGGCCGAGCAGGCCGAGCAGCGGCTGCAGCGCCTCGGCGCACTGCTCGCTGGTCCCACCGGCGCCCAGGACGGCGCCGCACAGGAGCTGTGCGGCACTGTCGAGGCCGCTGAGCGTCGCCCGTCCGGTGATGGCCTGGTTCTCGATCGTGTTGCTCAGGTCGACGATCGCGTGCGGCGCCACGTGGAGCACCCCCGCCAGCTCGTTGGACCGGTCGGCCAGCGTGGCCGCGAGCGTGTTGAGGTCGGTGACCGCCTCCGTGATCCGGCCGCGGTGCTTCCGGAAGTACCTCTCCACGACCGGCAGCACGGCCGCGAGGTCGCGGATCGCGCCGCGCAGGCTGCCGCGGTTGGCCGCCAGCACGCCGCTCACGTCGTCGAGCTCGGTGGTGAAGCCGCGCAGGGCGGCGTCGTTGAGGGCGAGGTTCTTCGTGAAGGTGTTGAGGTTGCGGATCGTGCCGAACAGGTCCGAGCGGCCGTCGGACAGCGCGGTCGCCGCACCCCGCAGCTCGGTGATGGCACGGCGCAGCTCGGTCGAGTTGCCGTCGCGCAGCCCCTTCTCGATCGCGGTGATCGCGACGGCGAGCGGCCCGTCCCGCCTGCCCTTGTCCGGGCCCAGCGTGGTGGCGAGGTCGGTCAGCTGCTGCTTGACGTCGTCGAAGGTGACCGGCACGGCCGTCTTCTCGAGCGCGATCATCGCGCCGTCCTCCAGCCGGTCGCCGCCGGTGTAGACGGGCTCGAACTGGACGAAGCGGCCGCTGACCAGGCTGGGCGACACGATCGCGGCGTGCGCATCGGCCGGGATCGGCTGGCCGGCGTCGACCTCCATCGTCACCAGGACGCCGTCGGGCTTGTTCTCGATGCCGGTGATCTCGCCGACGCGGACACCGAGCACCTTCACCTCGTCACCCGTGTTGAGCCCCTCGGCACTGGAGAACATCGCGCTCACCGTCGTGCTGCTGGTGTCGCGGTTCCACGCGAGGAGGCCGAGCGCGACGGCCGCGACGACGACGAGGGTCACGACGCGGCGACCCGTGATCAGCGTCTTCATGGCATGACTCCGGAGAGGATCGGGGCGAGGGTCGAGGGCGAGGTCAGGTTCTGGATGTAGGCGTCGAACCACGGGCCCGTGGAGATCGCCTCACCGAAGGCGGTCGCGTAGCCGCGCAGCCCGGTGATCGTCGCCTGCAGGTTCTTCCGGTTCCGGTTGAGCAGGTCCACCACCCCGTCGAGCTGGTCGAGGGCCGGACCGAGCACGTCGTCGGTCTCCTCCATCAGCGTCCGCAGCGCCGTCGAGAGGTCCTGCGCGCTGGCGAGCAGGTCGGTGACGACCTCCTGCCGGGCGTCGAGCTCGGCCAGGAGCGAGCGTCCGGAGCCGAGGAGCGAGGCGATCTGCTCGTCGCGGCTGGCCAGCACCCCGGTGACGCCATCGGCGTGGGCGAGCAGCGAGCGCAGCTCGTCGTCGTTCGACGACACCGCCCGTGACAGTGCGGTGATCCCCTCGAGCGCGGGGCCGAGGTCGGGGCTGGAGGCATTGAGCGTCCTCGACGCCTGGTCGAGGGCCGCGGCGAGCTGCGGCTTGTCGATCTCGGCCGTGGTCTCGGTGAGCTCGTTGAGCGTGCTGGTGAGGTTGTACGGCGACGAGGTCCGCTCCACCGGGATGGTGTCGCCCGCCTCGAGGTCGCCGCTGCCCCGGGGCTCGAGCTCGACGGCGGCCCGGCCGAGGAGCGTGACGGTGATGATCCGCGCCTCGGTCAGGTCGCCGAGCTCGACCGAGTCGTCGGTGAGCACGATCTCGGCGGTGACGTGGTCGCCGTCGATCCCGACCTCGCGGACCTTGCCGACCTGGGCGCCGGAGATCATCACGGCATCGCCGCCCTTGAGGCCGCCGGCCTCGGCGAAGTCCACCTCGATGACGTCGGTGTTGCCGACGAGCGGCAGCTTGTTGATGTTCATCGCGGCCATCACGACGAGCACCAGGACCAGCGTGCCGGTGATGCCGCGCACGGCGAGGCGGTCGGGGCTGGTGTCACGGCTCATCGCTCGCACCTCGGGGCGTCGGAGTAGATCCACGGCGTGAGGACCGGCTGGTCGGCGGTCAGGCCGGTCTGGATCCGGACCCCGCAGAGGAAGAAGTTGAAGAAGTTGCCGTACGACGCGGTGTTCTGGATCTTGTCGTAGTGGCTCGGGAGCTTCTTGACCAGCGCATCGAGGGTGTCCCTGCGCTCGTTCAGCCCGCGCGCGGTGAGCGCCAGTCCCTCGAGGTCAGTGCGGAGGTCGCCACGGGCCCGGGCCACCAGCGTCGAGGTCCGGTCGGCGAAGGTACTGATCCGGGCGGCGGCGTCGAGCACCTGCGTGTCCTGCCTGTCGAGCCCGGTGAGCAGGGCGTCGAGCCGGTCGAGCAGCAGGCCGACGGTCGCCTTCCGGTCGTCGACCGTGCCGAGAACGCTGTTGAGGTTGCGGATGACCTGGCCGATGAGCTGCTCACGGTTGCCGATGGTGGTGGTGAAGGACGCCACGCTGTCGACGAGGGTCGCCACCGACGACTGCTGGCCCTGCAGCACCTGGACCAGCTGTCCTGACAGCTCGTTGACCTGGGTCGGGCTGAGGCCCGCGAAGAGCGGCTTGAAGCCGTTGAGCAGGGTGTCGAGGTCGAGCGCGGACGCGGTCTGGCTGGCGGGGATGGTGCCGCCCACGGCCAGCACCTCCTCGGCCTGCGGGCCGCCCTCGCCGCGGGTCAGCTGGACGACCCGGTCGCCGATCAGGTTGCGATACTGGATGGTGGCGCGGGTCCCGGTCGTCAGCTCGATCCCCTTGCGGACGTCGAAGCCCACCAGCACCGTGTTGTCGGCCCGGACGTCGATCTCCTTGACCTTGCCCACGTCGACGCCGGCGATCCTCACCTCGTCGCCGACCGCCAGGCCGGAGACGTCGTCGAAGACCGCCCGGTAGGCGTCCCGGTCTCCCGGGCGGATCTCCCCGGTCACGGCGGCGACCCAGAGCGTGAAGGCGGCCGCCACCGCCAGGAAGGCGCTGAACTTGATGAGGTCGCTGCGCTCGCGGCGCTTCTCCGGACTGATGCGATCTGCGCGGCTCATCGCAGCTGCGTCCCTCCCTTGATCAGGCCGAGCAGGGTGTCGAGGACCGCCTGGTCGGGCGTGGGCTGCGGACCGGCGTGCGGGTTGGCGCCGGTCCGGAGGTAGGGCGGCCGCTGGGCCGCCTCCCGCTCGGTGACGACCGGCAGTCCGTAGCACCGCGGGCCGCGGTCGTCGCCGACCAGCGGCAGGTTCTCCTCGTAGGTGTACGGGTCGCGTCCCGGGACGATCCGGGTGATGGTCGTGACGCCGGGGTGCGTGCCGCCGACCGCGGCCTCGGCGAGCTCGTTGGCCCGGGCCAGGCCGAGCACGAGGCAGGGCAGCTCCGGTGAGTAGCGGTCGAGCACCTTCGTGACCGGTCCCAGGAGCTCCAGCGTCGTGACGAGGCCCCTCTCCGAGCTGCGGAGCAGCGTGTCGGCCTCGTCGCTGAACCCGGTCAGGCTGCGCTCCAGGGCCCGCAGCGAGGCCTGCCGGCGCACCAGGGTCTGCGAGACGGTGCCGGTCTGGGCGAGGGCCGCGACGAGGTCGGGCCGCGCGACGTCGTACACGTCGGAGACGTCGTCGGCGACCCGGAGGTCGGCGCTCAGCGTGCGCAGCGAAGGGTTGAACGAGACGAGGTAGGCATCGGTCTGGGAGATCAGGTCGCCGATCAGCCGGCCGCGCTGGTCGAGGGCGCCGGCGACCGCGGTGAGGGCGGAGTTGACCTCGGCCGGGCGCGCCGCGTCGAGGACCTTGGTGAGGTTCTCGAACGCCTCGTCGACCTCGACGGTCACCTTGTCGGCCGGGATGACCGCACCAGCGCGGATCCGCTGACCGTCCCCGTCGACGCCGGCACCGACCGGGGTGAGCTGGACGTACTTCGCTCCGAACGCCGTCGGCGGGACGATCTGGGCGGTGACGTCGGCCGGAACCCGGTCGAGCTTGTCGCTGTCGATCTCGAGCGTGATCGTGACCTGGCTGCCGTCGGTCGCGACCTCGCCGACGGTGCCGATCTCGACGCCGCGCAGCTTGATCGGCGCGCCGGCGGCGAGGGTGAGCCCGGCCCGATCGGCCTCGACGGTCACCTCGACCGTGTCCTCGAACGCGCCGCGGTACTTGGCGATCGTGCCGGCGATCAACCCCACGATGAGCGCCAGGAAGACGAAGCCGTAGACGACCTGGCGGTCGATCCGGTGCGCGTGGCCGGTGGATGCGGTGCTCATCGGCCACTCACCCCGCGATGTGGACCGAGGGTCCACCCCAGATCGCGATCGCGAAGATCAGGTCGATGAACATCGTGCAGATCAGCGCCGAGCGGACAGCCTTGCCCACGGCCTTGCCCACGCCGGCGGGACCGCCGGAGGCACGGAAGCCGTGGTAGCAGCAGATCGACACGATCACGAGCGCCATCAGCACGACCTTGACGATCGCGAGGAAGAGGTCGCTCGGGATCAGGAAGGTGTCGAAGTAGTGCATGTAGGTGCCCGGCGCCTGGTCATAGCCGACCGTGACGACCAGGTACGTCGCCAGCCAGCACATCATCAGTGCGATCGCGAAGAGCGGGACGACGGCGATGATCCCGGCGATGATCCGCGTCGTGACCAGGAAGGGGACCGGGTGCACGGCCATCACCTCGAGTGCGTCGATCTCCTCGCTCACCCGCATCGCGCCGATCTGGGCGGTGAAGCCCGCGCCGACCGTCGCGGTCAGCGCGATGCCGGCGATGATCGGCGCGACCTCACGCGTGTTGAAGTACGCCGAGAAGAAGCCCGACAGCGTTGCGACGCCGATGTTGTCGAAGGAGGTGTAGGCCTGCAGGCCGACCTCGATGCCGGAAGCGGCCGTGAGGAAGCCGATGACCAGCACGGTGCCCCCGATGAGGGCGAGGGCGCCGGTGCCGAGGGAGACCTCGGCCAGCAGCCGCACGACCTCCTTGGGGTAGTGCCGGATCACCCGCGGCATGTGCGAGTAGGCGTCACCGTGGAAGCTCAGCTGGTCGCCGAGGTTGCGCAACGACGTGGTGGGCTTGGCGAGATGCCGACTGACGTCGGCCCGGCTCATGGCCACTTCTAGGCTCCCAGCTTGATCTGGAGGAACAGGGCACTGATCACGCTGTTGGCGGCGAAGAGCAGCATGAACGCGAACACCACGGTCTGGTTGACGGCCTCGCCGACGCCCTTCGGCCCGCCCTTCGCGTTCAGTCCGAGGTAGCAGGCGGTCAGCCCGGCCAGCAGGCCGAACACCGCGGCCTTGGCCTCCGAGGCAAGGAAGTCCGGCAACCCGACCAGGAGGGTCAGGTCGGACAGGTAGAGCCCCGGTGTGGCTCCTTGGAGCACGACGGAGAAGAAGTAGCCGCCGACGAGGCCGACCACGGTCACCATCCCGTTGAGCGCCACCCCGACGAGCATCGACGCCACGACACGGGGGACGACGAGCCGCTCGATCGGGTCGATGCCGAGGGTCACCATCGCGTCGATCTCCTCGCGGATCTTGCGTGAGCCGAGGTCCGCGCAGATCGCCGTCGCACCGGCACCGGCGACGACGAGCACCGACACGATCGGCCCGATCTCGCGCACCACCGCGACCGCCGCACCCGCACCGGCGAGGTCGACCGCGCCGATCTGGATGAGCAGCTGGTTGACCTGGAAGATGATCACGACGCAGAACGGGATCGAGACGAGGAGTGCCGGACCGAAGGACACCGTCGTGACGAACCAGGCCTGCGAGATGAACTCCGCGAACCGGAACCGGGTGGTGAACATCGTGCGGAAGACCTTGCCGACGAAGGTGTAGAAGTCGCCGAAGGTCGACATCGCCTTGAACGGCAGCGTGCCGCGCAGTGCGTCGTTCGCCATCCTGCGCGAGGCCGCGGACATGCCGGCCGGGCCGGCGCCCCTCGGAACGGGCGGCCGCTCGGGCGCAAGGGTCATGCGGTGGCCTCCGTGGCGTGCTCCGGGTCGGGGCTCTGGACGACGTACAGCGGCAGGCGCAGCGCAGCCGGTGCGGTGGGAGGGACCGCCGGGTGCGCCGGTGCCACCGGGGTGAGCCGCTCGTAGCCGGAGCCGGGAGCAGGACGCGCGTCCTGCTCGCCCTTGTTGGGCCACAGCGACATCGCGCGCTCGGCCTGGGCGGTGATGGTGAGGCTCGGGTTGACGCCGAGGTTGGCAGAGATCGCGGCGCCGTCGACGACGTGGAGGCCGGGGTGGCCGTGCACCCGGTGGTACGGGTCGATGACGCCGGTCTCCGCCGAGTCCCCGATCGCGCACCCGCCCAGGAAGTGGGCGGTCATGGGGATGTTGAAGATCTCGCCGACAGTCGAGTAGGAGCCGCCGTCGATCCGCTTGCTGATCCTGCGGACCACGTCGTTGCCCGCGGGGATCCACGTCGGGTTCGGCTCGCCATGACCCTGCTTCGAGGTCAGCCGGGCCCGCTTGCCGGCGCGACCGCGCTTCGGGAGGACCGTGATCGAGTTGTCACTGGTCTGCATGACGAGCGCGATGATCGTGCGCTCCGGCCAGCTGCCGAGGCCGCCGACGCAGGACAGCAGGAGCAGCGGGTGCCGCAGCGCCTGCCCGATCCACTTGATCCAGCGCGGGGTACGGCCCCCGCCGTCGGTCATGACGGTCAGCAGCATGCCCATCAGCCCGGAGCCCTTGCCGTAGCGGACCGGCTCGACGTGGGTCACGGGGTCGGGATGGATCGACGAGGTGATCGCGACGCCGTGGTGGAAGTCGTACGAGCCCTTGCTGCGCATCTTCGTGCTCGACGCGCACAGCGCCTCGGAGTTGGTGCGGGTGAGGTGCCCCAGCCGGTCGGAGAGCTCCGGCAGGTCGCCCGAGCGGCGCATGCCGTGCAGCAGCTCCTGGGTCCCCCACGTGCCGGCCGCGAGGACGACCTGGCCGGCGCTGAGGACCCGCTTGCGACGCGCCGACCTGCCCGAGGGGTGGGTCGTGACGTCGTACCCGCCGTCGGGGCGGGGGGTGATCGCGTCGACCGTGGTCCGCTCGATGATCTCGGCGCCGGCCCGCTCGGCGAGGTGGAGGTAGTTCTTGAGGAGCGTGTTCTTCGCGTTGTGGCGACACCCCGTCATGCACTCACCGCACTCGATGCAGCCGCGCCGCTCGGGGCCGGCGCCGCCGAAGTACGGGTCCGGGACCGCCGCACCGGGCTGCTTCTCGCCGTCCGCGCCGAAGCAGACACCGATCGGCGTCGGCCGGTAGGTGTGGCCGACGCCCATCTCGTCGGCCACCTCCTTCATGATCTCGTCGGAGGCGGTGACCGTCGGGTTCTGGACGACACCGAGCATTCGCTTCGCCTGGTCGTAGTACGGCGCCAGCTCGGCCTTCCAGTCGGTGATGTGACTCCACTGGGGGTCGTTGTAGAACGCGTCCGAGGCCGGCTCGTAGAGGGTGTTCGCGTAGACGAGCGACCCGCCGCCCACACCCGCACCGGCGAGCACGACGACGTCGCGCAGCAACCGGATCCGCTGGATGCCGAAGCAGCCCAGGCGTGGGGCGTAGAGGAACTTCCGCACGTCCCACGAGGTCTTCGCGAACTCCTCGTCGGCGAACCGGCGGCCCGCTTCGAGGACACCGACGCGGTAGCCCTTCTCCGTGAGCCGGAGGGCGGTGACCGAACCGCCGAAGCCGGATCCGACCACGAGGACGTCGTAGTCGTGGGCTGCATGCGTCGGGGCCACGGCGGCACATCCTTCGGAGCTGGCCGGGCGGCGCCCCCCTGCTCGGACGCCACATCCGGTGAAGGTCCATGACACCGGGAGACGACCGTCACAGGCTCGTGGCGACAGTCCAACGCACGCCGCACGGATTGTCCGACTGCACAACGGGGTCGGCGGATGGCTACGGTGGGCCCCGTGAGCAGCGACGCCGTGCTGAGTGAGATCGCGCCCTGGCTGCTGGCCTACGTCGCCGAGCAGAGACAGCCGGAGCAGCTCGACGCGTGGGTCGAGCGGATCACGAACGCGGTCTTCGACGAGATGGCCGACATGCGCGGGGTCGACGGCATCGAGGACCTGCTGCGGGACACGGTCCGCGCGCACTGGGTCGCGTTCCTGACCGACGTCGTCCAACCGACCCAGCACTTCCATCTGGTCGACGAGGCCCGGAACCTGGCCGGTCTGCTCGCCGAGCTGCAGGTCCCGCTGGAGACGCTCATCCGGAAGTACCGCGTCGCTCAGCTCGAGGTGTGGGCCTACGTCAGCGACCTCATCCGGGACCTCGCCCCCACCGACTTCGACCGCGCCGACCTGCTCGTCTACTTCTGGAACCGCGTCGGCGTCTGGCTCGACAAGTCCGTCAGCACGTCGATCGACATCTACCAGGAGACCCGCAGCAGGGTGCTCGCCGGTGCGGCCGCCCAGCGCTACGAGTCCGTGAAGGCCATCCTCGCCGGCGACCTCGCCGATGCCCGCGAGGCGTCCTCGGCGCTCGGCGGGTACCCCATCTCGGTCCACCACACCGCCTTCGTGATCTCCGTCGGCGACGCCGAGCAGGCGGGCGTGCTGGAGCCGCTCGCGGCCGACCTGGCCAGCGCCGTCAAGGGCGCGAACCCGCTCGTCGTCAAGCCCGGCGGTCGCCAGCTGTGGCTGTGGATCGGCACTCGCGACCCGCTCGACCTCGCGGGCCTCGGCAAGCTGTCCGGCGGACGCGGCGAGGCGTCCGTCGGCGTCGGCACCTCGACGGCCGGGATCGCCGGCTTCATCGCCAGCCACCGCGAGGCGCAGGGTGCGCTGCGCGTGGCCACGCCCGGCAGCGCGACCTGGTTGACGTCGTACGCCGACGTGGAGCTCCCGGTGCTGCTCGGCTGCACCCCCGAGGTCGACCGGTTCATGGCCCGGCAGCTGGGACCGTTGGTCGGCGACGACGAGGCGATGGCCCGGATCCGGGAGACCCTCATCGCATTCCTCGGCAGCGGTGGCAGCGCCGAGGAGGCGGCCCGGGCGCTGGTCGTCCACCGCAACACGATCCGCTACCGGCTCGGCCAGGCCGAGGAGCTGCTCGGCCGCCCGGTCGCGAAGATCAGCCCCGAGCTGGCGACGGCGCTGCGGCACCACGAGCTGTTCCACCGGCCCTGACCTGTCGCGGTCGGCTCCGGGCACAGCACCGGGGACGTGCCCGGCAGGTGAGCACGTCCCCGGTGGATCGGGTGGCGGGGTGGGCCGGAGGTCGGCCTCAGCCCTCGAGGGTCAGCGCCAGCACGGGGCAGGCCTGGACGGCGGCGTACACGTGGGCCCGGTCAGACTCCGGCGGGTTCTCGTCGAGCACGTTGACCAGTTCCTCGTCCTCGTCGACCTCGAAGTAGTCGTTGGCCATGGACTCGCACATCCCCAGGCCCTCGCACTTCCCGAGGTCCGCGACGATGTGCATCACGCACCGACCTTGCTGATGTCGTGGCGGCGGGGCTCGACGGCCTTGAAGTCGACCTTCTCCCGCACGCCGCAGTCGGGGCAGCACCAGTCGTCCGGGATGTCCTTCCACGCGGTGCCCGCGGCGAAGCCCTCGAGCTCGTTGCCCTCGGCGACCTCGTAGGTGTACTGGCACCCCGGGCACTGGGCCGCGAGCACCTCGCCCTCGAACTCGTGGGCGCTGGTGTCGGCGCGGAGCCCGGCCTCGGCGGCCAGCTTCTCCGCGGGGACGGGGTACCTGCGCAGCAGCCTCTCGCGCTTGGCCGGGTGGAGGTTGGCCAGGCGGAGGTCGCCGTCGTAGTGCGCGATCACGCGCTTGTCCATCAGCGCCCGGAAGAGCGGCGGGAACATCGCGACGACGATCATGCCGGTGTAGCCGGTCGGCAGGACGGGAGCGTCCTTGAAGTCGCGCAGCGTCTGGTAGCGCCGGGTCGGGTTGGCGTGGTGGTCGCTGTGGCGCTGCAGGTGGTACAGCAGCACGTTGGTGGCGATGTTGTTGGAGTTCCACGAGTGCGCCGGGGTGACCCGCTCGTAGCGCATCTTGCCCGGCGTGCCGACCTTCTGCCGGACCATGCCGTAGTGCTCCATGTAGTTGACGACCTCGAGCAGGGAGAACCCGACGACCGCCTGCAGCACGAGGTAGGGCAGCAGCGACAGGGGGTTGACGTCGTACGCGAGTCCGAGCCAGAGCATCAGGCCGCCCCACAGCGCGACCGTCATCAGCCAGGCGTTGAGCACGTCGTTGCCGAGGTGGAACGGGTGCGTGCCCTTGCGCTGGTAGCGCCTGGCCTCGAGCTCCCAGGAGCTCTTCAGCGAACCGGCGACCGTGCGCGGCCAGAAGCGGTAGACGCTCTCGCCCATCCGCGCGCTGGCGGGGTCCTCGGGGGTCGCGACGCGGACATGGTGGCCGCGGTTGTGCTCGATGTAGAAGTGGCCGTAGAAGGTCTGCGCCAGGGCGATCTTCGACGCCCAGCGCTCGACCGACTCGCGCTTGTGGCCCAGCTCGTGGGCGGTGTTGATGGCGACGCCGCCGACGACGCCGACCGAGATCGCGAGGCCGACCTTGGCGAGCACCGACATGTCGGTCGTGGCGAGGTACCAGATCGAGGCGACGAAGCCGCCGTACTGGACCGGCAGGTAGAGGTAGGTCACCCAGCGGTAGTACCTGTCGTTCTCGAGCGCCTCGATCACGTCGTCCGGCGGGTTGGTGTTGTCATAGCCGGCGACGAGGTCGATCAGCGGGATGATCCCGAAGAAGACGACCGGCGTCAGCCAGAAGAAGAGGGCGCTGTCGGTGGCCTCGAAGAGAGCGATCCCGACGATGGGGGTCAGCGGGACGACGAGTCCCAGGACCCACAGGTAGCGCTTCCGGTCGCGCCACGCGACGGTGCTGCCGTCGGCTCCTTGTGTTGCGTACTTCGCCATCGGGTGCCTCCTGAAGGTGGTGCGACCACTGCGTCGCTCGATCCCCTCAAGGGTGTGCCCGGCGCCGGTCGGAGGTCTCGGGCGGGCTGCACAAGTTGACTTATGCCGGTTGGCCGGCTGCACAACGCGGGCGCGTCGCGGGTCGACCCGCCCGCCAGCTCAGCCGGCGATCGGCGACAAGGCGCTCGCGAGGGCCTTCAGGACGTCCGGCGCCACCCGGTAGTAGGCCCACTTGCCGCGTTGCTCGCGGGTCGCCAGGCCGGCCTCGACGAGCAGCTTCATGTGGTGGGACACGGTCGGCTGGCTGAGCCCGACCGGCTCGGTCATGTCACAGATGCACGCCTCGCCCTCGGGCGCCGCCGCGATCATCGACAGCAGCTTGACCCGGGTCGGGTCGCCGAGCGCCTTGAACATCCGGGCGAGGGCCTCGGCGGCCTCATCGGTGACCACGCCCGCCGTGACCGGCGAGCAGCAGGAGGCCAGCTCGTCGGGCTGGAGGACCGGCAGCGAGGAGGGCATGGCTCCATTCTCACCCATCCATTGACATTTGTCGATGCGTTGGCCAGGATCTGACCCATCGACAAACGTCTATGTGAATGGTGGAATGACGACATGAACGACAGCAACCTCCCCGTGGTCGTGATCGGCGCCGGCCCCCAGGGCCTCGCCGCGGCGGCGCACCTGCTCGAGCGCGGCCTGGAGCCGCTGGTGCTCGAGGCCGGCTCCGGGCCGGCGTCCGCGGTGGCCGAGTGGGGGCACGTCCGACTGTTCTCCGCCTGGCCCGAGCTGGTCGACGCCGCGTCAGCCCGGCTGCTGGAGCCGACCGGATGGGTCCGCCCCGACAGCGGTTACCCGACCGGCTCGGAGTGGATCGAGCGCTATCTAGCGCCGCTGGCGACCGCCCTCGGCGACCGGGTGCGGTACGACGCCCGGGTGGTCGCCGTCTCCCGCAAGGGCCGCGACCGGCTGGTCGACGCCGACCGTGCCGCACAGCCCTTCACCGTGCACGTGACCGACGCGCACGGTCGCGAGTCGCGCCTGGAGGCCCGCGCGGTGATCGACGCCTCGGGCACCTGGCGCAGCCCGAGCCCGGCCGGTGCCGACGGCGTACCGGCCCTCGGCGAGCGTGCCGCCGCCGACCTCATCTCCTACCAGGTCCCCGACCGGTCCGCCCCCGGGCAGTACGCGGGACGGCACACCGTGGTCGTCGGTGCGGGCGACTCCGCGTTCAACGCGATCCACGAGCTGGTCCAGGTGGCCCAGGCGCACCCCGGCACCCGGATCACGTGGGCGATCCGCCGCGCGGTGGGCGAGGGCACCTTCGGCGGCGGCGCCGCCGACCAGCTCCCGGAGCGGGGCGCCCTCGGCCAGCGGGCGCGGCGGGCGGTCGAGTCCGGCGCCGTCGAGCTCGTGACCGGCTTCCGGACCGCCGAGATCCGCCGCGAGGGCGAGCGGGCGGTCCTGGTCGGCGAGGACGGGCGCGAGCTCCCGGCCGCCGACACCGTCGTCGTGCTGACCGGCTTCCGCCCGGACCTCTCCTTCCTCTCCGAGCTGCGCCTGGACCTGGACCCGACCCTCGAGGCGCCGCGACGCATCGCCGCGGAGATCGACCCCAACGTCCACTCCTGCGGCTCGGTGCAGGCCACCGGCGCCGCCGACCTCGCGCAGCCGGAGCCCGACCTGTACCTGGTGGGGATGAAGTCCTACGGCCGGGCGCCGACCTTCCTGGCGCTGACCGGCTACGAGCAGGTGCGCAGCGTGGTCGCCGAGCTCGCCGGTGACCACGAGGCGGCCGCCCGGGTCGAGCTGGTCCTGCCCGACACCGGCGTGTGCGGCGGGGCGGGCGTGTTCGACGACCCCGAGAGCGCTGGAGGTGGCTGCTGCGCACCCGCCCCCGAGGTGATCCAGATCGGGCGAGTCCCGGTCGGCGGCTAGGTCGTGACTCACGGCATCGGACCGGCGCCCGGTTCGGACCGGGCGCTGGCCGCGCTGTGCGTCACGGTCACCGTCGCCTACGGCGTCCTGTACTACGCCTTCACGGTGCTCGCGCCGGAGATCGCCGACGACACCGGATGGTCCAGCACCGCGGTCACGGCGGCGTTCTCGGGCGGGAGCCTGTTCGGAGCGATCGCGGGCATCGCCGTGGGCAGGGTCCTCCAGCGTCGCGGCCCCCGCGTCGTGATGACCACCGCCAGCGTCCTCGGCGCGGCCGCGATGGCACTCGTGGGCGTCGCGCCGTCGTACCCGGTCTTCGCGGTGGCCTGGCTGCTGGCCGGCGCGGCCAGCGCCGGGCTGTTCTACCCACCGGCGTTCGCCGCGCTCACCCAGTGGTTCGGGTCGCAGCGGGTGCGGGCGATCACGAGCCTCACGCTGGTGGCCGGCTTCGCCTCGACCGTGTTCGCGCCGCTCACCGCGTGGCTCGGGAGCGAGCTGGGATGGCGAGGCGCCTACGTCACGCTGGCCGTCGCGCTGCTGGTCCTGACCGCACCGCTCCACGCCGGCGCCCTGGCACTGCCGTGGCACGGCGGCGCGCCCGCCGCGCACCACGGTCCGCGGGACCGCGCGGTCCTGACGAGTCGCACCTTCGTCCTCGTCGCCGCCTCCGGCACCGTGACGTCGCTGGCGATGTACGCGTCCCTCGTGCACCTCGTCCCCCTGCTGCTCGAGCGCGGAGTGGGCGTGCAGCTCGCGGCGTGGGCGCTGGGCCTCAGCGGTGCCGGCCAGGTGGCCGGACGCCTGCTCTACCCCGCGCTCGACCGGCGGTTCGCCCCGAACCGTCGCGCCGCGGGCGTCATCGCGGTGCTCGCCGCGACCCTGCTCCTCCTCGCCGTCGTCCCGGGACCGGCTGCGCTCCTGATCGCGGTCGCGGTCGTCGCGGGCGCGGCGCGCGGGCTCTTCACCCTGGTCGCCGCGACGGTGGTCAGCGAGCACTGGGGCCCGGACCGGTACGCCGCCCTCAACGGCGTCTACAACGCGCCGGTCGGGATCGCAGCGGCGCTGGCGCCGGCGTTCGGCGCAGCGGTGGCAGCCTGGACCGGCGGCTACGCCGGGCTGTTCCTGGTGCTGGCCGCACTCGGTGTGGTCGGCGCCGTCCTGGCCGCCACGACCGGGACGTCGAGCTCGGCCAGGAGCGCCAGCACCCGGCGCTCGATCTCGTCGCGGATCGGGCGCACGCCGTCGACTCCCAGGCCGTCGGGGTCGTCGAGGTCCCAGTCGACGTAACGCTTGCCCGGGAAGTAGGGGCAGGCGTCGCCGCAGCCCATCGTCACCACGACGTCCGCCGCCCGCACGATCTCGTCGGTCCACGGCTTGGGGTACTCCCCGGCGATGTCGATGCCGCGCTCGGCCATCGCCGCGACGGCGGCCGGGTTGACCTGGTCGCCCGGCTCGGACCCGCCGGACCAGCCGACCGCGTGACCGGCCGCGTGCTGGTCGAGGAATCCCAGCGCCATCTGCGAGCGACCAGCGTTGTGGACGCAGAGGAACAGCACGACCGGCTTGCCGTCGGCGCCGTGCCCCTCGACCCGCGCCATCGCCTGGAGGCGCTGGCGGGCGAACCGCTCGGCCAGGAGCGGCAGGAAGTTCACCAGGGTCGCCCGGCCCGCGAACTGGTCGTAGGAGGAGTGCAGGAACCGCTCGATCGTCGGGGCGTTGAACGTGCCGTCGAACTCCACGGCGAGGCGGGACGCCGCGGCCCGCAGAGCCACCTGCTGGTCGAGCGTGATCGTGGGGTGGGGCGAGGAGCTCATCGTCGAGCCTTTCCGGTGCGGGTGTCGAGTGGGTACGGCGTCAGGACGCCTGCTGCACGAGCGGAGCCAGCAGGCGCACCCGCGAGGCGAGCTCGTCGTGGGCACGGTCGAACGCCGCGCGCGTCCCGGGCCCGACCGGGTCGGGCACCGACCAGTGCAGCTGACCGGTGTGGCCGAGCTCCTCGTGGGCGCGGTCGCACACGGTGATCAGCAGGTCACCGCCGCGCGGCACCCGGCCGATGTCGTCGAGCCGCTGCGGGGCGACGTCGGGGAGGTCCAGCCCGTGCCGGCCGGCCGTCGCGACGGCTCCACGAGCGATCCGTTCGCCCGGGTGCGTGCCGGCGGAGGTGGCCGGGATGTCGCTCGCCGCTCGCCACAGCGCGGCCGCGAGGTGCGAGCGGGCCGTGTTGGCGGTGCAGACGAAGACCACCCGCCCGGGTGCCTCCAGCACCGGGCCGGCGAGCCGGTCCACGGCACCGTGGACCAGCCGCCAGTAGCTGCGCCGGCGGTCGCCCTCGGAGCGGTGCCGCTCGATCACGCCCGCACCCTCGAGGATCCCCAGGTGGTGGGCGAGCAGGTTCGAGGGCGTCCCCAGCCGGGCGGACAGCTCCGAGGAGGCCGCGTCGCCCACGGTGAGCAGGTCGACGACCTGCAGCCGGGTGGGGTCCGCGAGGGCGGCGTACACGGCGACGCGGTGCTCGAGCGCGGACTTTTGCTCAACGTTCATTGCCTCAAGTTTGACTGAGCAATCTTGCTCCGTCAAGATGTGCGGCGTGAGCACTCCTGCACCCACTCCGCCGCTCGGCCGCCGACTGCTGGCGGAATTCCTCGGCACGGCCCTCCTCGTCGCCGTCGTCGTCGGCTCCGGCATCGCGGCCGAGACCCTCTCCCCCGGGGACGTCGGGCTGCAGCTGCTGGAGAACTCGACCGCCACCGCGTTCGGCCTGACGGTCCTGATCCTGTGGTTCGGCCCGGTGTCCGGCGCCCACTTCAACCCGGTCGTGTCCGCGGCCGACTGGTTCCTCGGCCGGCGCAGCGGCGCCGGGCTCACCCTGACCGAGGTGGCGGCCTATGCCGTCGCCCAGGTCGCCGGCGGCATCGGCGGAGCAGTCCTGGCCAACGTGATGTTCGAGGTCGACCAGGGCCTGTCGGCCAAGGACCGGCTCGGCAGCGGACACCTCGTCGCCGAGGTGGTCGCGACCGCGGGCCTCGTCGCGCTCATCTTCGCGCTCGTCCGCACCGGACGCGGGGCGCTGGCAGCGCCGACGGTGGGCGCGTACATCGGGGCGGCGTACTGGTTCACCAGCTCCACCTCCTTCGCCAACCCGGCCGTGACCATCGGCCGGGTGTTCACCGACACGTTCGCCGGCATCGACCCGACGTCCGCGCCGGCGTTCATCGGGATGCAGATCATCGGGCTGCTCGTCGGCATCGGACTGACACTCGCCCTCTACCCCGGCGCCGGCGAGGACGCCGACGACGCCGTCGTCCCCCACTGACCACCCCGGCCCGTCCGATCGACCCCAGGAGCACCCGATGACCCGACCCACCGTCCTCTTCGTCTGCGTCCACAACGCCGGCCGGTCCCAGATGGCCGCCGGCTACCTCCAGCACCTCGCGGGCGACCGGATCGAGGTCCTCTCCGCGGGCTCGCAGCCCGCCGACCAGGTCAACCCGGCCGCCGTCGCCGCCATGGCCGAGGAGGGCATCGACATCGCGTCCGAGCAGCCCAAGCTGCTCACCGAGTCGGCGGTCGAGACGGCCGACGTCGTGATCACGATGGGGTGCGGTGACGAGTGCCCGTTCTTCCCGGGCAAGCGCTACGAGGACTGGGTCCTCGAGGACCCGGCCGGTCAGGGCATCGAAGCGGTGCGGCCGATCCGCGACGAGATCCGCAGGCGGGTGGAGGCGCTGGTCGCCGAGCTGGTGGGCTGAGCCGGTGGGTTGATCAGCCCAGCAGCCGCAGCACCGTGAACAGCACCGGCATCACGAACGCCACGAGCAGCACCCACGCGACCAGCCGGTGCGAGAGCTTGGAGCTGTCGAGGGAGCCTGCGAACTCGAGGATCGCGCCGTCGGGCACGAGCGGGCTCAGGCCCATCCGCCGCGCGTCGGTCGGCAGGTGGTCACCCCGCTCCCATGCGGTCGACTCGTCATCCTCCGGGTGCATGCGGCAAGGCTACGCCGCAGGGCGCGACACGGGCGCGGACATCGCCCATCGGATCGTCCCGACCGCGGCCCCTCCGAGCGCCCGCACGACGGTGCGCTCGGCGACCGGCAGCCACGGCAGGCGCAGCGGGACCCGCGTCCAGGCCGGCATCAGCCCGATCGCGGCGGCCGCCAGCACGCCGTAGGCCGGGCGGGCGAGCAGCGGGAGGGGCGGGCGCAGCAGGACGTAGCCGACCGCCTCGCGCGCCTCGGGCGTGCCGGCGAGCTCGGGCCGGAAGGCCGCCAGCACCTCGGCGAGCTCCGCCTCGGTCGTGGGTGGGTCGAGGACCCCGAGTCGCCGGGCGACCTCGGCGGTCTGTGCGACGTACCGGTCCCGGCCCGCCTGGTCGAGCGGCTCCGCGCCGTAGGCCTGGTGCGCGCGCAGGAAGCTGTCGACCTCCGCGACGTGCACCCACAGCAGCAGGTGCGGGTCGGACGCGGCGTACGACGACCCGTCGGGCATCGTTCCGGTGATCCGGTCGTGGATCGCCCGCACCGCGTCCACCGCCTGCTGCGCATCGGCCGCTGTCCCGAAGGTGGTGACGGCGAGGAACCGGCTGGTCCGGGCGAGCCGACCCCACATGTCGCCGCGGAAGCCGGAGTGCTCGGACACGGCGCGCATCGCGGCGGGGTGCAGGCTCTGCAGCAGCAGCGCCCGGATGCCTCCGACGAACATCGAGGCGTCACCGTGCACGCGCACGATCGGGCTGTCCGGCTCGAACCACCGCGGTCCGGGCGTGTGGTGGATCCGGTCGCGGTGCCGTGCACCGTCAGGCCCGGCGACGCGGTGGAAGATCGCGCCACCGAGCCGGTCGCGCAGGTCGGCGAGGCCCGTCATGCCCCCAGTGTGCCGGGGGTCAGGAAATGGTCGTGAGCAGCTGCGTCGCCCGGGTCAGTACGACGTACAGGGTCGCGCGTCCGGTCGCGGACTCGTCCTCGATCTCCTGCGGCCGGACCACCACGATGCCGTCGAACTCCAGTCCCTTGGTGTCGAGGCCGGTCAGCACGACGACGCGGTCCTCCCCCGAGGGCGTGACCGAGGAGTCGACCGCGGCGCGGGCGCCGGGGGCGTCGGCGGCGACCTCGGGCCACGACGCGAGCCAGGCGTTGACCTCCGAGCGGCGGGCCACCGGGACGACGATGCCGACGGTGCCGGAGACCCGGCCGGCGAGGTCGAGCACGGCCTCGCGGGTCGCGGACTCGAGGTCGCCGCCCGCAGGCAGGACGACCTCCTTCGGCTCCTCGCCCGTGCGTCGCACGGCGTCGGGGAGGTCGGCACCGAGGCCGACCCGCTCGGCGTAGGCCGCGGCGTGGGCGTAGATCTCCGCCGAGTTGCGGTAGTTCGTCGACAGGTGGAACTCGTGCAGCTGCTTGCGCTCGAGCGCCGCCGCCCGCGCGGCGGCGGCCTCGGCCGGGGCCGGCCACGACGACTGCGCGGGGTCGCCGACGATGGTCCACGACGCCGTACGGCCGCGGCGGCCGACCATCCGCCACTGCATCGGGGTGAGGTCCTGCGCCTCGTCGATCAGCACGTGGGCGTAGCCGTCGTCCTCGATGCTGCTGGTCGGCGGCCGCCACGCCGGGCCGGTCGCGAACTCGCGGTCGGAGGCGGTGATCAGCTCCTGCACGTTGACCGCGCCCTCGATCAGCGCCAGCGGGTCGTCCCGCTCGTCGTCGGCCTTCTGCGGGACGTCGCCGAGTGCGTAGCGCAGCTCGTCGAGCAGCGGGACGTCCTCGATCGAGATCTGGCCGCTGATCGGGCGGGCGGGGTCGAGGTGGCTCCACGACTTCGACAGGAGCCGCTGCTCCTCGGCGGAGAGCACGCCGTCCCCGACCCGCGACACGAACTCCGGGTCACGCAGCCAGCACAGCACCGTGGGCGCGTCCAGCGGCGGCCACCACGCGTGGGCGAAGTCGAGGAAGTCCTGGCGCGAGAGCATCTCGTCGTTGAACTTCTCCCGACCCTGCTCGCGGCCGCGCTCACCGCGGACCTGGCGCCACAGGGCGTCCAGCAGGGCGTTGGACACCCGCGGCAGCTGCTTGTTGCGCAGGCCCTGCGACATCAGCTGGCGACGGATCTGGCCGAGCCTGCCGCGGTCGAGGACGAGGCGGTCGTCGCGCCAGAAGACGCGGTACTCGCGCGGGCTGCCGGGCACCTGCTGGCGCGCGGTCCGGCGCATCACCTCCGCCATCCGCTCCGAGCCCTTGACGTCGGCGACGGCCGGCTCGTCGTGACGGGTGGCGCGGACGTCGTCGACGACCTCACCGAGGCTGCGCAGCGCGACCGCTGTCTCGCCGAGGCTCGGCAGGACGCGCTCGATGTAGCGCATGAAGACGCCCGACGGGCCGACGACGAGGACGCCGCCGCGCTCGTAGCGCTGGCGGTCGGTGTAGAGGAGGTACGCCGCCCGGTGCAGCGCCACGACCGTCTTGCCCGTGCCGGGACCGCCGGAGATGCTGACGACGCCCCTCGAGGGCGCGCGGATCGCCTTGTCCTGCTCGGCCTGGATCGTCGCGACGATCGAGTGCATCGACCTGTCGCGGGCCCGGGAGAGCTGCGCCATGAGCGCGCCCTCGCCGACGATCGGCAGCTCGCGGCCCTGCTCCTCGGCGGCCGCCAGCGCCTCCGCGTCGAGCAGCTCGTCCTCGACCCCGACGACCTTCTGGCCCGCACTGCGCAGCACGCGCCGCCGGATCACGGACTGCGGCTCGGCGGCCGTGGCCTGGTAGAACACCGCGGCCGCGGGCGCCCTCCAGTCGATGAGGAGGGAGTCGCGGTTCTCGTCGCGCAGGCCGATCCGGCCGACGTAGCGTGGTTCGCCGTCGACGGCGGCGTCGAGGTCGAGCCGGCCGAAGACCAGGCCCTCCTGCGCGGCGTCGAGCTGCGCGATCCGCTTCGCGGCCTGGAAGACCATCGCGTCGCGCTCGACGAGGCCGCCCTCGTGGCCCATGTGGGCGCGTGAGTGGCCTTCCCTCGCCAGCTGCTGGGCGGCCTTGCCGGCCTCCCCCAGCTGCCGGTAGACCCGGTCGACGAAGGCCTGCTCCGTTGCGACCTCGCGCTCCACCAGCTCGTCTGCCACCGTCCGTGACCCCTGCCGTCCGCTCCGTTGTCCGATCTGCCGCCCGGGACGAAGGTCCTCGATCGGTCCGCCATCGGTCCCGCGCAGCAAGCAGCCAACTCTACAGGGCTGAGAGGGGTGCTTAGATGGTGGGAGGCATCGCAGCTAGGGGGGCTAGATGACAACGACGCCAACTGCATCGACACGCAAGCCGAACCGCCGTGGAGTGGCGGCCCGGGAGCAACTCCTGTCCACGGCGCTGCGGCTGCTGGGCGAGGGGAAGCCCGAGTCCGTCTCGATCAACCTCGTGGCCAAGGAGGCCGGCCTGAGCTGGGGCTCGGTCCAGAACCTGTTCGGCGACTCCGACGGCTTCTGGTCCGCGGTCGCCGACCAGGTCGCCGAGGTCGGCCCGGAGCTCTGGGCCCAGCCGACGAGCACGACGGTCGCCGGCCGGGTCGCCGAGATCGCCGACCTCTACCGCACGGTGCTCGACTCGCCGTACGCCGTCAGCGTGGAGACCATGCGCTGGGCGCTGCCGCGCCCGCTCGACGTGCTGGCGGAGACCCACCCGCGCACGGCCGCGTCGATCCGCCGGCTCGACGAGCTCGCCTCGCGGGCGTTCGTCAACTTCTTCGAAGGCGTCGAAGGCCTCGACGAGGAGCGGCGCGCTGCGATGTCCGAGGTGTTCCCGGCGATGCTGCGCAGCCTGCGCAACGAGCAGCTGCTCGGCACGCACATCGACATCGACCGCGCCCACCGCGCGATGGTGACGATGGTGACGTCGTACCTGGAGGGGTGAGGTCGGCAGCAGCTGGGGCCCCCGTCAGGCCAGCGCCCGCACCGGCGCGATCACCTCGTCGCCGAACCGGCGGACCGCGGCGAGCTTGTCCTCCAGTGGGGCGTGCTGGCCGACGTAGTACATCCACGGCATCGTCATGCACATCGTCACGCCGCCCTTCGCGGCACGGAGGAAGTCCTCGGGCGCGAGCGCGTCCGTGAGTGCCGGTACGACGTCGAAGGGCTCGTCGAGGTCGCGGCCGGCCTCGACCCGCAGCTCCCGCAGACGACCGGCGATCGCGACGGCCTCGTCGACCGTCGCCATGTCGCCCACCCAGCCGTCGTGGCGCGCAGCACGGCGCATCGCGACGTCCGAGAGCCCGCCGACCCACACCGGCACCGGCCCGGGCGGCTCGGGCCTCATGGCGAGCCGCTCGCAGCTGTAGAACTCGCCGCAGAACTCGGTCCAGCCGGGCGCCCAGAGCGCCTTCATCAGGTCGAGCGCCTCGTCGGTGCGGCGGCCGCGGGTCGCGAACTCCTGCTCGAGCAGGTCGAACTCCTCGCGGCACCAGCCGACCCCGACGCCGAGCGCGACCCGCCCGCCGGAGAGCGCGGCCGCCGTACCGACGGCCTTGGCGACGACGAACGGGTTGCGCATGGCCGCGACGTAGATCGAGGTGAAGAACTGCAGCCGGGTGGTGACCTGGCTGAGCGCGCCGACGGTGACCCACGGGTCCGGCCAGTCGACGTCGGGGGTCCAGCGGCGCTCGCCGGTCGGGGTGTAGGGGTACGGCGTGCGGACCGTCTCCAGGTCGACGACGTGGTCGGCGATGCTCAGCGAGCGGAACCCGGCGTCCTCGGCGGCGCGCGCGAGCGCCACCAGCTGGTCGATCGGCTGGTACGCGGTCACCATCGCGAAGTCCACGGACCGACCCTAGTCAGGAAATAGAACAGGTTCTAGCCTCATCGCGTGTTCTCCCACCTGCTCGCGCCCGGCCGGATCGGCTCGATGGAGCTGCGCAACCGGATCGTCATGTCGCCGATGGAGACGATGTACGGCACCCCGGAGGGCCACCCGTCGGACCGGACGATCGCCCATCTCGCCCGCCGTGCGGAGGGCGGAGCCGGACTGGTCACGGTCGGCGCGACCGGGATCGACCCCCAGCACCCGGAGACCCCCGGCGGCCTCCAGATCGGGACGGACGCCGCCGTGGCAGCCCACCGACGGCTGGTCGAGGCGGTGCACGCCCACGGCGCCCGGATCCAGCCGCAGCTCGTGCACGCCGGCCCGGACGGGCTCGGCCCGGAGATGTTCGGGGTCACCTCGCTGGGTCCGTCGGTGATCCCGTCGTACCTCACCGGACGGCCGTCCGCCGAGGCCACGAAGGAGCAGATCGCGGCGATCCTCGACCAGTTCCGCGCGGCCGTGGCCCGCGTCCGCGAGGCCGGGTACGACGGACTGGAGCTCCATGCCGCGCACGGCTACATGTTCCTCGGGTCGTTCCTGGCGCCGCAGCGCAACCGGCGCGGGGACCGCTACCGCGGCACCTCGGTGGAGGGCCGCATCCGGGTGGTGCTCGAGGCGCTCGCCGCGATCCGGTCCGAGGTCGGCGCGGACTTCCCCCTGACGCTGCGCGTCTCCGGCTACGAGCGGGTCGCCGGCGGGCGACCGGTGTGGGACACGGCGGCGATGGCGCCGCTGCTGGTCGAGGCCGGGGTCGACGCCTTCCACGTCAGCGGCGGGGTGATCGACCGGCTGGTGACCGGGATGGTCAACGCGGCCGACGACGGCGACGGGCTCAACGTCGGAGGCGCGGCCGCGGTGCGCGAGGTCGTCGACGTGCCGGTGATCGCCGTCGGGCGGCTGCACGACCCGTTGCTGGCCGAGCAGGTGCTGGCCGACGGCCGGGCCGACTTCGTGGCGATGGGCCGGCCGCTGCTCGCCGACCCCGACCTGCCGCGCAAGCTGGGCGGCTGGGGCGGCGGCCCGGCGCGCGTGCGCCGGTGCATCTCGTGCGAGAACTGCATCGACACGCTCGAGGAGAAGCTGGCGACCGAGTGCGCGGTCAACCCGCTGACCGGGCACGACCTGGACCGCGCGACGCCGGCGACCGTGACGGCGCGGCGGGTCGTCGTGGTCGGCGGCGGACCCGCCGGCCTGGAGACCGCCGTCCGCGCAGCAGCCGCCGGGCACGCGGTCACCCTGCTCGAGGCCTCCAACCGGCTGGGCGGTGCGCTGCACGACGCGTCGGTCGTGCACGAGGAGAACCGGCCCTACCTCGACTGGCTGCTCGGCGAGGTCGCCGCGGCGGGCTCCGCGATCGACGTCCGGCTCGGCGTCCGCGCCGACGCCGCGACCGTGCAGGCACTCGATCCGGAGGTCGCGGTCGTCGCCACCGGTGGCCGCGTCGAGCTCCCCGGGCTTCCCGGCGCCGACCTCCCCCACGTCCGCCGGGGCATCGACACCGGGGCACCTCCTGCCGGCCGGCGCGTGGTGGTCGTCGGCGGCCGGGGCGCGGCCGTCGAGCTCGCCGAGACGCTGGCCGGCGAGGGGGCCCTGGTCGCGCTGCTGACGACCGGGACCGAGCTCGCGCCGGAGCTCGGGTCCAAGCGACGCCAGGAGCACATGGACCGGATCGACCGGCTCGGCATCACCAGCCACGTCGGCTGCACGGTCTCCGCGATCACGCCGGACGGCGTCGCCTGGACACCCGCCCACGGCACGCCCCGGGAGCTGCCGGCCGACACGGTCGTGCTCGCGGGCGAGGTGGTCGCCGACCGGGAGCTGGCGGAGGAGCTGGCGCAGGCACTGCCCGGCGTCGACGTACGAACGGTCGGGGATGCGAACGGGCTCGGACTGATCCGGGGCGCGACGGCGGACGCGGCCACGCTGGTCGCATCCCTCTAACCTCGTCGCCATGAGCACCCTGCGGCGGGTCGCCGTCTTCTGCGGATCCGCACCCGGCAACGACGAGTCCCTGGTGCAGGCGGCGTACGACGTCGGGCGCGGCCTGGCCGGGCGCGGCATCGGGCTCGTGTACGGCGCCGGCGGGCACGGTCTCATGGGCGCGGTCTCGCAGGGCGCGCTCGACGCCGGCGGCGAGGTGATCGGCGTGATCCCGCGCAGCATGGTCGAGCGCGAGTGGGGCCGCGACGACCTCACCGAGCTGCACGTGGTCGAGACGATGCACGAGCGCAAGGCGCTGATGGCCGAGCTCGCCGACGGCTTCCTCTGCCTGCCCGGCGGCATCGGAACCCTCGAGGAGATCGTGGAGGTCTGGAGCTGGCGCCAGCTCGGCTTCCACGCCGACCCGGTGTGCTTCTACGACGTGGGCGGGTTCTGGCAGCCGTTGCTCGGTGCTCTCCAGGGCCTCGTCGACGCGGGCTTCGTCCGGCAACCGGTGCTCGACGACGTGGTCGTCACCGACGACCTCGCCACCGCGCTCACCGGCCTGGCGGACCGGGCCGGCGCGGCGTTCGTCGACAAGCTCAGCGGGACCTGAGGATCAGCCCTTCTTGCGACTGAGGAACGCCATCATCGCCTCGCGCGCCTCGTCGGACCCGAACAGCCGGGCGCTGAGCTCGACGAGCTCCTCACCCTGGGCGTCGATCCGCTCGAGCAGCTCGGCACCGACGAGCTTCTTCGTCTCGCGCAGGCCCTGGGCGGCACCGGTCGCGATCTTGCCGACCACGTCGTCGACCTTCGCCTGCAGCTCGCCGGCGGGTACGGCGAAGGTGGCGAGCCCGTAGGCCACCGCTTCCGAGCCCGTGAACACCTCGCCGCCGAGCGCGGTCCACGCGAGCCCACGCGGCGTCAGCCGGGGGAAGACCGTCAGCGAGATGACGGCCGGGGTGAGGCCGAGCTTGACCTCGGTGAGCGCGAAGGTGGCGTCGTCGGCGACGACCACCACGTCCGACGCGGCCACGATGCCGATGCCGCCGGCCCGGGCGGCACCCTCGACGACCGTCACGACCGGCTTCGACAGGGCGACGATCTGGCGCTGCACGCCGACGATCGCCCGCGCGCCCTCCTGCATCGGGACGGTCGCCGCCTCGGAGAGGTCCGCCCCCGAGCAGAACACCCGGCCGGACGACTTCAGCAGCACCACGCGTACGTCGTCCGCGGCGTCGACCGTGGTCAGGTGGGCGATCAGCTCGGTGACGAGCTGGCGGGAGAGGGCGTTGCGGTTGTGGGGCGAGTCGAGGGTGATCGTCGCGACGCCGTCGGCGACGTCGAGGTGGACGAGCTCCGCAGGTGCGTCAGTCATGCCGGCCATCCTGCCGGATGCCGTGCCGTCGACCACCCGCGAACGAGGGGCGAGATCCGTCGGCCGCGCGACCCCGTCCGCCTCAGCAGTCACCTCGAACGGGCACTTCATGCGCTTGTCGGGTGTTGCAACCCCTGACAAGCGCATGAATCCCCGGATGACCGGGGATTCATGCAGCCCGGCTCACCTCACCCCTCGTGAATCGGCTTCTTCGGCAGCTTCTTCACCCGGGTCCGCTTCCGGCGCGCCGGGATCATCGACCGCATCTCCTCCAGCTTGCCGAAGCACAGCAGCCGGTCCTCGGCCTCCAGCACGTGGTGCGGGAAGGGGTTCGGGATGACGAGCGTGCCGCGGTGCAGGGTCAGCACGGTGATGTCGCGGTCGCGCAGGCCCGAGTCACCGATGGACTTGCCGACGAGGTCGGCGTCGCCGTGGACGACGAGCTCGGCGACGCCGTACCCGGTCGAGACGGAGAGCCGCTCGCGGACGTCGATCTGCGGGAAGGCGACCTGGTTGTCGATGTAGTCGATGATCGCGCCGGCGACGTCGAGCTTGGTGGCCTGCTCGATGCCCTCGAGGCCCGGGGAGGAGTTGACCTCCATGACCAGCGGCCCCTCGTCGGCCTCGAGCATGTCGACGCCGGCGACCTTGAGGCCCATGATCTGGGCGGCCCGGACCGCGATCCGCTCGGCGTCCTCGTCGAGCTCGACCGGCTCGACGCTGCCGCCGCGGTGCACGTTGGAGCGGAACTCGTCGCCCTGGGCGACCCGTCGCATCGCGGCGACGACACGGTCACCGACCACGAGGGCGCGGATGTCGCGACCGCGGCTCTCCTTGACGAAGCGCTGGATCAGCACCTGCTGCTTGGTGCTCTGCAACGTCTCGATGATCGCCTCGGCGACCTTGAGGCTGGGCGCGAGGATGACGCCGACGCCCTGGGTCCCCTCGAGCAGCTTGATCACGACCGGCGCGCCGCCGACCCGCTCGATCGCGGGGATCACGTCGGCCCGGTCGCGGACGAAGGTGGTCGCGGGCATGCCGATGTTGTGCCGCGACAGGATCTGCGAGGCGCGCAGCTTGTCGCGCGAGTTCGAGATGCCGTTGGCGGTGTTGGGCGTGTAGACGTCCATCTGCTCGAACTGGCGCACCACGGCGGTGCCGAAGTAGGTGATCGAGTTGCCGATCCGGGGAAGCACGGCGTCGTAGTCCGACAGCTGCTTGCCGCGGAACTGCAGGTCGGGCTCGTCACCGGAGAGGTCGATGGCGAAGCGGAGGGTGTTGAGCACCTTCACCTGGTGGCCCCGGTCGAGGGCTGCCGTGCGGAGGCGCTGGGTGCTGTAGGACCGCGGAGCGCGGGAGAGGATCGCGAGCTTCATTCCCGACCTGATCGGACTGGCGGATGGGACCTGATTGGATGAGTACGTGGTCAGCTCCCATTCAATCAGCCCGCCGGTCGTCGCCGGCTGGCGAGAGTGGGTCCGGCTGCCGGGGCTCGGCGTCGGCCCGGTCAAGGCGAAGCTCGACACCGGTGCACGCACCTCCGCGCTGCACGCCTTCGACCTCTCCCACTTCGAGCGCGACGGCGCCACCTGGGTCCGCTTCTCGGTCCACCCGTGGCAGCGCTCCGCCGACGACGCCGTGTACGTCGAGTGCCCGGTCCACGACCGCCGGACGGTCCGGAGCTCCACCGGCCACACCCAGGATCGGTTCGTGGTCCTCACCGAGCTGGAGCTGCTGGGCCGCACGATCACCACCGAGGTGACCCTGACCCGGCGCGACGAGATGGGCTTCCGGATGCTCGTCGGGCGTGAGGCGCTGCGCCAGGGCTTCGTCGTCGACTCCGGGCACTCCTACCTGGGCGGCCGGCCGCCGAGGAAGGTCCGTCGCAAGAACCGCGGCGTCGCGACGGGAGGGACCCGGCGTGGCACTGCGTGAGTCCTTCGCGATCGGCAACGTCCGGGTGCGCGCCGGATCGACCAAGGAGGTCGAGCTCCCGATCACGCGGCTGGTGACGGGCGGCGACGTGAGCCTGCCCGTCCGGGTGGTCCACGGCCGCGAGGCCGGGCCGACCGTGTGGGTCAACGCCGCGATCCACGGCGACGAGGTGATGGGCGTCGAGGTGATCCGCCAGGCGATGGCGACGCTGTCGGCCCGGACCTTCCGCGGGACCCTGGTCGCGGTACCCGTCGTCAACGTCCTCGGCTTCATGACCGGCGACCGCTACCTCCCGGACCGGCGCGACCTCAACCGCTCCTTCCCCGGCTCGGCCCGCGGCTCGCTGGCCAGCCGGATCGCGCACCTGTTCATGACCGAGGTGGTCGGCAAGTGCGACGTCGGCCTCGACCTGCACACCGCGGCCGACCGGCGCGCCAACCTCCCGCAGATCCGCGCCGACCTCGACGACCCGCGCACGCGCGCGCTCGCCGAGGCCTTCGGCGCGCCCGTCATGCTGCACGCCCGGCTGCGCGACGGCTCGCTGCGGCAGGCCGCCCGCGACCGCGGCGCGACCGTGCTGCTCTACGAGGCCGGCGAGGCGCTGCGCTTCGACGAGGACGCCATCGCCGTCGGCGTCCGCGGGGTACGACGTGTGCTCGCCTCGCTCGGCATGATCGACGACGAGCCCGCGACCGAGACCCCCGTCGAGGTGGTCGAGTCACGGGCGAGCAGCTGGGTCCGCGCGCGCGGCACCGGGATCCTCCACCTCGACGTCCACCTCGGGGAGTGGGTCGAGGAGGGCCAGCGCCTCGGTGGCCTGTCCGACACCTTCGGCCGCCGGGTCCGCCTCGTCCACGCGGACCGGCCGGGCATCGTCATCGGGCTGACCCGTGCGCCGATCGTCAACGCGGGCGACGCGCTCGTGCACGTGGCGACGCCCGTCGGATAGGGCGTGGCCCGGTCCGATCCGCTGAGGGGGTCGGCAACGAACCACCCCCATGAAGGCACGACTTCTCTGGGCCGGTTTCGGAATCCTGGCAACCCTCGTCGGGGTGGGCCTCGCCCATCTCGCGGCTGCCTTGACCGACCCGGCGGCGTCACCCGTCCTCGCGGTCGGGTCGACCGTCATCGACCTGACCCCCACCCCGATGAAGGAGTGGGCGATCCGCCAGTTCGGCAGTGCCGACAAGGCGATCCTGGTCGGCTCCGTGATGGCGGGCGTGCTCCTGCTCGCCGCCGTCGCCGGCCTGGTCGCCCGACGCCGGCTCGCGGTCGGTACCGCCATCCTCGTGGCCCTGGTGGCCACGGCCGCGGTCGCCGTCCTGACCCGTCCCAGCGCGGAGCCGGTCGACCTCCTCCCCAGTCTGGTCGCTGCGGTGACCGGGCCCCTCGCTCTCCGTCTGCTCGCCCGGACCCTGCGGCAGACGGAGGGCGACGGCGGCCGCCGCACGCTGCTGCTCACCGGGGTGGCGCTGGGCGCCGCCGCGGCGGTCGGCGGGATCGGCGGACGGGTGGTGACCTCGCTGCGCACCCGGCCCGAGGACATCGCGCTGCCGAAGCCGGCCGACCCCGCCAAGGCGCTGCCGCGCGGCCTCGACGACCAGGTCCCCGGCATCACGAAGTTCCGCACCCCCAACGAGGACTTCTACCGCGTCGACACACGGCTGGACACTCCCGTCGTCAGCAGTGAAGACTGGACGCTCACCATCGACGGCGACGTCGACGAGGAGGTGACGATCACCTTCGAGGAGCTGCTCGAGATGCCGATGATCGAGCGCGACATCACGCTGACCTGCGTCTCCAACAGCGTCGGTGGCCCGTACGTCGGCGGGGCGCGCTGGCTCGGCGTCCGGCTCACCGACGTGCTCGCCCTCGCCGGCATCGGCTCCACGAAGGCGGACCAGATCCTGTCCACCGACTTCGACGGGATGACGATCAGCACCCCGCTGGACCTCGCGACCGACGGCCGCGACGCGATCCTCGCCGTCGGCATGAACGGCGAGCAGCTGCCCCGTGAGCACGGATTCCCCGTGCGCATGGTGATCCCCGGCCTCTACGGCTTCATCAGCGCGACCAAGTGGGTCACCCGGCTCACCCTGACGACGTACGACGACCAGAAGGCCTACTGGACCGAGCGGGACTGGGCCACGGACGCGCCGATCAAGATCTCGGCACGCATCGACACCCCGAAGGCGCTCGCGCAGCTCGACCCCGGCGACGTGGTCATCGGCGGGGTCGCGTGGGCGCAGGAGCGCGGCGGGATCGCGAAGGTGCAGGTCCGCGTCGACGGCGGCGGCTGGGAGGACGCCCAGCTCGGCCCGGACGGCGGCGACGACTACTGGCGGCAGTGGTTCTTCAAGTGGCCTGCGGAGTCCGGGTCCCACCGGATCGCCGCCCGCGCCATGTCCGGCGACGGCGAGCCCCAGACGGCCGTGCGCGCCGAGCCGTTCCCGAACGGCGCCAGTGGCATCCATGAGCTCCTCGTCACCGTGAAGTGACGCGGGCCTCGAAAAAAGGCCGAGATTCCGGGCAATCCGTCCCCGGGCCGGCGCCGAATCACCTACGAGACACACCCACGCCCCCTACGGAAGGCACCACGATGAAGTTCCAGAAGATTCGCCGGACGACCAGCGTCGGCATCGCGGTCCTGGCCATGAGCGCCACCTTCGCCGCATGCAGCAGCGAGGACGACGAGCCCACCAGCGGCTCGGACGACACCTCCTCGGAGACCTCCGAGGACAGCCCGATGGCCGAGGGCGCGGGCGCCGAGACCTTCGGTCCCGGCTGCTCGGCGATCCCGACCTCCGGTGCCGGCTCGTTCGACGGCATGGTCAAGGACCCGGTCGCCACCGCCGCGAGCAACAACCCGCTGCTCAGCACCCTGGTCACCGCTGTCACCAGCATCGACGGCCTCGCCGACACCCTCAACGGCGCCGAGGCGCTGACGGTGTTCGCGCCGTACAACGACGCGTTCGCCGAGATCCCCGAGGCGGACCTCAACGCCCTGGTGATGGAGGGCAAGGAGAAGGGCGACAAGAGCGCGCTCTACAAGATCCTCGCCCACCACGTGGTCGGCGCCAACGCCGACAAGGACGCGGTCGTCAGCGAGCACGACACGCTGGCCGGCGACTCGATCACCGTCGAGGGGAGCGCCGAGGACGGCATGACCGTCACGGACGGTACCGTCACCGCCAACGTGCTGTGCGGCAACATCCCGACCGCCAACGCGACCGTCTACGTCATCGACAAGGTGCTGACCGGGGTCAAGTGACCTCTCGTCAGATCTGACTCACTCCGGAAGGATCAGCACCATGGATCCGGTCCCCGGCAACCCGGCCGGCGCTCCCCACGAGGGGGCGCCGGCCGGCGCGGTCGCCGACCTGGCGGCCCTGCTGAAGCGGTCCGCCCGCGGCGACGAGGCGGCGTTCGCCTCGCTGTACGACGCCACCTCGGCTCGGGTCCACGGGCTCGTGCTGCGGGTCGTCCGTGACCGCGCGCAGTCCGAGGAGGTCACCCAGGAGGTGTTCCTCGAGGTGTGGCGCCAGGCCAGTCGCTACGAGGAGTCGCGCGGCAGCGCGCTGTCGTGGCTGATGACCATCGCCCACCGCAAGGCGGTCGACCGGGTCCGCAGCGCCGAGGCAGCGAGCCGGCGCGACGTGGCCTACGAGCAGCACAACCAGGTGCCCGACCACGACGTGACGGCCGAGGCAGCCCACGCCTCCCTCGAGGCCCGACGGGTGCGCAGCGCCCTCGCCCACCTCACCGACGTCCAGCGCGAAGCGATCGAGCTGGCGTACTTCGGCGGCTACACCCACACGGAGGTCGCCGCCCTCCTCGACCTACCGGTCGGGACAGCGAAGACAAGGATCCGCGACGGCCTGATCAGGCTGCGCGACTCGATCGGAGTAGGACGATGACGGATCACGACCTGCACGCGCTCTCCGGCGCGTACGCCGTCGATGCTCTCGACACCGACGAGCGGGCCCGCTTCGAGGCCCACCTCGCCGTGTGCGCCGACTGCCGCGAGGAGGTGGCGAGCCTCCAGGAGGCCGCCGCCCTGCTCGGCACCGACCCGGTCGAGCCGCCGAGCTCGGTGCGGGACTCCGTCCTCGCCGGCATCGCGTCGATCCGTCCGCTCCCTCCGCTGGCTCCCGAGACCGCAACCACTCCCGAGGCCCCGGTCGAGGACGAGCTCGCCGCCCGTCGTACCCGTCGCTCGCTGCTGCACCGGCTGGCC
The DNA here is from genome assembly GCA_964487275.1 of uncultured Nocardioides sp. Taxonomy (GTDB): domain Bacteria; phylum Actinomycetota; class Actinomycetes; order Propionibacteriales; family Nocardioidaceae; genus Nocardioides. The sequence goes on along the minus strand of CAZAQE010000002.1, from coordinate 150,391 downwards.
CGCACGCCGCTCCTGGTCGCCGCCGCCGCGGTGCTGCTGCTCGCGGTCGGGACCGCCCTGGTCCGCCCGTGGGCGGACGACAAGGCGGACGAACCGAGCCTGTCCGCCATCGACCGCGTCCTCACCGCGGCCGACGCCACGAGCGTCGAGCAGGAGTTCCCCGACGGCTCGCGCGCCAAGGTGACGGTGTCGCGCAACGAGGGTCGGGCCGTGATCCAGACGACGGACATGGCGTTGGCGCCCGAGGGCAAGGTCTACGAGCTGTGGCTGCAGACCCCCGAGGGGGCGATGGTCCCGGCAGGCCTGATGCCCCACGAGGCGGACAACGTGGTGCTCCTCGACGGCGACGCCACCGAGGCCAAGGCGGTCGGCATCACGGTCGAGCCCGCACAGGGGTCGCAGGTCCCCACCAGCTCCCCCATCGCAGTGTTCGACCTGGACGCCTGACATGACTCCATCGAGACCACGGCGGATCGCCGTGGTGGGCTCCGGCGTCGCCGGTCTCACCGCGGCGTACGTCGCCTCCGACCCGGCGAACGGAGCCCGGGTCACGCTCCTCGAGGCCGACGAGCGGCTCGGCGGGCACGCCGACACCCACGACGTCACCGACCCGACCGGGCGCGCGCTGCGCATCGACAGCGGCTTCATCGTGCACAACCGTCGCACCTACCCGGTGCTGCTGCGCCTCTTCGACGAACTCGGCGTGCCCACCCAGGCCTCGGAGATGTCGATGTCGATCAGCGACGAGGGGACCGGCCTGGAGTGGGCTGGTGCGCTCGGCCGTCGCGGCATCTTCCCCGCCGGCACCGGCAACCACCGCAACCCCGCCTACCTGCGGATGCTGCGCGAGATCCCCCGCTTCCACCGTCGCGCCCGTCGCCTGCTCGCCGACGCCCACGACCCGGCGGCCGACCCGACGACCCTGGCCGCCTTCCTCGACCAGGGCCGCTTCTCGCCGTACTTCCGCCGGCACTTCATGGAGCCGCTGGTGGCGGCCGTGTGGTCGTGCGACCCCGAGACGGCGCTGGACTACCCAGCGGCGTACCTCTTCTCGTTCCTCTCCCACCACGGGATGCTGCAGGTCTTCGGCTCGCCCACGTGGCGCACCGTGTCCGGCGGCTCCCGCACCTACGTGGATGCCGTCGCCGCCGCGGTCCGGGGGCGCGGCGGCGACATCCGCACCGGCACTCCGGTCGTCTCCGTGCGCGAGAGCGCCGACGGCGTCGAGGTGGTCACCGCCGCCGGGCCCGAGATGTACGACGCCGTGGTCATCGCTGCGCACCCGGAGCAGGCGCTCGCGATGCTGGCCGAGCCGACCACCGCTCAGCGGGAGGTGCTCGGCGCGATCCCGTACAGCCCGAACACCGCACTCCTGCACACGGACGGCCGGCTCATGCCGCGGGCCGAGGACGCCCACGCGTCGTGGAACTTCCGCCGTCCGGCTGCCGAGCGCTCCGGCGTGCTGGTCACCTACGACATGACCCGGCTGCAGCGCCTGCCCACGGGTACCCGCTACCTCGTGACGCTCGGCGGGGAGGACCTCGTCGACCCCGACTCGGTGATCGTGCGCCGCGACTACGCCCACCCGCTCTACACGCCGTCGTCCGTCGCCGCGCAGCGTCGCCTGCCGGAGATCGACAGCGACCGGCTCGTCTTCGCCGGCGCCTACCACGGGTGGGGCTTCCACGAGGACGGCGCACGCTCCGGCCTGCGGGCCACCGAACGACTGGGCCTGCTGTGGGGCGGCCCAGCGCCCGGGCCTGCCGGGACGCAGGGAGAGGACCCGGCAGGCCCTTCCTCCGTGCCGATCCGCCGGGGCGGGTCCGCCCAGGCCTACCGGACGACCCTGGTCCACCAGCGCCGCCGGCCGATCGAGAACCGTTTCGAGCACCGCACCCGCCTCTGGGTCGTCGACCTCGACGCCGTCGACGAGCAGGGACGCGTGCCCGGCGGCCGCGGCCGCTTCCTGGGCCGCGACCACTTCGACGGCGACACCGCCACCGTGCGTGCGGGCCTGGACCGCTTCCTCGCCGCGCACGACATCGACCTGCGGGGTGGCCGCGCGCTGATGGCCACCCAACCCCGGGCCTTCGGCCACTGCTTCAACCCGATCACGGTCCACTGGTGCTGGGCCGACCGGGAGGGAGCAGGCCACCCCGCAGCCACGGTCGTCGAGGTGCACAACACCTACGGAGGCCGCCACGCGTACCTGCTCGACGCCGACGAGCACGGCCGGGCCGTCGTGGACAAGGCGCTCTACGTCTCGCCCTTCCACGGCACCGACGGGCACTACGAGGTGGTCGCCCCACCCCCGGACCCGGCCACCGGGCAGCTGCGGCTGGCCGTCGGGCTCCGCACCGCCGACGGCGCCCGCTTCGACGCCGGCCTGACCGGCGAGCCCTCCGCTCCTCCCCTCCTCCCCCTGGCCGGGCTGCGCGGAGCCGCGCTGATCCGGGCCCACGGCATCGCGCTGTGGCTCCGCCGGCTGCCGGTCCAGCCCCGACCCGACAACGACGCCCCTGCCCGCGCGCTCCAGGAAGGCCACCTCCGATGACCATCGCCGACGCCCGTACGACGGCCCCCTGGACCAGCCTGCAGGCCCCGCCGACCGGCGGGATCGCCGCCCGGATCGCCGAGCGCCTCTTCCGCTCCGCCATCGGCCGCCTCCACGTCACCGTGCGCCTCATGCACGCCGACGGCACCACGGAGGAGCTCGGCCTCGGCGGCCCGGCCGTCGTCGTCCACCGTCCCGCCGAGCTCTTCGCCCGCATCGGCCGGGACAAGCTGATCGGCTTCGGCGAGGCCTACATGACCGGCGCCTGGTCGGAGGACGGCGTGCCCGGGGACGGGGCGCTGGGCGACTTCCTCACCGTGCTCGCTGCCGACGTCGCCGACCTGGTGCCGCGCTCCCTCCAGCGCCTGCGGGCGGTCGTGTCGCCGCGGCTGCCGCGCAGCCATCGCGGCACCCGGGAGAACACCCAGGCCAATGTCGCCCACCACTACGACCTGTCCAACGAGCTGTTCGCCGCCTTCCTCGACCCGACGCTGTCCTACTCGGCCGCGCTGTTCGAGGACCTGGAGACGGCGCTGACCGAGGACTTCGCCGCCGCGCAGCACCGCAAGATCGACCGCCTGCTCGACCAGGCAGGTGTCGGGCCCGGCACGCGGCTGCTCGAGATCGGCACCGGCTGGGGCGAGCTGGCGATCCGCGCCGCGGCCCGCGGCGCGCAGGTCCGCACCATCACCCTGTCGGTCGAGCAGCAGCAGCTGGCTCGCGAGCGGATCGCCGCGGCGGGCCACACCGAGCGGGTCCAGGTCGACCTCTGCGACTACCGCGCACTGCTCGACGAGCCCGCCGGCGGGTACGACGCCGTGGTCAGCGTCGAGATGATCGAGGCGGTCGGCTGGGAGTTCTGGCCGACGTACTTCCGCACGCTCGACCACGTGCTCGCCCCCGACGGGAAGGTCGCGATCCAGGCGATCACCATGCCGCACGACCGGATGCTCGCGACCCGGTCGACGCACACCTTCATCACCAAGTACATCTTCCCCGGCGGGGCGCTGCCGTCGGTCGAGGCGATCCACGACGTCGTACGACGCCACACCTCGCTGCGGGTCAGCGACGAGCTGGCCTTCGGCGCGCACTACGCGCCGACGCTCCAGCGGTGGGACCGGGCCTTCCTCGACGCGCACGAGCGGGTCGCCGCGCTCGGCTTCGACGAGACGTTCGTGCGGATGTGGCACTTCTACCTGGAGTACTGCCGCGGGGGGTTCGCCGCGGGCTACATCGACGACCACCAGCTGACCTTCACCCGGGAGGCGTGATGACCAGTGTGCTGCACCACCGTCCGCACGCCCCGCAGACGGGCGGTGTCGCAGCGCGGCTGGAGGAGGCGCTGCGGCCGTTCATCGGCGGCGACCTGCCGGTGCGCCTCGTCGCCTGGGACGGCTCCGCGGCCGGCCCTGACGTCGCGCCCGTCGTCGAGCTGCGCTCCCCCGAGGCGCTGCGCCGGCTGTTGTGGCACCCCGGCGAGCTGGGGGCCGCGCAGGCCTACGTGACCGGCGAGCTGGACGTGCCCGGAGACCTCGACGCCGCGCTGACCCACGCGTTCGCCGTCGCGAAGGAGCGTGGCCTGTCCGGCCGACGCCCCCCGCTGCGGGCCCTGGCCGGAGCGGTGCGGGCGGCCATCGGACTGGACCTCATCGGCCGTCCGCCCGCTCCCCCCGCCACCCAGGCAAGGATCCGCGGGCGGCTGCACAGCAAGGACCGCGACCGGAGCGCGATCAGCCACCACTACGACACGACCGCCGACTTCTACTCGTTGATCCTCGACGAGGAGACGATGGCCTACTCGTGCGGCTACCACTCCTCCACCGACCAGCCGCTCGCCGAGGCGCAGCACGCCAAGCTCGACCTGGTCTGCCGCAAGCTGGGCCTGGAGCCCGGGATGCGGCTGCTCGACGTGGGCTGCGGCTGGGGCTCGCTGTCGCTGCACGCGGCCGAGCAGTTCGGCGCACGGGTGGTCGGCGTGACGATCTCGGCCGAGCAGAAGCGCTTCGCCGAGGCGGCCGCGCGCCGCCGTGGCCTCGAGGACCTCGTCGAGTTCCAGCTCTGCGACTACCGCGACGCGGTGCCCTACCGGGGTGCCGAGTACGACGCGGTCGCGTCGCTCGAGATGGGCGAGCACGTCGGCCAGGCCAACTACGGCACCTACGCGCAGGTGCTGCACGACGCCGTCCGCCCCGGCGGGCGGGTGCTCGTCCAGCAGATGTCGCGCACCGGTCGCTGGCCCGGCGGTGGGCCCTTCATCGAGTCGTTCATCGCGCCGGACATGCACATGCGCCCGGTCGGCGAGACCGTCGCGCTGCTGGAGGCCTCCGGCCTCGAGGCCCGTGACGTGCACGCCCTGCGCGAGCACTACGTGCTCACCGTCGCAGGGTGGCTGGAGCGCTTCGAGGCCAACATCGACGCGATCACCGACCTCGTCGGCGAGGAGCTGGTCCGCGTCTGGCGGCTCTACCTCGTCGGTGGCTCGATGGCCTTCCGGGACGGCCGGATGGGCGTCGACCAGGTCCTGCTGGTGCGACCGGGTGGCCCGCACCGGCTGCCCTGGACCCGGTCATGGTGAGGGTGGGATGACCGACGTCCTCCTCTCGCTGGCCACCTCGTTCGTGGCCGCGGCGGTTGTCATGGGGGTGGCCGCCGCGGTGGCCCGGCGGCAGGGCCGGGTCGCCGTCGTCGACGTCGCGTGGGGCCTCGGCTTCGTGGTCGCCGCACTTGCCTGCGGCGCCGTCGCCCTGGCCCGCGACGTCGGCGACGGCCTCCGCACCGGCATCCTCGTCGCGCTCGTCGTGGCGTGGGGCCTGCGCCTGGCCACCCACATCCACCGCCGCAGTCGGGGGCACCGCGACGAGGACCCGCGCTACGAGAAGCTCCTCGGCGGCCCGCTGTCGTCCGTCGGGATGGGTGTCGCGGTCCGGAAGGTGTTCGCGGTCCAGGGAGTGGCCCTCGCGTTCATCGCACTGCCCGTGTCGGTCGGCGTGGTCCGCGACGTGGCCTGGTGGCCGGTCGTGGTGGCCGGCGGCGTGGTCTGGCTCGTGGGGCTCGCCTTCGAGGCGGTCGGCGACGCGCAGCTGGCGGCGTACCGGGCCCTGCCGCGGGAGGAGCGTCCGCAGGTCCTCGACACCGGCCTGTGGGGGTGGACCCGCCACCCGAACTACTTCGGCGACGCGTGCGTGTGGTGGGGCATCTGGCTCGCCGGCGGGCTCGCCTCGGGCTGGGTCGCCGGCCTGGCGACCGTGCTGGCGCCGGTGGCGATGACCTACTTCCTCGCCTTCGCCACCGGCGCGCGCCTGCTGGAGCGGACGATGATGCAGCGCCCGGGCTATCCCGAGTACGCCGCACGCACCCCGATGCTCGTCCCGCGGCCGCCCCGGCGGTGAGGTGCCCGGCCGCGCCGCCTACCCTGACTTTTCGTGAGTGAGCGGGCGGACGACGAGTACCTCCGGCTGGCGTCGGCCGACAACTTCCGCGACGTCGCCGGCACCGGCTACGCCACCAGCGACGGCGGCCGGCTGCGCACCGGGGTGTTCTACCGCTCCAACGACCTCCGGCTGACCGACGTCGACCTCGACGCGTTGCACGGGATCGGCCTGAACACGATCATCGACCTGCGCTCGCCCACCGAGATCGCCCTCCACCCCGACCCCGAGGTGCCGGGCGTGCAGAACCTCCACTTCGACGCCATCGGCATCCCGATCGAGCGACTCTCCAGCCTGACCAGCCACGCCGAGGCGATCGCGCTGATGGACGAGGTCTACCGGGGGTTCGTGGTCGAGGAGCACTGCCGCACCGCCTTCGGCGCGGTGCTCCGCCAGCTCGCCACCGGCGGCCCGCAGCTCTTCCACTGCTCGCAGGGCAAGGACCGCACCGGCTGGGTCGCCGCCCTGCTCCTGCACGTCGCCGGTGTCGACGACCCGACCATCGAGTCCGACTACCTGCTCACCAACGCCCTGACCGCCGCCTCCCGCGCCCGGGTCGAGGCGGAGATCGCGAAGCACGGCGGCCCCGAGCTGGTGGCCGTCTACGAGCCGACGCTCGTGGTGGACGTCGAGTACCTCGACGCCGCCTGGGCCGCGGTCGAGGAGCGGTACGGCGACCGGGCGTCGTACCTCCGCGACGGGCTGGGTCTCGACGACGCCGTCCTGGACCGGCTGCGGGAGCTGCTGCGGGCGGTCTGACGGCCCCTGCTGGTGGCTGCTGGTGGCTGGGGTCGCCGCGGGTTTGCGTCATACGAAGCGAGCGCCCGGGCGACCGGTTCGCATGACGTCGCGGGCCCGACGCCGGGCGAGGCTTCAGGCGGCGTGCCTGCGTCGACCTGCCTCGAGTGCCTGGGCGATCTGCGCGAAGAAGTCGTCCGGCTGCAATCGGAGCCCCAACAGCGGCAGGCGCAGGACGATGTCGCCCTCGAGCGTGAGAGCGTTCTGGCGCAGCGCGTCACCGACAACGTTCTCTGCCCAGGCATGATGGATGCCGTCGATCTCGACCACGACGCCGAGGTCGGGCCAGTAGAGGTCGAGGAAGTATCGGCCCTGCCTGTCCTTGCGCAGCGCCTGGCGCTGCGGCGCGGGCAGGCCCCGGCGGCGCAGCTCCCGCTTGATGTCGAGCTCCCCGAGCGCGCGACCGCCGTCGATGAGGTCGCCGATGGTGACGTGGATGAGATCGCGGCGCCGGTCCCGACGGATCCGTAGCGCCTCCTCACCGAGCTGCTGAGCCGTCGCCATGCCCTGCTGGACGACGATCGTGAGGACCAGGCGCGCCTGTTCGTTGCTGACCGCCCAGAGTGCGGCGCGCACGGCGGCGACCGGCACGCGGGTGCGCGGGATACCTCCGGGCGCCCGGTCGTCGACCGACCACCGGCGGGTCTGGCGCACGTTGTAGCGGCGGGTACGACGCACGCGGGCACCTCGCGGGACCGACACCCGGATGCGTTCGACCGTGAACCGCTCCAGGCCTGAGGCGATCAGGCTCGATGCACCGTCGAGCTGCGCACGAGGACCGCCCTGGAGCACGGCGGCCCACTCGTGGGCACGCTGGCCGATCGGTCCGTTGTGCACGGCGACGACCTGGTCGGTCACCCTCTGCCACCGCTTCGCCAGCAGCGCCGCCCGGACGTCGCTGCGGGTGATGCCCGCCGCATAGAGCTGCCGACGCCCGACCACCCCGGACTGGCCTGCTGCGAACTCTGCGACCCGCGCGCGTCGTACGTCATCCATGCGCCACTGCGTGCCCGGCCGGTCTCACTACGACACCACCGGCCGGTCGCCTGTGGACAACCGCCCCGGCGCGAGCGCAACGTCATACGAAGCGGGCGCTCGGACGACCGCTTCGTATGACGTCCCGGTACCTCGACCGGGGACCGACCCGAACGTCATGCGAAGCGGTCGTCCGAGCAGCCTGTTCGCATGACGCAGGTGTGGGACAGCGACGAGAGGCGGAAGAGCGGCGGGCGCCGCGGCGTCAGACCTCCGACGGCGGCGGGAGCTGGAACGGCTGGGTCGGCTCGTCGAGGGCCTCCGGGCGCGGCGGCTTGCCGGGGAGGTGCTGCTTGATGACCTTCTCGGTGCGGGGGTCGAGCACGATGTCGTGGGTGTCGCCGTCGCGGCCCTCGAAGCGTACGGCGACCGTCTCGAAGCCCTTGTGGCGCTGCATCTGGGCGTACATCGCGTAGGCGCGGCGATCGGCCTCGGTGAGGTCGACGGAGTCGGTGAAGGGGGTGAGCAGCGCGCGCGGCCAGAGGCGGCGGGCGAGCACGACGTTGACCTCGATGCCGAGGACGCCCATCACGGCGCCCATGTACAACAGGCCCATCAGGCCGAGGACGACGCCGAACACGCCGGCCATGCTGTTGCGCTCGGCACTGGCGACCACGTTCGTGACGTAGATCGTCCCGATCCACTGCAGGAGCTGCCACATGACCGCGATGCTGTAGCCACCCGGCGCGGCGCGGATGACGTTGGCGCGGATCGCACGGGCGGCAGCCATCCGCAGCAGCACCGTCATCGTCGCGCCCAGGATCAGCACCGTCAGCAGGCGCACCAGCCAGTGGAACCAGCCGTGCTGCGACAGCTCGCCGACGAGGCGGGTCTCGGTCAGCACCGCCGAGCCCACGGAGATGGTGAAGATGATGATGCCGGCGACGGCGAGGATGAAGAGGCTGTTGACCCGGGTCATCACCGGGTGTGGCCGGCTGTTGCGCGGCACCGCCCAGGCCGCCGACTGCACGTTCTGCAGGGCGAGGCCGAGCCCGAGCGCGCCGTACAGGGCGGTCAGCGAACCCACGATGACGCCGCCCGTCGATCCCTGGATCCCCTCCGGCCGGCCGAGCGCGTCGCCGATGATCGGGAACTGCGCGAGGGCCGAGTCGAGGACCTGCTCCTGCAGCCGCGGGTTGCCCTCGAGGATGAAGCCGAGGATCGACGTGGCGAGCAGCAGCAGCGGGAAGATCGACAGGAAGGCGTAGAACGTCAGGATCGCCGCGAGGTAGTTGCCCTGGTCGTCGAAGAACTTGTAGATCACCGCCAGCGGGAACCCGACGACCGAATTGCGGCGCTGGCCGCGATCGATGTCTCCGACGAGTCCCACAGGCGCAACCTATAACTCCGGGTACGACGACCCGCGGACCACTGCCCCTTTCGGGGTCCCGCGGTCGGCGCGGGTCGTGGACGCGACCGACGATCGCCGGCCCCCGCCGGCCGGGTCCTCCGCTCCGTCGACCGGCGTGGGGACGCCGAGCGACGGAGCGGAGGGAGCGAGGCACGAGCGACGCGCTCGCGCCATCGAGCTCAGTAGGACTTGGGCAGCCCCAGCGAGTGCATCGCCACGAAGTTCAGGATCATCTCCCGGCTCACCGGCGCGATCCGCCCCAGCCGCGCCGCGACGAGCATGTTGCCGAGGCCGTACTCCTGGGTCAGGCCGTTGCCCCCGTGGGTGTGGACGGCGGCATCGGTGGCGTTGCACGCGGCCTCGCCGCCGGCGTACTTGGCCATGTTGGCGTACTCGCCCGCCGTGAAGTCGTCGCCGGCGTCGTAGAGCGCCGCCGCCTTCTGCCACAGCAGGCGGGCCTGCTCGAGCTCGATCTTCACCTTGGCGAGCGGGTGCGCGATGCCCTGGTGGGCGCCGATGGGCTGGTCCTTCCAGACCGAGCGCTCCTTGGCGTAGGCGACCGCCTTGTCGAGGGCGTAGCGAGCCAGGCCGCACGACATCGCGCCGCCCATGATCCGCTCGGGGTTGAGGCCCGCGAAGAGCTGCCACAGGCCGCCGTCCTCGTCGCCGACGAGTGCGTCGACGGGCACCCGGACGTCGTCGAGGAAGAGGGTGAACTGCTTCTCGGGCGCCTGCCACGACATCGGGATGACCTGCTTGGTGAAGCCCGGGGCGTCGGTGGGTACGACGAACAGCGCCGGCTTCAGCTTGCCGGTCTTCGCGTCCTCGGTGCGCGACACGATGAGCACCGACTGGGCCTCGTCGACGCCGGAGATGAACGTCTTCTGGCCCTTGAGCACCCAGTGGTCACCGTCGCGGGTCGCGGTCGTGGTGATCTGGTGGGAGTTCGAGCCGGCGTCCGCCTCGGTGATGCCGAAGGCCATCAGGTGCGTGCCGTCGGCGATGGACGGGAGCCAGCGCTGCTTCTGCTCCTCGGTGCCGCAGCGGGCGATGATCGAGCCGCAGATCGCGGGCGAGACCACCATCATGAGCAACGGCGCACCGGCCGCAGCGGACTCCTCGAGCACGGCCGCCAGGTCGGACATGCCGCCGCCCCCGCCGCCGTACTCCTCGGGGATGTTGACGCCGAGGAAGCCGTTCTGGCCCATCTCGAGCCACATCTCGGTCATCTTGCCGCCCTCACGGGCCTGCTTCTCGACGTACTCCCGGCCGTACTTGCCGGCCAGCTTCTTGACCGCCTCGCGCAGGGCGACGCGCTCCTCCGGCTCGGTGAACATGGTCTGGGTCATCAGTTCTCCTCCTCCGAGCCGGCCGCCTCGGCGGGCTCCACGATGGCGAGCACGACGCCCGCCTCGACCTGCTGACCGGCGCTCGCCGACAGCTCGGTGACGGTGCCCGCGTAGGGCGCCGCGATGGTGTGCTGCATCTTCATGGCCTCCATCACGAGGATGGCCTGCCCTTCCTGTACGACGTCGCCGACCGCCGCGCGGACCGCGATCACGCTGCCCGGCATCGGCGCGAGCAGGGAGCCGGCCGCGACCTGCGTCGACGGGTCGACGAACCGCGGCACGATCCGGAGGGTGGCGCCACCGCGCGGCCCGTCCACGAGCACGGCCTCCTCGAGGACGCGCACGTCGTAGCGGCGGGTCACCCCGTCGAGCTCGACGACCACCTCGGACGGCGTCGCACTGACGACCGCCACGTCGTCGCGGTCGGCGCTGCGGTAGCCGGCGCGGCCGCCGTACCAACGCACCTCGACCTCCGCAGCCCCGCGCGCCAGCTTCGTCGAGCGCGGGCCGGCGTCGACGTTGCGGAAGCCGGCGGGGATCCGTGCCTGCACCTTCGCGTTCAGCCGGCGGTGCTCGGCGAGCGCGACCGCGCCGACGAAGGGCAGCAGGTCGTCGGCCGCGGACGGCTCCAGCGTCTCCGGGTGGTCGCCGTAGAACGACGTGGCCACGCCGGTGACGTCGAGGAACGCCGGGTGCCGCAGCGAGGCGACCAGCTGGTCGCGGTTGGTGGTCAGGCCGTGGATCCGCGCCTTCTCCAGCGTCCGGGCCAGGGCCCGCGCCGCCTGCTCGCGGGTCGGCGCCCAGGCGATCACCTTCGACAGCATCGCGTCGTAGAAGGTGCCGACCTCATCACCCGACTCGAAGCCGGTGTCGAGGCGGATGCCGAAGCCGTCGAGCGCGAACGAGTCGTCGTGCTCCAGCTCCAGCTCCAGCAGCCGCCCGGTCTGCGGGGCGTAGTCGGCCGCCGGGTCCTCCGCGTAGAGGCGCACCTCGATCGCGTGGCCGACCGGCTGCGGCTCGACGGCCGGAAGGGCCCGGCCCTCGGCGACGGCGACCTGCAGCTCGACGAGGTCGACGCCGTACACCTGCTCGGTGACCGGGTGCTCCACCTGGAGGCGGGTGTTCATCTCCAGGAAGTAGAAGCGCTGCGTGTCGGCGTCGTAGAGGAACTCCACCGTGCCGGCGCCGCGGTAGTCGATCGCCTCCGCGGCCTTGCGGGCCGCGTCGTGCAGGGCGCTGGCGACCTCCTCGGTCAGTCCGGGCGCGGGCGCCTCCTCCACGACCTTCTGGTGACGGCGCTGCAGCGAGCAGTCGCGCTCGCCGAACACCAGCACGCCGCCCTTGCCGTCGCCGACGACCTGGACCTCCACGTGCCGGCCGCGCTCGACGTAGGGCTCGACGAAGACGGTTCCGTCGCCGAAGGCGGACTCGGCCTCGGCCGACGCCTTCTCGACCTCGCCGGCCAGCTCGCTGAGCGCTCGCACGACGCGCATGCCGCGGCCGCCGCCGCCGGCGGAGGCCTTGACCAGCAGCGGCAGGTCCTCCTCGGTGGCCGTGTCGACGGTGAGGTTGCCGAGGACGGGGACGCCCGCGGCCTCCATCAGCTTCTTGGACTCGATCTTCGAGCCCATCCGGTCGATCGAGTCCGGGTCGGGGCCGATCCAGGTCAGGCCGGCGTCGGCGACCTGGCGGGCGAACGCGGCGTTCTCCGACAGGAAGCCGTAGCCGGGGTGGATCGCGTCCGCGCCGGACCTCCGGGCTGCCTCGATGACGAGGTCGCCACGCAGGTAGGTCTCCGCGGGCGTGTTGCCCGGCAGCCGTACGGCGGCATCCGCCTCCCGCACGAAGGGCAGGCCCGCGTCGGCGTCGGAGTGCACGGCCACCGTCTCGATGCCGAGGCGGCGGGCGGTGCGGAAGACGCGGCGCGCGATCTCGCCGCGGTTGGCGACGAGGATGCGGTTGATCGTGGTCATGGGGGTCGCCCTCACATCCGGAAGACGCCGAAGTTCATGGCGCCCTCGATCGGCTGGTTGTCGATGACGGACAGGCAGATGCCCAGGACCGTCCGGGTGTCGCGCGGGTCGATGACGCCGTCGTCGTACACCATCCCGGACAGGACGTAGGGCAGCGACTGCTCCTCGATCTGCTGCTCGACCATCGCCTTGATGCCCGCAAAACCCTCGGCGTCGAAGGGCTGGCCCTTCTTCTCCGCGGACTCGCGCGCGACGATCTCGAGGACGCCGGCGAGCTGGGCGGGGCCCATCACCGACGACTTCGCCGAGGGCCAGGTGAACAGGAAGCGCGGGTCGTAGGCGCGGCCGTTCATGCCGTAGTTGCCGGCGCCGTAGGACGCCCCCATGATCACCGTCAGGTGCGGGACCTTGGAGTTGGAGACCGCGTTGATCATCATCGCGCCGTGCTTGATGATGCCGCCCTGCTCGTACTCCGCGCCGACCATGTAGCCGGTCGTGTTGTGCAGGAAGAGCAGCGGGGTGTCCTTCTGGTTGGCGAGCTGGATGAACTGGGCGGCCTTCTGGGCCTCCTCGCTCATCAGCACGCCGCGCGCGTTGGCGAGGATGCCGACCGGGTGACCGTGGATCTGCGCCCAGCCGACGCAGAGCGCCGAGCCGTAGAGCGGCTTGAATTCGTCGAAGGGCTGGCCGTTCTCCGCGCTCGTCCCGTCGACGATGCGCAGGATCGCCTCACGCGGGTCGAAGGGCTCCTTGAGATCGGTCGGGATCAGCTCGAGCAGGTCCTCGGGGTCCAGGTCGGGCTCGGCGTAGTCCACCGTCGGCGGCGTGCCGGCCTTGCGCCAGTTGAGCCGGGCGACGGTACGACGCGCGAGCCGGATGGCGTCGTACTCGTCGACCGCGAGGAAGTCGGAGGAGCCGGAGATGCGCGAGTGCATCTCCGCGCCGCCGAGGGTCTCGTCGTCGGACTCCTCCCCCGTCGCCATCTTCACCAGCGGCGGGCCGGCCAGGAACACCTTGGCCTGCTCCTTGACCATGATCACGTAGTCGCTCATGCCCGGGACGTAGGCGCCGCCGGCGGTCGAGTTGCCGAAGACCACCGAGATGGTGGGCTGCTTGCGCGCCGACGAGCGGGTCAGGTCACGGAAGCCGCGACCGCCGGGGATGAAGATCTCCTTCTGGGTGGGGAGGTCCGCACCGCCGGACTCGGTGAGGTTGATCGAGGGGAGGAAGTTCTTCTCGGCGATCTCGGCCGCCCGGAAGGACTTCTTCAGCGACCACGGGTTGAGGGCGCCGCCCTTCACCGTCGGGTCGTTGGCGATGATCATGCACTCGACGCCCTCGACGACGCCGATGCCGGTGACGAGCGAGGCGCCGACCGCGAAGTCGCTGCCCCAACCGGCCAACGGCATCAGCTCGAGGAAGGCCGAGCCCTCGTCGACGAGCAGCTCGATCCGCTCCCGGGCGGTGAGCTTGCCGCGTTCCTTGTGCCGGGCGATGTACTTGCCGCCGGCCTCGACCGCCTTGGCCTGCTCGGCGTGCAGCGCCTCGAGCTTCGCCTCCATGGCGGTACGCCGCGCCTGCTCGGGGGTCAGCTCCTCCGCCGCCACCTGGGTGTCGGTCGTCATGACTCCACCACCGCCTTCATCCTCTCCAGGGTCGTGCGCATGCCGCGCTCGTTGGTCCTGCCGCGCAGCCGGCCCAGCACGAGCCAGTAGCCGCGGAGGTACCAGGCCGGCGTGAGCCGGAAGTACTCGGTGACGCGGGTGCCGCCGTTCTCCGGCGCCATCCGGTAGCCCCACGTGTTGATGGGGTTGCTGTCGAGGCCGACGCCGAACTCGAAGACCTCGTTGGGGACGCACTTCGTGACGGTGCAGGGGGTCCAGTAGACGGGCCCGACGCCGTTGCGCTTCACGTGTCCCTTGAAGCGCGCGCCGACCGCGGGACCGGTCGCCCCGTGGGTCCACCGCGCCTCGAAGGTCTCCGGGGAGAACTCCCCGATCCGGGTCACGTCGCTGACCAGCGCCCAGACGTCCTCGACCGGCGCCTTCATGTGCACGGTCACCTCGCCGCCGAGCGGCTTGAGCAGGCCCATCAGGAGTACCCCAGCAGCTTGGCGGCGAGGTCGGTGAGGACCTCGGTCGCACCGCCGCCGATCGGGAGCAGCCGGACGTCGCGGTAGTGCCGCTCGACCTCGGACTCGCGCATGTAGCCCATCCCGCCGTGCAGCTGGACGGCCTGGTCGGCCACCCAGACCGCGGTGTCGACGGCGGTCTGCTTCGCCAGGCACGCCTCGGCGATGACGTTCTCGCCGGCGACGTAGCGCTGCGCGACCTCGAGCGTGTAGGTCCGTGCGACCGCGACCTGGCGGTGCATCTCGACCAGCTTGGCGCGCACGACCTGGTTCTTCACCAGCGGCTTGCCGAAGGTCTCGCGGTCCCGGCAGTACTGCACCGACAGGTCGAGGCAGCGCATCGCGTGCCCGTAGCCCATCAACGCGAGGAAGATCCGCTCGGTCACGAAGTTCTCGGCGATGTAGTAGAAGCCGTGGTTCTCCTGGCCGACCAGGTTGCCGACGGGGACCCGCACGTCGACGTACGACAGCTCGCCGGTGTCGGACGCCAGCCAGCCCATCTTGTCGAGCTTGCGGGAGACGGTGAAGCCCGGCGTCCCCTTGGGGACGACGATCATCGAGATGCCGTGCGCGCCCGCCTCTCCCGTGCGGACGGCCGTGGTCACGAAGTCGCCGCGGACGCTGGAGGTGATGAACGTCTTGGCGCCGTTGATCACCCAGTGGTCGCCGTCGCGGACCGCGCGGGTGCTGATGCTGGCGACGTCGGAGCCGGTGCCCGGCTCGGTGACCGCCATCGACCCGATCAGGTCGCCGCTCAGGGTCGGGCGGACCCAGGCGTCGATCAGCTCCGGCGAGCCGTTCTGGATGATGTGCGGGATCGCGATGCCGTGGGTGAACGCGCTCGCCATCGCACCGCCCGACCAGCCGGCCGCCATGAAGCCCTCCTGGGCAGCACAGATGTCGAGGAGGGTGCCGCCGTCGCCGCCGACCTCCTCCGGCACGCCGACGCCGAGCAGGCCCGCGTGGGCGAGCTTCTTCTGCAGCTCGCGGGGCAGCTCGCCGTCCTTCTCCCACTGGTCGAGGTACGGCGTCACCTCCCGCTTGGTGAACTCGATCGCGCTCCGCTTGAGCGCGAGCTGCTCCTCGGTCCAGCCGTGGTCGAACGTGCTCAAATCAGGTCCTCCTGGATGTGGACGATGCGGCTGCGGACCCACTCACCCAGGCCCTTGGCCTGCGGGTCGAAGCGCGTGGACGCGGCGACGCCGTCGCCGAGAAGCCCGTGGATGACGATGTTCACGGCGCCGAGGTTGGGCAGCACGTAGACGTCGACGTCGAGGTCCTTCGCCTCGGGGACGAGCTCGCGGACCTTGCGGTCCTTGACGATCTTCGCGAGCCACTGGACCCGCGCCTCGTACTTCGGCGACCCGTCGTTCTTCACCCACAGGCCGAGGTTGGCGTTGCCGCCCTTGTCGCCAGAGCGGGCGTGCACGAAGCTCCCGAGCGGCATCCGGCGGGTGATCGTGTCCGCCGGGGCGGGGTACGGCGAGGGCCGCTTCCCGAGCTCGGGGTCGAGCTCGGCCGGGTCGGCGAAGGTGGTCGGGTCGGCGATCACCTCGCGGGCGCCGTCGTGGTGGACCACGGTGTGCTCGACGGCCGACCGGTCGACGTACTCGGGCGTGTAGACGCCGAACGGGCTGGGCTTCTGCGGCGGCGTGGTCATCGTGAAGCCGGGATAGCTCGCCAGCGCCAGCTCGACCGCCGGTCCGGTGAAGGGCTTGCCGAGCGGGCCGGCCTCGGGGTCCTTGCCGATGCAGCGCAGGATGACCGACGCGCCTTCCTCGGTGTCGGCGTCACCACCGCGGGCGGGCGTCTGGGTCCAGGTGACGTCGGCGGCGGTGAGCTGGGGGTCGAGCTGGCTGCGCAGCCACTCGGCCTTCGCGTCGATGTCGAGGCCGGTCAGCACGAACTCGACCTGGTTGCGGTAGCCGCCGAGCGTGTTGACCGCGACCTTGAGCTGCTCGGGCGGGGCGCTGCCCGTGACGCCGGAGATCTCGACCCGGTCGGGCGCCTGCTGGCGCAGGCGGATCGAGTCGAGCCGGGTGGTGACGTCGGGGTTGAGGTAGCGGGTCGTCTGGATCTCGTAGAGCAGCTGCGCGGTGACGGTGTCGACGGTGACCGCACCGCCGGTGCCGTCGTGCTTGGTGATGATGCTGCTGCCGTCGGCGGCGATCTCCGCGATGGGGAAGCCGAGCGGCTTCGTCATCGGGGCACCGGCGCGGAACAGGTCGGTGAAGCCGGAGAAGTTGCCGCCCGTGGCCTGGGTGCCGCACTCGATGACGTGTCCGGCGACGACGGCGCCGGCGAGGGCGTCGTAGTCGGTGGGCCGCCAGCCGTGGTGGGCGATCGCGGGACCGACGACGACGCTGGCGTCGGTCACGCGCCCGGTGACGACGATGTCGGCGCCACGGGTCAGGGCGGAGGCGATGCCGAACGCGCCGAGGTAGGCGTTGGCGGTCAGCGCTCCCGGGAACAGGTTGGCCGGGCGCAGGTCGTCGCCCTCGACGTACGCGACCTTGGCGTCGACCCCGAGCTCGGCCGCGAGCTTGCGGACCTGCGTCGCGAGGCCGGCCGGGTTGAGGCCGCCGGCGTTGGTGACGATCCTGACGCCCTTGTCGAGGGCGAGGCCGAGGGTTCCCTCGAGCTGCTTGAGGAAGGTGCGGGCGTAGCCGAGGTCGGCGTCGCGGAGCGTGTCCATGCCGAGGATCAGCATGGTCAGCTCGGCGAGGTAGTCACCGGTGATGACGTCGACGTCGCCTCCCTCCAGCTGCTCCTTCAGCGCCGAGAGCCGGTCGCCGTAGAAGCCGCTGCAGTTGGCGACCTTCAGGGGCTCGGTGCTCACTTCTTCTCCCTCCCGCCGCCGGCCGGGCCGGCGAACGCCTGCGCGATGGTCAGCCACCGCTCGGCGTCGGCGCCGACGGCGACCAGGTCCGTGTCGTCACGGTGCACCCGCTGGGTGACCAGCTGGCAGAAGTCGTACGCCGATCCGGTGACCTTCTGGGGAGCGTCCTCCGGGCCCCAGGTCCAGGTCGCGCCGCTGGGCGCCGTCAGCTCGACGCGGAACTCCTCGCCCGGCGCCTCCAGGCCGTTGTTGGCGTAGGCGAAGTTGCGGGTGCGCACGCCGATGTGGGCGACGTGGCGGATCCGGTCGGTCACCTCGGGACGAGTCCCGAGGGCGTCGTACACGTCGAGGGAGTGGGCCCAGGTCTCCATGAAGCGGGCCGTCGCCATCGACGTCGGTGACATCGGCGGGCCGAACCACGGCATCTTGAGGCCGTCGGGGTAGGCCCGGAGGGCCTCGACCAGCGCCGGTCCGGCCGCGTCCCAACGGGCCAGCAGCTCGTCGGCCGGCAGCTCGCCGATGCGCAGCGCCTCCTTGTCGACGAAGCCGGTCGGGTCCTCGATCGCCAGCAGGACGACGGCGTCCCACGCCTGCTTGCCCTCGTCGGTCAGGGACCCGGCGGCCAGCACGGCGACCTCGTCGGTCCACAGCAGGTGGGCGATCGTGGTGGCAACATCCCAGCCCTCGGCGGGCGTCAGGGTGCGCCAGCCGTCGGCGTCGAGGCCGGCCACGGCGGTGCGGAGCTGGTCGCCCTCGGCGGCCAGGTCGGCGAGGACGTCGTCGAGGACACTCATGGGCTCTCCTTCTGATCACGGGCGAGCGCCGACTCGAGCGAGCGCGACCACTCCGTGAGGATCTTGCGGCGCCGACGGGCGTCGTCGCCGAGCGTGTTGGCCAGGCCGAGGCCGCGGACCAGGTCGAGCGTGGCCTGGACGAGCTCGCGGACACCGGGCACCGACTCGTCGGCACCGAGCAGCTCGACGGTGAGCCGGTGGGTCTCGCGGCCCACGCGCTGCTCCAGCGGCGCGACCGCCTCGTGCAACGTGGCGTCGGTCCGCGCCGCGACCCACAGCTCGAGCGCGGCGGTGAAGACCGGCGAGGCGAAGTGGTCGCCGAGCATCTGCACGACCGCCTCGATGCGGCCGCTGCCCTCGGGGAGCCGGGCGACGGCCGCCTCCAGGTCGGAGCCGCGGATCTCCGTCAGGTGGGCGACGGCCGCGACGACGAGGTCGTTCTTGGTCGGGAAGTGGTGCAGCTGGGCCCCGCGGCTGACGCCGGCGCGCTCCGAGACCAGCGTGGTCGTCGTACCGCTGAATCCCTTCTCGACCAGCAGGTCGACGGTCGCCTCCATCAGCCGCAGCCGCATGGCGCGGGTGCGCTCCTCCTGCGGCACGCGGGCGGTGGCGGACATGGGTCCAGCATGGACGGGAACTAACAAACAGTCAAGACTGACTGTTAGTTGTCTCGGGAATTTGTCCACCGACGAGCAACCCCGGCGCGACCCGGACGTCTTGAATGTCATGGACCGACGACCGGCGACTGGGAGGTGGGGCGGGTGAGCACGCACCGCGAGCACGTCCTCGACGCCGACCGGCTCGCCACGCTGTACGACGAGCACCGGATCCCGCTGGTCCGTCTGGCCCTGCTCCTCGTCGACGACCTGCCCACCGCCGAGGACGTCGTGCACGACGCGTTCGCCCGCATGCTCGGTCGACGGGTGGACCCCGCGGCGGCGGCCGGCTACGCCCGCACCGCCGTCGTCAACGGCGCCCGGTCGACCCTGCGGCGCCGGCGCACGGCGCGCGGGCACGTCGCGCCGATCGGGCTCGCCAGCGACCCGGCCGACATCGCCGTGCTGGCCGAGGAGCACCGCGAGGTGCTGGCCGCGTTGCGCCGGCTACCCGGGCGGCAGCGGGAGGTACTCGTCCTGCGCTACTACACGGGGCTCAGCGAGGCCGAGATCGCGGCCACGACCGGCATCTCCCGCGGCACCGTCAAGTCCACCGCCCATCGGGCGCTCGCGGCGCTCGAACGTGCCCTGCAGAACGAGGAGGTCGCCCGATGACACCCGTCGAGGAACGCCTCGCGGCCGCGCTGGGCGCCCGCGCCGACCAGGTGCCGGCCGACGTGACGGCCCGCCGGCTCGTCGTACGACGCCGCTCGCCCGCGCCCTGGCTGGCCGCGGCGGCCGTGGTGGCCGTGGTGGCCGTGGTGGCCGGGCTGGCGCTCGTCGGTCCGGGGCGTTCGACCGACCCGGACCCCAGCCCGGCGCCCACGACCACGTCGGCGACCCCGTCCGCCCTGCCCCGGCTCGAAGCCCTGCACCCGGCGCTCGCTGCCGACCGCTGGTACGACGAGGGCGAGGTCTTCAGCCCCAACGGCCCCGACACTCTCCCCACGGTGGACCTGCGGGCCACGGCCGATGCCGAGGTCACGCTCTTCTGGGGGCTGTCGGGGGTCGGGCGCTCGGTCGTCCTCACCCGCGACCGGGGGTTCAACGACCGGTGGCGGCTGCTGGGCGCGACGACGGCCGACGGCGGTTTCCTCGTGCGCCTCGACGAGCCCGTCCAGCAGACCAGCCTGCCGTCCTACCGGCCACCGCGCTACCGATGGGTCACGATCGACCCCGACGACCCGGCCGGTCTGGTCGTGCTCGACGTGCCCCGGGCGCGCAGCTTCGGCTTCGACAGCCGCCGCGACAGCACCCTGTGGCTCGACGCGGACGGCACTCTCCTCACCTGGGAGAACGCGAAGGGCGGCTTCCCGGCACGCGGAGAGGCCGAGCCGGTCCGGGTGTTCCGGTGGCAGGTCCGCGGCCACCGCGCCGTCCCGGTCGAGCTGGGCACCTACTGCGTCCGGCCGTTCGACGACGGCGACAACCCGGACACGGTCCGGGTCCCCGAGCCCTGCTGAGCCCGCGACGCGCGGAGCGTCGTGCTCCCGCACCGTACGATCGGCACATGAGCGGCGACGACCACCGGCACACGGCGCGGGCGTCCGCGCTGGTGACCGGGCTGCTGGTCACGCTCGTCACGGCACTGTCCTCCTCGCTGCTCGCGACGGGCTCCGAGGCTCCACTCGCGGCCGGCATCGCGATGCTCGCGGTCGCCGTCGCCGCCCTCGTCGGTACGACGGCCGGCGGGATCCTCGCCGTCCGGCCAGCCACCTGGCCGGGCAGCCGGCAGCCGGTGCCGGCGCTCGCCTCGCTGGTGACGGACCCGGTCCGCCACCCCGTGCGCCCGCGCGCTCCCGGGACGGTCTGACGCTCGCTCCGTGCGAGCCACGACCTCTTTCCGTCCCTTCCCAGGAGCCTCGTCATGTCCGTGCTCGACCCGTTGTCCCATGCCCTCGCGGGCGTCGTCGCCGCCGCCCACTCCGCCGTCACCGCCCTCGGCGCCGATCCCGACGGCGCCGCCACCTGGCTGCTCAGCATCGCCGGCGTGGTCGTCCTCGTCCGCCTCGCGCTGCTGCCGCTGGTGGTCCGCGGGGTCCGGCAGGCCCATGCCGCGGCCCGTGCCCGGCCGCACCTGCAGCGGTTGAGTGAGGAGTACCGCGACAAGCTCGCCGCCCGCGACCCCGAGACCCTGCGGGCATTCATGGAGGAGCGGCGCCGACTCGGCGCCGAGCACGGGGTCTCCCGACTCGGCTGCCTGCCGATGCTGGCGCAGGTCCCGGTCTGGATGGCGCTCTACCACCTCCTCGCCCAGGTCGCGGGCGGCACGGCCGTCGGCGCACTCACCCCCGCGCTGGTCGCGTCGTTCGGCGCTGCGACGCTCCTCGGCGTCCCCCTGGCCGCGCACGGGTACGCCGGCGGCGGCGTCCACCTCGCCGTCGTCGCCGGACTCGCCGGGACCGCCGCGCTGGTCAGCCTGTTCACCCAGCGCCACCTGGTCGCGCCGAACACCGTCACCGAGGGCATGCCGGAGGCAATGCTCAGCGCCCAGCAGCTCGCGCCGCTGCTCTCCGCGGGCGGGATGCTGGTCGCGGGCGGCGTCGTACCGGTCGCGCTGCTGGCCTACTGGGTGATGAGCGGGCTGTGGACCTGCGGCCAGGCGGCGGTGATCCGGACGTGGTTCCCGACGCCGGGGTCGCCGGCCGCACAGCGGGGGTGACCGTGATGGTCAGACTGGTCTGGTCAACCTGACCGTTCGGAGGTACGGTGGTTTCATGCCCACCACCGTGAACGTGCAGGACGCCAAGACCCGGCTGTCCGAGCTCCTGAAGTCGGTCGAGGCCGGCGAGTCCGTGATCATCGCTCGGGCTGGCAAGCCGATCGCGGAGCTGCGTCCACTGCAGCGGGTGGACCTTGTCTACGGGGGCTACGACGTCGAGGTGGACGAACGGTTCTTCACGCCACTCCCGGAGGAGGAGCTCGCGGCGTGGGAGGGCAGCGAGCCGGAGAGCGGCGCATGAGACTGCTGCTCGACACCCACGTCCTCCTGTGGCTCGCGAGTGACAGCACCCGGCTCGGGGCTGACGAGCGCGTGCTGCTCGGCTCGGCAGCCGAACGCCACGTCTCCGCCGCGTCCGCCTACGAGATCGCCCAGAAGACCCGACTGGGCAGGCTGCCCGGCGGCACCCAGGTGCTCGACGGCTGGACGCGACTGCTGCGCAACGTCCAGGCAACCGAGCTGCCGCTGTCGGTCGCGCACATGGCCCGAGCCGGCGCGTTGTCGTGGACCCACCGCGACCCGTTCGATCGGATGCTCGTCGCTCAAGCCCAGCTCGAGGGCCTGACCCTGCTGACCGACGACGACGCCATCCGCTCCTTCGACGACGTGAGGACGCGCTGGGGCTGACCGTCAGTCGCCGTCGACGTGGAGCTCCGATCCCGGCGTAGCCGCACACTGCTCCGCGAGCGCGACGATCGGTGCTACGAAGGACGCCGAAGTGGCGCCACCCAAGGTCCGGACCTCGGCGATGAGCTGCTCCATGTCGGGCGGGTGCAGCACCGTGGACCCGAACACGTTGAAGCGAATGATCATCGGTACCGAGGTCGACTGCCGCGATGCAGCGATGGCGTCCTCGACCGCGCTCTCGAACGCGCGGTCGTCGTCGACGTACAGGCCCAGCTGCTCGAAGGTACGAGGACTCGTCCTCTTGTCGCGGGGCCTGGGACGGAGGAGCTGCAGGTCGAGTCCCATGCCGCGCGACGCTAGTCGATCCGCGCCGTCAGCGGCAGCCGCCCGCGGGCACAGGCCCCCACCGCCGCCGCGGTGAGCAGCGGCAGGCCCACGACGACCACTCCGACGAGCAGCCACGGCATGTCGAGCGAGGCCGCACCGCTGCCCTCGGTCAGCGGATGGCTGATCGCGATGCCCGGGATGAACCCGACCGGGGCGCCCAGCAGGGCGCCGATGCCCCCGACGACGAGGGCGTACGCCGCCGCAACGCCGCGCCGGGTCCGCGGACGGGCACCGACGGCGGCCATCGTCGCGAGGTCGGGGCGGGCGTCGGAAAGGGCCAGGAAGGTCGCGGTCAGGGTGCCGCCGAGCATCAGCACGGCGCCCAACGCGGCGAGGACGCCCTGGATGATCCGGACCGCCTCGTCGGGCTGGTAGCCACGCTCGACGTAGAAGTACGGGCGGTCGGGCAGCGCCGCCAGCGCCTCGGCGATGTCCTTCTCCTCGTCCCCGCTGATCGGCGCCTTCACCAGCTTGCCCACGACCGACGTCGGCAGGTGCAGCTGTTGCACGAGCCGGGGAGAGAACAGTGCGACGGACGGCGCGGTGCGGTCGACCGGGATCACCACGGCGGCAGCGTCCGTCGAGGCGACGACCCGGGACTGGCCGTCCCCCTGGTCGGTGGGGGTCCAGCGCCGGACGTCGACGGTGAGGTGGTCGCCGTCGAGCGTCGGGACGTCGATCCCGTCCTCGGCGGCCTGCCGGTCGTGCAGCAGCACCAGGCCACCGTCGGCCAGCACGGCATCCGCCTGACGACGGTCGGCCTCCGAGAGCTGGATGTAGTCGGGGACCGTGGCACTGACGGCGTACGGGGAGCCGAGGGTGGACCAGTACGACAGCAGCAGCACCTCGCCGTCCTGGCTGAACTCGATCTCCAGCTCGCTGCTGTCGGTGGACGTCTGCACCCCCTGGACGTCGACCACCTGGCCGGCGGGGACGCTGCGGGCCAGTACCTCGTCGATCGCGTCCGGGTCGGTCCCGGGCGTCAGCGCGAGCGAGCCGTAGCCGTCGGGGAGCTGGGGATGGTACGTCGCGGCATTGGCTGCCTCCTGGCTGCTCACCGCGATCCCGAGGGCGACCACGCCCGCAACCGTCGCGCCGACCGCGGCGACGGCGGGCACGGTCCGGGTGCGGTGCCGGGCCGCGTCGCGCGCGGCGAAGCGCAGCGCCAACGGAAGACGACCGGCGAGCCGGGCGACGAGCGCCACGACGACAGGAACGACGAGGATCATGCCGACCACGGAGACCAGCGCCGACCCGGCGATCAGCACCGCACCCAGGTCGTTGGCACCGGCACCGGTCGAGGCGCCGGCGCCCGCGGCCGCGCCGGCGATCCCGCCGCCCAGCAGGACCAGGCCGAGGATCGGCGACCGGACCGACGGGCGACCCTCGCCGCGACGCCCGGCCAGCACCGCGACGACATCCTGCTTCGAGGCGGAGAAGGCAGGGACGACGGCCGCCAGCACCGCCGAGAGGAAGCCGAACGCGGCCACGACCAGCAGCAGCGGCCACGGCACCTCGAACGGCCCGAACCTCCCGCTGTCGAAGGACTGCGCGACGGGCACCGCGACGGCGCCCACGGCGATCCCGAGGCCCACCCCCAGCGCGCCGCCGACGGCGCCGATCACCACGCCCGAGGCGAGCACGGTCCGGCGGGCCTGCCGCGGCGTACCTCCGGCTGCCGCGACGAGGGCCAGGGCGTGCGCCTGCACCTTCGCCCGTACGGCGAACGCGGGTCCCGCGAGGAGGACGACCTCCAGCAGCACCATGACCACGACCAGGGCGAGCACGGTGATGGTCAGCTGGTCGACCGGCTCGTCGGACTGCGCGAACTCCGGCGGCAGCGCCGACGCGGGTGGCGGGTCGGTCAGCACGGCCCGCGACGTGGCCAGCACACCGATCGCGTTGAGGGAGCGGACCTCGTCCCAGCCCACCGCGCCGCCGCCGACCAGCCAGCGCACCAGGTTGCCGGGACCGGGCTCACCGAAGGCACCGGGCAGTCCCGCGGCCATCTCGTAGCCGCGGAAGCTGGTGCTCTCGGCGATGCCGACGATCCGCAGGTCGTAGGCCTGCTCGCCGTCCGGGGTCTTCCGGATGACGGTCAGGACGTCGCCCAGACCGCGCCCCCGGTCGACGACCGCCTGGTTGACCACGACCTCGCCCGGCCCCGGCGGGTACGTGCCAGCGACGGGCTCCACCAGGCCTTCCGCGAGTGGGTCGGCGAGGTCGGTCGCGAGGACCTCGAGGCTGCCGACGCCCTTCTCGGTGGCGAAGTCCAGCGTCTCCCGTTGGAAGGGGATCGCCGGCCGCTGCCCGCCCAGGACCGCGAGGACCTCGTCGAGGGTGGCCGGGTCGCTGGTGCCGTACCAGCTGTTCCCGCCCTCGGGGTCGAACTCCTGCGACGCCGTCGTGGCGGGCGCGGCCTCGACCAGCGCGTCGGCCGACCCCATCCGCCGGTCGACGCCCTCGGCGCTCGACACGTCCTGGGTCCGCCACACGATGGCCGCCGCCGTCACCGCGACCACCGGCAGGCAGATCAGGACGAGCATCAGCGCGGTCTGGCCCTTGCGCCGCCAGGCCTCCCGCCGGGCCAGGCGGAGGGCGACCCGCCAGCCGCCGGTCGTCGTACCCATCAGGTCGTGTCTCCCGTTCCTCGGTGGATGCCCAGTTCGTCCAGTGCGTGCGATGGCAAGGCGCCGGCGCGCTGGCATGCTGGGCGCACGTCGAGCGTCGGCAACGCCGCCAGCGTGCGTGCTGGGCGGGCTGGGCGCCGCCAGGGAATGGGGGACACGACCTAGCCCGCCGAGGACTCGGTGAGCAGCTCGACCGGGTCCGACCCGGTCTCGTCGACGACGACGCCGTCGCGCAGGAAGACCACCCGGTCCGCCCACGCGGCGTGCCGGGCCTCGTGGGTGACGAGGACGCCGGCCGCACCGGCGTCGCAGCGGGCACGCAGCAGGCGCAGGATCTCCTCCCCGGTCTCGGTGTCGAGCGCACCCGTCGGCTCGTCGGCGAGGATCAGCCGCCGCTCGCCGACGACCGCCCGGGCGATGGCGACGCGCTGCTGCTGGCCGCCGGACATGTCGTCGGGGAAGCGGTCGGCGAGCTCGCCGATGCCGACCTCCTCCAGTGCCGTGCGGGCCTCGGCCCGGGCCTCCCGGGCGGAGGCACCGTCGAGCTCGCGGGGCAGGGCGACGTTCTCCGCCGCCGTCAGCGCCGGGATCAGGTTGAAGCCCTGGAAGACGTAGCCGATCGACGTACGCCGCATCCGCGCGCGACCGTCGAGATCCAGCCGGTCGAGGTCGGTGCCCTCGACGGTGACCATCCCGGACGTCGGCCGGTCCAGCCCACCCGCGAGGGTCAGCAGCGTGGACTTGCCCGAACCGGACGGACCCATCACGGCGACCAGCTCACCCGGGTACGCCGCGAACGAGATCCCGCGCAACGCGTGCACCTCGCCGGCACCGGCGCCGTGCACGCGGCTGACGTCCATCATCCGCAGCACGGCATCGGGGCCGTTCATCGATCGGCCGCCTTCACCGTGGCGTCGGAGGGGGCCGGCTCGGCGGTGCGCGGCCGGCGCAGCCGATCCTTCGCGTCAGCCAGCCAGCGGCGCTCGGCGCGGTCCAGGCGTCGTACCTGGTCGAGGTAGCCGGTCATCGGGCGCTCCGTTCCGAGAGGGGAGTGGTCGAGGTCGGGCTGTCGGCCGGTCGCTCCCGGGCCGCCCGTCGCAGCCGGGCCTCACAGTGGTCGAGCCACCGGATCTCCGCCTCGGCACTGAAGACGAGCGAGTCGAGGACCAGGCTCCAGGCGAGGTCGGCGGGCTCCGCTGCGGTGGCCGCACCGGCCTGCCGCTTGAGCCGGGTGTAGTCCTGCAGCGCTGCCATGGTCGCGCTGCGCTGCTGCTGGATGACGGTGCCGACGTCGACGCCGGGCACGGTCACCGCGAGCGCCAGCTTGATGGCCAGCTCGTCGCGCGGCGGCTGGGTCCGGGCGACCGGGGTGGTGAACCAGGTGGCGACCTCGGTCCGGCCGGCGTCGGTGATCCGGTAGACCACGTGGCCCTCGGCGTCCTCGCCATCGGCGGCCGCGAGGCCGTCACGCTCGAGTCGGGTCAGCGTCGTGTAGACCTGCCCGACGTTGAGCGGCCAGGTCGTTCCGGTGCGCTGCTCGAACTCGACGCGCAGCTGGTAGCCGTACATGGGCTGCTGCTCGAGCAGCGCCAGGAGTGCGTGCTTGACGGACATCGGGCCTCCACGACAGGAATACATACCGGGTATGGACATGTATACCCGGTATGTCTCCCGGTGTCGAGCCCTGCCACACTCCCGGCATGACCTCAGGTACCGCGAAGACGATCCTGATCACCGGCGCCTCCAGCGGCCTCGGCGCCGAGATGGCCCGCCAGTTCTCACGCGTTGGGTACGACGTCGCGCTGGCCGCGCGTCGTACCGAACGCCTCGAGGAGCTGAGGGCCGAGATCCTCGCCGCCGACCCGGAGCGGCGGGTCGCGCTGCGTGCACTCGACGTCACCGACCACGCGGCCGTGTTCCGGGTGTTCGGCGAGCTGCGCGACGAGCTCGGCCGGCTCGACCGGGTGGTCGTCAACGCCGGGCTGGGCAAGGGCGCGAAG
Organism: uncultured Nocardioides sp.; assembly: GCA_964487275.1. Taxonomy (GTDB): domain Bacteria; phylum Actinomycetota; class Actinomycetes; order Propionibacteriales; family Nocardioidaceae; genus Nocardioides. Next base: position 123,117 of record CAZAQE010000002.1, on the reverse strand, counting down.
CTCGGCACCGGCCGGTTCGACGCCAACCTCGAGACGGCGATGACCAACTTCGTCGGCGCGCTCGCCCAGACCGAGGCGGCGATGGAGGTGTTCCGTGCCCAGGAGGCCGGGCACCTGGTGATGGTGTCGTCGATGTCGGCGATGCGGGGCATGCCGTCCGCGATGACGACCTATGCCGCGACCAAGGCGGGCGTCGCCCACCTCGCCGAGGGCCTGCGCACCGAGCTGCACGGGACGAGACTCCAGAAGAAGATCAAGGTCACCGTGCTCTACCCGGGCTACATCCGCTCGGAGATGAACGACAAGGTCGAGCAGTCGACGCCGCTGATGGCCTCGACCGAGAAGGGCGTGCGCGCGATGGTCGCCGCGATCGAGAAGGAGGTGGCCGACGCGTGCGTGCCGCCCCTGCCGTGGGCGGCGATGGCGCCGGTCATGAAGCACGCGCCGCTCGGCGTGCTCAAGAAGCTGGTCTGACCGCCGGCTCGCCAGCGACGAGCTGGCCGGGGGAGCAAGGGTCCCCGGGGTCCCCCGGCCAGCGTCGCCAGGTCCCGGGCACGCTCCTCTGGAGCAGGTCCTGGGTGACCCGGTCGTGGTTGGTCTGGGGGGTTCACGACCGGCCCACCGCCACCCGGACCGACCTGTCGGATCCGTGCGCGCCCGGCCTGGGTCCGACCCTAGGGAGGGTTCCTTCACAGAAGCGGTCGGCCTCTGTGAAGGAACCCACCAGGGGCTGTCCCTACGGGGTGGTGGTGTCGACGTAGACGAACGTCGAGTTCGGCGCGCCGTCGTACCCGAGCAGGCCGAAGTAGTGCGCGTCGGCGTCGAGCCCGCTCCAGGTCACGTCGAAGGACGTCTCGGCGCCGGTGGTGACCGGGACCGGGTTCGGGTCGACGGCCAGGTTGCCGACCGACGGCGAGCCACCGAGGTCGTAGACCCGCAGCGACCACGGCACCGGGGCGCCCTGGTCACCGGCCGCGAACGCGTCCACCTCCACGATGTAGGTGCCGGCCGGCGCCCCCTCGAGCGAGAAGGTCTCCCCCGGCGACGGCGTCGCCGCCTCGCCGGCGACGGCGAAGATCGTCGACGGGTCGCACGACTCGGCGGCGTACACGTACATGTCGAGGTCGCTGGTCGGGTCCGGCGCGACGAGGTCGAACTGCGCCAGCTCATTGCCCTCGCCGATGGTCACGCACTCGAGCGTGTAGTCACCCACGGCGAGCGAGCCCTCGGAGGTCTGGCCCTTGACCAGGCCGGTCGGCGCCACCTGCAGGTCGCCGGTGAAGCCACCCGTGATCGGCACCTCGGTCGAGCCGTCGACGCCCGTGCCGGTGACCGAGGTCGGTGCCTTGACCGACACCGGCCGCAGCGCGACGGGGAGCCGCACGGTCGTCGGCCCGGTCAGCGTGACGTGACCGAAGGCCCACTGGCTGAGCGGCGCGCTGGTCCGCTCGAAGGTGAAGTCGACCTTCGTCGCCTGTCCGGCCCGGCGCGCGGAGACGGACGACCTGCTGGCGGTGGCCTTGAAGCCGGGGACGTCGACGCTGACCCGCCAGGTGCCCTTGCGGGCCGCCGTGAAGGTTCGTGAGAGCGTCGTCGAGGTCATCACGTGGCCCTCGGCCAGCGACGGCAGGTTGACGGCGTTCGGCGCGATGGCGGGCACACCCGTGTCGAGCCCCAGTCCGGTGATGTAGCCGTACCACTGCTCCCAGTCGGAGAGGACGAACAGGCCCGGGTCGAGGAACGCCCTGGCGTTCACGTGGCCGGCGCCCTGCGCGAACAGGTCCTTCGACCTGGTCCCGTCAGCAGCCTTGAGGTCGGTCGCCGTCGTCATCATCGCCGACTTGATCTTCATCGGCTCCCAGCGCGGGTGCACGCCCTGGATCAGCGCGGCGAGGCCGGCGATGTGCGGTGCCGACATCGAGGTGCCGGAGTAGAGGTCGTAGTCGCGACCCTCGTTGGACGGCGGTGCGACGGCGGCCAGCACGCTGACGCCCGGCGCGGAGATGTCCGGCTTCAGCAGGTCGCTGTCGTCGGAGGCGGCCGGGCCGCGTGAGGAGAAGCCGGCGATCTGGGGCACCGGGGTCACCGAGCCGGAGAGGTTGCCGAGCTCGAAGCGCGCCGTGGCGGCGTCACCTGCGGAGTCGAGGTAGTCGTAGACCGTCGGTGCGTCGGCGTCGGAGACGTGGATCGTCGGCACCGCGTGGAAGTCGGCGTCGAGGCTGCCCTCGCTGACGTTGACGAGGACGACGCCGACGCCGCCGGCCCGCTCGACCTCGGTGCTCTTGGCGACGCGGTCGTAGACGCCCCGCTGGCACACCACGATCGTGCCGCTCACCTTCGCCGGGTCGAGGCTGTCGGGCGCGCACAGCGCCGTGTCGCTGGCCGAGGCCGAGCCGTTGCCGACGGCGGCCGCGTCGACGAGCCTCGTGTCGGGCAGCGCCGTCCTGCTGATCGACGCGCCCACGATCTGCTGGCCGTCGCCGAGGACCACGGTGTTCTCGAAGCTGGTGTGGGTGCTCGCCGCGACGGTCGTGACCCACGGGCTGTTGTGGGCCACCGTCGAGGCGCCGGGGCCGCTGTTGCCGGCGGACGCGGCGACGAAGACGCCGGCCTCGGCCGCGCCCTCGAACGCGATCTCCGCCGCTTCGAGGACGGTGTCGGTCGGGCCGGAGATGGAGTAGTTGAGGACGTCGACGCCGTCGGTCACGGCCTGCTCGATCGCGGCGACGAGGTCGGAGGTGGTGCCGGACGCCCGGCCGTCGTCGGTCGCCCAGAGGGCCTTGTAGACCGAGATCTTCGCGGCCGGCGCAACGCCGCTGACGGAGCCGAAGTCGACGCCCTCGGTGCTCACCCCGTCGACCCGGGCGCCCGCCGCGGTCGACGCGGTGTGCGAGCCGTGCCCGTTGCCGTCCCGCGGCGAGATGTAGTCCTCCTCGATGGTGCGGGCCTCGCCGTACCCCTCGACGAAGTAGCGCGACGAGATCAGCTTGCTGTTGCAGTCGCTGACCTCGAACTCCTCGCCCGCCTGGCACAGGCCGCGGAAGAGGTTGCCGTCGGACTTCCTCATCGAGGTGACGGCACCGGTGATCTTCGTGCTCCACCTGCCCTGCGGGTCGGCCGTCAGGGGCGCGCCGCGGAAGGACTTCGACTCGGGCCAGATGCCGGAGTCGATGACCCCGACGACGACGCCGTCGCCGGCCTTGCGCTCGCCGCCGACCTGCTTCCAGACGCCCTTCCTGCCCGTCAGGCCGAGGAAGTCGGGGGTGTTCCAGGTGTCGGCATAGACGAGGGAGTCCTTCTGGACGACGAGGACGCGGCGGTCGGTCGCCAGCTCGGTGGCCTGCTTCGCGGTGAGGTCGGCGACGAAGCCGTTGGCCGAGATCGTGTAGTGCCGCTCGATGCTGAAGCCCAGGTCGCGACCCAGCTTGTCCTGCGCGGCGCGCAGCTTCTTCGTGTACGCCGCCACGCCGGCCCCGCGCGCGTCGAACTGCTCCCCCGCGCCGGCCCGGGTCTGGTCCGCCGTGGAGGCAGGCGGTGCCGCCAGCATCACGACGTAGCGACCGGACTTGTAGCGGGTCAGGTCCGTCTTGTCGGCGGTGAGGCCGGCGCCGTCGTCGGCGCCCGGTCCGGGATCGCTGCCGTCGGCCAGGGCGGGAGCGCCGAGGGCGACCGTGAGGCCGAGGATCGCCGCCGGGGCGATCATGAGGCGGGAGCGCAGTCGGCGGGCGCGTCGTACGCCCGCGGCAGGGACATGCATGGGTGAGTCCTCCGAGATCCGAGAGGGACGGCGTTCGCCTTGTGGGCTGCTGCCGGTGCGGAGATCGTTCCGCCCACGACACCCAACTCAGGAAGGACCGCTGCGTCAAGGGTTCCAGCGCGGGAGACCTCCCGTCCACGACGCCGGCTCCGTCCCGACGGCGCCGCGGGCCGCCGCGGCACACCCTAGGATTCGGTCGTGTCGATCACACCCTCCGGCCCGCGGCCGGCGCCCCGCGCCCCCCTCGCCCGTGCGTTGACGGCCGCCGCGGGCCTGGCAGCGCTGCTCCTCGGCGGCAGCCTGGCGACACGGCCGTTCACCTCGCTGGCGCTCCTGCTCCTCCTGGTCTTCGCGGGCCTCGTCGTCGCAGCGATCGCGGAGGCACTCGACCTCCCGGCCGAGCCGGCGCAACGGCGGCTGGCGATCGCCCGGGCGGCGCTCTACGCGCTCGCCGCGCTCGCGCTCGCGGCCTGGACGGGCGCCGGCGTGCGCGCCGTCATCCTCGTCGTGGGACTCACCCTGCTGGTCGGCGGGGTGCTGGAGGTCTGGGGCGCGCGGACCACGCGCGGCGTGGAGCGGTGGAACGCCGTGCTCGGCGGCGCCGCATCGGCGATCTTCGGGCTCCTGGCGCTCAGCTGGCCGGACGTCAGCGTGATCGTCATCGGTGTCCTCTTCGGCGTCCGGCTGGTGCTGCTCGGTGCGCGCCTCCTGTGGGCCTCGGTCCGCCCGGCGCCCGCGTCCGCCGACGCCCCCTCACCGGTGAGGCGTGCACTCCGGCTGGTGGGCAACGGGCTCGCCGTCGCCCTCGCGGTCGTCCTCGTCCTCGTCGGCGCGGCCCTCGAGCGCGGCGCCCCGGAACCGGACGCTTTCTACGACACGCCGGACACGGTCCCGGCCACACCGGGCGAGCTCCTGCGCAGCGAGCCCTTCGACCGCGCGATCCCGGAGGGCGCCCAGGCCTGGCGCATCCTCTACACGACCACCCGCGACGACGGGCAGGCCGCGGTCGCCAGCGCGCTGGTGGTGGTCCCGGAGGAGCGCGCGGCCCGCATCCCGGTCATCGCCTGGGCGCACGGCACGACCGGGGCCGCCCGGGGCTGCGCGCCGACACTCCTCGACCCGTTCGAGTCCGGGGCCTTCTTCAACATCGACAAGGTGGTGGACGCGGGGTGGGGGTTCGTGGCGACCGACTACGTCGGCCTCGGCACCGAGGGACCGCACCCGTACCTGATCGGCCAGGCCGAGGGTCGCTCTGTCCTCGACGCGACCCGTGCCGCCCAGCAGCTCACCGAGGCCGGGCTCGGCAGGCGGACCGTCGTGTGGGGCCACAGCCAGGGTGGTCACGCCGCCCTGTGGACCGGTGTACTGGCCGAGCAGTATGCGCCCGAGCTCGACATCGCGGGTGTCGCCGCACTCGCGCCGGCCAGCAACCTGCCCGCGCTGATCGACAACCTCGGGAACGTGACGGGCGGCGAGCTGTTCGCGTCGTACGTCATCGACTCCTATGCGCGCGTGTACGACGACGTCTCCTACGGCGAGTACGTCAGGCCCGGCGCGCAGCCCATCGTGAAGGAGCTTGCCCGCCGGTGCCTCGCCGAGCCGAGCACGCTGGTCTCGGTCGCGACGGTGCTCTCGCTCGACAAGCCGATCTGGAGGGGCGACCCCAACCGCGGCACCCTCGCCGACCGTCTCGCCGAGAACGTCCCGACCGGCCCGATCTCGGCACCGCTGCTGATCGGCCAGGGGGCCGACGACCAGCTCGTCGTGCCCGCCGCGCAGGAGGCGTACGTCGCCAGCAGGTGCGCGGCCGGTCAGCAGCTCGACTACCGCGTCTACGAGGGCCGCGACCACGTCCCGCTCGTCGAGCGGGGCTCCCCCGCGATCCCGGAGCTCCTGGCGTGGACGGAGGACCGGTTCGCCGGCAAGCCCGCGAAGGACACCTGCCCCTGATGCGTCGACCTCAGCGGTAGGTGACCAGGTCCCTCGGCAGGTGCGGGTGCTCGTTGAAGGTGAGCAGCCGCGCGCCGGTCGACCCGACGATGACCCGGGTGACCGAGGTGTTGGCGATGACGGTGTTGAAGCGCGCCCAGACCGGGCCGATCTCCCCGCCCTCCGGTACGACGAGGGCGGCGGCCAGCGCCGCGATCACTCCTCCGGACGTCACCACCAGCGCCGGACCCGGCAGGGCCGCGGCCGCCTCGAGCGCGCGGCGGGCGCGGGCGATGAAGGCGTCGTACGGCTCGGGGTAGCCGGCGCTCGCGTCGGCGGCCGCCCAGTGGCCGGTGGAGACCTCGAAGTGCTCCTGGAAGGCGCGGCGGTCGACGTCGTGGGCCATCGTCACGCCGGTGAGCTCGGCGTGGCGGGCGAGGACGGCGAGGTGGTCGAACTCCGCCCACTGCTCGTCGATCCCCGACGCCGGGTCGAGACCGGCGCCCTCCGCGATCGCCTCCCAGGTCTCGCGGTGGCGACGCATCCCGCCGTGCACCACCGAACCGGGGACCGGGCCGTGGTCGGCGAGCCAGCGGCCGAGCGTCCGGCCCTGCTCCCAGCCGTTGTCCGAGAGCACGTCGTAGTCGTCCGCACCGAAGGACGCCTGGCCGTGGCGGACCAGCAGCAGCACTCCCATCGCCTCAGCCCGCCAGGTCGCCGGCGAGGATGCGCCGGCAGCGCGCCTCGAACCCGGCGACCGCCGGACCGAAGGCGGCGTAGGCCTCGTTGGTGGTCTGGCCGTGGAAGTAGCGGTACCAGATCTGCTGGGCGATCACGGCGAACCGGAACAGCCCGAACACCTCGTAGAACCGCCACTCCTCGGCGCTCAGCGAGAGGCCGCGCCGCTCCAGGTAGGCGTCGATGACGCGCTGGCGCGTCCACATGCCCGGGTCGGCGGTCGGCTGGCGGCGGGTCATCCGGAAGAAGTCGTCGTCGTCGGCCTGCACCCAGTACGACAGCGTGCAGCCGAGGTCCATCAGCGGGTCGCCGACGGTGGCGAGCTCCCAGTCGAGGACCCCGATGATCCGGGTCGGGTCGTCGGCAGCCAGCACCATGTTGTCGAAGCGGTAGTCGTTGTGGATCATCGCCGACCCGGCGTCGGCGGGCTGGTGGGCGTCCAGCCAGCCGGTGATGTCGGACCAGTCGCCGGTGTCGTCGGTCCGCGCGTTGTCGAGGCGCTTGATCCAGCCGCCGACCTGCCGGGCGACGTAGCCCTCGCCCTTGTTGAGCGCCGCCAGCCCGGGGACCGCCGCCACGTCGATCGAGTGCAGGGCGACGAGGGTGTCGACGGCGTTGTCGCAGAGCCGGTCCGCCTGCTCCGGGCTGATCGGGAAGCCGAAGTCGCGGCGCGGGATCAGCCCGTGCAGCCGCTCCATCACGTAGAGCTCGCTGCCGACCGGGCTCTCCTCCTCGGTGCAGTAGGCGACCATCGTCGGCACCTGGCCGAAGACCGGCTTCAGCGCCGACTGGATCCGGAACTCCCGGCCCATGTCGTGCGCGCCCTTCGCCTTCGTGCCCGCCGGCGGGCGGCGCAGGATCAGCTCCGGACCCTGCGCCATCCGCAGCAGGTAGGTCAGGTTGGAGGCACCGCCGGGGAACTGCCGCACCTCGGTGATCGGCCCGCGGCCGAGCCAGTCGGCGACCGCGGCGACGTCGAAGGCGTCCTCGTCACGGACCGGGCGCGACTCGTCCGGGATGCTCCTCACCGGGCGTTCTCCGCGATGACGTCGAGCTTGCGCGCCTGGGCCCGCATGACCGCGTCGTACGACGCCCGGTCGGACTGCTTCAGCTGGTACGCCCCGCGCGCCGCCTCGTCGGGGACGATCAGCTCCGTGCCCGCGTCGATCGCGTCGAGCACCGCTGTGGCGATGTCGTCGGCGCTGATCGGGCTGTCCTCGACGAGCTTCGTCATCACGTGCTGCAGGGCGGCGTCGCGCCCCTCGACGCCGGCCATCAGGTTGGTCCGGAAGTACGACGGGCACACTACGTGCGCCGTCACCCCGTGCGCCGCGAGCTCGTGCCCGGTGGTCTCGGTCAGCGCCACGACCGCCGCCTTGGTGGCGTTGTAGCCGGCCATCCCGGCCGGGTGCACGAGCCCCGCGAGCGAGGCGACGTTGACGATGCGACCGCTGCCCTGCCGCTTGAAGAGCGGGGTGAAGGTCGCCGTACCGCGGACCGCGCCGAGCAGGTTGATGTCGACCAGCCGCTGCCACTCATCGATCCCTGAGACGTCCAGGCGGCCGCCACCGGCGATGCCGGCGTTGTTGACCAGCACGTCCAGCCCGCCCCACTCCCGCTCGACGTGCTTGCGCGCGGCCGCCCAGTCGGCGTCGCTGGTGATGTCGAGGCGGAGCTCGCCGACCGACTCGTCCGCCACCCGGTCGGTGCGGAGCACCCGCGCTCCGCGCGCCTCCCAGGCAGTGGCGAGGGCGGCGCCGAGCCCGGAGGCGGCGCCGGTGATGAGGACGCGGGTCTGCGGCTGCTCGTCGGTCACCCGGCCGACACTACTGAGTGGCGTGAGCCCGGGTCGGCTCAACGTCCGCGTCGTCGCTTGATCTGCTGCTGCAGCGTCGCCGCCACCCGCGCGTTCCTGCGAACGATGCAGGGCAGGACACCAGTGGCTGGCACCTCTTCATTGTCGTCGGGAGAGGCTCCGGACATGCGGACGCCCCCGCCCAGGCCGTGCCCGCCGGGCGGGGTGCGGGGCGTGGCGGTCATGGTTCGTCGGGGTCGAGTCGGCGGGGTGAGTCGAGGGCCCGGGTGCCTTCGGGTCCGACGTGGAAGTGCCGGTCGTTCGGGGAGATCCACAGGTAGTGGGCAGGAGCGATGATCACGTATCGCCACAGGGAGAACGTCTTCGCGCGATGGTGCCGTCTGCAGAGCGGAACCAGCTGGCACGGACACGTCGGCCCGCCGTCGGCATGCGCTCGGCAATGGTCCAGGTCGCACTTCGCCGCTTGCTGGGGGCAACCGGGGAACCGGCAAGTGTTGTCGCGGAGCCGGACCCTGCGCTTGTGTCGGTCGGGGATCTCGTAGGAGTCGACGGGGATGCAGTCCCCGAGGTTGATCACCGGCCGCACGATCGCCGTCGTGTTGGGTGCGCGGAGCCATTCCTTGATCTGCGCGACCGTGATCGGCGTCCGGGTCTCCTCACACCGCCCCACCGGGTTCGCACTGCTGTCAGTGTCGCCGTCAGTGTCGTCGTCGGTGTCGCCGCCGGTGAGGGCGGTGTCGGTGAGGTGGACGTGAAGCTCGACCCGCCGTCCGGGCGCTTCGGCGATCACCTCGCCGGTCTCGTCGTCGGCGATGAGGAGGTCGAGGGCGAGATCGCGTCGCGCGATCGCGCCTGCCGCCTTCGACCGACGCACGTCGAGGGAGTCGGTGTCACCAAGCTTCCCCCGGAGCGCGGCTTCGCGGTTGACGGCCAGGTCGAGGTCGTGGCTGTCGGCGGCGTCGAGGAGCCCGTCCCAGGCCACCAGGCCATGCTGGTCGACCTCACCGGGACCGAACCGCCGCCGGTCGTTCGCGGCCTGTCGCTCGGCCTCGGCGCGTTCGGGGTCGAACCGCAGGACCGCCTCGGTCACCAGTCGCTCGAGCTGGGCCCACCCGACACCGCCGATGGCGGCGTTGAGGTGCCGGTCGACGAACGAAGCGGCATCGAAGGGCAGCGAGCGGGTGAGGTCGGCGATCCTGGCGGCCTTCCAGTGCTCGACCTCTCCGCCGATCACCGCGGCGTAGAGCCGGGGCAGTCGCCAGGCGCACTCGACGACCTGCCCGACATAGGTCCGGCCGCCGTCGGGGGAGCGTTCCAGGACCGCGATGAGTTCCATCAGCGCGAACTCCGACACGAGCGGGGCGCCGGGGCCGGCGATGGGGACACCGGTGTCGATCACGCCTTCGACCAAGGTCGCGGCACCCGCGGCGCAGGCCACGACGTTCTGGTCGGCCCACGCGACGATCCCGATCCACTCGTCGATCGTCAGCGACCTCCGACCCCGGACGCCAGCACCGATCTCGGTGAGCAGCTCGGCGACCGAACGGCCGTCGTACTGCCCCACCGAGGGAGACTGGTTCCCGAGATCCATGACTGGATTCTCTCACCGACCTCCGACGTTGATGCTGCGGCGGAAACCGCTTGTGGACAGGGGAAAGTCGATCCGGACAGTGTGGAGGGCTAGTGGCCACAGGGGTGGCCCGCGAGGGCACCGGGCCGCACCCGACCGTCCCGCTCAGCCCCGTGCCCACCCCCCTCGTTGCTGCGATTGAAGACCCGACCACGTCCCCATCCGCAGGGCACAGCGGGTGCGTCGGTGACGAGGTCTCCAGACGGTCGCTGCGCGACGTCCTCGACCACCGCGTCAGGCGGCGACCACCGCCACGACCTCCGCCCGGGCGACCGGATCGCCCCACCGTCGTACCGCACGGGCGATGCGGAGCGCCGACACCAGCACCAGCACGACCGACACCGCGAGCAGCAGGTCGACCCGGCCGGCGCCGGCCAGGCCGGCGAGCAGCAGGCCGGCGAACGTGGTGGAGACGGCCAGGCGCAGCGAGTAGCCGACCATCGCCAGTGGCGGGGCCGGAGTGGCCCGGGCGGAGCGGAGGTCGACGGCGTGCGGGTGGGCGGCGGACCACCGGAGGCCGGCGGAGAGGGACTGGGCGACGACCACGGCGAGGGCGAGTACGACGGCCGCGAGCTCGACGACGGTGGGGCGCCCGGCCCGGACCGCCCCCAGCAGCAGGGTCGCCGCACCGGCGCCGACGAGCAGCTCGGCGAGCACCCAGGCCCGCGCGGCGACGACGGTGCGCGGGGCGACGGGCAGGGTCTCGCGCCAGAGCATCCCGCGGCCGTCGAGGCACCAGAGGTTGACGCCGAACAGCAGTACGCAGCCGGACGCGACGAGGCCCGGCATCATCACCAGCGCCGACCAGTCGAGTCCACCGACGAGGGCGACCGAGCCGGGGGCGAGGGCGAGCAGCCAGGTGCCGCGGCGGAGCGGGGCGCTGCGCCAGACCGACCCGCGGTCGACCCGACGAAGCACGACGAAGCCGCTGCGAGGAGTCGGTCGCGGAGCATGGGCGCGGGTCTCGAGCCGACCCTCGTCGCGCGGTACCAACCGGGCGACGGCGCGAGCGAGACGGGCGCCGAGGGTGACCAGCCCGAGGGTGCCGAGGACCAGCGTCACCACGACGGCAGCGACCCGGTCGCCGTCGCGGATCGCGGACGCGACGACAGCAGCGGGGCCCACCGCCAGGATCGCGCCGACCACGAGGGGCAGGACCAGGCGGACCGGCAGCAGGCCACGGTGCCGGCGACGCAGCCACTCCGAGGCCCAGCCCACGGCCTGCGCCAGCACGGTCATCGCGACCAGCCACCCGAGGGCCACCACGGACGCGCCCGGCGCGCCGACCGCCGCGGCGAGACCGAGCAGCGCCCACGCCTGGATCAGCCAGCCGGCACTGAGCGGCGCCAGCAGCAGCGCACCGAGGTGGTCGGTCAGCGGGTTGATCGGGTGCACGGCCGCGGCCTCACGCCCGAGCAGCTCCCGGCCGCCGCCGGCGGCGGCCGCCGCGGCGAGGGACACGAACGCGACCCCGGCCAGTGCGGGCTGCAGCAGCCGGCCGGCCGCGGGGTCGACCGCGACCCAGGCCGGCACGACGGCCGCCGCCACGGTGACCAGGACGAGCACGGCCAGCGCGGTCGCGGCGACTCGCGGGCGTCGTACGGTCGCGGCGCGGAAGCGGAGCAGGTGGCCGACGTCGCGCACCGGGTGGGCACGCCGCCCCCGGTACGCCGACCCCTCAGCCGGCGAGGAGGGCGCGGTAGGCACGGGCGCCGTCGTCGCCGGCCATGAAGCCGGAGGAGATGGTGGCCATGCGCGTCCCTCCGCGCAGCACCGCCACCTCCGAGCACACCTCGACCGCGAGGTCGCGCAGGTGGGTGGAGACGAGGACCGCGGCACCCCGGGCGCGGGCGTCCTCGATCACGTCGAAGGTCGCCTCGACGCCGACCGGGTCGACGCCGTCAAAGGGCTCGTCGAGCAGCAGCACCTCGGGCTCGTGCAGGGCGGCCAGCACGACGCTCAGCCGCCGGGACATGCCGTGGCTGAAGCCGGCCGTCACCCGGTGGGCGACGTCGCCGAGGTCGAAGCGCTCGAGCAGCGCCCGGCCACGCATCTCCCAGTCGCCGAGGTCGCGCAGGCGCGCGCTGAGCTGCAGGTGCTCCCACGGTGTCGCGCGAGGCACCAGCCCGCCGACGTCGGGGCAGTACCCGACCACCCGCTTCGCCTCGAGCGTGGCGTCGCGGACGTCGTACCCGCCAACGAGGGCGGTGCCCGAGGTCGGCGGTACGACGCCGGCGAGCACCCGCATCGTGGTCGACTTGCCGGCTCCGTTGCGACCGAGCAGCGCCATCGACTGGCCCTGCTCGACGCGCAGGTCGACACCCGTGACGGCCTCGACCGATCCGAACTGCACCCGCAGGCCGTCCACCAGGACGCCGCGGAAGGACTCCCTCCCCGTCATCGCTCCATCCTTGCCAGGCGGCCAGGCGGGCGCGACGGCCGAAGCGCCCGACCGGGGTAGTCCGATCGGGCGGTCCGACCCGGGACGTCCCGTCGCTCAGGTGTGCTGCGGGAACCCGAGGTTCAGCCCGCCGTGCGACGGGTCGAGCCAGCGCGAGGTGATCGCCTTCTCACGGGTGAAGAACTCCACGCCCTGCGGGCCGTAGGCCTTCGCGTCGCCGAAGATCGACGCCTTCCAGCCGCCGAACGAGTGGTAGGCGACCGGCACCGGGATCGGCACGTTGATGCCGACCATGCCGACCTCGACCTCGCGCTGGAAGCGCCGGGCGGCACCCCCGTCGTTGGTGAAGATAGCCGTCCCGTTGCCGTAGGGCCCGGCGTTGATCAGCGCCACCCCGTCGGCGTACGACGCCACCCGCACCACGGACAGGACCGGCCCGAAGATCTCGTCGGTGTAGACGGCCGACGTCGTCGGGACACGGTCGATCAGCGTCGGGCCGAGCCAGAACCCGTCGGGCGAGCCGTCGACCTCGACCTCGCGCCCGTCGACGACGACCGTCGCGCCGTCGGTCGCGGCGACGTCGAGGTAGCCGGCCACCTTGTCGCGGTGCTCGCGGGTGATCAACGGGCCCATGTCGCAGGACCTGCGGCCGTCGCCGATGACGAGCTTGCCCATCCGGTCGCGGATCCTGTCGATCAGCTCGTCGGCGACCGGCTCCACCGCGACGACGACCGAGATGGCCATGCAACGCTCGCCGGCCGACCCGAAACCGGCGTTGACGGCGGAGTCGGCGACCAGGTCGAGGTCGGCGTCGGGCAGCACCAGCATGTGGTTCTTGGCGCCACCGAGGGCCTGGACCCGTTTGCCGTGGGCGGTACCGGTCTCGTAGACGTAGCGCGCGATCGGGGTCGAACCCACGAACGAGATCGACGCCACGTCGGGGTTCACCAGCAGCGCGTCGACCGCTTCCTTGTCGCCGTGGACGACGTTGAAGACGCCGTCGGGCAGGCCGGCCTCGGCGAGCAGCGCGGCCATCCAGTTCGCGACGCTCGGGTCCTTCTCGCTCGGCTTGAGCACCACGGTGTTGCCGCAGGCGATCGCGATCGGGAAGAACCACATCGGGACCATCGCCGGGAAGTTGAACGGGCTGATGATGCCGACGACGCCGAGCGGCTCCTTGACGGAGTAGACGTCGACGTCGGTCGAGACGTTCTGCGAGAAGGCGCCCTTGGCGAGCTGCGGCATCGCGCACGCGAACTCCACGACCTCCAGCCCGCGCGCGACCTCGCCGGCCGCGTCGGAGAGCACCTTCCCGTGCTCGGAGGTGAGGATCGCCGCGAGCTCGTCCTTGCGGGCGTTGAGCAGCTCGCGGAACCCGAACAGCACCTGCTGCCGCCGCGCGATGGAGGCCTCCCCCCAGCTCGCGAAGGCCTCCTTCGCGACGGCGACAGCGCGATCGACGTCGGCGGCGCTGCCGTAGCGCACCTGCCGGGCGATGTGCCCGAGGGCGGGATCGTAGACGGGCCCGCTGCGGTCCGACGTGCCGGCGTCGGGACGGCCGGCGATCCAGTGGTCAAGGACTTCGTCCATGTCGTTTCCTTTCCGGGGTCCCCGCGGCGTTGTTCATCGGAGGAGCGCAGCGGGGGAGATGGAGAACGTCGGGGGGTGGATTCAGAGCTCCTCGTCGAGCAGGGTCAGTACGGCGTCGTACGCCGTCAGCGCCTCGGCCACCTCGTCGGCGGTCACGACACAGGGCGGTACGACGTGGATGCGGTTGTCGGCGATGAACGGGATCACGCCGCGGGAGACGAGCTCGGCCTTGGCCCGTCCCATCAGGGCCGGGGCGACGGGCGCGCGGGTCGCCGGGTCGGCGACCAGCTCGAGCGCCCAGAAGACCCCGACACCACGGGCCTCCCCGACGACCGGGTGCTTCTCGGCGAGCTCGGCCAGGCCGGGGCCGAGGACGTCGGTGCCGATCGTGCGGGCGTTGTCGACGATGCCCTCCTCCGCCATCGCGTCGATGGACGCCACGATGGAGGCGGCGGCCAGCGGGTGACCGCTGTAGGTCAGGCCACCGGGGAACACCCGTTCGTCGAATGTCGTCGCGATCGGAGCGCTGATGATGACGCCGCCGACCGGCACGTAGCCGGAGTTGACGCCCTTCGCGAACACGATCAGGTCGGGTACGACGTCGTGCGCGTCGAGCGCGAACCACTCACCGGTCCGCCCGAAGCCCGCCATCACCTCGTCGAGGATGAGCACGATCCCGTGCTCGTCGGCCAGCGCCCGGACGCCGGCGAGGTAGCCCGGTGGCGGCACCATGATCCCGGCGGTGCCGGGCACCGTCTCCAGCAGGATCGCGGCCACGCTCTGCGGCCCCTCGCACTCGATCACCCGGCGCAGGTGCCGCAGCGCCCGCTCGCACTCCTCCTCGGGCGTGGTCGCCCAGAACTCCGAGCGGTAGAGGTAGGGCCCGAACACGTGCACGTGCCCGCGGGCGTACTCGTTGGGCAGCCGGCGCCAGTCCCCGGTGGCGACGACCGCGGCGCCGGTGTTGCCGTGGTAGCTGCGGTAGGTCGAGACCACCTTGTCGCGCCCGGTGTGCAGCCGCGCCATCCGGATGGCGTTCTCGTTGGCGTCCGCGCCGCCGTTGGTGAAGAACACCTTGTCCATGCCGGCGGGCGCGCGCGCTGCGATCCGCTTCGCCGCCTCGCCGCGGGTGAGGTTGGCGGTGGCCGGCCCGATCGTCGCGAGCGTCGCCGCCTGCTCCTGGATCGCGGCGACCACCTTCGGGTGCTGGTGGCCGATGTTGACGTTGACCAGCTGGCTGGAGAAGTCGAGGTACTCCCGGCCGGAGTGGTCCCAGACCCGGGTACCGAGACCCCCCGCGACGACGAGCGGCGCCAGCGCCGCCTGTGCGCTCCACGAGTGGAAGACGTGCTCCTTGTCGAGCTGCGCCGCGAGGGCGTCCCGGTCATCCATGGGCTACTTGCCGCCTTCCTTCAGCTCGACCGTGATCGGCTCGAAGTCGGCACCCATCGTGTCGACGCCGTCGGCCTCGAGCTCGGCGAGCGCCTTCTCGACGTACTCGTTCGTGTACGCCGTCGCCGGCGGCTCCTTGGTGATGATCGTCGCGCCGGTCTCGTTCTTGGTGTTGAGCGCGATGTCGACGGTCTGCTTCCAGGCGGCCTCGTCGATGACCCCGACGCCGTTGGTCGAGGGCCACAGCAGCTTGTTGACCTCGTTGGTCATCCAGAGCTGGTGGCTGGTGCCGAGCTCGGACCCGGACTCCGCCACGATCTGCGCAGCGTCCTCGGGGTTGTCGCGCACGAACGCCCAGCCCTTGATGCTGGCCTTGATGAACTTGACCGTCTGCTCCTCGTAGGCCGGGTCGGACAGCTTCTCCGTCTGGGCCCAGATCGCGTCCTGCAGCATGGCGGTGCCGACGTCGTTCCAGTCGATGACGTTGAGGTCGTCGGGCGTGTAGAGCTCGCCCGTCTCCGGGTTCACCGTCTCCAGCACCTGCGCGTACTCGTTGTAGGTCATCGCCTGGGCGGCGTCGATGTCGCCGGCGAGGAAGGCGTTCATGTCGAAGGCCTGCTGCACGAGGTTGATGTCGCCCACCCCGACGCCGGCCTCCTGCATGCCGGCGAAGAGCTCCCACTCGTTGCCGAAGCCCCAGCTGCCGACGGCCTTGCCCTTGAGGTCGGCGGGCTTGGTGATGTTCTTGTCCTTGAACGAGATCTGCGTGGTCGCGCTGCGCTCGAAGATCTGCGCCACGTCGGTGATCGCGGCGCCCTGCTCGATCGAGCCGAGCACCTTCGGCACCCACGAGATGGCGTAGTCGACGTCGCCGGAGGCGAGCACGTCCTGCGGGACGATGTCGACGCCGCCCTCGACGATCTTCACGTCGAGGCCCTCGTCGACGTAGTAGCACTCCGCGACGGCGGCGTAGTAGCCGGCGAACTGTGCCTGCGAGACCCACTGGAGCTGGAGGGAGACCTCGGTCAGCTCGCCCGCGTCGCGGGCCTCCTGGGTGCGCGCGGCGCAGTCCTCGTTGGTGGTGACGTCGACCTCGGCGTCGCCGTCGCCGTCGTCGCTCCCGCAACCGGAGGCGACCAGGACGAGGGCGGCGGCAGCGGCGCCCAGCTTCAGTGTTCTCTTCATCGGGTTCTCCTGTTTCCTCGGGGGCGGGGGTCCGAGACGGTGGGGCTCAGGACGGTCGGTGGTGGCGCGAGAACCACAGCTCGACCAGCAGCGTGACGACGTAGAACAGCAGGCCGAGCACGATCGCGCCGGTCACGTACGCCCACGCCAGCGGGTAGTTGCTGCTTGCGGCGGACGACGTGATCGACTTGCCGAGACCGCCGATCGGGCCGCCGAAGTACTCGGCGATCAGGGCGGCGATCACGGCCAGCGACGAGGCGACGCGCAGGCCGGTGAAGACGTACGGCGTCGCGGTGGGCAGGGTGACCGTGCGGACCACCTGCCAGCGGCTGGCCGCGCAGGCGGCCATCAGGTCGAGGTGGACCTGCCGCACCTGGCGCAGCCCGCGCAGCGTGTTGAGGTAGACCGGGACGGCCACCGAGATGCCGGCGACGATGATCCGGCCGGTGTCGACCGCGGCACCGAACATCGAGTAGAGCACCGGCGCGAGCGCGACGATCGGGATCACCGCGAGCGCGGCGACGACGGGCGCGGCCATCTGGTCGACGAAGCGGAAGGAGCCGGCGAGCATCGCGCCCGCGACCCCGAGCACGGCGCCGGCGAGGGTGCCGATCAGCGCGTTGCGCCCGGTGACGCCGGCGCCCTTCACGATCGAGTCGGCGTTGTCGGTGACCTGGGTCCAGATCGCACTCGGCGCCGGCAGCACGTAGGGCTTCACGTCCAGGGCGTCGACCACCCACTCCCAGGCGACCAGGGCGAGCACGCCGACGGCGAGCGGCGCGAGCACGGTGCTCCACCGGACGTCGGTGATCGGCAGCCTCGCCCGGGTGTCCCGGGCCGGCGCGGCGCTCGCGACCGTGGTCATCGGAGGTCGACTCCTCGGGCGGAGGCGGCCGGCTCGGGCGTGCCGTGCAGCAGCGAGCGGACCTCGCCGACCGCACGGAAGAAGCCCTCCTCGTCGCGGGCACCGGCGGAGCGGTCGTGGGCGGCGACCATGCCGTCGGCGCGGACGTCGACGACACCGGTGATCCGGCCCGGCCGCGGCGACATGACGACGACCCGGTCGGAGAGGAAGACCGCTTCCGGGATCGAGTGGGTCACGAACAGGACCGCCGCGCCGGTCTCGGCGCAGATCCGGACCAGCTCGTTCTGCATCCGCTCGCGGGTGATCTCGTCGAGCGCGCCGAAGGGCTCGTCCATCAGCAGCAGCCGGGGGCTCTCGGCCAGCGCCCGGGCGATCGCGACCCGCTGCTGCATGCCGCCCGAGAGCTGGTCGGGGTGGCTCTTCGCGAAGTCGGTGAGCCCGACCAGCTCGAGCAGCTCCTCGACCCGCTCACGGCGGACGTCGGAGTTGATGCCGTGCAGCTTGAGTGGCAGCTCGACATTGCCCGCGACCGTGCGCCACGGCAGCAGCCCGGACTGCTGGAAGGCGATGCCGTAGTCGTGGTCGAGTCGCGCCTGCCGCGCGCTCTTGCCGAACACCGCGATCTCGCCCGAGGTCGGGCTGTCGAGGTCGGCGACCAGACGCAGCAGCGTGCTCTTGCCACAGCCGCTCGGCCCGATGAGGGAGACGAACTCGCCGTCGGCGACGGTCAGGTCGACGGCGCTGAGGGCGTCGACGCGCTTGCGGCCCTTGCCGAAGACCCGGTGGGCGCCGCGCACCTGGATCGCCGGGTGGGTGTCGCTGGCAGCGTGGGTCATCGGGGGACTCCAGTCAGTCGGAACGGGCGGAGGGCGAGACCGAGCAGGCCGACGGCGCCGGCGGCCACGAGCCCGATCGCGACGGCGCCGAAGATCGGCGCCCACGGCTTCGCGGGGTCACCGCTGGCGGCGACCGCGTAGTCGATGACCATCCGGCCCAGCCCGCCCTTGAGGCCGATCGAGACCTCGGCGACGACCGCTCCGATCACCGCACTCGCCGCCGCGAGCCGCAGCGCCGGCAGCAGGAAGGGCACGCTGGCGGGCAGCCGCAGGGTGAGCAGGGTCCGCCACCAGCCGACGCCGAGCGCGTGCATCAGGTCCAGGTGCGTCTGGTCCGGCGACTTCAGCCCCCGCAGGGCGCCGACCGCGACCGGGAAGAAGGCGAGGTACGCCGCGATCACCGCGACGGAGTCCTGGCTCGTCCACGTGTACGAGCCGATCTCGATCTCCGAGCCCCACCGACGGACCAGCGGCGCGATCGCGATGAGCGGCACCGTCTGGCTCAGCACCACCCACGGCAGCAGGGCCGACTCGACGATGCGGAACCGGCTCATCGCCAGCGCCAGCACCAGCCCCACGACCACGCCGATCACCCAGCCGCGGGCAGCCAGTCCGAGCGAGAACAGGCTGGCGTCGTACACGGCAGTGAAGGCGTCGGGGGCGCCGCGCAGGGAGGTGACCGGCTCGCCGAAGCGCTGCAGCATCTCCCACGAGTGCGGCATCGCCAGGTCGGTCGTGCGCGGCAGGACGCGGGTCTCACCGACCAGCACGCCCTGTTCGGGCCCGAACGCCTTGTAGAGGTCCCACGCGGCGACGACCGATGCGACCCCCAGGAGGCCGAGGAGGACGCCGCGGGAGCGGGACAGGAACGCCGCCAAGGTCAGGCCTTCGCGGTGACGTGCTCGCGCAGCGCCGGCATGATCGACTCTCCGTAGACCCGCAGGGTCTCCTCCTTGTTGTCGTGCTGGAGGTAGACCGCGAACTGGTCGACGCCGATGTCCTTGAGCTGCTTGAGCTTCGCGACGTGCTGCTCGGGGGTGCCGAGGATGCAGAACCGGTCGACGATCTCGTCGGGGACGAAGTCGACGTGGTCGTTGTCGGCCTTGCCGTGGGTGTTGTAGTCGTAGCCCGTGCGACCCCTGATGTAATCCGTCAA
Organism: uncultured Nocardioides sp.; assembly: GCA_964487275.1. GTDB lineage: Bacteria > Actinomycetota > Actinomycetes > Propionibacteriales > Nocardioidaceae > Nocardioides. The sequence goes on along the minus strand of CAZAQE010000002.1, from coordinate 103,822 downwards.
GACTTGGGGGAAGGGAGCCTTCCCACTCGGGTCCGGCGTGGACCCATACTTTTCTACGATGTCGGCGATGTGGTTGCCGACCATGCCGCCGAACCACCGGGTCTGGCTGCGCATGTGGGTCCACGACTCGGGGGTGTCCGCGCCGACGTACGCCGGGGCGGCGACGCAGAAGGTGAGCGAGTCCGGGTCGCGGCCGGCGTTGGAGGCGGCCGTACGGACCTGCTCGATCATCCACTTCGTGACGTCGACGTCGCCGAGCTGCAGGATGAAGCCGTCGCCGACCTCGCCGGCGGTCTTGAGCGCGAGCGGGCCGTACGCCGCGATCCACACCTCCAGCGCGGAGGTCCGCGCCCAGGGGAACTGCAGGGTCGCGCCGTTGACCTCGACCGGCCGGCAGTTGGCGAGCTCGCGGATCACGTGCGTCGCCTCGCGCACCTCCTTGAGCGTGCACGGGCGGCCGTTGAGCACGCGGACCGCCGAGTCACCGCGACCCATCCCGACGACGGTGCGGTTGCCGTACATCTCGTTGAGCGTGGCGAAGACGGACGCGCTCACCGTCCAGTCGCGGGTGGCCGGGTTGGTCACCATCGGGCCGACGATCACCCGGTTGGTCTCGGCGAGGATCGCCGAGTAGATGACATAGGGCTCCTGCCAGAGCAGGTGCGAGTCGAAGGTCCACACGTAGTCGAACCCGTGCTCCTCCGCCAGCTTCGCCAGGCCGACGGTGCGCCAGGCCGGGGGGTTGGTCTGCAGGACGACGCCGAAGTCCATCTCTTCTCTCCCTAGACGAGGTACTGCGTGAGGTCGCGCTTGAGGAACTGCCCGTGGCCCCGAGTGCCCTTGAACTCGCCGTCGGCGACCAGCACCGTGCCGCGGGAGATGGTCACGTCCACGTGGCCGTCGATCTCGAAGCCCTCCCACGCGGAGTGGTCCATGTTCATGTGGTGGGTGCGGCCCTCGCCGATGCCGATCGAGGTGTGCCCGTTCGGGTCGTAGACGACGATGTCGGCGTCGGCGCCCGGCTGGATCACACCCTTGCGCCCGTAGAGGCCGAACATCCGCGCCGGCGTCGTCGAGATCAGCTCGACCCAGCGGGACAGGGAGATCCGGCCGTCGACGACGCCCTGGTAGAGCAGGTCGACGCGGTGCTCGATCGAGCCGATGCCGTTCGGGATCGCGCGGAAGTCGTCCTTGCCGAGGGTCTTCTGGTCCTTCATGCAGAAGGGGCAGTGGTCGGTCGACACCATCTGCAGGTCGTTGGTGCGCAGGCCCTGCCACATCGCGTCGAGGTGGCCCTCCTCCTCCGAGCGCAGCGGCGTCGAGCAGACCCACTTGGCGCCCTCGAAGTCACCCCACTCGTCGCTGCGCGCACCGAGCTGCTTCTCCAGGGACAGGTAGAGGTACTGCGGACAGGTCTCGCCGAAGACGTTCTTGCCCTTGTCGCGCGCCCAGGCGACCTGTTCGACGGCCTGCTTCGCGCTCATGTGCACGATGTAGAGCGGCGCCTCGGTCAGGTCGCTCAGCATGATCGCCCGATGCGTGGCCTCCTCCTCCATCTGCCAGGCCCGCGCGATGCCGTGGAAGTACGGCGCCGTCCTCCCCGACTCCGCGAGCTGGGCGGCGAGGACGTCGATCGCCGGGCCGTTCTCGGCGTGCATCATCGTCAGGAGCCCCAGCTCACGGGCCTTCTGCATCGCGCGGAGGATCTGCGCGTCGTCGCTGTAGAAGACGCCGGGGTAGGCCATGAAGAGCTTGTACGACGTGATGCCCTCGTCGACGAGGGTCTCCATCGCCTTCAGGGACTCCTCGTCGACCCCGCCGATGATCTGGTGGAAGCCGTAGTCGACGGCGCAGTTGCCCGCGGCGAGCTCGTGCCAGTGCGCGAGCCCGTCCTCGACCCGTTCGCCGTACTTCTGGACCGCGAAGTCGATGATCGACGTCGTGCCGCCCCACGCGGCCGCCGTCGTCCCGGTCTCGAAGGTGTCGCTGGCGAACGTGCCGCCGAACGGCAGCTGCATGTGCGTGTGGGCGTCGATCCCGCCCGGGATGACGTACTTCCCGGTGGCGTCGATGACGGTGTCGGCCGTGACCGGCCCCAGCGACTGCTCGCCCGGCGCCAGCAGCGCCACGATCCGCTCGCCGTCGACGAGGACGTCTGCCTCGACCGTGCCGGTCGCGTTCACGACCGTGCCGCCCTTGACCAGGAGGGTGCTCACGGCTGCGCGATCCTTCCGTAGGAGTCGGGTCGGCGATCGCGGTAGAACTGCCAGTCGTCGCGCATCTGCTGGACCATGTCCATGTCGAGGTCGCGCACCAGCAGCTCCTCCTTCTCGCTGCTGCCGAGGGCACCGACGAAGTTGCCGCGCGGGTCGATCACCTGGCTGGTGCCGTAGAAGTCGACCGCCTCGTCGCCGTACTCGTTGTCCTCGAGGCCGACCCTGTTCGGCTGGAGGACGAAGTAGCCGTTCGCGACCGCGGCGCAGGGGCCCTCGACCTCCCACAGCCGGTTGGAGAGACCCGGCTTGGTGGCGTTGGGGTTGAAGACCATGTGGGCGCCGCCCAGGCCGAGCTCGCGCCAGCCCTCGGGGAAGTGGCGGTCGTAGCAGATGTAGGTGCCGACCTTGCCGACCGCGGTCTCGAAGACCGGGTAGCCCAGGTTGCCGGGACGGAAGTAGAACTTCTCCCAGAACTTCTCCACGTGCGGGATGTGGTTCTTGCGGTACTTGCCGAGGATCGTGCCGTCGGCGTCCACCACGACGGTGGTGTTGTAGTAGACGCCGGTCTGCTCCTCCTCGTAGATCGGGAGCACCATCACCATGCCGAGCTCCTTCGCGAGCGCCGCGAAGCGCTGCACGATCGGGCCGTCGGCCGGCTCGGCGTAGCGGTAGTACTTCTGGTCCTGGGTGATGCCGAAGTACGGGCCGTAGAAGAGCTCCTGGAAGCACATCACCTGGGCGTCGTCGGCGGCCGCGTCGCGGGCGAACTGCTCGTGGCGGTCCAGCATCGAGGCCTTGTCGCCGGTCCAGGTGGTCTGGCTGATGGCTGCTCGAACAATGGTCAACGTGCACCTCCGGGGGGATCGGTGTTTCGTTATCCTTGGGTCTGAACATTTCGCTTCGATTTCTCGTCTGTCAAGGGTTTTCGCATGCACGGATCCGGTGAGAGGGTCACCCCGTGACCGGGGGGCCTGATCTGTCGACGCTGGAGGACCGCTCCCCGGCGGGCATCGCCGGCGCCTTCAGCCGCGCCATCCGGGCCGGTGAGCTCTCCCCCGGCGACCGGCTCCCGACCGTGCGCGAGGTCGCCGCCGAGCTGGGCGTGTCACCGGCCACCGTGTCCGCGGCCTGGCAGGCGCTGCGTCGTACGGGCGGGGTGGTGTCGCGCGGGCGCGCCGGCACCTTCGTCAAGGACAGTCCGACCCCCTGGCTCTCGCCGCGCCAGCGCGGCCTCGTCGGCGCCGGACCCGACGGCCTGCGCCTCGACCTCTCGCGCGGCACGCCCGACCCGCAGCTGCTGCCCTCGCTCGGCCCGGCCCTGCACCGGGTCTCGCAGCGCGCCGGCACGCTGACCTACCAGGACCAGCCCGTCCTGCCCGAGCTGCGCGCGGTGCTGGAGGCATCCTGGCCCTACGACGCCGAGGCGCTCACCGTCGTCGACGGGGCCACCGACGCGGTGGCCCGCACGCTCGAGCAGGTCGTCGGGTACGGCGACCGGGTGGTCCTCGAGTCGCCCGGCTTCCCGCCGTTCTTCGACCTCGTCGAGGCGCTCGGCGGCGAGGTGGTGCCGGTCGAGCTCGACGACCGCGGCATCCGCCCCGAGTCGTTGAAGCGCGCGCTCCTCACCCGTCCCCGTGCGGTCGTGCTGCAACCGCGCGCCCACAACCCGACGGGCGTCGCCACCGACCCGGAGCGCGCCGAGCGGCTGGTCCGGGTGCTGCGCCGCTCCTCCCGGGAGCTGCCGTGGATCGTCGAGGACGACCACTCCGCCGGCATCAGCACGTCCGCCGACGTCACCCTCGCCACCTGGCTGCCCGAGCGGGTGGTCCACGTGCGCTCGTACTCCAAGTCGCACGGGCCGGACCTGCGGATCGCCGCCCTCTCGGGGCCGTCGGAGATGGTCGACCGGATCGTGGCCCGCCGCATGCTCGGCCCCGCGTGGACCTCGCGCATGGTGCAGACGATCCTGCTGGACCTGCTCACCTCCGCCCAGGCCCTCGACGAGGTCGGCGAGGCCCGGCGCCAGTACTTCGCCCGCCAGCGCACGCTCGTCGCCGCCCTCGCCGATCTCGGGGTGGACCTTCCGGCGCCCGACGGGATCAACCTGTGGCTGCCCGTCCGCGACGAGCGGGCCGCGCTCGTGCACCTGTCCGCATCCGGGATCCGGGTCGCCGGCGGCACGCCCTTCCTCGCGGGTGGCGCCGACGGCGGGAGTCCCGGCGGGCCGTCGTACGTCCGGGTCACGTCGGGCCTGGTCTCCCCCGACGACGCCGCCGAGGTCGCCGCAGCGCTGGCCGCCGCGACGCGGGCGGTCTGAGCCTCGACCTCCGGGAATGGGTCGGACGTCGTCGGCAGGCTGTGGGTCACGACGGCGGACTCCCGGAGTTGTACAGCACAATGGACCCTCACCAGTGCGACGGGCGCCGCGATGAGTTGGAGGGCGATCACATGAGCACACAGTTCGAGTTCCACCTCAGGGGCGCTGCGGCACCCGACGGGGAGCTGCGCGCAGATCACCTCGTCGCGCTCGTCCAGAGTCTCGCCGAGGTCGCCAGCAAGATCGGCAGGGTCGAGACCGATGCCGAACGGCTTGGTCGAGCTCCCCGGCGCGTCAAGCGAGTCGCAACGCTCTCCATCGGCTTGGCGCCGGGAAGCACTCGAGTGCTGGCGCGTCGGGCCGGCGCGGGCGAGGACGCGCTCGACTTCGACCTCGCCGACGAAGAGGCCTTCGATCGCTCGTTCGCCGCGCTCGTCGAGTCGATCGCTGTCGACCGCCGACCCGATTGGGTGGGCGACTCGCTGTCCTTGGCCGCAGCCGACCTCACCGCTGCACTCCGACAGGCCGCCACCGAGGTGGACTTCAAGGTCGACGGACAGGTCCGCGCCGCCTTCCGGACGATCGACACACGCCGGGAGACGTGGCAGGTGGCTCCCGGCACGGGCGAGGAGGAGGTCACCTTCATCGGCCAACTCTTCGCCGTCAATCTGCACACCCATCGCCTGCAGGTGCAAGACGATGTCGGGCACAGCGTTGCCCTGCCCAAGGTCACCAACGACACAACCGTCGGCCATCTGGTCGGATCACTCGTATCCGTGGCCGGCACGCCCGAGTACGACGCCCACGGCCGGCTCGTTCAGATCCATCGGGCCACGGTCACCGCGGCTCCACCAGCCTTCACGGACGCAGACCCGCCGGTCTCGCTGTCCGTCGAGCAGATCCTCGCCGGTGCACCGGGGGCAGAGGCAGGCGCGATCGAGGGCCTGACCGACGCCGAGGCCGATGCGTTCTTCGCGGCGATCGGGCTCTGACGGCCGATGGAGACGACGGCTGCCCTGGTGGACACCGACGTGTTCAGTGCGCTCTACGTCGCCTGAGCGATCAGAGCGACGAGGAATGCCGGTCGATGCGTGGCGTGCGGCTCTGACAGGGATCCGGGTCGTCATCTCCTTCCAGACGCGTGCCGAGGTCCTCGCGGGCGTGCGCGCCAGCAACTGGGGCGAACGGCGGATCGGTCACGTGACCGACAAGCTCGACCTGATGCCGACCGTTCGCGCCGACCTCGAGGTCATCGACACCTACGCCACCTTGTCCGCAACATGCCGGACCCGCGGGCACGCTCTGGCAGCCAAGATCCACGCCGGTGACCGGTGGGTGGCAGCCTCCGCCATCGCGAAGCGAATACCCCTGTTGAGCGGTGATGGCATCTACGCGGCGGCGCCAGATCTCGTGCTTCTGGCCTGAGCCGCGAGGGACAGAAAGCACACCGGCCCGGCTCGCGAGGCGAGCCGGGCCGGTGCGGTGAAACGGGTGAGTCAGTGCGTCAGGCGGGGAAGCCCTTGCCGGACGCGGCGAGGTCGCGCAGCCACTGGGTGGGCTGGAAGCGCTCGCCGTACTTCTCGGCGAGCTCCTCGGCGCGGGCGATGAAGGCGTTGAGGCCGATCTCGCCGGTCGCCTTGTTCTCGTAGCCGGTCATGAACTGCGCGGCGCCACCGGTGTTCGGCGGGAAGCCGATGCCCATGATGGAGCCGATGTTCGCGGCGGCCGCCGAGGTGATGACGCCCTCCTCGAAGGTCTTCGCGGTCTCGAGCGCCTCGGCGAAGAGCATCCGGTCGCGGATGTCCTGGATCGGCGGCTGCTCCTCGGCGAGCGGGAACAGCTCGGACAGGCCGGCCCAGATCGAGCCGCGCTTGCCGTCCTCGTAGTCGTAGAAGCCCGCACCGCGCAGGCGACCGGCACGGCCGGCCTCCAGCATCTTGCCGACGACGGCCTGGCCCGGGTGCACCGGCAGGTCGGGGTTGGCGTCGGCGGTGGCCTTGGCGATCTTGGCCATCAGCTCGAGGTTGAGCTCGTCGGAGAGCTGCAGCACCGGGGCCGGGTAGCCGGCCGAGGTCGTGGCCCGCTCGATGGAGTACGGCGCCACGCCCTCCGCCAGCATCGCCATGCCCTCGTTGACCATGAAGCCGATGACGCGCGAGGTGTAGAAACCACGGCTGTCGTTGACGACGATCGGGGTCTTCTTGATGAACTGGGTCAGGTCGAACGCCTTCGCCAGCGCCGCCTCGTTGGTCTTCTCACCGGTGATGATCTCGACCAGCGGCATCTTGTCGACCGGCGAGAAGAAGTGCAGGCCGATGAAGTCAGCCGGACGCTCCACGCCCTCGGCGAGCTGGGTGATGGGCAGGGTCGAGGTGTTGGAGCACAGCACCGCGTCGGCGTTGATGTGCGGCATGATCTCGGCGAACACCTTGGCCTTGAGGGCCGGGTCCTCGAAGACCGCCTCGATCACGGTGTCGCAGCCGGCGAGGTCCTCGGGCTTGTCGGTGGCCGTGATCCGGTTGAGGATCTCGTCCGCCTTCTCCTGGGAGAGCTTGCCGCGGGAGACCGCCTTCTCGTTGAGCTGGGCGGTGTAGGACTTGCCCTTCTCCGCGTTCTCGACCGAGATGTCCTTGAGGACGACCTCGGCGCCGTTGCGCGCGTAGACGTAGGCGATGCCGGCGCCCATCATGCCGGCGCCGAGCACGGCGACCTTCTTCGGCACGAAGCGCTCGTGGCCGGCGGGACGCTGCGAGCCCGAGTTGATCGCCTGCAGGTCGAAGAAGAACGCCTGGATCATGTTCTTCGAGCCCTGGTTGACGACCAGGTTGGCGAGGTAGCGCGACTCGATCCGCGAGGCGGTGTCGAAGTCGACGAGCGCGCCCTCGACCGCGGCCGAGAGGATCGCGCGCGGCGCGGGGTAGTCCGCACCCTTGAGCTGCTTGCGCAGCAGCGCCGGGAAGGCGGGCAGGAAGCCGGCGAGCGCGGGGCTCTTCGGCGAGCCGCCGGGCATCTTGTAGCCGGGGGCGTCCCACGGCGACAGGGCCGCCTCGGGGTTCGCCTTGATCCACGCCTTCGCGGCGGGGACCAGCTCCTCCTGGGTGGCGACGAGCTCGTCGACGACACCCTTCTTGAGCGCGGTCTCCGGGTTGAACTGGGTGCCCTGCAGCAGGACGTCCATCAGCGCGGTCTGCAGGCCCCACTTGCGCACGGCGCGGGTGACGCCGCCGCCGCCGGGGAGCAGGCCGAGGGTCGCCTCGGGCAGGCCGACCTTGATCTTCGGGTCGTTGACCAGGATCCGGTGCTGCGTGGCGAGGGTGATCTCGTAGCCACCGCCGAGCGCGGCGCCGTTGATGGCGGCCACGACCGGCTTCGGGAACAGCTCGAGGCGGCGCAGGGCCTGCTTGATGCTCTCGCACTGGGCGAACACGTCGCCCGCGTTCTCCTTGGTGGTCTGGACCATCAGCTTGAGGTCGCCGCCGGCGAAGAAGGTCTTCTTCGCCGAGGTGATGACGACACCGGTGATGTCGTCCTGCTCGGCGTACAGGCGCTCCACCGCGGCCGCCATGGACTCGCGGTAGAGCTCGTTCATGGTGTTCGCGCTCTGGTTGGGGTCGTCGAGCGTGAGGGTGACGATGCCGTCGGCGTCGCGGTCGTAGCGCACCGCGGTCTGCGTGTCAGTGCTCATGTCTTCTTTCGGTTCTCTGAAGTTCGAGGATTCGGGTACGACGCTCAGACGAGCTCGACGATGGTCGCGATGCCCATGCCGCCGCCGACGCAGAGCGTGGCGAGGCCACGGCGCAGGTCGCGCCGCTCGAGCTCGTCGATCAGCGTGCCGAGGATGATCGCGCCGGTGGCACCCAGCGGGTGGCCCATCGCGATCGCGCCGCCGTTGACGTTGGTGATCGAGTCGTCGATGCCCATGTCGCGCATGAACCGCATCGCAACGGCGGCGAACGCCTCGTTGATCTCGAACAGGTCGATGTCGCCGACCTCGAGACCGGCCTTCGCGAGCGCCTTGCGGGCGGCCGGGGCAGGACCGGTGAGCATGATGATCGGGTCGGCACCGGACACGGCGGTCGCGATGATCTTCGCCCGCGGGGTCAGGCCGAGGTCCTGGCCGACCTGCTCGTTGCCGATCAGGGTCAGCGCGGCGCCGTCCACGATGCCCGAGCTGTTGCCCGCGTGGTGGACGTGGTTGATCTTCTCCAGCCAGTGGTACTTCTCGAGCGCGACGTCGTCGAAGCCCGCGTCGGCGCCGAGCTGGGCGAACGACGGCTTGAGGCCGGCGAGTCCCTCGACGGAGGTGTCGGGGCGGACGGTCTCGTCACGGTCGAGCACGACCAGGCCGTTGACGTCCTTCACCGGGACGACCGGGCGGTCGTAGTAGCCGTTGGCCCACGCCTTGGCGGCACGGTGGTGCGACTGGGCGGCGTACGCGTCGACGTCCTCGCGGCTCCAGCCCTCGATCGTCGCGATCAGGTCGGCGCCGATGCCCTGCGGCACGAAGCCCGCCTTGAACGCGGTGGCCGGGTCGGATGCCCAGGCGCCGCCGTCGGAGCCCATGGGCACGCGGCTCATCGACTCGACACCACCGGCGATGATCAGGTCCTCGAAGCCACCGCGGACGCGGCTCGCGGCCTGGTTGACCGCCTCGAGGCCCGACGCGCAGAAGCGGTTGAGCTGGACGCCGGCGACGGTGTCGGGGAGGCCGGCGGCGATCGCAGCGGTCTTGGCGATGTCGCCACCCTGGTCGCCGATGGGCGAGACGACGCCCAGCACGAGGTCGTCGACGCGGTTGGCGTCGAGGCCGGGGTTGCGCTCCTGCAGCGCGTCGAGCAGCCCGACGACGAGGTCGACCGGCTTCACCTCGTGGAGCGTGCCGTTGGCCTTGCCCCGACCGCGCGGCGTGCGGAGGTGGTCGTACACGAATGCTTCTGCCATGACCGTCCTTGTGTCCTGGTTCCAGTGGCGTTGTGCGGCGATCGCGAGGCGCGCCGCACGGGATGGGTGTCCCTGGGAACGATTGTGACACTATTACTGTCATGGTCAAGAGCGAGGGTCCAGCAGGTGGTGTGACGCACGCCGCACCCGGGGGCGAGCCGGCACTGCTCACCCTCGAGGAGCTCACCGAACGCACCGGGCTCACCGTGCGGACCGTGCGCTTCTACACCTCCCGCGGCCTGGTCCCGCCGCCGATCCGGCGCGGCCGCTCGGGCTACTACTCGGCCGAGCACATCGCCCGGATCGAGCTCGTCCTCGAGCTGCAGAGCCACGGCTTCACCCTGTCGGCGATCGAGCGCTACGTCGCCGGCATCCCCGAGGAGGCCACCCCGGAGGAGATCGCCCTCGCCCGGACCATGCTCGCGCCCTGGCAGTCCGACCTCCCCGTCGAGATGGACCTCGCCCAGCTGGAGAAGAAGGCCGGCCGCGACCTGTCGCCCGAGGACCTCGCGACGCTGCAGGCGCTGGGCGTGCTGCGGGTCCGCGGGTCGTCGTACCTCGTCGCGAGCAACCAGCTGGCCATCGGCGTGCGGCTGATCGAGCTCGGCTTCCCCCGCGAGGTCGCGGTCGCCGCGGCCGCGGTCTACCAGGAGCACGGTGAGCAGATGGCGAAGGAGCTCTACGAGGTCATCAACGACAAGCTCGCCCCGCTGTACGACGACGCGGCGACCTCGGAGCACTTCCGCGAGATCATGGAGCGCCTCAAGCCGCTCTCGGTCGGCGGCCTGGTGACGGCCTACGAGTCGGCCGTCGCACGGGCGGCGCGGAACCCGCGCCGCCCGGCGTGAGCGTCAGCGGCGGCCGGAGCTGAAGCCGGCGGCGCTGTGGCCGCCGCCCGAGCCCGCGCCCGAGCCCGCGGCCGCACCACGGCCGCGTGAACGACTGCGGTTGCCACCCGAACGCTGGCCGGCCGGCTTCGCGCCGCCCTGGCCGGAGCGTGCCTGGCCGGCGCGGCCCTGGCCGCCGGAGCGCTGGCCGCCCTGGCCCGTGGCCTGGCCCTGGCCACCCTGGCCACCTTGGCCGGCCCGCTTGGCGGCCGGCTTCTTCGCGCCACCGCCGCTGCGACGACGACCGCCGCCGTTGCCGCCCTTGCCGCCGCCCTGCGGCTGCGCCGGCGCGAGGTCGATGCCGCCGGGACGGGTCCGCTCGCCGGGGGCGAGGTCCTGCAGGACCGGGTGGTCGAGCGCCGCGACGCGCGTGGTCGTCGGCGTGATGCCCGCGGCCCGGGTCAGGGCGCGGACGTCGTTGCGCTGCTCGCTGGTCATCAGGGTGACCACGGTGCCGGCGGCACCGGCGCGGGCGGTGCGCCCGGAGCGGTGCAGGTAGGCCTTGTGCTCGGCCGGCGGGTCCGCGTGGACGACGAGCGAGACGTCGTCGACGTGGATGCCGCGGGCCGCGATGTCGGTCGCGACCAGCGTGGTCGCCGTACCGCTGTGGAAGGCGTCCATGTTGCGGGTCCGGGCGCCCTGGCTGAGGTTGCCGTGCAGGTCCACCGCGGGCACGCCGTTCTTGTTGAGCTGGCGGGCCAGCGCCTTCGCGCCGTGCTTGGTGCGGGTGAAGACGACGGTCCGGCCGGGCGCGCTGACCAGGTCGAGCAGTACGGGCAGGCGCTGCTCGCGCTCGACGTGCAGCACGTGGTGGTCCATCTTCGCGACGGGCGACTGCGCCGAGTCGGCCTCGTGGACGGCCGGCTTGACGAGGTAGCGCTTCACGAGGACGTCGATCGCGTTGTCGAGCGTCGCCGAGAAGAGCATCCGCTGGCCGCCCTTCGGCGTCTGGTCCAGCAGGCGTCGTACGGCGGGCAGGAAGCCGAGGTCGGCCATGTGGTCGGCCTCGTCGAGCACCGTCACCTGGACGTCGGCGAGGCTGCAGTGGCCCTGCCCGATGAGGTCCTCGAGCCGGCCGGGGCAGGCGATGAGGATGTCGACGCCGGTGCGCAGCGCGGTGACCTGCGGGCCCTGGCCGACGCCGCCGAAGACGGTGGTCGTGCGCAGGCCGACGGCCTCCGCGAGCGGCGTGACGGTCGCGGAGATCTGGGTGGCCAGCTCACGGGTCGGGGCGAGCACGAGCGCGCGGGGGCGCTTCGGCGCAGGCCGGCGCGCGCTCCCACCGGCCACGAGGCGGGCGACGAGCGGCAGGCCGAAGGCGTAGGTCTTGCCGGAGCCGGTGCGGCCGCGGCCGAGGACGTCGCGGCCCTTGAGCGAGTCCGGCAGGGTCGCGGCCTGGATCGGGGTGGGGACGGTGATCTGCTCCGCGTCGAGGACGGCGAGCAGGTCGGTGGGCACGCCGAGGTCGGCGAACGTGGTGGTCACGAGGGTTCTCTCCGGGGAGCGCGACGCAGGGCGCAGCGATCCCCTCAGCTGGGCGTCTCGCCGTGCTGCCTGTCCGGTGACAGGCGGTGAAGCGGTGCCTCCTGCGAGGGGCGCGGCCGCAAGCGGTGCGCCGGGACCCGGGGCAAGACTGGCCGGATCGGTGCCTCCACCCTAGGGCCGCGGACTCCCCGGAGGGGAATCCGCGGCGTGGCGTCACTGCGTGATCTGCACCGCAGCGCCGCGTTCGACGAGCCCGTCGACGTCCTTGATGCCCCAGGCCTCGAGGGCCTCACGGGTGTGCGCGCCGGCGCCCGGGGCGGGCGGGTGCGACAGCGTCGCCTTCGTGCGCGAGAAGCGCGGCGCGGGCTGCGGCTGCACGATGCCCTCGTGCTCGACGAAGATCTCGCGGGCCTTGATGTGCGGGTGGTCCTTGGCCTCGCTGATCTTGAGGATCGGCGCCACGCAGGCGTCGGTGCCGTCGAAGATCGCGCACCACTCGTCGCGGGTCCTCGTCCGGAAGGTGCTGGCGATCAGCTCGCGAAGCTCGTCGGTCTTCGCGAGGTCCCAGCGGTCGGGGGCGGTCTCCTCGATGCCGAGCAGCTTGACGAACAGGTCGTAGAACTGCGGCTCCAGCGCACCCACCGACATGTGCTCGCCGTCGGCGGTCTCGTAGATGTCGTAGTAGGGCGCGCCGCCGTCGAGCAGGTTGGCCGCCCGCTCCTCCTTGAACCCGCCGCCGGCGAGGAAGGCCGCGGTCATCGCGTTGAGGTTGGCGGTGCCGTCCACGATCGCAGCATCGACGACCTGGCCCTGCCCGGAGGACTGCGCCTCGAAGATCGCGGCGAGGATGCCGATGACGAGGTACGTCGACCCGCCACCGAAGTCGCCGACCAGGTTGGTCGGGAACTGGGGCTTCTCCTTGACCTGGCCCAGGCCGTGGAGCGTGCCGGTGATCGCGATGTAGTTCATGTCGTGCCCGGCCGCCTGCGACCACGGACCGTCCTGGCCCCAGCCCGTCATCCGGCCGTAGACCAGCCGCGGGTTGCGCGCGAGGCACTCGTCGGGACCGAAGCCGAGCCGCTCCGCGACGCCCGGGCGCATCCCCTCGACGAGCGCGTCGGCCTGCTCGACGAGGTCGAGCACCGTGGCGACCGCCTCGGGGTCCTTGAGGTTGAGCGCGACGCTCGGCCGGCCCCGGTTGAGCAGGTCGTGCGAGCCGCCGGCCAGCATCTGCCCGCCGGGCCGCTCGACGCGGATCACGTCGGCACCCAGGTCCGCGAGGATCATGCAGGCGTGCGGGCTCGGCCCGATGCCGGCGATCTCGACCACCTTGAGGCCCTTGAGCGGACCGGTTCCCTGTCCCAGCGCGAACGTCATGGGGCCGATCATGGCACAACCGTGACAGTGACGCTGTCACAGTTGGCTACTGTCCAGTAACCGTTCCGCTGCGGTAGTCCCGGGTCAAAAGCACCGGATTTCGACCGAAACCGGTGCTTTTGACCCGGGACTACCGCGCAGGGCGCGTTCAGCCGGGGTTGACGATCCTGGCGAGCTCGAAGTGCATGGGGTCGGTCCAGGCCCAGTCGCCGCCCCAGGCGAAGCCCCAGTACTTGAAGATCGCGACGACCTCGCGGTTCATCTCGCCCACCGTGCCACGCTGGTTGCCGGGGACGTTGAAGTCCAGAGCCAGTCCGAACGAGTGGTTGGAGAGCTTGGTCGACCCGGCGATGAAGCGGGGGTAGTAGCAGCCGGCGTACTCGTCGGCGTGGATCTCCTTGGCCAGGCCACGGTTGACGACCTCTATGAGCGCGGCGCGCAGCTGCGGCATCATGTACTTGTTGCAGGTGACCGAGCCGAGGATCGGGACCTGCTCGGTCACGATGTGGCTCCTCACCCACGCCGGGTCGGGGGCGATCCGGCCGCCGCCGATCGGCGTGTAGCGGAAGACCCCCACCGCGTCGCGGAACGCGCCGACCGGGATGACGTTCTGGAACGTCCCGAGGTCGAGCCCCTCGGTGGCGACGATGTCGAGCGCGGTGATGGAGAACCGCTTCGGTCCGAACTCCTTCTCGATCGCCTTGCGCACCGCCTGCGGGGAGGCGATGCCGGTGTTGATCAGGATCGCGTTGTCCGGCTCGAGGCCGAGCTCCTCGCCCCACCTGGCGTTGACCATCACGTCGACGCTGTCGACAGCCGCGGGCGACCAGGCACCGACGTGGATGCGCTCCTTGTCGACCTGGAGATAGCCCTCGTCGTCGACCTGGAGCTCCTTCTGCAGATCCCGCATGACGGCGATCTCGCCGCCGGCGATGCGGTCCCACTGCTCCTGGAAGGCGGCGCTGTCGCCACCCGTGAAGCCGCGGTAGCTGGCACCGTCGACCGCCGCGATGTTGTAGAGCTTGCCGTCGAAGGAGAAGTTTCCGTAGGAGAGCTTCGTGTACGCCGCCACGCCCTTGTTCTGCTTGACCTTCGTCGCGAGCAGCTTCTCGAGGTCGTCGTCGGGGATGGACTCCTCGCTCACGAGGAGCAGGTCGTCGCCGTACTGCGTGCCGTCGAACTCGCCCGGCGCCGCGACGGCGTGGGCGGGATCGAGCGCGTTCTCCGGGATCGGCGTGGTCGAGGCCGCGGCCTCGCTGGCGTCACCGCCGTCGCCCCCGGCCTTGTCCTTGCCGGAGTCGCCGCACCCGGACAGCAGCGCAGCGACCAGCACTGCCGCCACTCCTGTCGTCAGTGCAGCCTTCGTCCTCGCGCGTCGCGCCAGCCCCATGGCCCCTTCCCCGCCACCGGCCCTCCCGGCAGTCCTCCCGGCATCGAGGGTATAACGCCGTGCGTCAGGCGAGGACGCGTTCGGCGATCCACGCGATGTCGTCCGCCGTGCGGGCCGGCGCCGCACTCGGCTGCATGACGTGGCTGAGCACCAGCCGGACCACCATGTCGATGCTCGCCTCGAGCCGGCCCTCCGGCAGCTGGACGTCGTACGACGCCACCCGCTCCGCGATGGCGAACTTGGCGCCCTCGAGCAGGTACTCGGAGTGGGTGGTCAGCAGCGGCAGGAGCTCGGTGTCGGCGCCGTGGGTGGCCGAGACGACGGCGTGCAGGAGCGCGTTGTCCTCGGCGTACTTCAGCACCCGACGCGCGGAGTCGCGGATCGCGGCGATCAGGTCGTCGGGGTTCTCGTCGAACGAGCGGGTCACCCCGGCGAGGAAGCGGTCCAGCTCGCGCATGACCATCGCCTCGGCGAGGTCGTTCTTCGTGCCGATCTCGTTGTAGACGGTCTGCCGGCTGACGCCCACGTCGTCGGCGAGGCGGGCCATGGTGACCCGGCCCCAGCCGTCGGTGGTCATGATCCGGACGGCCGCCTCGAGGAGGCGGTCGCGCAGCGACGGGGGGGCGGCCGCGAATGCGTCCGCCACCCCGTCACCGATTCGTCCCGAAACGATGGACATCGACCTGCTCAGCCCTCGAGCGTCAGGGCCAGCACGGGGCAGGCCTGGACGGCGGCGTAGACGTGGGCGCGGTCGGACTCGGGCGGCGAGTCGTCGAGGACGTTGACCTTGTCCTCGTCCTCGTCCACCTCGAAGTAGTCGTTGGCCATCGCCTCGCACATGCCGAGGCCTTCGCACTTGTCGAGGTCGGCGACGATCTTAATGGACATCAGGCCTTCACCTTCTCAGGGTCGAACGGGATGAAGTCGATCTTCTCCCGAACACCGCAGTCAGGACAGCACCAGTCGTCGGGGATCTCGCTCCACGCCGTACCGGCGGCGAAGCCCTCGTGCTCGTCGCCCGCCGCGACCTCGTAGACGTAGGAGCAGCCGGGGCACTTCGCGGCGAGCACCTCGCCCTCGAACTTCTGGGCGAACAGGTCGTCGGTCTTGATGTTGTGCTCGGCCGGCGGCGGGAACTTCGCGAGGTACTTCGCCTCCTTGCCGGGCTGGATGTTCGCGAGGGTGACGTCGCCGTCGAGGTGCTCCACCACGCGGTGGTCCATCACCTTGCGCCACAGCGGCGGGATCAGCGCGAGGTTGATCATGCCGGCGTAGCCCGTCGGCAGGGCCGGGGACTCCTTGAAGTCGCGCAGGGCCTGATAGCGCCGGGTCGGGTTGGCGTGGTGGTCGCTGTGGCGCTGCAGGTGGTAAAGGAAGATGTTGGTGACGATGTTGTTGCTGTTCCAGCTATGCATCGGCAGCACCCGCTCGTAGCGCTGCTTCTCGCCGACCCGCTGGCGCTTGAGGCCGTAGTGCTCCAGGTAGTTGACGACCTCGAGGAGCGAGAAGCCGAAGACGACGGTGATCGGGATGTAGACCGCGACCTCCCAGCCGTTGAGCGCCACGACGGCGCCCCAGAGGGCGATGGACATGGCCCATGCGTTGAGGACGTCGTTGCCGATGTGGAACGGGTGCGTGCCCTTGCGGCGGTAGCGCTTGGCCTCTACCTCCCACGAGCTCTTCAGCGAGCCCCAGACGGTGCGCGGCCAGAAGCGGTAGAGGCTCTCGCCGAGGCGGGAGGACGCGGGGTCCTCGGGGGTGGCGACGCGGACGTGGTGACCCCGGTTGTGCTCGATGTAGAAGTGGCCGTAGAAGGTCGGCGCGAGGGTGATCTTCGCGAGCCAGCGCTCGACGGACTCCTTCTTGTGGCCGAGCTCGTGGGCGGTGTTGATGCCGACGCCGACGACGCCGGCGATCGACAGGGCCCACAGGGCCTTCTCCCACCAGGGCAGCTCGAGGCTGTCGGCCATGAAGTTGGCGCTCAGGTGGGCGTCGCCCCACTCGCCGAGGCCGACGGTGTTGAGCAGCCAGGCGACCGGGTTGCCCTCGGCGATGATGTAGTAGCCCGCGAAGACCAGGGCGAACATCATCGGCACGTAGGCGAAGACGACCCAGCGGTAGTACTTGTCGTTCTCGAGCTCCTCGATGACCTCGTCCGGCGGGTTGCTGCCGTCGGTGCCCATCGCCAGGTCGAGCAGGGGGATCAGGAAGTTGATCAGGAACGGCGCGACCAGGGTGAAGCCCCACCACCCACCGGTGCCGATGTAGGCCAGGGCGAACAGCACCCCGAAGCCGGGCACCATCAGGCCCCAGAGCCAGAGGTACCGCTTCTTGTCCTTCCACTTCTCGGTGGAACCGTCCGGGACGGTCTGTCCGATCTCCATCGATCCGGTCATGCGCCTGCCTTCCGTTGTCGCGACCTTGCGCATCGCTTGACAGAAAGGTACGAGTTGTAAAGGTGCTTTGACAAGAGGGTCCCGGTTGTAAAGTGACGGACGCCACTTCGGCGGCCCGGGCGGGGGCCGCTACGCGCTGACCCGGGCGCCCGTCGCGACGGGGAGCCGCGCGAACCCGCGCAGCACCCGGGTGGGCCGGGGCTCGGGCGCGCCGCTGACATGGAGGTCGGGGAAGCGCTCGTACAGGGCACGGAGGGCGGCGGCCGCCTCGAGCCGGGCGAGGCTGGCGCCGAGGCAGTAGTGCACGCCGGCGGAGAAGGCGACGTGCTGGTCGGCGTTGGGGCGCGTCACGTCGAAGGCCCCCGGGTCGTCGAAGACGGCGGGGTCGCGATTGGCGCCGCCGAGGTAGAGCAGGATCCCGTGCCCGGGCTCGAACCTCTTCCCGGCGACCTCGGTCTCGCGCAGGGCGATCCGCAGGGTGAGCTGGACCGGCGACTGGTGCCGGAGCACCTCGTCGACCGCGTTGCCCCAGCCGTCGGGGTTCTCCTGGAGCCAGCGCAGCTGGTCGGGGTGGTCGTCGAGCATCGCGACGGCGTTCCCGATCAGGTTGACCGTGGTCTCGAAGCCGGCGGCCAGGACGAGCAGACCGACCTGGTGGAGCTCGACCCGGTCGAGCCGGTCCGGGCCGTCGAGGAGGGCGAGCTGGCTGATCAGGTCGTCGCCGGGCCGATCACCCGACCGCGCCACCAGTCGGTCGACGTGGCCGGCGAACCAGGTGTGCATCTCCCGCAGCGCCTGCTCCGCCCGGCGGAACTGTCCCCAGGCGAGGCCGGGGTCGAGGGTCACGGCAGCCTCGTTGCCGAGCTGGAGCAGCCGCCCGCGATCCTCCTCGCGCACCCCGAGGAGGTCGGCGATGACGGTGACGGGCAGCTGCGAGGCGTACCGGTCGATGAGGTCGAAGGTCTCCGCGCCGTCGAGGTCGTCCAGCAGGTCAGCGGCGACCTGGTCGACCCGGTCGGCCATCCGGCCGACCTTGCGCGCGGTGAACGCCCGCGCCACCTGCCTGCGGTAGCGGGTGTGCACCGGCGGGTCGACGGCCAGCATCGACGGCGGGTCGACCGGCCCGAGGGTCTCGGGGTCGATGACCTTGTGGTGCAGCCACTGCAGCGGCTTGGGCAGCTCGCCCTGTCCGCCCGCGGTCCCGAACGCGTCGCTGCGCAGGACCTCGTTGACGACGGCATGGTCGACGCTCGCGGAGATCAGCGCGTTGGCGCTGATCACGCCGCGCCCGCGGAGCTCCTCGTACGCCGGGAACGGGTCCCGCCGCAGCTCGGGGTCCACCACCATGCGGCTGATCAGGTCCCCACGGCGGGCGCTGCGCCCGATCAGCGCACGCTGGAGGCCGTGCGCGAGCCCCCAGGCCGCGAACGAGCGCGGGGTGTCCAGCGCGGTGCGGACCCGACTCCGTCGTACCCCACCGAGGGGAGCGGCGGCGTCAGGCGACGACACGGCTCGCGCCCTCGGCCTCCAGCACCCGCAGCACGCCGCGCGAGCGGCGGGCCAGCTTGCGCCGCTGCTCCTCGAGCTCGCGCTCGGGGAGGTGGGTGTCGAGCTGCGCGTTGACGGTCAGCTGCCAGCGGTAGCGCAGGGCGGCCAGCAGGCCGGCCCGGTCGCCGAACAGCTCGGCGTACTCGCTGCGCCAGGGCAGGACGGGGGACTCGGTGCGTGCGAGCTCCTCCTCCACGGCCCTCAGCACCTGCCAGCGACGGTGGGTCTCGCTCCAGGTCATCGTGATCACGACCTCTCTGTCGTGGGACCCGGTGGACCGGGTCGACCCGGGATCTCCGGGTGATGGATCGAAGGTACGCAGCCGCAGCGGCGCCGGACATCGGCCGACGGCAGTCATTCCGACTCCTACCAGGGGAGGACGCCGCGCACCTCCCGCGGCGGGATGACCACGGTCGTCCTGCTCTCTACGCTGGAGGGATGCTGCGCTGGTTGCGCGCCGGGATCGAGTCCAACCTCGAACGGCACCAGGTCCTCTACCCGTGGTGGGTCCCGCTGACCTCCCACCTCGGACAGGTGGCGTGCGTGCTGGTGAGCCTCGCGTTGCGCGACGCGCTGTGGCCCCTCGACCCGCTGCTGATCTGCCTGCCGCTCGTCATGGTGTCCCCGCTGGTCCAGTTCATGACCCACCGCTGGCTGCCGTGGTGGATGGACATCGCGGGCAGCGTGGTGGCGGCGTCGTTGCTGCTCTCGCGACCGCCGGAGGGCGTCCTCGACCTCGCGCCCGCGCTGCTCGGCCTGTGCACCGCCGAGATCACGGCCCGTGACGGCATCTACGAGGGCCTCGCCGTGGCCGGCATCGGCCAGGTCGTGCTCGTCGGGGCCGCGCTGGGCCCGGGCCTCGGTGGCGCCCCGCTGCACTCCTTCGAGCTCCTCCTCGGCTTCGTCGTCGGCGCGATGCTGCTGTGGCAGATGCGGGCGCTCATCGCCGAGCGCAGGGCCCGCGAGCAGGCGTGGGACCAGGCGACGACCGCCGAGCGCGAGCGCATCGCCCGCGAGATCCACGACCTCGTCGCCCACTCCCTCAGCATCTCCCTGCTGCAGGTCACCGGCGCGCGCCGGGCGCTGCGCGACGTCACCGGCAGCACGGACCCGGCTGCGACCGCGGAGGCCGTGGCCGAGGTCGATGCGGCCCTGGCCGACGCCGAGCAGGTGGGTCGCCGCGCGATGGCCGACATCCGTCGTACCGTCAGCGCGATGGCTGACGGCACTGGGCGCCCGGGCGAGCGCCACGCCCTCCCCGGCGCGGCCGACATCGCCGCCCTGGTGCGGGAGATGAGCGGCGCCGGACTCGAGGTCGAGTACGACGAGCAGGGCGATCCCGCGTCGCTGCCCGCCGCGACCGGGCTCGGCCTCTACCGGATCGCGCAGGAGTCGCTCGCCAACGTGGCCCGCCACGGTGGCGCCGACGCCCGGGCGCGGGTCCGGCTCCGGGTGAACGGCGCCAGCGTCCAGCTGCGGATCAGCAACCCGCTCCCGGGCGGGCGCCCGCGCAGCGACGGCCTCGGCTCGGGGCTGGCCGGCATGCAGGCCCGGGCGCACCAGCTCGGTGCCACCCTCGAGGCCGGCCCGACCTCGGAGGGCTGGACGGTCGACGTACGGCTGGGGGCCGGCCGCCTCGGCGCCGAGCTGCCGTGCGGACGCACGCTGCGCAGGCCGGGGCTCGCATGAACGGGGAGCAGCCCGTGCGGGTCGTGCTCGTCGACGACCAGGAGCTGGTGCGGTCCGGTCTCCGGCGGATCCTGCGCCGGCGCGACGGCTTCGAGATCGTCGCCGAGTGCGGTGACGGTGGCGAGGTGCCCGCCACGCTGGACGGACTCGCCACCGACGGCGACCCCGGCGTCGACGTCATCGTGATGGACCTGCGGATGCGTACCGTCGACGGGATCACCGCGACCGCGGGCGTCGTGGCCCGTCCGGACGGCCCGCCCGTGCTGGTCCTGACGACCTTCGACGACGACGAGATGCTGTCGGGCGCGCTGCGGGCCGGTGCCGCCGGCTTCCTGCTCAAGGACTCCTCGGCCGACGACCTGATCCGGGCGGTGCGCACCGTCGCCGACGGCGGGCACTGGCTCGACCCGTCGGTGACCGGGCGGGTGCTGCAGCAGTTCCGCTCCGGCCCGCCCGTCGTCGCGGCCCGGCCGAATCCCGCGGCCGACCCGCTCACCGCCCGCGAGCTGGAGGTCCTCCGGGCCATCGCGCTCGGCCGCAGCAACGGCGAGATCGCCGACGAGCTGGTCATCTCCGAGCTGACGGTGAAGAGCCACGTGGGCCGGATCTTCACCAAGCTCGGCCTGCGCGACCGGCCGGCAGCGATCGTCTACGCCTACGACAACGGCCTGGTCTCACCCGGCCGGTCCTGATCCGTCGCGCACCTGATCCGCGACGGATCCACCGAATCCGTCCTTCCCGCGGGCTGCGCCGACGAATCCGGTCGGTACGAGCCCCCTCGGCCCGCCCGTCGCGGAGTGACGACCGCCACAAAGTTGCACCAACGCTCGCGTGAGTGCAAAGATGCACTCATGTCCGAGCTGTGCACGAACCGCCGCGAGACGAAGCGGTACCAGACCGCGCTGCGCCTGCAGCAGTGCGCGGTGCAGCTCACGGTCGATCGGGGCTTCGACGGCTGGACCATCGACGACCTCGCCACCGCCGCCGACGTGTCGCGCCGCACCGTGTTCAACTACTTCGACGGCAAGGCCGAGGTCGTCCTCGGGCCCGAGCCGGAGGTCGACGACGAGCTGATCCAGGAGTTCGTCGGCGGCGGCCCCACCGGCCGGCTCTTCGACGACCTGATCGTGCTCGCCCACGAGGCGACCCGCGAGAAGGCCGACAGCGACCACCACATGGCCGCCGTGCGCGACGCGGTCATGAACGACCCGCGCCTGCTCAAGCTCGTCCACGAGCGCTTCGAGGTGGCAGCCGGCCTGCTCGGCGACTGCATGCGCCAGCGCGAGGGGGACGACTTCCCTGTCGAGCGCTCCCGCACCGTCCTGCGCCTGCTCATCACCTGCTTCGACGACGCCCTGGAGCGCACCCGCACCGACGCCACCCGCACCTTCCACGAGCACTTCGATGCCTGCGTCGCGGACATCCGCGGCGCGCTCGCCTGACCCGCGCCACCCGTACCGCCCGTTCCCCGCCCCTTCCCCACCCGGCACCCGGAGACCCCGGAGCCGTCAAAACCCAGGAGACCTCACCATGGCCCGCCTGCTCTACAAGCTCGGCTCCACCGCCTATCGGCGCTGGCCGTTCCTCGTCGCCGGATGGTTGCTGCTCGCGATCCTCGTCGGCAGCGTCGCCGCTGCCTTCTCCAAGCCGATGGTGGACTCGTTCTCCATCCCCGGCATCCCGTCGGAGAAGGCCGCCGACCTGCAGCAGGAGCTCTTCCCGGACGCCGAGGACGCCTTCGACGCCGTACCCGTCGACATCGTCGTCGCCGCACCCGAGGGCCACACCCTCGACGAGCCGCGCTACCAGGAGGCGATCCAGCACCTGATCGACGAGGTGCCGACGCTGCCGCAGACGGCTGCGGACAACCCCCAGCTCGTCCCGCCGGCTCCCGCCGCGGAGGGCATGTCCCCGGCGGCTGCATCGCTGTCCGACGACGGCCGGATCGGCACGATGACCTTCGAGTGGGACGTCGAGGGCCCGTCCGACCTCGAGGTGGAGTCGATCGACCAGCTCAAGGAGCTCCTCGCCGACACCAGCGACGAGTACGGCCTGACCGTCGAGGCGAACGGCGCGGGCACCGCCGCCATGGAGCCCCCGGGCGGCACGGCCGAGCTCATCGGCCTCGGCATCGCCCTGATCGTCCTGGTCCTGACCTTCGGCTCGCTCATCGCCGCGGGCATGCCGCTCGTCAACGCGGTCTTCGGCGTGGGCCTCGGGATGGCCGGCATCACCGCGATGACGGCGTTCATGGACATCGGCTCCAGCACGCCGATGCTGGCCACGATGATCGGCCTCGCGGTCGGCATCGACTACACGCTCTTCATCCTCGCCCGCTACCGCACCGAGCTGCACCACACCGACGACCGGGCGCACGCCGCCGGCATCGCCGTGGGTACGGCGGGCTCGGCGGTCGTCTTCGCCGGCCTCACCGTGCTGATCGCCCTGTCGGCACTGGCCGTCGTGAACATCCCGTTCCTGACGGCGATGGGCCTCGCCGCCGCGGCGACGGTCTTCATCGCGGTGCTGGTCGCGCTGACGCTCCTGCCCGCCCTGCTCGGCATGACGAAGTCGTGGGCGTTCCGCGGCCAGGTCCGCAAGTACCGTCCGCACCGCGACGAGCACGGCCGCGTGCACAACAACGGTGTGCGGTGGGCACGGGTCCTCGCCAAGGCCCCCGTCGCGTGGGCGCTCGCTGCCGTCGTACTCCTGGGGGCCCTGGCAGCGCCGATCTCCCAGATGTACCTCGCCTTCCCCACCGACAGCACCGCGCCGAGCGAGACCACGCAGCGCAAGGCGGCCGACCTCAAGGCGGAGGCGTTCGGACCCGGCCGCGAGGGCCCGATGACGCTCGTCGTCGACGGTCGCGACATCGCCGACGACGCGCAGCGGGCTGACGCCTTCGAGGCGGTGCGCGCCTGGGCCGAACGGCAGGACGACGTGGCCTACGCGTTCGTCGCCGGGACCAACGCCCCGCTCGACGCCCAGGGGGTGCCCGACGGCACGGGCACCGGGGCGATCATCATGATCACCCCGTCGTCCGGGCCCGACGACCCGGCGACGCTCGACCTCCTCGAGACCCTGCGCGAGGGCCAGGCGGACATCGAGGACGCGACCGGCACGACCATCGGCGTCACCGGCCTGACCGCGATCACCACCGACGTGTCGGACCGCCTCAACGGCGCGCTGCCGATCTACCTCGCCGTCGTCATCGGCCTGGCGTTCGTGCTGCTCGTCCTGGTGTTCCGCTCCATCCTGATCCCGCTGACGGCCACCCTGGGCTTCCTGCTCTCCGTCCTCGCGACGCTGGGCGCGACGGTGGCGATCTTCCAGGAGGGCGCGCTCGGCATCTTCGAGGGCCAGCCGATCGTCAGCTTCATGCCGATCTTCCTGATCGGCGTGGTGTTCGGACTCGCGATGGACTACCAGGTCTTCCTGGTGACCCGGATGCGTGAGGCCCACGTGCACGGGCTGTCCACCCACGAGGCGGTCATCGACGGCTTCCGCAACAGCGCCCGGGTCGTGACCGCAGCCGCCACGATCATGATCGCGGTGTTCGCCGGCTTCATCCTCGAGGACGACGCCATCGTGAAGTCGATGGGCTTCGCGCTCGCCGCGTCGATCATCTTCGACGCGTTCATCGTCCGGATGGTGCTGATCCCGTCGGTGCTCTACCTGCTCGGCGACAAGGCATGGTGGCTGCCGGCCTGGCTCGACCGGATCCTCCCGAACGTCGACGTCGAGGGTGAGTCGCTCGAGCGGGACTCCGCCCCGGTTGCCGTCGGTGGCGCGCGGGGCGACGACCTCGACGACGACCTCGACCAGGACCGCGAGCTCGCCGGCGTCTGAGGGGTGGGCGGCGCCCGGGCACGCAAACCGTTCAATCGAACGGTTTGCGCACCGAAAGCGGCCGAACCCCTGCGCAAACCGTTCGATTGAGCGGTTTGCGCAGGGGCCTCAGCCCAAGGCCTTCTCGATGTCGCCCGCCAGCTTCTCGGGCTTGGTGGTGGGGGCGAAGCGGTCGATGACCTGGCCGTCGCGACCGATGAGGAACTTGGTGAAGTTCCACTTGATCTTGCCGCCGAGCAGGCCCCCCTCCTCCTTCTTGAGCCACTGGAAGAGCGGGTGCGCGCCGTCGCCGTTGACGTCGATCTTGGCGAACATCGGGAAGGTGACCCCGAAGTTGCGCTCGCAGAAGGTCGCGATCTCCTCCTCGTCGCCCGGCTCCTGGTGCCCGAACTGGTCGCACGGGAAGCCGAGCACCTCGAAGCCGCGGTCACCGTAGGTGTCCTGCAGCTCCTGCAGTCCCTTGTACTGCGGGGTGAAGCCGCACTTGGAGGCCGTGTTGACGACGAGGACCACCTTGCCGTCGTACGACGACAGGTCGACCGGCTTGCCGTCGATCGAGGTCGCGGAGAAGTCGCTGAGGGAAGTCATGCCGGCAAGTGTGACAGGGCGGTCATCGGCGCCGGAGTGCCCGCGACTGGAGCAGCGCGAGGTCGGCGACGACGAGCGCCTGCGCGACCACCCAGACCCGGCCGGCGGTCTCGAGACCGAAGGCGCCGGTGACGGCGACCTCGAGGGAGGCGAGGACCCAGACCACGTTGCCGGCGACGATGGCCCAGCCGGGACGGGCGGGCATCGAGCTGCGGGCGTAGAGGCCGACGGCGACGGCGTAGGCGACCAGGAACAGCCCGATGCCGCGGTAGGTGCCGGCGTCCCCGCCGAGCAGGTCGGCGAGCGGGCCGGCGGCCACGAGGTAGGCGAGCGCGTTGGCGCCGGTGATCACGGCGTCGGCGGCGAACCAGAGGCGCGGGCGGCTCGTCGTGGCGGAGCTGGCGTGCGGGGCGGTGAGAGTGGTCATCGGGTCCTCCTCGGGTGGTGGGTCGATCGGTGACCCGACTCTCACTCCTCGGAGGTGTCCCCGGCGATGACGTCGGAGGTCATGCCGGCGCGCCGCACCCGCCATAGCAGCAGGCCCAGCAGCAGCACGACGACGTCGACGACGCCGATGATGACGTAGCCCAGCGGGCTTGCCCGCTCCCCGTCGACGCGCTGCGCGCCGGGGTTGTCGCGCAGCACCCGGACGCCGATCTCGCCGGACTCCTCGGCCCGCAGCCAGGTCGCCCGGTCGACCTCGGCCGGCCAGGTCTGCCCGGTCGGGTCGATGTCCTCCGGAAGTCGCAGCCGTACGACGTAGTGCGGGTCGCTCTCCTCGCGGAGCACGTCGGTGTCGGTGACCTCGGCGGTCACCGCGACGCCGTTGCGCTCGATGCGCCACTGCTGCCAGGAATGGTGCAGGAACGGCAGGTTCACCAGCACGGCGACGAAGAGCAGGGCGGCGAAGGCACCGCGACCGGGGCGCACGGCGGCTGCCTACCTGCGCTCGGCCGGCGCGGTGACCGGCCCCGAAGGGGCGAGCCCCGGCCAGGCGTGGCCCCACCGTTCGTCGTACCCGGTCTCGGCGAGGGGGCGGCGGTCGCGGAGCCGGTGGTCGCGCGCGGCGTCCCGCTCCGGGACCTCGGCGGGGTTGCCGCGGACGCCGACGGCGATGCCTGCGACGAGCCGCACGCCGTCGGGCAGGCCGAGTCCTGCGGCGACTGACACATGGTCGAAGCCTCCGAACTGGTGGGCCTTCAGGCCCATCGCCTCCGCCTGGAGCGTGAGGTGGGCCGAGGCCTGGCCGACATCGTGCGCCGGGATGAGCAGGTCCTTGAGCTCGTCGCCGTCGCTGCCCAGCACGACCGCGGAGAGGAACACCACCGAGGCCCGCGGCACCCAGCCGGAGTTGCCACGGCTCAGGTGGGGCACCAGTACCGCGTGGGCTGCGCTGCCGCGTGGTGCGACGACGTAGCGCCACGGCTGCCGATTGCCCGAGCTCGGCGCCCACTGGGCCGCCTCGAGCAGGCGGGTGACCTGGGCGTCGGTCAGCACGTGGGTGTCGTCGAAGACGCTCGGGCTCCAGCGGGAGCGAAGGGGCTCGGCGATGTCGACCGGGTTCATGGGTCGAGTATCGCGGGAGGGGCGAGGAGGGGCCGTCACGCCCGACGCCGACCGTCGTTGACACGCTGGATCCGGCGACGGACCGCCTCGGGAACCTCATCGACCAGCACCGGAGGCCCGATGCTTCTCTCGCTCGACCTGCTCTCCCTGCCGCCCGGCGCCGCGACCGTGGCCTTCCTGCGGACGCGCCGCGCCCTGGCCCGGGCCGGCGACGACGAGTTCCGGCACGTGCTCTACCTCGCCCGGTTCACGACCCTCCCGGGCCCGGTTCCGTCCTACGTCTCCTTCGCGGTCCTGGGAGCATGGCCCGAGCGCGAGCGACTGGAGCAGTTCCGCGCCGACGCCCCCTGGGGCCGCGGTGTCCGGCAGCACGCCGGCCTGACCCTGGCGCCGTACCGGGTCCGGGGCGCCTGGGAGAGCCGGAGGCTGGAGGTCGACCAGCCTGACCTGGCGCCTGCCGGGCCGGTCCTCGCGATCACGAGGGCGCGCACGGCCAAGGCGTACCACCCAGCCACGTGGCGGGCCAACCCGGCGATCGTCCGGTCGCTGCGGGCCAACCCCGACGTGCTCTGGAGCCGGCCCTTCGCCGACCGCGCCGTCGGCGTGATCGGCACCTTCAGCCTCTGGCCCGACGACCAGGCACTGACCCGCTTCGCCTACGGCAAGGGCGACGCGCACGCTCCCGTGGTCGGGCAGTCCAAGCGCGGTCAGTGGCTTCCGGAGTCGTGGTTCGCCCGCGCACAGGTGCTCGATTCGTTCGGGCGGTGGCCGGACGGCGTACCGGGCTGAGATGGCCCCGACGCGCCGGACCCCGGGTGCCCTGGCCTGACCAGGACACCCGGGGAGTGGGTGCCGATGCGACAGGGATCAGGCCGCGGCAGCCTGGTCCTTGCGCAGCTTGCGGCCGGCGTACACCGAGCCGCCGAGCACGGCGACGGTCGCGGCCGCGGTGGCGATGCTGCCCGGGGTCAGCGGCAGGCCGGGCACGTCGGCGGTGAGCGCGTTGTCACCGCAGACGGTCTTGCCGATGTCGATCGAGGCGATCGAGCTGTTCGGGCCGAGGCCGATGTGCAGGGCCGTGGCGGAGGTCTGCGGGCCGGTGGTGTCGACCTTGTTGACGTCCAGGCTGATCACCGACGAGAACGGCGCCGGGATCGAGAACGACCCGTCGGCGTTGATCGGGATCCGGACCTCGGGACCGGGAATGCCGAGGACCACGGTCTGGGCGACCAGGGTCACGTTGGCCAGCGTCGAGCCGGCGTCGAACCCGCTGGTGCCGTCGGCCGGGCCGGCGGTGCAGTACGAGTAGAGCGCGCTGGCCTCGAGGCGGAACCGGAAGCCGGTTCCGGCCACGGCGAAGCTCGGCAGGTTGACCAGTGCCGGGCCGGAGGTGCTCGCCGAGCAGGTGCCGTCGTCACCGACGGAGAGCGTGCCGCCGTTGCCGACGATGCCGGCGCAGGCGGCCGACGTACCGTCGTCGCCGGCGACGGCCGTCTGGCTGTAGACGCCGGTGTTGGTCAGGGTCACGCCCGGGAAGAGCGGGATCGCACCGTCGAGCGAGTCGGTCACCGTCGGGACGGAGCCGTCGTTGGTGGCGTCCGAGAACGGGATGAGCGGGGTCGAGAGGGCCTCGATCTGGATGGCCGAGGCCTCGGCCTGGCTGACGGTCGCAGCCTGTGCCGACCCTGCCGTGAGCAGGGTCAGGGCAGCCGCGGCCGCGACGACCCGCAGCCCATGGGAGAGGCTGCGGAGTCCGGTGGAACGGGACATGATTCTTCCTTCTTCTACGGGGTGACCGGAGCCCTGCTGGCACCGGACAGTGGGGGGTCGACGACGTCGACGGGCGAGGGGGGCGCGAGGACCCGGCTGGTCTTGGCCCAGCCGTCGCGCGAGCGCAGGACGCGGTAGAAGCCGGTCCACACGGACGCGAGCATCAGGTACGTGTAGCCCCAGTAGGCGAGGCCGAGGCCGACGGCGGCCCGGCGCGAGAGCTGCGGCTCGCAACGCAGGCGGTAGACGAGTCCCCAGACGACGAGCGGTCCGACGCCGAAGACGGCGACCAGCGGGATCAGGCCCCACGCACCCTCGAGGAACCAGCCGGTCACGCCGGTCGGGTGGATCATCGCCCAGTAGCCGAGGATCACCGTCGCCGCGGTGTAGACCACGGTGCCGAGGAGCTGGGTCCACGGGATCATCAGGAAGTACGAGATCTCCAGGGCCGACGGCGTCGAGATCTCGCGGCTGAGCAGCACCCGCTTGAAGTACTTGGCGCACTGCATGCCGCCCTGGGCCCAGCGCGCCCGCTGCCGGATCAGCGGCCGGACCCGCGGCAGGCCCTCCTGGGCGACCCAGGTGTCGTCGCAGTACCGGTTGCCCCAGCCGGCGAGCAGCACGTGCAGGCCGAGCTCGAAGTCCTCGAGCAGGGCGCCGTGCCAGGGCGTCTCGTTCTCCGCAGCGATGGCGTCGAGCACCACGAGCCGGGTGAACTGGCCGTTGCCTCCCATCCCGGCCGAGCCGATCCGGTGGCGCAGGTGCTGCATGGCCGCGATGACCGTGCGGAACTCGAGGTCCTGCAGCTGCACGAGCAGCCGTCCCAGGCGAGTGCCCGCCGCGGGGTCGTCGGCATCCGGCCGTCCGGCGAGGCCCCGGTTCATCATGCGCACCTGGACCTGCACGGCGCCGATCGACGGGTTGCCGAAGCCGGCCGGGCCCGCGATCACGTCGAGGGCGTCGGGCGCCAGCCGGCCGTCGGCGTCGACCACCCCGACGACGACCCGGGAGGCGTCGTACGACGGCTGCTCGGTCGCGAGCCAGGCCTTGATCAGCCGCCAGGCGGCGTTGAGCGCGGCGCCCTTGCCCTGGCGCGCCTCGGGCGCACGGCGGCTCACGAGGTGCACGTGGTCGTCGGTCGCGGCGATCCGAGCGAGGATCTCTCCGGTCGCGTCGGCCGAGTCGTCGTCGACGCACCACAGGTGCGCCGTCGGGTGGTCGGCGCGGAGCCGCTCGACCGTGCGTGCGATCACGACCTCCTCGTCCAGGCACGGCAGGATCAGGTGGACGTCGAGGTCGCGGGCGTCGCCGGCCGGGTCGGGCTGCCGGCGCAGGAACGGCACGAGGATGGCAGCCACGTAGGCCAGGAAGAGCACGCAGAGGAGAAGGGCTGCCAGGTCGACGGCCGCGGAGCCGAGGACCATCAGGCCGCCGCCTCGGGCCGCGAGACGAACAGTCGGACGAAGAGGACCGCGCCGAGGACGAAGCCGACGGTCGTGATCGCGCTGCCCAGGAACACGTGGGAGAAGTCGTAGCCGCGCTCGAAGCCCCACTCGCGCATCGACAGGATGATCGCCGCGATCCGGATCTCGTTGGCCAGCACCAGCACGGCGGCCAGCTGGGCCACCGACATCGCGACCCGCGCCACGGAGAGCGAGCGGAACCAGACGAACGGCGCGCAGCACAGCAGCATCACCGCGAGCAGCGGCCCGATGCTGCACCCGGCGGCCAGGCTGATGCCGGCGAGCCGGCCCTGGACGTCGACCAGCACGGCGGTGCCGATCTGCTGGGCGTCGATGCCACCCAGCTCCAGCAGCCGGGTCTGCACCCACGCCTCGGCGAGCCGCACCGGCCGGGCGAAGGCGAACAGGGCCACCGCAATGGCGACCAGCGCCACGGCGACGAGGCGGCGGCGCGGAGCCGTCACCGGCGACGGTACGACGGCAGCACGCCGCTTGCCGCTGCCGCTCCTCGACCCGAGGGGGCGCAGCACCGCACTGCGCGACCGGCGGGCCGCGCGCTTCCCGGCAGGCACGTCAGCGCATCCGCTGGCCGAGGTCGAAGGCGGCGTACCGCAGCAGGACCGCTCCCGCCATCGCCGCGGCGAGACCGAGGAGGAGGAACCCGACGCCCTCGAACCCGGTCGCCGCCAGAACCCCACCCGTGGCCCCGGTGACCGTGGTGCCGCCGTTGTACATCGTTGCCTCGCTTCGCACTCTTCCTCGACGTCGTGTCATCCACCCGACAATCGGGAGGCGGTGCGCTTACGCGGCTCGAGGAGATTTCCTGCGCGCGGGCGGTGTCAGCCCGGCAGGAGCGGGGCGAGCCGGCAGACCACGGTCCGGACGCCGGGCCGCGGCTGCTGACCGGACTCGTGGCCCTCGAGGTTCGCCAGGGCGTCGTACCCCGTGGGGAAGGGGCCGGTGTAGGTCGTCGTACCGGTCACGGAGTCGGTGCACACCAGGATGTGCGGACCGTCCATCAGCGCGACCTCGGCCCGGGTCGTCCCGTCGAGGACGCCGAGCACGGCGGCCAGAACCGTGCCGTCCGGGGTGGTCGACGCCGGACTGGACGACTGTCGGTCGGCGACAGGCAGCGGCCGGCGTCCCAGCCACGCCACCTCGTTCACGGGACGATCGAGACGGTCACGGAGTCGTTGCCGGGGACCGGGTCGACGACGCCCGGCACCTGGGTGACCGTGGCCGTGGCCTCCGACGTCCCCGAGGTGAGCAGTGCGAACGCCAGCTCGCCGGACGGCTGCTCCGCACCCGTCCGGGTGCAGGTGACGGTCGTCTCGGTCCGGATGAGGTCCCCGGGGAGGCCGCCCAGGGCGCCGGGGCAGTGCCAGCCCGCGTTGCCCCAGGTGAGCGGGAAGCCCACGAGGTTGGTCACGACGACGGTGACGACGGTGCCGGTGCGCACGTTGGTGAGCGGGAACGTGACCTTGGTCAGCGCCTGGCCGAGCAGCGAGACCTGGCCGAGCACCGGCTCGCCGAGGCCCACGTCAGGGGACAGCGCCGAGCCGGGCGTCGACGGCTCGCTCGGCGTCTCGGTCGGGGGCTCGACCGGGTCGACGGGCGTCTCGACGGGCCGGTCCGGGTCGGGCACCGACCCGACGTCAGCGGGCGGCGCGCCCGGCGACGCGGAGGCGGACGAATCCTCACCCACCCCCGCCACGGTCCCCCGGTCCGCGTCCGGGTCCGGTGCCTCGTCCGTGCCGGCCGGACCGGCCGGCGACGTGGCGACGGGGACGGTGCTGTCGACGGCGTGGCTGCCGATCTCCGGCGAGCGGGGCTGGTCGTCGGAGGCGAGGGTGTCGAGGAGGACGGGCAACGCGACCGCGGCCCCCACGATGCTCGCAGCGACGGTGGCGGCGAGCCCCGACTTCCCCGCGAGCAGTGCTCCCCCCACCTTGCCGGTGGTGACCGTGCCGGTGGCGACCGACGTACCACCGGTGATGCCGGCCCACAGCTGGTCGAGCCCGATCACGCCGGGCCCGAGGACGATCGGCAGCAGCAGGGCACCCAGGCGGTTGTTGACCTCCTCGAGGTCGGCGAGGGCGAGGGTGCAGGTGACGCAGCCGTCGAGGTGCGCACGCATGCCCGGCTGCTTGCGCTTGTCGAGGTTGCCGCGGGCGTACGCCGGCAGCAGTGGCGCCCACGTCGCGCACGTCGTGCCCTCGGTGGACCGCAGGTGTGCGGCGAGGTAGGCCTGGCGCAGTCCTTCGCGGGCCCGGAAGGCGAGTGCAGCGACCGCGTTCGGCTTGATGCCGAGGTGGAGAGCGACCTCGTCGTGCGGCCGGCCCTCGACGGCGGTGTACCAGAGGACCGCCTGCCAGCGCTCCGGCAGGCTGCGGTAGGCCTCGGCAACCGCCCGGTTGTCGAAGCGGACCTCGGGGTCGTCGGTGAGCGTCAGCGCGTCGGTCGGCGGCAGCGCCTCGTAGTCGTCGACGAGGTCGTAGCGCCGATCACGGCGCACGGCGTTGTTCCAGATGCTGCGGATCGAGGTCAGCAGGTAGGACCGGAAGGACACCGTCGGGCCGAGGTCGCGCTGCAACGCGTCGAGGACCTTCGTGAACGCCTCCGCGACCAGGTCGTCTGCGTGGTGGTAGCCGGCGAGCCCGCCGGCGAAGGCCGTGGCAGCCGCGCGGTGGCGCTCGAAGAGGACGGCGTAGGCGTCGGCATCGCCGCCCCGGACCCTGCTGAGCAGCACGGGGTCGCTGTCGGGTAGCGGGTCGACCAGTTGCGCGGTCATGCGTCAGTCCTCGTCGCAGCCATCGGTCGTTCCCTTCGGTCGGTCACGGACGGCGCGGATCCCACGGTCGCGCCGTTGCGGTCGAGGAGTGTGCTGACGGCGGGGAACACCCACACGAAGCACGCGAGCACGACCACCGCGACCAGCAGGCAGCACTGGGCCGTGCGGACGCGCCGGCCACCGGGCAGGTGGCGCCAGAGCCAGGCGTACACGTCAGGCCACCTCCTCGAGCAGCGCGTCGGGGACCCCGTCGGCAGCGGGTGCGGTGGCGAGCAGGGCGCCGTGGACGACGTACCGCTCGCTGCTGCCGTAGAGGGGGTGGCACGACGTCAGGGTGATCACGGGCTCGGTCGGTGCCACACCCGGCGCGCCCGGGACGGGCGCGATGACCTCGACGTCCTCCGGCGCCACGATCTCGCTCCTGGTCACCCGGTAGACGAACCAGGTCGTGGCGGTCCGCACGCCGACGACGTCGCCCACCTCCAGCTCGGCGATCCGGGTGAACGCGCTGCCGTGGGTGAGCCGGTGGCCGGCCACCGAGAAGTTGCCGACCTGACCGGGCAGCGCCGTGCCGGCGTAGTGGCCCACCCCGCGGTCGAGCTCGGCGCTCGAGGTGCCCTCGACGACCGGGCGCAGCCAGTCGTCGCCGAACCGGGGGATGCGGATCACCGCGAAGGTGTCGCCCGCCTCGAGCTCCGACGGCACCGCGGGTGGCTCCGGCGCCCGCGGTCCGGACGCCGGGAGGGCCTCCCACTCGCGGACCAGCCGGGTCGCCGCGGCGTGCTGGTCGGCAGCCACGGCGCGGTCGTCGACGACGAGGTACCAACCGAGGTAGAGGAGCAGGAACGCGCTGGCCGTCAGCACGAGCTCGGCGACCACGATCAGCCCGAGGCGGTGCCGATCAGCCGGAGTACGGCGGTCCGTGGCCCGGTGGCGACCGGCATCGGCGGGCGCGCCGGCCGGGCGCGCGGGGTCCCGCAGGGGCGACAA
Organism: uncultured Nocardioides sp.; assembly: GCA_964487275.1. Classification (GTDB taxonomy): domain Bacteria; phylum Actinomycetota; class Actinomycetes; order Propionibacteriales; family Nocardioidaceae; genus Nocardioides. The sequence goes on along the minus strand of CAZAQE010000002.1, from coordinate 70,559 downwards.
CGTCGTCGCTCGATGGTGCTCGGTCACAGGGTCCCCGGTGGTGCTGGTCTCGTCCCCGCCGCGCGGGCGCGCGACAGGGGTCGGCGGGGCCGACGCAGTACCAGACAGTCGAGCGGGCGTTTCCTTACGCGATTCCGGATTTCTTTACCTTCGAGAGCTCCGGGAGGCGCTCGGCCGAGTCGCGTAAGGCACCGACGGGCGCCGTGTCAGGAGGGGTGTGGGCGGCTGGAGGGAGGCCGCCCGCACCCAGCTTCCCGGAGGACACGTGCACCACCCAGAGACCCATCGCAAGAGCGTCGCCATCGTCTACGGCACCCGCCCCGAGGCGGTGAAGATCGCGCCCCTGTGGCAGGCACTCCGGGACCACCCGCGGCTGCGGCCGGTCCTCGTCTCGACCGGCCAGCACCGTGACCTGCTCGCCGGCCTCCACGACTGGTTCGGCATGGAGCCCGACGTCGACCTCGCCGTGATGACCGAGGGCCAGGGCCTGGCCGGGCTGACCAGCCGGGTCGTCGAGGCCCTCACCGCCGAGCTCGCCCGGCTCCAGCCCGCCGCCGTCGTGGTCCACGGCGACACGACCACGTCGATGGCCGGTGCGCTGTCGGCGCGGTACGCCGGCGTACCGGTCGTCCACCTCGAGGCCGGCCTGCGCACCCACGACCTGCACTCGCCCTTCCCCGAGGAGCTCAACCGGCGGCTCACCGGCGTGATGGCCGACCTGCACCTCGCACCGACCGCGCTCTCGCGTGCCAACCTGCTGGCCGAGGGCGTGCGCGACGAGGCGATCGTCGTCACCGGCAACACGGTCATCGACGCGCTGCTGGAGACCAGCGCCCGCGCCCACCCGATCGAGGACCCGACGGTCCGGGAGACCATCGCGACCGCCGGGCGCCTCGTCGTCGCCACCCTGCACCGGCGCGAGTCCCACGGCGCCCCCCTGCGCCGGGTGGCCGAGGCGCTCGAGGAGCTGACCCGGCGCACCCCCGGGCTCAAGGTCGTCCTGCCCCTGCACCCGAACCCGCTCGTCCGGGCCAGCGTCGGCGAGGTCGTCGACCGATGCCCCGACATCACGGTGTGCTCGCCGATGCCCTACCCGGAGTTCGTCAGCCTGCTCACCGCGGCCGACCTGCTGGTCACCGACTCCGGCGGCATCCAGGAGGAGGCGCCGAGCCTCGACAAGCCGGTGCTCGTCGTGCGCGAGAGCACCGAGCGGCCCGAGGCCGTCGAGGCCGGTACGGCGAGGCTCGTCGGCACCGACCCCGCGCTGCTGGTCGCAGAGGCCGAGCGCCTGCTCCACGACCCGGTCGCCTACCGCACGATGGCGCAGCTGCGGAACCCCTTCGGGGACGGGCGGGCCGGGGCCCGCTGCGCGGAGGCGATCGCGCAGCTGCTGGGCGCGGGCGCCGCGACCGCGCCGGGCAGCGCGGTCGCGTGATGGGTCGCTGGCGCGGGCTGCGCGGGGCGGGAGCGCCGCGGGAGGTGCGGCCCACGGCCGTGGTCCCCCGCGGCGGCCGCGCCCTGGCCGACGCGCTGGTGCACGACCTCGACGTCGACGCCGCGGCGCACGACTTCGGGGCGTCGTACGCACGCAACGGCGAGGGCCTCGACGTGTGCCTGGGCGACCTCGACGACACCGTGGCGGCCGTCCGGGACGACACGGCCGGCACGCGGCTCACCCGGCTCGTGGCGCTGGCCTGGGCCGACGCGACGCAGGAGCGCTACAACGGGCTGAGCTGCGCCGACCCGCTCACCGGGCTCGCCAGCATCCAGCACGTCCAGTCCCAGGTCGCGGCGCTCTACCGCATCGCCGGCGACGGCTGGCTGGTCGACGGCGACATCGCCCGCACCCATGCGATCATGGTCGTCGAGCTGCCCGTCGTGCGCGACGACGTCCAGGCCGGCTTCGCCCGGCTCGAGGCGTCGCTGCGCCGGGCGAGTGCCGCCGAACTGATCACCGGCGTGGTGCCCGAGTGCGCCCTGGTCGCCGAACTCAACCCCCGTCGCCTCGCCGGTGTGGTGCGGCGCGCGCCCGACCTGGACCGGAGGCTCACCGGCGTCGTGGCCGACCTGGACTGCCGGATGGTGCTCTCCCCGAGCCAGGGCCGCTGCCGGGCGTGGTGCGAGGGCCTGCCGGACAACGCGGGCGCGGCCCGGGCGTTGATCGACGAGCTGGCACGCTGAGCCGCCGGCGAAGACAGGTCAGGACAGGCTCAGTCCGCGCCCAGCGCCCGTCGCAGCTCGGCCCGGCCCGACACCCCGAGCTTGCGGTAGAGGTTGCGCAGGTGGTTGTCGACCGTGCGGATGGAGATGCCGAGCTCGTCGGCGATCTCGCGGCTGGTACGACGCGCGCAGGCCAGCTCGGCGACCTCCCACTCGCGCCCCGACACCCCGGCGGAGCCGGCGGCGAGGAGCGGCACCGACTCGACGTCCGCCGCCCAGCGCCGACGGGACTGCTGGATCCGCCGCCTCAGCTCGCCCGCGCCCCGCGGCGGCGCCAGCGGCTCGGCGAGTCGGAGGAGGTCGGTCGCCGTCGCTGCCATCCCGGCCTCCCCCAGCGCCTCGGCCGCCGCAAGGAGAGCCGGCGCGTCACGCTCGTCGAGTCCGACCGCCGCACGGGTGAGCGCACGGTAGAGCCCGAGGTCCTCCTCCAGCGCCGAGCCGATCTCGGCGAGGATCACGGCCGCCCGCGCGGGTCGTCCGAGCCGCAGGCAGATGCTGAGCGAGATCGCGGCGACCAGGCCGAACCCCTGCTGGTGGGCCTGGACGGCGCAGGTCTCCACGATCCGTGCCGCCGCGTCCGGGTCACCGGCGCTGGCCAGCAGGAGCGCCTCCGCCTCGGCCAGGAGCATGGCCGCCTTGGGATCGGTGCGCTGCTCGTCCGGGACGGTGTCGAGGAGCCGGCGGGCGCCCGCAGCATCCCCCTGCTGGACGGCGATGACCGCCCGCAGGACTCGGGCAGCCCCCAGCAACCCGATCGGGTCCCGCCAACGCAGCTGCTCCTGCGCCAGGAGGGCGAGCTCGGCCGCGCGGGTCAGCCGGCCGCCGTACATCAGGTGGATGGCCAGGGTGTAGCTCCAGATCCCGGAGGCGTCGGCGGAGGAGGCGGCCCGCTGGTCCTCCACGAGCCCCTCCGCCTCGGCGCCGCATCCTCGGGCCAGCAGCGCGAAGTAGCGCTGGAGGTGGACCATCGCCGCGGCGTGCGGCTCGAGCACCCCGTGCTCTCGCTCCAGCTCGGTCAGCACGCGGGCCGCGTCCTGACCCGTGCCGCCGGCCATGGCCTCGAGCATCACGGCGGCCACGGCGGCACGTACGGCGACCGCGGAGCCGGCTCCCGCGCCAGGCACGGCGGGGTGCTCCGCGACGAACGCACCCACCTCGCCGGACAGGGTCCGCCAGGTGTGCAGCTCGGGTGCCAGCAGGGCGCGCTCGGCCGGCTCCAGGCCGGGCTGCACCTGCTCCGCGAGCGCCACCGCCGCCGCGACGTCGAACCGACGGTAGGCCAGATGAGTACCCCAGCACGAGGCCAGCAGGGCCAGATCGGCCGAGCTCCGGGCACACGTCCGCGCCTGCTCGAATGCGGCATCCGCCTCGTCGAGCCGGTCCAGCCACGACAGCGAGCCGGCGCGCTGGACCAGGGCGCGCACCGACGGACCGGAGGACGCGACCTGGTCGAGGTGGCGATGGAGCTCGAGCACGAGGAGGTGCTCACCCTGGCCGTACGCGTGGCCGACCGCCCACTCCAGCTCGCCGGAGCCGGGCGGGTCGAGGGTGGCGCAGCGGAGCACGACGGCGGTGAAGCGGTGCGCCGGCTCGCCGGTCGCGGTCAACCGGTCGGCGACCTCGTGGAGCACCCGGCGGTGCTCGCCGTCGTCGAGGAGCGCGAGGGCACCCTCGCCGACGAGCGGGTGGGCGGGGCGCAGGACGGCGTCCGCGGCCCGGACCAGCAGGCCCCGGTCGACCAGCCGTGCTGCCGTGCGGAGCGCCGGCGGTGGGAGGAGGACGCCGGCGGGAGCGCCGGCACCGACGGCCACGCGGGCCAGCACCTCCCGCTCCGCGGCGTCCAGGCTCGCCACCCGAGCGGCCGCTGCCGCTGCCGGATCCGCCGGCACGTCCACGGGCTCCAGCTCGACGCCCGCAGCCACGGCCCGGACCCCACCCCACTGCTCGGTACGACGGACCAGGTCGCGCAGCAGGAGGGGGTTGCCGGCGCACTGGCGATGCAGTCGCGCCACGTCGTCGGGCCGCGGCATCGCGGCGAAGCGCCGCCGCAGGACCTCCCGGACCTCCTCGCGATCCAGGCCCGGCACCGCCAGGACCTGGGCCAGCCCCTCGTGGACGATCCGCTCGATCGGCCCGCTGAGCGGATGGTCGCTGCGTGCGGTCAGCACGGCGGGGACGCCGTACACGCGCACCAGCTGGTAGACGACCGCCGCCGAGGACGGGTCGAGCAGCGGGGCGTCGTCGACCACGAGCAGCGGCAGCGGGTCCCGGCGTCCGATCCGTGCCGTCAGCGCGCGGGTGAGCGGCTCCGTCGGCGCCGCTGCGAGCTCGTCGACCTGGCGGGCGAAGGCGGCCAGCGGCGCCTCCTGCAGCTCGGCCATCCCCACGACCTCCACCGTCTCACCGCCCCCGGTCCAGGTCTCGGCCAGGCGGCGGGCGATCGTGGTCTTGCCGGCGCCCGAGGGACCGGTGAGCAGCACCGCGCCGAACGGCCGGAGCGCCAGTCGTTCCCGGGCGGCGACGAGCAGGGACGGTCGGTCGAGGATCGGCCAGTCCATGCGCGCCAAGGTAGCGGGCCGGCGCCCTCCTCAGCCGGGGAATCGGGCACGCGACGCCCGCCGTTCCCCGAGCGCTGTCAGCAGGTGATCTCCTCGTCGCCGTCGACGATCACGAAGGTGGTGTCAGGATGGTCCGCGCTGGTGGCGGCGGAGATGATCACGCACTCGCTGCCCGACAGCGTCACGCCGTCCTTGACGAACACCCGCACGGTGTCGCCGTCGATCTCGTAGTCGTCGTACTTCGTGCTCTGCGCGGCGATGATGCCGTAGGCGATCGCGTCCAGCGGCGAGTCCCCCTTCAGGTCCACGTCGTTGTCGCCGGTGACCTTCTCGACCTCCTTCTCGGCACGTTCCGTGTCACTGCCTCCCCCACCCGACCCGTCGTCCGATCCGCAGGAGGACAAGGTCAGCACTGTCAACGACGCCAGTCCGGCCGACAGCAGGCGGGCGGTGACGGGGCGTGGCCGGGGGCGGAGGTGCATGGAGATCCCTTTCGGTGGTGGCTCGCACTGGAGGCGGCAGGTGTCAGCGCACCCGGACGGTGCGTGAGACGGAGGCGGCGGTGTACAGCGCGGTCCCGGCGTAACGCACCCGGAAGGTGTGCCGGCCCCGCGGCACCCGCAGCGTCACCCTGGCGACGCCGGCGCGGACCAGCGGTGCAGCCCGGCGCAGGCCGTCGACGTACACGACCACCCGGCCCCGGGTCGCGGCGATGCCGGTCCCCGGCAGCGCCAGCCTGATCGTGAGCGCCGCGCTGCGGCGCCCGGGGTCGACCGCCAGCGAGAGTGCACTGCGTGCCTTCACCGTCGTGGCGGGCGAGGTCACCGTCCGGTCCGGCAGGCCCGGGAACGCGGTGGCAGCCGTGACCCGGACTGCGATGCGGCGCCGGCCGTCGGCGGCCGTCGTGCGGTAGTTGACGCCCGTGGCGCCGGCGATCGGCGATCCGTTGCGAAGCCACTGGTAGGTGAGCGACCAGCCGGGTGTCCAGGCGCCGGGGACGGCGCGCAGCAGGCCGCCCACGGCCCGGGTCCCGGTGACGTCGACCGCCCCGGGAGCCGCCGGGGGCAGGGCGAGGTCGAAGTCGGTGACCCGCGAGCTCGAGCTCATCCGCCGGAAGCCCGTTCCGTTGCCGAAGTCTCCGGGGAAGGGCTGCTCGGGAAGGCCGAACCCGGTCGTCGCCCATACCGTCCCGCGGGGCTCGACGGTGGTGACCGCGAAGGCCCCGTCGCCGGTGCTGCGGAAGACGTAGCGGCCCTCGGCGCCGCTGACCCGAGTCGAGACCTCGAGCCACTCCTCGTCCGCGTGGCTCCAGCGCATCAGCCGGACCGTGGTCCCGGGCACCCCCACACCCGGTGCCCGGAGCACACGTCCCCCGAGGCCCTGCGACTGCAGGACCAGGTCGCCGAGTCCGGTGGGATCCGCGAAGGTGAAGGAGCGCGCCTCCCAGTACTGCTCGGTGTCGCCGAGGTAGGTGGTGAGGTAGCCGTCACTCCAGGCCCGGACCACGTAGGCGCGGGTGTCGTCGTACAAGGGGAGGGAGAAGGTGCCGTCAGGCTCCGCTGCGCCGGAGAACAGGTAGAACGGGTCGTTCGGCTCGTTGCGGTCGGCGAGCTCGACGAAAGCCCCGCCGGCCGGTTCGCCCTCGAGCGTCAGCACCCGGCCGGTCACCGTGCGGGCCGGTGCAGGCAGCGCCAGGTTCTGCACGGCGTGGCTGGTCGGCCCGATGTAGAACGTGCCCGGTGCGCCCGGTCCGGGGGGCGCCTGCGTCGTCCCGTCCGGGAAGTGGCCGTGGACGGTCAGCGTGTACGACGACCCGGGCGGCAGGTCGGAGAACACGAACTCACCCCCGGCGTCGGTCCACCCCTCGTCGGTCGAGACGCCCCGCAGCCACTCCGAGCCCGACCAGCGCCACAGGTCGACCTGCGCGCCCTGGTGGGGGGCGCCGGCCACCGTGAGGGTCCCCCGCACCTCGGTGGTCGCCGCCGCGGCTCTCGCCGGGAACGCCACCAGGGACGCGACGACGACCAGCGCAACGGTGACGGCGGTGACGGCGGCCGATCGGAGGGACCTGTCGATACGCGTCGCTTGCACGTCGCCGATCGTGACCGGTGGGCCGCGACTCCGCACTGAGTAGGAACTACTCAGTGGCGCCGCCGGCCCGAGCGCACGTCCTGCTCGCCGACCTCGATCCACGCCTCGCCTGCAGCCTGGGGCCGCTGCTCGTCGGCGTCCTCCAGCCGGACGAACTGCCCGTCCTCGCCGCGCAGGCTCACGGCCCGACGTCGACCGGTGGCCTCGCGCCGGCCCACGGCCGCGCCTCCTCGAGCTGGGCCGACAGCGCCAGCAGGGTCGCCTCGTCGTCGGTCCGGCCGACGAGCTGGACGGCGAGTGGGAGCCCGTCAGCGGCGAACCCCGCCGGGACCGACGCCGCCGGGTTGCCGGCGACGTTCCACAGCGCGGTGTAGGCGATCACCGGCAGCGAGCGGAGGGCGGCGCCGACCAGGCCGACCCCGTCCAGCACGCCGACCTCCGGCGGCCGGTGCGGGGTGACGGGCGTGAGGAGCACGTCGCAGGAGTCGAAGACCTGGTTGGCGCGAGCCTCGACCTGCTCGCCCCGGCGCATCGACCACTCCACGACGCGCGGTGAGACCCACCGACCGGCGAGCAGGGCGTGCCGGGTGCGGCGCTCCAGGAGGCCCGGACGCTCGACGAGCTCCACCTCCGCACGCACGCCGCCGAGGAACTGCGGCACGAACGCCGTCGTGATGTCCGGGAAGCGGGGACGGACCTCCTCGACCCGGTGGCCCAACGACTCCAGCAGCTGGGCCGTCTCCCGCACGGCGCGCGCGTGCTCCGGGTCCGGCCGCACCCCCGGCGTCGCTGCCCTGGTCGTGAAGCCGATCCGCAACGCGGCGGGGCGACGACGCGCGGCGTCGGCGAAGTCGAGGTCCTCCCGGCCGGCCCGGAAGCGGTCGCCCGGCGAGGAACCCCGGACCGCGTCGTACACGAGCGCGCTGTCGAGGACCGAGCGGGTGAGCGGGCCGGCGGTCCCCAGCGCCCACCAGAGGTGCTCCGCGGGGGCGGTCGTGACCCGTCCGCGCTGCGGCTTGAGGCCGAAGAGACCGCAGAAGGACGCCGGGATGCGGATCGAGCCGCCCCCGTCGCCGCCCATCGCGGCCGGGACCAGACCCGCCGCGACCGCGGCGGCCGTGCCGCCGCTCGAGCCGCCGGGGCTGCGACCGGTGTCCCACGGGTTGCGCGTCATGCCGTGGGCGCTCGACTCGGTGAACGGCCACTGCCCGAACTCCGGCATGTTCGTCTTGCCGATGATCACCGCGCCGGCGGCTCGCAGCCGCCGGACGACCTCGCCGTCTGCCGCCCGCGGCGTCCGGTTGGCACGCCCACCGAAGGTCGTGACCTCGCCGGCGACGTCGAGCTCCTCCTTGACCGCGATCGGTACGCCGTGGAGCGGGCCGCGGTCGTCGCGCTGGGCGTCGCGCGCCGCCGCCTCCGCGAGCGCGCGGTCCGCTGTGACCACGGTGAAGGCGTTGAGCCGGCTGTCGACGCGCTGGATGCGCTCGAGCAGGCCGGCGACGAGGTCGCGCGAGGAGACGGTGCCGGCGGCGAGGGCCGCCGCCTGTCCCGCGACGCCGGCGAAGCAGAGATCGTCATCCATGGCACTCCTCGGTCCGTCCGGGTGGGTCGACGGTCCAGTGTGCCCGCCGCTTCCGGTGGGCTTCAGTCCACCTCGACGACCTCGTGGGTGCCCATCGCCGTCCGGACGACCGGCGACGGGGTCCGGCCCACCGGGGGCTCCCTCGTTCGGTCGTGGAGCAGGGCCGTACCCCGGTGCCGCGCGGCCGCGCAACGGATCACTGGTCGGCGGGAGGTCCGATGTCGACGCGGTCGCCGATGGTGACCGTGCCGTCCGTGGCGATGTCGACCGACACGTAGCCGACCTGCAGACCCGAGTCGAGATCGACGTACTGGAGCTGGACGCTGAGCGTCTTCAAGGGCACGGAGTAGGGCGTCGAGAACCGGTTGTAGGTGGGCTTCTCCTCCACCCCGCCCGACGTGCCGAGCTGGTTGACGACCGTCCAGGTGACCTCGTCGGTGTCGGTGTTCCAGATGACCCGCGGCGGGGCGGCGTCGTGGAGGTGGCCGATGTTGACGACCCCGGGCGGGACATCGGGGATCCCGTCGTCGTACGGGATGGTCAGGTCGGTGCCGATGCGGTCGAGGCTGTCGACGCCGAGGTAGCCCTCCGCGGACCGGGGCTGGTGCAGGAGCACGAACGCGGCGCCGGCGTCCTGCTCGTCGACGTAGGTGCGCAGGTCCTCGCCCAGCTGGCCTTCCGAGATACCGGACTCGTTGACGACCATGCCGCCGAAGAGGGTCTTGAAAGCGGGGTCGTTGCCCGCGACGACCCGGAGCCCGGCCACCTCCGTCAGGTCCCGGTCGGGATTGGCGACGTCATGGCTGCTCAGCTGCTCGAGCGTGACCTCGGTGTCGTGGTCGCCCTTGGCCGCCACCATGGGGACCGGCGCGCTGACGTCGGCCTCCGCGGCCACGAACCCCGACTCGGCCACGGTTCCGTTCGACGTGATGTCACCCGAGACGGTGCGCATCGCGAAGGAGTCGGCGCCCACGGCGTCGTAGAGCTGTTCGTAGAGGTCCGCACGCACCCGGGTGCCGACGTGGCTGCCCTGCGGATCGGCCTCGGCGAGGACGATCGTCTCGCCCTCACGCGGGACGAGGCCGCTCCCGCGAGCGGCGAGCTCAGCGGCGAGCGACGCCCGGGCCGCATCGGCGTACGCCGTGGTGCGCGCCCGGTTGCGGTCGCTGTTCCTCTGCAGGAACGGCTGGATCTGCTCCGCGACCTCTCGTGCCTGCGGGCTGCTGAACGACAGGCCCGGGACCCCCGGCAGCGCATAGGTCTCCCCGATGTCGGCATTGCCCTCCCAGCGGTCGAACAGCCACAGCGAGATGCCGCCCGTCGCCGCGACCGCCAGCAACGTCCCGGCCGCCCCCACGCCGACCGACCGCCGGGCCGACCAGCCGTGCGGGAACGGCGTGGAGGAGCGGAGGACGAGAGTGAGGAGCGCGCCGCCGACCAGGAAGGCCGCCAGCTCGTGCAGCAGCAAGCGGCGCAGGAACCCATCGCGCAGCTCGGCGCCGTAGGCGCGGGCGACGTCCTCGGGGTCCTCGAGGACGGCGGCGTTGGCGCGCGCGAACTGCGGACTGACGTACGACGCCAAGGTACCGCCCGCGGTCGGCGTGCCCGTGACCCGCACGCGGGCACCGAACCCGCCGGCCCCGGTCTGCTCCCAGTAGAGGCGGCCCAGCACGCCGGTGTCGAGGGTGGAGTGACCGTTGTGGGTCAGCGAGACCTCGACCGGCACCGTGCCGAGCCGGTCCTCGAAGCGGGTCGCCTCCATCGAGCGCTCGGCGGCCAACGGCATCCACACCAGGGCCGACACCGCGCCGTAGGCGGCGAACCTCCCCACCGCGACCAGCGTCCGGCGAACTCGTGCGTCCACGCCACGACGTTAGCGACCCCACCCGCCGCCGAGCATGGCGGCGACCAGCGTCGTTCCCGCGCCCCGCACCCGGTCCGACCGTCCCACATGACCGGGACCACTGCGGCCGGCGCGCAGGACCAATGGCCCCTCCTGGCCCGCGTCCCTTCGCCGGCGACCACCGAGCGGCGACAATGCTGGGGTGGGATCGTCGACCGTCGGTGGACCTGCGGCGAACGTCCTTCGCCGCCGTCCCGTCGACCGTCGAGGACCTCGGCGTCGCCCCTACCCGCTGCCCGCCGCCGCCACCGTGGACCCCTCCGGCGACGCGGTCGCCCTGGCGGCGACCCGCGCGCTGCTCCGGGCCCGCGGTCGCGAGGAGGCGGCGCTGGTCCTGCGCACGGCCGTCGAGGACCTCGGCGGCACCGTCGTCCCCGCGCGGCTCGCCGGCGACGACGCCCTGCCCGTCGACGTCTCCCTCGGCGTGGGTGAGCCGGCCGTCGTCGAGGTCGCGGGAGGCAGCCAGCACCACGACCGGCTGGCCCGGCACCTCAGCGAGCTCGTCAACGACGCCCACACCGCCGCCCAGCGGATCGACCTGATCCACCGGCAGGAGCGCCAGGCCAGCGTCGATGCCCTGACCGGCGCCGCCACCCGTCGCGAGATCGGCCTGCGCCTGGGCAGCGCGCTGAGCGGAGATGCGGTCTGCGTGCTGGACCTCGACGGCTTCAAGCAGCTCAACGACACCCGCGGACACGCCGCCGGCGACGACGCCCTGCACGACCTGGGATGCCTCCTGCGGGCGTCCGTCCGCCACGACGACTTCGTCGGCAGGTACGGCGGCGACGAGTTCGTGCTGGTTCTCAGGGCGACGGACGCGGAGTCGGCGCGAGACCGGATGGGCCTGGTCGCCGAACGCTGGCGGGGCCACGGCGACCACGGGACGACCGCCTCCGTCGGGGTGGCGGTCGTCGACCACCGGGGAGGCGCCCTGGCCGCGAAGGCGGCCGACGCCGCGCTGTACCGCGCCAAGCGTTCCGGCCGGGACCGCGTCGAGCTGGCCGGCGAGGACGACTACCCGCGCCTGCCGCAGCCGTCGCGGACCGAGCCCTGATGGAGGGGATCTTCGACCGCTACTTCGAGGCCGTGTCGGTCCCCGATCCCGTGGAGGCGACCGCCGTGCTGGACGAGGCGCTCACCCGGGGCGTGCCGGTGTCCTCCCTGATCACCGAGGTGCTCGCGCGGGCCCAGCGCACGGCGGGGGAGAAGTGGATGCGTGGCGAGTGGACGATCGCCGACGAGCACGCCGTCACCGCGGTCACCAAGCAGGCGCTGACGATGCTCACCCCACCGCGCAGCCGGCCCGCTGCCGGCCTGCACGTGGTGGTGGCCTGCGCCCCCGGCGAGTGGCACTCGCTGCCGGCCCGGATGGCCGGGGCGCTGCTGCAGGCCGACGACCTCGAGGTCAGCGTCCTCGGCGCGGGCATGCCGCTGGACCAGGTGCGCCAGTACCTGCGCAGCTCCGTCCCGGACGTGCTGGCCCTCTCGGCGACGATGCCGACCAGCCTGACCGGCGCGGCTCGCACCATCGCCGCGGCCCGCGCCGAGGCCGTCCCGGTCGTCGTGGGCGGCGGCGCCTGGGGGACGGGCCAGCGCCGGGCGCGCGCCCTGGGTGCCGACCTGCGGCTCGACGACATCCGCGAGATCCGGGAGCGGATCGAGGAGGTGCGCGCGACGGAGCCGCCGCCGCTGCCGAAGATCCCGACCGAGGCCTTCTGGCTCGAGGAGGTTCCCCGCGCGGTGGTGGCCGACGCCCTCGACCGTCACCTCGCCGAGCACCCCGCGCCAACCGCGTCCCGGGAGGAGGCCCGGGCCGAGGGTCACCGCGAGCTGCGCTGGATCGCCCAGCACGTCGCGGCGTCGCTCGCCGCCGACGATCCCTCGGTGAGCGCCGACGTGCTCGACTGGCTGCTGTCGATGCGCGCCGCACGTGGGCTCCCGACGGCGCCGGTCTTCGGCGCAGCCCGTTGCCTCGCCGACGCGATCGCGTCGCGGGCGCCGCGCGGCGCGGCGATCCTGCGCCAGGAGGTCGACGCCGCCCGGGGCCCGGAGCGGACCCGACCGGCGTAGGGGCGGCAGGCCCTGACGGTGGGGTCGACCGGCCCTCACGGACCGGCCCTCACGGACCGGACGGAGCAGGGAGGCCGACGACGCGGGCAGCCACGTGCTGCAGGCGCCTGTTCGACGACCGCGCCGCCCGTCGCAGGAGCTCGAAGGCCTCCGTCGCGCTGCATCCCTGCTTGGCCATCAGGTAGCCCTTCGCCTGCTCGATCACGATCCGCGAGGACAGCGCGTGCTGCAGCTGCTCCGCCCTCCTCCTGGTCTGGCGGTGGGTCAGCGTCTCGGCGACGAGAGCGCCGACGAGCGCGTGCCACTCCGCGTCCGTGTGGGCGGGCGAGGGCGACTCGCCCGAGCCCGCCAGGATCGGCCCGACCACCGGCGTCACGTCCTCGACGTGGTTCAGCACGCCCGCGACTCCCCCGTGATCGTCGAGCAACGGGGAGTTGACCGGGTGCCAGAGCCTGAGCTCGAAGTCGTCCGCGTCGGCTCCCGGTCGCCGGACGTCGTAGCGCTGGAGCGCCATGGGGTCGCGACGGGCCTCGCGGAACACGACCTCGAAGGAGGCGCGCACCCGCGCGACGCCGTCGGCACCGGGATCGTCCGGGTTGTCGGGGAAGGCGTCGTACCAGGCCACACCGATCAGGTCGTCCAGTGAGCGGCCCGTCGCCGCCAGGTAGCGCGGGTTGGCCGCCCGGATGACACCCCGGTCGTCGATCGCCATGTACGCAGCATCTGAGGCCGTGAAGAGGGGGTCGTCCTGGAGTCGTCGAAAGATCGCTGACACGAGTCGTGTTCCTTCCCGAGATGCAGTCCCGGTCACCGAACTTAGTTCGGCTGAAGTCTCCTGACAGAGGAATTGGTCCCGTGAGGCGACTTATGATTGGTGGATCCTTCGCACAAATGCGCAGACGGCCGATGGTGGAGCTGACCTTCGAGCAGTACTCCGGCGACGTCAGATCGACAGAGCGCCGCTGTCGGACGAACCGGTCAGCCCCACGAACCAGATGTCCTCGATGGCACGGCGGACGCGTTCCAGGGCTCCGTCGTCGGGATGCCGGAGCAACTGGGCACACAGTTCGAAGGAGGCGCCGATGACGGCGAGGCCGGCCAGGGGGAACGGCGAGGGCAGGTCCGGGCGACTGGCCTGCAGACCTGCTGCGAGACCGTCGAACAGGTTCTCCCCGAGCCTCAGCATCTCGTCCCGCTTCCGCAGCCCCGGCTCGCCCGTCGCGTAGACCTCGAGGATGAACGCACGGCTCGCCTCGGGCTCCCGTTGTGCGCGATCGACCAGCACCTCGCCACAGGACGTGATGATCTCGCGCAGGGAGGACGCCTGTTCGCCCGCCCGGCGGAGATCGGCGAAGAACCTGTTCCCCCAGTCGGAGTAGGCCGCCAGGAAGGCGTCGCGCTTGTCCACGAACAACTCGTAGAAGGCGCTGCGCGACACCCGTGCCGACGCGGTGACGTGAGCGATCGTGGCGTCGGCATAGCCGTGGGTCCCGACCGCCACGATCGTCGCGTCGAGGATGCGCGTGCGCTGTGACGCCTGGACCTGCTCGCGGCTGAGGCTGTGCGGCCCGTGCGGGAGCCGGTCGACCGACGCGCCTGGACCTGTCACTCGCCGAAGGCTACCTCCCGCACGAGCCGCGACGAAGCGTCGTCGGAGGCTTGACGACGGGGTCGGCCGTCCGTACCGTTCGAGTTGCGTACGGAGCCGTACGCAACTTTCGGCTTCGGGGCCGCCAGCTCATCCACGAGTCCCGACCCCGCGTCTCGACCACCGCCCGGGAGGCCGCCCGCATGAACCTCCGGACCCTCGCGCCTGGTCGCCGCGCGCTCCCGGCGCCGATCGGTGACATGAACCGCCCGGTGGTCGGCCGCCTCCGCAGCGCGGGGACGGCAGTGACCGCGCACCTGTACGGTCCGGGCACCCACACGTGGCCGTACTCGCAGCGCGAGCTGCGGCGCGCCCTTCCCCTGCTCGTGAAGGCGCTCGAAGCATGAGGTCCGTGCTGTCCGACTCATCCCTCCTCGCTGCGTCAGGCAGTCGCGCGACCCGTCGTCGGGGGGTGGCGGTCCTCGCCGTGGTGTGCCTGGTCACCGCTGCCGGCGGCCATCCCGGGTCGGCCGCCGCCGACGACCGGCGCGACGGAGAGCGTGCGTCGGTGGGGGTGAGGGCGGTGACGGCGGCCGGGCCGACGCCGGGCCACTACGTCGCGATGGGCGACTCCTTCAGCTCGGCGGCCGGCGTCCTTCCCCTGGACCTGACCGCGCCCCTGCTGTGCCAGCGTTCGACGAGGAATTACCCGCGCGCCATCGCGGCCGCGACCGGGACCCGGTTGACCGACGTGACCTGCGGCGGCGCGTCGACCGACGACTACTTCACCGCGCAGTACCCCGGTGTCCCGCCCCAGCTCGAGGCCCTCTCCCGTCGTACCCGGCTGGTCACCATGACGATCGGGCTCAACGACAGCGTCCTGTTCCTCCGCGTCCAGGCGGCCTGCGGCATCGCCGGACTCTCCACCCTGGGAGCCGGCAACCCATGTGAGCGCCAGTACGGCTCGTCGTTCGCCGAGACCATCCGGTCGACGACCTTCCCCTCGTTGGTGAGGGCGCTGCGGGCGGTCCGCGCCCGAGCACCCCAGGCCCGGGTCGCGATTCTCGGCATCCCCTGGATCCTGCCCAGGAGCGTCGGATGCTTCCCGCGGATGCCGGTGGCGCGCGGCGACGTGCCGTACGTCCGCGGCATCCAGGCGACCCTGAACAGCGCGATCCGCCGTGCAGCCGCCGCAACAGGCAGCACCTACGTGGACTTCGCCAGGGCCTCCGAGGGCCACGACGCCTGTCAGCCGGCCGCGGTGCGCTGGATCGAGCCCGCCCTGCTCGGCAACAACCCGGTCATCGTGCACCCCAACGCGCTGGGCGAGGCACGGATGGCGGCACGGACCCTGAGAGAGCTCGCGCCGCGATGAGGGCGCCACGCACCACCCAACAGGTCCGAGGGACCGTCGACGTCGTACAACGAGCCGGCCGGACGGCCGCCGGGAAGGGGTCATCGATGACCAACAGCTTCTTCGCGGGCAGGGCGCGCGTCTTGCTGCGCCGCGTCCCCCGGACCCGGGCCGTGCTGATGGTCTCGGTCGGCAGCCTGGTGCTGGCGACGCTGGCCGGGCCTGCGACGACGGCTGCGGACGCGCGCGGGCGGACCGCTGTGCCTCGGACCCTCGTGGTCGCGGCTGGCGACGTCAGCGCCGAGGTCAGCACGGCACCGTTCGGGCTCAGCTTCCGCGACGCCGCAGGACGGGAGGTGCTCGGATCGGTGCCGGGCGGAGGCAGGCCCCGACCGGCCCTCCACCTCTCCGACCTGCTCGGAGTCCTGGGGGACAGCGACCTGGCCCCTGCCCGCTACGCGCCGATCACGTTCACCACCGGGACGGTGGTGATGCAGCAGGCAGAGCCGTTCCCGCTGGTGACCGGCAACCCCTACCTCACCCTGTCGGCGGGTACGACGTACTCCCTGACCGACGTGCAGGCCTCGACCCGTCTGCCCGACGGCGGCGTCCGTCTGCGGGTGGCGACCGACGACCCCTCCGGCCGGATCGCGGTCGTCGAGCTGCGGCCCGACCGCGGTGCGTCCCTGCGCACGCTGGTGCGGTTCGAGCCCTCGGCCGGCATCGCGTTCGTCGGCGCCGGCTTCACCTCCGGTCCGGACGAGGCGTTCCACGGGTTCGGTGGCCGGCGCAACGCCATCGACCAGGCCGGGGAGAGCTTCTTCAACTTCATCGACCAGACCATCTTCGACGTGCCGGTGATGGCCGGGCAGCCGCAGAGCGGGTGGTACCAGCAGGCGCAGTTCATCTCCTCCCGCCCCTACGGGTTCTTCCTCGAGCAGAGCGAGCTGTCGCGCTGGCGGATGCGCTCGGACCGCGACGACGCCTGGCACGTGGACAGCAACTCGTCCAGCCTGAGGTTCACCGTCGCGCCGGGCCGCGCGCCCCGGGCGATCCGCACACTGACCGCCATCACGGGTCGCACACCGGTCCCGCCACGCTGGCAGGTCGCGCCGATCTTCGCCCAGACCCTCAGCGGGGGCACCACGGGCAAGACCCCGCAGGCCTACGAGGCCGAGATCCGCACCTCCATCCGCAAGATCGACGAGCTCGACCTTCCCTACGAGGCGTTCAGCTTCGAGGCGTGGTGGCTGTTGAAGAGGATCGGCAGGCTCGACGACATCCTCGCCCTCATCAAGCGCCACGGCATGCGACCGCTCGTCTACTTCCGCGCCTGGGCCGGCAACGACGGTCAGGGTCTCGAGGACGACGCCGCGTTCGCGACCGCCAAGCGCGAGGGGTACGCCGCCACGCGAGCCGACGGGTCGCCGTACGTCATCTCCAACACCCTCACCCCCGGCAAGCAGGCCGTGCAGATCGACTTCACCAACCCCGAGGCCGTCGCCTGGTGGCGCCAGCGGATCCGCGCCGTGCTCGACGCCGGAGCGGACGGCTTCATGCAGGACTTCGGCGAGCAGACCATGTGGAATATGCACTTCCACGACGGGTCGACCGGCCGGTCGATGCACAACCGCTACCCGATCGACTTCCACCGGACCACCCGCCGGATCATCGAGGAGTGGCACCGGGACAACCCGGACCGCACCGAGCCGATGTTCTACGTGCGCTCCGGCTACTCCGGACGGCCGGGATCCGCGGCCTACGAGTCGGCCAACTGGTGCGGCGACTACGAGTCCAACTGGAGCCGCAGCACCGGCATCGCGGCACTGACCACCGACATGCTCAACCGCGCCGTCGGCGGCGCCTACGGCTTCCACTGCGACACCGGCGGCTACATGGACCTCCTGTCCGGTCCCCCTTCGCGCGAGCTCTTCCTGCGCTGGTCCTGGTACGCCGCCCTGACGCCCGGCAATCGCGTGCACGGCGGACCGGTCCGTGGGCAGAAGTTCCCGTGGAGCTGGGACGCCGAGGCCGCGGCCATCCATCGCGCGTCGCTGCGCCTCCATCGCGCCGCCGAGCCCTACATCCTGGACCTGTGGCGCGAAGCGCGGCGTACCGGCATGCCGATCACCCGGCCACTGTGGCTGGCTCATCCCCGGATGCCCGGCGTGAACCGGATCGACCAGCAGTACCTGCTCGGGCCGGACGTCCTCGTCGCACCCGTGGTCGTCAAGGGCGCCACGACGCGCAAGGTCGTCTTCCCGCCGGGTTGCTGGCGCGATCCCGTCGCCGGACGGCGCTTCGACGGACCGGTGACCGCAACCGTCCCGGCACCCATCGACCGGCATCCGTACTTCTTCCGGTGCGGCCAGACACCCTTCCAGCCGCCGAGGACGTGACCGGGCGGGATCGCGGAAACACCCCCCGACCGAGGAACCGACGGCGCCACGGCACCCGGCGGTGCATCATGAAGCATGGCCGTCACCTCGATGAGCTCCGGCACCACCGATCCCGCCCAACGCACGGCGGCCAACCCGCCCGTCCCGCGCTGGCTGCACCTGGCCGGGGCCGCGCTTCCCACGGTCGGCACCGCGCGGGTCTACGTCTGCGGCATCACTCCGTACGACGTGACCCACCTCGGCCACGCGTCCACCTTCGTGTGGGCCGACGTCCTCGCCTCGACCCTCTCGCTGTCCGGCGCCACGGTCAGCGTGTGCCGCAACATCACCGACGTCGACGACGTGCTGACCGCCGCCGCGCAGGCGCGGGGCCGCTACTACGACGAGCTGGCGGTGGTGCAGGAGGCGGTCTTCGACCGGAACATGCGCGCCCTGAAGGTCGCCACCCCGGCCGCCCAGCCCCATGCCCGGCACCATGTCGGCGCGGTGGTCCAGCTCGCCACCGCACTGCTCGACGCGGGCGAGGCCTACCAGCGCGAGGGGACCGTCTGGTTCCGCGCCGGTGCGATCTGGGAACGGGCCGGCATCGACCGCGACCGGGCGCTGGACCTCGCCCGGGCGTACGGCGACGAGCCCGACGACCCGACCAAGGACGACCCCTTCGACGTTGCCGTCTGGCGTCCCTCGCCGGCCGGCCATCCGGCCTGGCCGAGCCCCTGGGGCTGGGGCCGTCCCGGCTGGCACGCGGAGTGCGCGGCGATGGCCCTGGCCGTCCACGGGGCGTCGGTCGACGTTCTCGTGGGCGGTGATGACCTGCGCTTCCCCCACCACGCCTACCAGGCCGCGATGGCGGAGGCGGCGAGCGGCGTGCGGCCCTTCGCGCGGGCGGCACTCCATGTCGGCGAGGTGCGCCTGGACGGGCAGAAGATGGCGAAGTCCACCGGCAACCTGGTCCTCGTCGACGACCTCCTCGCGTCCTGCTCGCCGGCAGCGCTGCGCCTGCTCCTCATCGACCGTCCGCACGAGACCGCCTGGGACTTCGAGGCCGGCGACATCGCTCACGCCGAAGCGCGACTCGCTCGGCTCTACGCCGCAGCCGGTCAGCAGAGCGACGGGGGGACCGACCCCGCGCCGCTGGCGGCGGTGACCGACCGCCTGCTCGCTCTGGACGTCTCCGGTGCGCTCGACCTCGCCGAGCAGGTCGGCGGCGAGGCCGCACGACGGCTGATCAGCCTGCTGCGACTGGGCTGACCGCGGCCAGCCGATCCGACGGCGTGGCGCAGGTCCTCAGTCGCGCGGCACCAATCCACCGATGAGCATGTCGGCGAACATCTCACCGATCTCCGCCGGCGACAGGCTCCCGTCGAGGTGCAGCCAGGTGTGGGTCCACGCGCCGGTGCCGATGATGCCGAAGGCGATCACGCGGGCCGGGCCGATCCGACGGAAGGAACCGTCGTTCATGCCGTGCTCGATCAGGTCGACGAAGTAGCGCTCGAACTCCTCGCGCTTGCGCTGGATCTCGTCGAACGTGCTGCCGGCCAGAAACCGGCGCTCTTGCAGGAACACGGTGATCTCGGCCTTGTAGACCGCCATCGGCTCCAGGAGGGCCTCGCGGATCAGCTTGCGGAGGCGCTCGTCGGCGGGCAGACCGGGCTCGGACATCACGGCCCGGGCCTTGGCGAGCTGGTGGTCGATGAACTCGTCGTGGACGCGCTGCAGCAGCTCGTCCTTGCTCTCGAAGTGGTGGTAGAAGGCGCCCTTCGTGAGACCGGCGGCGTCGACGATGCTCTGCACCGAGGTGCTCGCGTAGCCGCGCGCCTCGAAGAGCTCGACACCGGCCTTCACCAAGGCACTGCGCGCGCCCTCGGGATCACGCATCCTCTTGCGGCGCGCGATCGTGGACTCTGCCACCGCGGGCACCTCCCTCACTGGACCTGCGTCCACCGACTTCCGACTGACCGGTACGTTAGCAATCCGCCCGGCACCGCACCACGTTGACCATCTCGCCCTCGTGCACCACCTCGTCGCGCTGGTTGAGCACCTCCACCCGCTGGACGACGACGCCGCGCACTCCGTCGCTCGTCGGACGCAGGTCCGCGATCGTGGTTCGCGTCCGGACGGTGTCGCCGATGTGCACCGGGGCGCGCATCTCCCACCTCCGGATCTCGAGGAAGGCAACCAGCGCCTCACCGACGAACGGGAGCCGGCCGCGCTGTCCTGTTGCCAGGGAGAGCACGAGCGCCCCGTGGACGAGCCGCGCGCCGAACCGCGACCGGGCGGCGTACTCGGCGTCGGTGTGCAACGGGTGGAAGTCGCCCGACACGCCGCAGAAGGCGACGACGTCCGCCTCGGTGACGGTGCGACCCGCGCTGGTCCACGACGTACCGAGGACGAGGTCGTCGAACCAGAGCTCGCTCACGCCGGCACCTCGTCCACGATGTCCTGCCACACCCGGTCGAGGCCCCACGTGTCGACCGCCCGGCCCAGCTCGCCGTCCCAGTCCGTCGCGCTACCGAACTCGCTCCGCCACGCGAGCGCGGGCATCGAGAACCGGTGGAGATGGTGCTCCCGTGTCGTGCCCAGCGCCCCGAGCACCTGGTGCGCAGCGCGCGTCACCGGGCCGGCGGCACTCGAACTGCAGGACTTCGCCACGGCCACCGCAGTGCGGGCGACCGCGAGGTCGCCCGACACATCCGCCGTCCGTACGGCGGCGGCGACTGCCGCCCGTGCGAGCGCGGTCTCGGCCGCCGCATCGGCGAGCATCGCCTGCACGGCCTGGAACGCCAGCAGAGGCCGACCGAACTGGGTCCTCATCCCGGCATGTGCTGCCGCGACGTCCACGCAGCGCTCGAGGGCGCCCACGATCTGCACCGAGCGCAGCAGTGCACCGCGCAGCTGCAGCCCGGCCAGGTCGCCCGGCGCCAGCGGCCGCTGCTCGGCGTCGTCCGGGACCCTGGTGCGGGCCCGCCGCGACATGGGCAGCCGACCGTCGATGGACCACGTGAGGTCCTCACAGCGGTGCCGAGACACCGTCGCCCCGCCCTCCCCGGCCCCGACGAGCAGCACCGTGTCGACGTCGGCTCCCCAGGGGACGTCGACGACACCACCGTCGCGCGCGACGCCGACGCTGACGATGTCGTCACCGGTCACCCAACCGAGCCGGTCGGCGAGCCAGCGGCCGAGCAGATCGTGCTCGCCCAGAGGCATCCCGACGCCGTGCCGCGCCGCGGCGTGGTGGAGAGCCCACGCCTCCGCCCAGCGCGCCCCGGAACCTCCGCTCTCCTCAGGCGTAGTGAGCAGGGTGAGGCCGAGCTCCTCCCACCGCGACCAGACAGCCCGGTCGAGGCCGCCCGGTGGGACGTCGTAGCCGGTGGCGCCGACATGATCGGCGAAGAGCCGGTTGACCAGGGCGACAAAGTCCGGGTCGACATCGATCTCTGTGGTCGTCCGATCCATGGTCACGCTCCCAGTCCCTTGGCGACGATGCCGCGAAGTACCTCGGTGGTCCCGCCGCGCAGCGTGAAGCCAGGTCGGCGGCTCAGTGCGTCGGACACCAGCCGGTCGGTGTCGTCGTCCGCGAGGTCCACGGCCCACTCGGCCAGGTCCTCGACGATGTCCCCCTCGAAGCGGGTGCCGATCCCCTTGACCATCGACGCCAGCAGTTCGGCGGGCTGGTCGGCCTGCAAGCGCGTGGCGACGTCGAGCGAGAGGTGGTGCAACGCGGCCAGTCGCGCCACGTGGCGGCCGGCCGCAGCGGGTGTCGCCCGAGCAGGCAGCCCCTTGTCGGTCACCGACGCCAGGGCCGCGAAGGTCGACAGGAAGCGCTCGGGGCCGCTCCTTTCGTACTTCAGCTCGGACGTCACCTGCCGCCACCCCTGGCCGACCTCACCGAGGACGTCGGCATCGCTCACCTCGACCCCGTCCAGCACGACCTCGTTGAAGTGGTGGCTCCCGTCGAGGGACGGGATCGGGTTCACCTGCACCCCAGGCGCGTCCAGGCGCACGAGGAACTGCGTCAGCCCGTCGTGTCGGTGCGCCGGGTCGAGCGGTGTAGACCTGGCCAGCACGAAGAACGCGTGGGCGCGGTGGGCGCCCGACGTCCAGACCTTGGTGCCCGACAGTCGCCAGCCGCCCGCGATCCGTGTGGCCCGCGTCCGCACGGAGGCGAGGTCGGATCCGGAGTCCGGCTCGCTCATCCCGATGGCCCAGTAGGACTCACCGCGGGCGATTGCGGGCAGGAACTCGCGCTGCTGGTCGACGGTCCCGTAACGCAGCAGCGCCGGTGCGATCTGCCGGTCAGCGATCCAGTGGGCAGCAACCGGCGCGCCCGCGCACAGCAGCTCCTCGGTGACGACGAAGCGCTCGAGATGGCTGCGGCCATGGCCGCCGTGCGCTGTCGGAATGGTCATCCCCAGCCAGCCGCGCTCGCCCAGGGCTCGGCTGAAGCCCTCGTCCCAGCCGGCCAGCCAGCTGTCGACGCCCGGGACGAACCCGCCGCCCGAGCGCTGCTCCGCGACGAACGTCCGAACCTGGGCCCTCAGCGCAGCGAAGGCACCGGTGCTCATGTGGCAACCGCTCGGCGCGGGCCACGCTCGGCGACGGTGATCGCCACGGCGACGATGAGGATCAGGCCCGAGAAGACGTCAGGGGCCCACGTCGGTCCGCCCGCCAGCGACAGGCCGAGGGATCCGGTGCCGATGACCATCACGGCGAGCACCGCGCCCCACGGGTTGAACCGACCGTGTCGGAACTGCGTGGCTCCGAGGAAGGCCGCTGAGAACGCGGGAATCAGGTAATGGGCGCCCGCGTCGGGCGCTCCGGCCTGGAGCCGCGCAGCCAGGACCACCCCGGCAAACCCGGCCAGCGCACCCGCGACCATGAACGCGACCACCTTGACGCGGTCCACCCGGACACCCATCAGCCGCGCCGCCTCGGTGTTGTAGCCCGTCGCGTAGAGACGGCGGCCCGCGGCGGTCTGCTCGAGGACCAATCCCATCACGATCATCAGGCCGATCACATAGAGGAAGGCAACGTTGAAGCCGGCGATCTCGCCGATGGCGATCAGGTTGAAGTCGCCGGACATCCGCTCGGTCAACACCTTGTCCCCCGACAGTGCGACCGCCATCGCAGCCACGATCGCCCCGGTACCGAGAGTCGCGATGAGCGACTCCAGACGCAGCCACACCACGGCCAGGGCGTTGGCAAGGCCCACCATCATCCCGGCGAGCACCCCGCCGACCGCGCACAGCGCCGGGGGGAGGGAGGTCGTCGCGAGCAGGTGCCCGGCGACCACGCCGCCCAGGCTCATCGTCGAGCCGATCGACAGGTCGAACAACCTTGCCGACAGCACGACGACGAGGCTCAGCGCGGCCAGGGCTGTCACGGCGTAGTCGCTGATGAGGGTCGTCACCGTCGCCTGATCGAGCCACAGGTCCGGGATCCACACCGCGAACACCGCAATCATGCCGATCCACACGTAGACGGCGCCGATCGTGCCGAACCCGAGTCCTCCCAGCGCGACGCGCCACCTGCGCCGTGGCTCAGGCGCCGGCGCCGTGGACCGCGCGGCGCCACTCGTCGTACCGCTCACGGTCTCGGTCATCGCTCTCCACCCATCTGTGCCGGGGCGGCGTCCGGAACGGATCGCCGCCGTGCCATTGCGGCAAGAAGTCCTGCCTCGGTCACTGCGTCGCCCACGAGCTCGTCCGCCACGACGCCGTCCACCAAGACGAGGACCCGGTCGGCCATCCCCACGAGGTCGTCGAGGTCGGCGGAGCAGACGATCGACGGCGTTCCTGCGACGGCGAGCTCGCGGACCAGTCGGTAGATCGACTGGCGGGCCCCGATGTCGACGCCGCTGGTGGGCTCGTCGAGCACCAGCACCCGAGGGGTCCCGATGAGTCCTCTGGCGAGCGCCACCTTCTGCTTGTTGCCGCCGCTCAGCAGGCCGTAGGGGCGGTCCGGGTCGTTCGGCGCGACGTCGAGTCGTTGGATCCACTCGCGGGCGACCTCGCGCTCGCGGTGACGTGCGATCCACCCCCGGCGCGCCACCGCGTCCGGGCGCGCGAGTCCGATGTTCTCCGCGACGCTCTGCTCCCTTACCGCGGCGGCCGGATGACTGTTGGGCAGCACGAGTGCGATGCCGCGACGCCGCGCCTGACGTACCGAGAGCGCCCCGGTGCTGGTCGTCGCGCCGAGCGTGAGCTCCAGGTCTGCGGCGAGCGCTCCGCCGAGCGCCGGAGCCAGATCCTCACGACCGGACCCGGCGATCCCGGCGACGCCGAGCACCTCGCCCGGCCGCACCGAGAGGTCAACTCTTCGCAGCAGGTCGGTCCTCAGCGCCCGTACGGCGAGCACGGGCTCTGCGGCGTCGGGGACCGCCCGCAGCTGCTGGCGCCGTCCGATCTCGGAGACCGGACGGCCGACGATCAGCTCGGCCAACGACGCCTCGTCCATTCCGGCGGCGTCGAAGGTTCCCAGGCTCTGACCGTCCCTCAGCGCGGTCAGCCGGTCGGCGATGCCGAGCACCTCGCCGAGCCGGTGAGACACGTAGATGATGCTCACTCCCCGGTCCCGCAGCTCGGTGATGACCTGCATCAACCGGTCGACCTCAGCCGGCGGGAGCGCGGCCGTCGGCTCATCGAGCACGAGCACCTTGGGTGCGCCATGCGTGTCGTCGAGCGCGCGCGCGATGGCGACGGCACTGCGCTCGACGGCGGCAAGCTTGCCGGCGGGTTTGTCGATGTCGACGGTGATCCCGACCCGGCCGATCAGCTCGCGGACCCGCTCACGATGAGCACGCCACGCGATCCGACCGAGCTTGCCGGCGAAACCCGCGGTCAGACCGACGTTCTCCGCGGCGCCCAGCTCGTCCACCAGTCCGAGATCCTGGTGGACGAAGCGCAGTCCCGCAGCGAGCGAGCCGGCGGGGTTGCCCGGATCGAGGCCGACGCCGTCGACCTCGATCCGGGAGCCGGGGTCGGGGCGGTGGAATCCGGACAGGACCTTGATGAGCGTCGACTTGCCCGAACCGTTCTCGCCCACCAGCGCGTGCACCTCGCCGGCCCGGACCTCGAGGTCCACCTCGCTCAGTGCCCGTTGAGCCGGGAAGGTCTTGCTCACCCCGCTCAGCCGGAGGCGTACGTCGCTCATCTCCACCACCCCTGTCGTCTCTTGATGGACCTGTGCGTCGCCGGGCGACGCTCAGGACAGGCCCCACAGCGCGCGGTACTGCTCGCGGTAGTCCTCGACCGTCGGATAGGTCTCGGTGGACGTCGGCTGGGTCTCCTTCGTGACGATCCACTCGGGCCAGGTCGCGCGATCGGTCGACGGCGTCGTGTCCGCGCCGTTGAACTGCCGGATGAAGAAGTCGACCGCGCGCCACATCTCCTCGTCGCTGGCAGCCGTCAGCACGGCCGTCAGGAAGTCACCGTCGGCGAGGTACTGATTGGCGGCCACGTTGTAGGCGCCGAGGCCGACGACTTGAACGTCCGCCGGGCTCAACCCTGCGGCACGAAGCGCCGCCGGGAGGCCGACCGCCATGTCGGAGAGCCCGATGTCGACCCAGTTGACATCGGGGTTCCGGCGCAGGTGCGCGGCGACGCGCGTGGGAAGGTCCTTGCCCAGGCTGGTCGACGGCAGCTCCAGGATCTCCACCGAGCAGTCAGCGCAGACAGCCTCGACGGCGGCCTTGTAGCTCTGCGCCATCACCTCGAGACTCGGCAGGACCTCACCCACCGTCACGGCGACCGCGTTGAGCTGGTCGCCCGCCTTGGACAGCGTGTACTTGGCGATCGTCTCACCGGCCGCCTCGTAGGTGTCCCGGCCGAGCAGCGCCCCCGTCATGCCGTCGCCGACCGGGTCGACCATGTTGAGACGGAGCACCGGGATCTTCTTGGCACCGAGCTGCCGCAGCTCGTCGTCGAAGAAGCGGCGGTCGTGGCCGATGCCCACGACACCGTCGGGGCCGAGGCGCGCGGCCTGTGCCCAGGCGGTCTTGATCTCCTCGGGCGTGGCGCCGGTCGAGATCACCTCGAGGTCCCACCCGACGGCGGCGGTCGCCTCCTTGAGCGCCTTGCCCAGCGACTCACAGGCCGGCAGTGCGCACTGCAGGTAGGCCAGCTCCTTGTCGGCGGGCACCCCGTCGACCGGTACATCGAGCCCGATCGAGGTCGGGCGGTCCAGCAGACCCGCCACCTCGGCCGCCATCTGCCGGCCGAGCTCCTGGTCCTCGCCGGCGTTGACTGCACCCGTCTGGTCGTCGGGCGCACTGCACGCCGTCAACGCCAGACCCAGGGTCAGCAACGCTGCTGCGGAACGTCGAAGCCATCCACGCATGGGATCCTCACTCTCCTGATTTACACACCGACCGGTCGGTTTGCTGTGCGGGCAACCGTAGGCCCGACGCCCCGCCGCGTCAAGGGCTATCCGGCCGCAGTCTCCGGACCATCGCCGCATTGCGCGTCGACGGCAGGCAGGACTTCGTCCAGTACCGCCAACGCCGACATCGCACGGGGCCAGCCGGCGTAGAACGCGAGCTGCAGGACGAGCTCGGCGATCTCGTCCCGGCGAAGCCCGGCGTGCACCGCCCGCGGGCCGTGGAACCGCAACTGCTCGACGTTGCCACTCGTGATCAGCGCAGAGAGAGTCGTCAACGCACGCTCGCGCGGGGACAGACCCGGTCGACGGAGCACCTCGCCGAAGAGGGTCCTCTCGGTCACCTCGGCCAGGGCGGGCGAGAAGCGGCGGACCGCCACCAGAGCCGCCGCGAGCCCTGCGTCCGGATCGATGCTCACCACCGCTCCAGGACGAGAGCGTTGGCCATGCCACCGGCCTCGCAGATGGCCTGCAGTCCGTACTGGCTGCCATCCCGGTGCATGCGGTGGACCAAGGTGGTCGTCAGCCGGGTGCCCGAGCACCCGAGCGGATGCCCGAGGGCGATCGCGCCGCCATCGGGATTGAGCCGAGCCGGATCGGCGCCGGTCTCGGCCAGCCAGGCCAGGGCCACCGAGGCGAATGCCTCGTTGACCTCGTAGCTGCCGACGTCGTCGAGCCTCAGCCCCGCACGTGCCAGGACCTTCTCGGTCGCCGGGATCGGGCCGGTCAGCATCAGCACCGGATCCACGCCGACGACCGTGCTGCTGTGGATGCGTGCGAGCGGACGTCGTCCCAGCTGCGCCGCCTTCTCCGCGCTGGCCAGCAGCACTGCCGACGCTCCGTCCGAGATCTGAGAGGCGTTGCCCGCTGTCACCACGCCATCGGCTTCGAAGGCCGGCCGCAGCCCGGCGAGCAGCTCGAGCGAGCCTCCCTCGCGGATGCCCTCATCGGCGCCGACCACACCGTCTGCGGTGACCACCGGGACGATCTCCGCATCGAAGTGGCCGCCCGATCGCGCCGCGGCAGCCCGGGCATGGGACTCCAGACTGAACTGGTCGAGCGCAGTGCGCGTCAGACCCCATCCCCGGGCGATCAGCTCGGCGGCGTGGCCCTGGGAGAAGTCCTCACCCGGGTACCGTCGGGCGATCTGCGGTCCCCGGGCGGATCCGTGCCCGCTGGAACGGGTTGCCCCCATGGGCACGCGTGACATCGACTCGACGCCGCCCACGACCACCAGGTCGTACTGACCCGAGACGATTCCGGCTGCACCGAACGCGAGCGCCTGTTGGGAGGAGCCGCAGGCCCGGTCGACGGTCGTACCCGGGACCGAGGCGGGCCACCCCGCCGCCAGCGCCGTCCAGCGGCCCACGTTCGAGGACTGCTCACCGACAGTCGTGACGCACCCCCAGATGAGGTCCTCGACCTGTGCAGGCTCGATGCCCGTCCGCTCGACCAGGGCCTCCAGGACCTGAGCCCCGAGATCGACCGGGTGCACCGAGGACAGGCCGCCACCGCGTTTCGCCAGCGGGGTTCGGACGGCATCGATGATCACGGCTTCAGCCATGACAGACCTTTCGTTGGCAATGAGGCATCAGGCGAAGCTGCGGCCGCCGCAGGAGTAGAGGACCTGACCGGTCACGTACGACGCCGCGTCGGAGGCCAGCCAGTCGACGGCCTCGGCGATGTCCAGCGGCTGCCCCGGCGTGGCGAGCGGGATCGCGTCGACGACGCGCTGCCGGACGTCGCGCGGCATGGCGAGGGTCATCTCCGACTCCACGAAGCCCGGAGCCACGGCATTGACGCGCAGGCGCGGCGCGAAGGCGAGCGCGTGCGCCCGGGTGAGCCCGATGACGCCACCCTTGGCGATCCCGTAGTTGAACTGGCCGACATTGCCGAGCTGGGCGCGCGAGCTGATGTTGACCACGGCGCCACCGTCGACCAGCAGGGGCGCGATCGCCTCGGTGAGCGCGTAGGTGCCGCCGAGGTTCACCCCTACGACGGACCGGAAGGTGGCCTCGTCCATGTTGCGCAGGAGCTTGTCGCGGGTGATCCCGGCGTTGTTGACGAGCATCCGCGGCGCCACACCCGACGCCGCGACGACCTCCCGGATGCGCTCGACGTCGGCGGGCTCGGCGATGTCGGCACGAACCGCTCGTCCGCCGATCTCCGCAGCGGTGTCGTGCACCCGCTCGTCGAGGTCGACCAGCAAAAGCTCGTGGCCGGACTCGGCGAGCCGGGCCGCGATGGACTGCCCGATGCCGCGTGCGGCACCGGTCACGATGGCGAGGTTCACGGCAGCATCGCCCCCACATGGGTGGAGCCGACCATCACGGTCTGCCCACGCCCGACCGCGGTCGCGACCAGGAACTCGACGGTGGCCGCCACCCGCGAGGCGGGCTCGGCATCGTCGTACCCGATGACCGTGGCGTACTGGTCCTTGCGCAGCCCCTCGAACGCCAGGCAGCGTCCACCGGCGACCAGGCCGACGGCGACCGCCGCGTCGAGCGCCCCCGCGCGACCGACGGCGGCCGCCGCGTCCACGACGAACACCACGGGCGCGTTCTCCTGGGCCGCGGCGTGTGCCAGCCGGTACGCCCGGGTCAGCTCCTCCTCGGCGTCGGCCCACGTCGTCACTGCGGCCGGACCGAAGACGACACCGTCCTCGGCGCGTCCCTCGGACGATCCGAGCCCCGCCAGCGCCGCCCCCAGGGCGGCGTCCGCGACATCGATCCTCATCGCATCTCCTTCCTCGTCGTCCGGCCGCTCACCAGCGGGAGACGACGAGCTTCTCCTCGGTGTAGAAGCGCAGTGGTGCGTCGCCGCACACGTGGGTCTCGCCGTAGAAGGACGATCCGAGTCCGCCCATCACGAAGTTCGCCGGCGGGGCGGGGAAGGTGTTGATGCCGATGTTGCCGGCACGGGAGGCGCGCTCGAAGTGGCGCGCCACGCTCCCCGAGCGGGTGAAGATCGTTGACGCATTGCCGAATTC
Organism: uncultured Nocardioides sp.; assembly: GCA_964487275.1. GTDB lineage: Bacteria > Actinomycetota > Actinomycetes > Propionibacteriales > Nocardioidaceae > Nocardioides. Next base: position 41,426 of record CAZAQE010000002.1, on the reverse strand, counting down.
GGTGTCGTTGGACAGGGCGATGGCCTCGTCGAGGTCGGCCACGCGGTGCACCGCGATCACCGGTCCGAAGGTCTCCTGGAACTCGGCCGGGTGCGTCGGCGCGAGGTCGGCCAGGACCGTGGGCCCGACGAAGAAGCCCTCGTTCGAGGCAGACGGGGTGCGGGGTACGACGCCGCGACCATCGCGCACGGCCGTGGCGCCGGCTGCGACCGCCTCGCCGATCAGACCCTCGATGCGTGCGCGGCTGGCCGCGCTCACGACGGGTCCCATCGTGGTGTCCTCGTCGAGGCCGGCACCCACGACCAGCTCGTCGGTCAGCGCCGCGACCCGTCCGACCAGCTCGTCGTACACGCCGTCGAGCGCGACGATGCGCGTGCCGGCCAGGCAGCGTTGGCCGGCCATGCCGAAGGCGGAGCTGACGATGCCCGCTGCCGCGAGCTCGAGGTCGGCGTCGGACGCCACGAGGATCGGGTTCTTCGCTCCCCCGTTCGCCTGGACCCGCTTGCCCAGGGACGTGGCCCGGGCATGGATCGCCTTGGCGGTCGGGGTGGAGGTGATGCAGGAGACGGCGACGACATCCGGGTGGTCGATGAGCCGCTTGCTCACCTCGGCCCGACCGTGCACCAGGTTGAGGACGCCGTTCGGGAGACCGGCCTCGGCGAACAGGTGGAACAGCGCGGTCGTGGCCATCGGGTCCTGCTCGGACGGCTTGACCACGAGGGTGTTGCCGGTGACCAGGGCCCAGGCGGAGAACTGGCTCGGGTTCATCACCGGGAAGTTGAACGGCGTGACCGCCACGCACACGCCCAGCGGCTCGCGGGCATTGCGGGCTTCGATGGGCCCGGCGACATGCCCCGACTTCGAGTGCATGAGCATCGGGGCCGCGAGAGCCGTGTCGATGAACTCCGCGGCGCGCAGGACCTCGCCGCGTCCTTCCTCGAGCGTCTTGCCCTGGTCGAGACTGATCGTGCGGGCCAGCCGTTCGCCGTTGGCGACGACATTGGCGCGCATGACGTGCAGGTAGTGCACGCGCCGGGTGATCGAGAGCTGGCTCCATTCCTCGAAGGCGCCGGCCGCGGCCGCCACCGCGGCGTCCACCTCCTCGTCGGTGGCAGCGGTGACCTCGGCGACGCGGCGGCCGGTCGCCGGGTCGAACACGTCGATCCCGTCGGTGCCGGACCCGTCGACGAACTCGCCGTCGATCCAGTGCTGGGGCTGGGTGATGTCGTGGGTGTCGTTCATCGAGGGGTTCCTTCCACTCGGTCGTTCGGGCAGGGGAGGCGACTGGCTCAGGCGAGGGCCGGCACGCCGTAGCGAACGCCGAGGTCCCCACCGACGTCGTAGGCCTTCAGCGCGGGGAGCACCTCGCGCGCGATCAGGTCGAAGCTCTTGTCCGCGACATCCTCCGGCATCCCGCCGAAGGCAGGCACCAGCAAGATGCCGCCGGCGTCGAGCCGGTCGACGTACGACAGGAGCTTGGCGACGACCTGGTCCGGCGTGCCCCAGACCTGCAGGTCGGCGAGGAAGCCGGCAAAGCCCTCCACACCGTGCTTCTCTATGTTGCGGGCAAGGCCGGCGTAGTACTCGTACCCGTTGATCTGCGCGAACCCGACGTTGTCGAACTCGTAGTGCTCGACCGTCGACAGCGCGTAGCGCTGGAGGTACTTCTCCCGCATCTCCCGCGCGCCTGCCTCGGTGTCGGAGACCCCGGTGAAGACGCAGACGACGGGCTTCGGCGGCTCTTCGCCGTTGAGCTCTCGGTAGCGCTGTCGGTAGGTCTCGAGCTCGGCCTCGACGGTCTCCCACGGCTTCTGGGCGATCACCATCAGGCCGACTCCCAGGCGGGCCATGATGTCCATGGACTCCGGGGACACTGCAGATGCAAACGTACGGCCGCGGAAGGACGCGTAGGGGTCGGGGCGGAGCTCGACCCGCGGCTGTTGGTAGAGCTCACCGTCGTACTCCATGACACCGGTCTCCAGACCGGCGAGGACGGCCTCGGAGTACTCCACGAAGCGCTGGCGGGACTCGCCCATCGGCACCCGGAAACCCTCGAACTCCACACGACCGAGGCCGCGCCCCATTCCCAGGATCGCGCGACCCGCTGAGAGGTGGTCGAGCATCAGGAAGCTCTCGGCGGTACGGATCGGGTCCTGCCACGGGAGCACGGTCACCATGGTGCCGAGACGCAGCCGCTTGGTCTGCGCGGCGACCCAGGCCAGGAACTGAGGCACGTTCGGCGTGAGCTCGTAGTCGGTGAAGTGGTGCTCCGGGACCCAGAGCGAGTCGAAGCCGGCCTCCTCGGCCCGCTGCGCGTAGCGCACCTCGCTGCTGATCACCTGCCGGTCGCTGCGGGCGCGATCGAGATTCTGGAACGTAAGGGTGATGCCTGTGTGCATGGGACCTCAACCAGCCTGTCTGATTCTTACCGGTACATACCGACCGGTCGGTTTTCTGTGTCGATCGTACGCCGCTGCTCGCGGGACCGCAAGCCCGGTCTGGTACTTCCGCGTGGCTGAGCGATCAGCCTGCGGGCGGACGCACCGCGATCACGTCGATCTGGGCCCGGATGTCGGATGCGAGACCCACGACGAAGGTGCAGCGTGCCGGGTAGGGACCCTCGCCGAAGGCCTCCTTGAAGGCAGGGATGAACTCGAAGCGGTGCTCGTCGTGCCGCAGGTAGCACGTCGTCTTGACGATGTCGCGCCGCGACAGCCCGGCCTCCCCCAGGATGTGGTCGATGTTCTCGAAGGCGATGCGCACCTCGTCGGCGATGGTCACCGCGTCGGCGCGACGCTTCAGCGTCGTCGGGTCCATCGCGAGGCCGGTGGCGAACGCGAGCGACTCGGTGGCCGTGCCCGACGAGAGTCCGGCACCGCTGTAGTCACCCACCGCGGCGGGGTTCAGGTACTGCGTCATGACATGCTCCTCAACTGGGGACGATCAGGTCGAACGGGCGGTCGTAGAGGATGTCCTCGACGACCTCCCGGGGGATGGGCAAGGGCATCGGGAGGTCGGCGATCGCCAGGAAGTCCCGCGCCGCCTCGCTCGGGTGGAAGGACGGGAAGTCGGAGCCGAAGACCAGGCGGTCGGTCACGTGGCCCTCGATCGCGAGGCGCAGCCCGTTGTACATCTGCCAGGTCTTCACGGGCATCGTCGAGACGTCGGCGAAGACGTTCCGGTTCTTCATCATCAGCTCGACGGTCTCGTTCATCCAGGGCTTGCCGAAGTGCGCGAGCAGGATGTTGGTGTCGCGGAAGTCGCGAGCGACCTTGTCGATCATGCTCGGGTAGGCGAACTCGAGGAAGCCGTCGGGCGCGAAGACACTCGCTTGGTGGAACATCAGGAAGATGCCCTCGTCCGCAGCGACGCGGTAGACCTCGTAGGCCTCGTCGCAGTGCGGATGGAAGCCCTGGTACGGCGGCGACAGCTTGACGCCCTGCAGGCCGAACTCGCGGATCGCCTGCCGGAGCGCGGTCGCGGCACCCGGCTGCGTGGGGTCCACGCTGCCGACGGCGATGGCCCGGTCCCGGTTGTCCTGCAGGTAGGCCCCCAGGTAGTCGTTCGGGACGAACATCCCCATCCGGGCGATCTGCAGCCCGATCAGGGCGAACTTCTCGACGCCCGCCTCGAGCATCACCCGCGAGTGCTCGGCGAGGTCGGCCTCGCCGAACGCGGGGCGGCCGACGAGCTCGGTGCCCCGATCGGTCCACACCGGACCGCAGTGCTCCGGCTTGAAGATGTGCGTGTGCCAGTCCACGAAGGGTCGCAACTGCTGCGTCAGTCCGGACATGTCGGTCATCCGGCCGCGGCCCGCGGACGCACCGCGATCGCGTCGAGCTCGACCCGGCAACCTCCGGCGATGCCCACCGAGTAGGTCACCCGCGACGGGAAGGGACCGTCGCCGAAGAACTCCTTGTAGGCCGTCCAGAACTCCGGCCGGTAGGCGTCGTCACTGAGGTAGCACGTCATCTTCACGATGTCGCGCCTCGAGGCACCGGCGGCGTGCAGGATCTCTTCGATCTCCTCCAGGCACAGGCGGGTCTCATCGGCCACCGACACTGCATCGGCACGACGGGACATGGTCTCGAAGTCGAAGGCCATGCCACCGGCGAAGACCCAGTCGCGGGTCGCCGTTCCGGGGTTCATGCCGTACTCGGGGTAGGGCAGTCCCGCGGGGTTCAGGTACTCCGTCACGTCGCGCTCCTCGGTCCCGGTCGTGGGTGGTCAGTGGATCGTGCTCGCCGGCAATGCAGCGCCGGCCTCGTGCACGGCAGGCATGACGTGCTCGGCGAACAGCCTCATCGAGCTCGACACGTCCTCAGGGTGGTCGACACCCGGCACTCCGAACTGGAGCAGCCAGTTCTGGACCTGGTGACTCTCGGTCATCCGCACCATCTGCTCGCGCACCGTGTCGGCCGAGCCGATGAAGAGGTGGTCACGGTCGTACATGAAGTCGTAGGCCTCGGCGTCGGTGAAGCTCTGCCAATCGATCGTGCTCGCGTCCTCGCCCTCGTCCAGCCAGACCGAGATGTCACGGACCTGGCAGATGAAGCGGAAGAAGTTCGCGATCGCGGCCTCGGTGGTCTTGCGCGCGACCTCGTCGGACTCGGCGATGAAGGCCATCCTCAGCACCGAGGTGTTCACGCCCAGCGGCAGGGTCTCCCCGTGTGCCTCGCGGTAGGACTCCTGGTAGGCCTCGTTCAGGCCGGTCAGCACCTTGCCGGTGGGGTACCAGGTGATGGCCCCGATGCCCTTGTGGGCCGCGTCGCGGAAGCCGCGCTCGGACTCTGTCACCGCGAACAGCGGCGGGAACGGCTCCTGGAAGCACTTGGGGTACATGGCGAAGGCGACCAGGTTGCCCTCCTCGTCGAGCCATCCCTCCGGCTTCGGCGCGCCCGGGGCGTGGATGTACCTGGTTCCGGGTGTCGGCAGGGTGTAGCGCTTGCCCTCGTAGCTGAACACGTCCTCGGTCCAGAGCTTCTGGACGATGTCGTACTTCTCGTCGAAGATCTCGATGCTGCTGTCGGCGCCACCCCAGCGGTCGGCCTCGGGGTTGAGGTTCATCACCTCGATCGGCAGGATGCCTCGGCCGAAGGCGATGTCGAGTCGCCCGTCGGAGAAGTGGTCGAGCATGGCGAGGTCCTCGGCGACCCGGATGGGGTGCCACAACGTGATCGAGACCGCAGCCATTCCGAATCGGATGTTCCTGGTGCGTGCTGCCAGGTCGGCAGCCAGCAGGATCGGGTTGGGGCTCGCGTCCGTGCCGTCCACGTCGAAGTGGTGCTCGCCGAGCCAGATCCGGTCGAAGCCGAGCTCGTCGGCCAGCTCGGCGTGCTGGCGGGCAGCCTGGAGCACCTGGTTCCAGGACATCTCGCCCGTTCGGTTGGTCAGGGCATAAAGCAGATCGATCTTCATGGCAACTCCCAGTCGCTCGGTCACCGTCCGTCAGTCACGAACGGACCAGTCGGTATCTTGTAACGAATGCGGCGTCGGCGTCAATCGCCGTCGGACCGCGGATTTCACGCTAGGGCTGTGGCCAGTCCCGCCCATTGCCACGTGAGCCTGACCACAGTAACATACCGACCCGTTGGTTTGTAACGCCCCTTCAAGGAGATGATCCGCATGACCGCGTCCATTGCCAGCCAGCAATTCCGCGAGGTGCTCGGCCAGTACCCGACCGGCGTCTGCGTCGTCACCGCCGCACCGGCAGAGGGGCCGCCCGCCGGGTTCGTCGTCGGCTCGTTCACTTCTGTCTCCCTCGACCCGCCGCTCGTCGCCTTCTTCCCCGACAAGTCGTCGACGAGCTGGCCGAGGATCGCCGGAGCCGGACACTTCTGCGTCAACATCCTCAGCGCCGACCAGGAGCACCTGTGCCGCCAGTTCGCGTCGAAGGCCGAGGACAAGTTCTCGGGGGTGAGGACCCGCACCGCGTCGACCGGCGCACCGATCCTGGACGGCGTCGTCGCGTGGATCGACTGCGAACTCGAGTCGGTCGCCGAGGCCGGGGACCACTTCATCGTGCTCGGCCGGGTTCGCGAGCTCCAGGTCGAGACCGGTGCGCTCCCCCTGCTGTTCTTCCAGGGCGGGTACGGCCGCTTCGCTCCACTTTCCCTCGCCGCCACCGCTGCTCGCGGCACGCTCACCGACGAACTCCGCGAGCTCGACCTCATCCGCGGCGAGATGGAGTCCCTGGCCGCCGACCTCGCGTCGCGGTGCGTCGCCACCGTGGTCGCGGAGGACGAGCTCATCGTTCTCGGCAACGCCGGCAGCCCGGACGCAGGGGCCCGCGCGACGCTGGTCGGCGTCCACCTGCCGTTCGCCCCCAGCAACGGCTCGGCCTTCGCGGCCTGGTTCGACGAGGAGCGGCTCGATGCGTTCGTCCGACAGGTGCCGGCGGACGACCGGGACGAGGAGCGTCGCCGCATCTCCCGAGTCCGCGAGCGCGGCTACTCGGTCGGCCTCATCAACGGCGCCCAACGGGAGTTCGCGTCGGCCCTGAGCCGGCTCGAGCAGGACCCCCACGCGCTCGCCCACGTCTGTCTCAAGCCGCTCGTCGATCAGCTGCACTACGACCCGGTCGTGCTCACGGAGGAGGAGAAGACCGACATCCGGGTGATCGCTGCACCGGTGTTCCGCAAGGGCGGCGACGTTGCGATGGCGCTGACCGTCTACGGGTTCCCGAAGCCGGACGGCGACGTCGACGACTACGTTGCCCGCCTGCTCGACGCCACGCGACGCGCCTCGCGGCTCCTCGGCCACGAGGATGACGCCTGACGGAAGCCGCGGCGCGGGGCGGAGGACGCCCCGCGCATGCGGGCCGCGGCAGCGACCGGGACCTCGCCCGGGGCGGGTCTCAGGAGACTCCATCGCGCGCCATCCGCGCCGCGAGCTGGACCCGGTTCGTCAGGTCGAGCTTGCCGAGGATGTGGTCGACGTGCTTCTCGACCGTGCGCACCGAGATGAACAGCTGGGCCGCGATCTGGCGGTTCGTGAGCCCCCCGGCCACAAGGCCCGCCACCTCCGCCTCTCGCTTGGTCAGCGGCACGTCATCCGGGTCTGCCTCGCCGCTCAGCTCCCCGAGGGCGAACCCGACCGCGGTCTCCAGGTCCCAGGCCGCGCCCTCTGCGTAGGCGACCTCCGCGCGGCGGTCGTGGACCCCGAGGGTCTCCTGCGTCTCCTGGTGATAGGTCAGCATCGAGCGGCTGGCCTCGATCGGCATGCCGACCTGCCGCAGTACCGTCTCGGCGGCGCCCATCAGCCGGTGGGCGCGGATCGACGCGCCGCTCGCTGCGGCGATCCATGACATGGCTTCGAGGCAGACACCGACGCCCAGTCGGTCATCGAGCGCACGCTTGACACGCAGACTGGACCGCTCGACGGCCTCGGCGCCGTCGATGTCGCCCTGACGCCACTTGTCGATGCCGTAGGCCCACAGGGAGAACGAGCTCCACCAGGACTCCCCGACCGTCCCCGCCAGGTCCTGGCAGCGGCGCTGCCACTGCACGGCCTGGTCGATGTCGCCGGCGAAGCCGTGGGCGATCCCGAGCTCGAAGAGGGAGTGCAGCTCCCCGGTCAGGTGGCCGAGACCGGCGAAGCCGGCGACGGCTGCGTCCAGACGCTCGATCGAGGTGGCGAGGTCTCCCTTGAACATCGCCAGCAGACCCCACACCTGCACGACGTACGTGCGCAGGACCGGGTCGTCGAGCGCTTCGGCGATCTGCGCCGCCTCGTCGAGCATCTCGGGGACGGGATCGTGGTCGTTCTGGAGCACGGCCAGCCAGGCGCTCAGGCGCAGGGCCCGGCCACGATCGGCCGTGGGCGACGGATCGGCCGCGAGCAGGCTGTCCAGCCACAACCGCGCCTCGCTCAGGAAGCCCCGTGCCAACCAGAAGTTCTCGACTCCCACCACCAGACGCAGACCGCGTTGGGGATCCTCCGCCAGACAGGACTGGAGGGCGACGCGCAGGTTCGGGTGGTCCCACCGCAGCCGGGTCAGCCACTCGACCTGGGCCGGCCCTGACCACTCCTCGTCGACCCGCACGGCCAGGGCCGCGAACCACTCGCGGTGCCGCCGGGTGAGCTCGTTCCGCTCGGCGCCGTCCAGTCGCTCGGCGCCGTACTGCCGGATCGTCTCGAGCATCGCGTAGCGCGGCTCGCCCGCCTGCATCACCCGGGTCACGATCGACTTGTCCACCAGTCCCGCGACGAGGTCGAGGATCGAGCCCCCGTCGCCGGCGACCGACTCGGCCGCCGCGAGGCTGAAACCTCCGGAGAAGACCGACAGTCGGGACCACAACCGCCGCTCCTCGGGTGAGCACAGCTCGTAGGTGCCGTCGATCGAGGCGCGGAGCGACCGGTGGCGCGCTGGGGCGGTGCGACTCCCCCGGGCAAGCAGGTGGAAACGGTCGGTGGTTCGGGATACCAGCTCTCCCAGCGGTAGCAGCCTGAGGCGCACGGCAGCGAGCTCGATCGCCAGTGGAATGCCGTCGAGGAGGCGGCACAGCTCGCGGATCTGGTCCTGCTCGTCCGGGGTGACCACGAGGCCCGGGACCGCCGCCGAGGCACGATCGAGGAAGAGACTCATCGCCTCGCTCTCGGCCGCCATGCCGTCCTCGGCAGCCACGGCCAACGGAGGCACGCGGACGACCGCCTCGCCGTCCAGGCCGAGCACCTGCCGGCTCGTCGTCAGGACGTTCAGGCCAGGGCAGGCGCGCAAGAGACCATCGACGAGGTCGGCCACCGGTGCGACCAGGTGCTCGCAGTTGTCCAGCACCAGCAACACTCGCCGATCGCCGAGGAAGTCGACCACGGTCTCCAGCTGCCAGCGCGAGGACTGCTCGCGCACGCCGAGCGCCGTGTTGACGGTGTGGCCGAGGAGAGCGGGCTCGAGGACGTCGGCCAGTCGGGCGAAGCGCACTTCGTCGAAGTCGGTCCGGGCTCGCGTCGCGAGCTCGAGGGCCAGCCGGGTCTTGCCCACCCCACCGAGTCCGATCAAGGTCACCAGACGGGAGCGCTCGAGGGCTTCGCGCGCGAGGCTCAGCTCACGTCGACGACCGATGAAGCGGGTCAGCTCAGCGGGGACCGCGCCCGGTCCGTCCGCTTCGCGCCGCACGCCGGAAGAGGGCTGCACCACGCAGGTAGTCTGCCTCACCTGGCGCCGGTCCGTAGCCACTGCGATCGTCATGACGGATCCGCTTCAGGCACTGACGGGTCGGCGGTCGGATCGGATCACGGAGCCCGCGATGTCGTCCGGCAGAACCGCGTCGACGACCTCGCGGAGCCATGCGACCTGGCCGTCGAACCGCGCGATCTGGTTCCGCCGAGCCCATCGGTGGAGCAGCAACGTCTGATCGGTTCGCAGACGTCGGCGGTTGCTCCGGGCCAGCACCGTGGCGACGGTGCGCACGGCGCCCGCGTCGTCCCGCAACCGCAGCACAGGGCCGGGCGCGAGCATCGCGAGGTCCCGCACGACCAGACCGGTGGTGTCGCACAGGGTCCTGGCAGCACCAGCGAGGACGTCCTCACCGTCGTGGAGGTCGCCGAGCAGGCATCGCCAAGCGCCCGCGTCGGTGCCCGACTTCCGGGGGTCGCGGAACAGCCCCACCCGCTCGCGCCACATCACGACGATCGCCACCTCACGGCCGGCACTCATCGCCCACGCACCAGGTCGGCGGCGCGCTCGGCGATCATCACCGTCGCGGCATTGGTGTTGCTGGACACGATCCTCGGCATCACCGAGGCGTCAACGACGCGAAGCCCTGACAGACCGAGCACCCGCAGCTCGGGGTCGACGACGGCATCCGGGCCGACGCCCATCCGGCAGGTGCCCGACAGGTGGAAGAAGCTGCTCGCCGCGTCCCGGACGAAGGCCTCGAGGTCACGGCGGTCCAGCCGGAGGAGAGCGTCGGTCCCCGACGTGCCGCCCCACGCGTCGAAGGCGCCGGTCCGGACCAACCGGTCGACCTCCTCGATGCCGGAGACCAGCTGGTCGACGTCGTACTGCTCGCTGAGGTAGCGCGGGTCGATCAGCGGCGCCACGTCCGGGTCGGCCGAGGCGAGCCGAAGCCGACCCCTGCTCCGTGGCTGCATGTGCCCGATGCCGAAGGTGAAGCTGTTCTCGAGCGGCTCCTGCCAGGGCAGGTGGTAGTCGACCTGAACCTGGACGATCTGCAGCTCAGGCGCCACCTGCGCCGGGTCGGTGCGCGCGAAGAGCGTCGCCTCGGCGTACTGCCCGCTGGGCGGTGGCAACGGCCGCTCCGCCTGCACCCGGACACCCGCCAGCATCACGTGGTCCTGGAGGTTGCGGCCGACCGGAAGGTCGACCAGGGGCGTCACGCCGACAGCGCCGAGGTCCGCAGCCGGGCCGATGCCCGAGGTCATCAGCAGGTGCGGCGATCCGACGGCGCCGGCGCACAGCAGCACCTCCTGCGCAGCGAACGCCTGCTCGACCGCTCCCGGGACGACGTACTCGACACCCCGACAGCGGCCGCCCTCGATGATCAACCGCCGGGCCCGAGCGCCTGTGCGGATGGTCAGGTTGGGTCGATCCGCCGCCGGTCGCAGGTACGCCGACGCCGTGCTCTGACGACGTCCGTCCACGATCAACAGGTCGTGGGTCCCGGCGCCGGTCAGCTCACCGTCGTTCAGGTCGCGCGGGACCACGTGACCGGCCCGCCGCGCCGCCTCGACGTGCGCGAGGCTGAGCGGATGCGGCTCGGCGATCGGCTGCGGGCGCAGTGGCCCTTCGGTCCCGCGGACGTCGGGGTCGCCGTCCGGGACCGACTCGGACCGCCGGAAGTACGGCACTACGTCCGCGTAGGACCACCCCTGCGCCCCGCCGTCGCGCCAGGCGTCGAAGTCGGAGCGGTGACCGCGCAGGTGCGCCATCACGTTGATCGACCCCGAACCGCCCAGGATCCGGCCGCGGTGCGCCGGCAGGACCCGGCCGGACGTCTCCTGGACCGTCGTGGTGAATCCCCAGTCCGCGTCGCTGCCGAGCAGTGCCGGCCAGCCGCCGGGCGCCTCGACGTCATCGCGGCGTTCATCCCCGCCGGCCTCGAGGAGCAGCACGGAGACGCCCGGGTCCTCCGTGAGCCGCGCGGCCAGCACGCTGCCCGCGGAGCCCCCGCCGACGATGACGACGTCGTAGCCCGTCACGATGCTGCCGCTCAGAGGTGGACCACGACGGTCTTGAGCTCGAGGAAGTCGTCGAGGCTCTCCTTGCAGGTCTCCCGACCCCAGCCCGACTGCTTGTAGCCGCCGAAGGGCAACGCCGCGTCGACCGCCTGGTAGCAGTTGACCCAGACCTGACCGGACTCGACCGCCGCCGCCATCCGGTGTGCCCGCCCGACGTCCTGGGTCCACACGCCGGCGCCGAGACCGAAGTCGGAGGCATTGGCGAGAGCCGTGACCTCCTCCTCCGTGTCGAACGGGACCACCGACAGCACCGGACCGAAGATCTCCTCGCGCAGCACGCGCGAGTCGGGCCGCAGGTCCGTGACGACCGTCGGCTGCACGAAGTAGCCCTCGTCGCCCCACGCCTCGCCGCCGGCGACGACGCGTCCTTCCTGCTTGCTGAGGTCGAGGTAGCTGAGCACCTTGTCGCGGTGCTCGCTGGAGATGAGCGGGCCCATCTCGCTGCTGTCGTCCAGGCCCGGTCCGAGCCGGATGCTGCCGGCGCGCGCCGCGAGACCGGCCAGCACCTCGTCGTACACCCCGCGCTGGGCGTAGAGGCGCGAACCGGCGATGCAGCTCTCGCCCTGCCCCGCGAAGATCGCCATTCCCGCCGACACGATCGAGCGCTCGAGGTCGGCGTCGTCGAAGATGATGTGCGGCGACTTTCCGCCGAGCTCCAGGGACACCCGCTTGAGCGTGCCTGTCGCGGCCCGCGCGATCGCCTTCCCGGTCTCCACCGATCCGGTGAAGGTCACCTTGTTGACGCCCGGATGGTTGACCAGCGCGACGCCCGCGGTCTCGCCGAGCCCGGTCACGTAGTTGACCACGCCTTCCGGGATGCCGGCCTCGAGCACGAGCTCGGCGAGCCGAGCCATCGCGAGCGGGGTCTGCTCAGCAGGCTTGATGACGATGGTGTTCCCCGTCGCCAGCGCAGGCGCGAGCTTCTTGATCGCCATCATCAGCGGCAGGTTCCACGGGATGATCGCCGCGACGACGCCGATCGGTTCCTTGCGCGTGTAGGCGTGGTACGGACCGCCGAAGTTGTGAGGGAACGAGACCGGGATCGTGTCGCCGGTGATCTTGGTCGGCCACCCCGAGTAGTAGTGGAGGATGTCGACCGAGAAGGGCACGTCGATGTAGCGCGCCTCCATGATCGGCATGCCGACGTCGAGGGCCTCGAGCTGCGCCAACTGCTCCGCGTCCCGCTCGACCAGCTCGGCGAGCCGGGCGATCATCCGACCACGCTGGATCGGGGTGACCTTGCTCCAGTCGCCCCGCAGCGCCGTGCGTGCCGCGGCCACGGCCCGGTCGACGTCCGCGGCGCTGCCGGCAGCGGACCGAGCGACCACGGCCCCGGTCGAGGGGTTGAAGACGTCGATGGTCTCGCCGGAGGAGGACTCGACCCAGTCCGATCCGATCAGCATCCGGGCCGCCTTGGCGACCTGGGCCTGCAGGTCCTCGGGAAGAGGGGAGGTGATGGTCATGGCACTTCCCCTCAGGCCTTCGCAGCGACGGTCGGCGGCGTGAAGTTCTTCATCAACGGGAAGACCTCGCTGCCCATCCGCTTGATGTCCTCGACGTAGTCGGTGAGCACGAGCATGTAGCCGGCGACGTCGATCTCTGCCCACTCGTCCAGCTGGCGCGCAATGCTCGCGGGCGACCCGGTGATGAAGTCCGTGGAGAACTGGACGAAGCCCTTGGTGTCGACGCTGGCGAGGATCTCCGAGGTACCGCCGGCGGCGCTGTCGGTCGCGGCCTGGCCGAGCATGTACTCCATGACGCCGCGGTCCGGGTTGTCGATGTAGTTCTGCAGCTTGGCCTCGGCCTCCTCGTCGGTGTCGGCCATGACCACGCCGAGCGCGACGTACGGGCGGATGGTCCGACCGGCCTCGTCCATCTGGCCGTTGAACCGATCGACGACCTCACGCAGGGCGTCCGGGCCTCCCCACGCGAGACGGAACGAGTAGTCGGCGTACTGGGTGGTGAACTTGATGGCGTCCTCGGAGGCGCCCGCGCACACGATGTTCATGTGGTGCTCGGGCTGCGGGCCCATCCGGAGGTCCTCGTACTGGAAGTAGTCGCCCTGGAAGTTCGAGACGCCCTTCTCCCAGAGCTCGCGCACGACCTGGCAGTACTCGCCGGCGTACTTCCACCGGTACTCGTTGTACTCGTAGCCGGGCCACACCTTCATGACCTCGAGCTCCCGCGGGTGCCAGCCGCCGGGGACGATGTTGAGCGAGAAGCGACCGTCACTGATCTGGTCGATGGTGACGGCCATCCGCGCGGCGATCGCGGGGTGGATCGCCAGGATGTTCACCGAGCCGATCAACTTCATGAACTCGGTGTCGCGGGCCAGCGCGGCCATCTGGGTCATCGACTCCAGCGCGTCGTCCCAGAAGCCGGTGCTGCCCCCGTGTCCGCGCAGCGCGGACAGCGACAGCGCGAAGGAGAAGCCGTTCGCCTCGCCGGTCTGGCAGATCTCTCGCATGTGCTCGTACGTCGGCGAGTACTGCGGTGCGGTCTCCGAGATGATGTAGCCGTTGCGGGCACTCGGGATGAAGATTCCGAACTCCATGACGGGGTCCTTTCGATGGTCGGTGGTGCGTGCCTGATCGGGGGTGGGGTGGTCAGTCGCCGTGAGCGGCGGTGGACGGCGAAGACGTCGGGTCGCCGTAGCCGGACCAGCCGACGACGCTCCGGTCGAGGTCGCCGTCGAGGCCTTGGTCGATGCGCTCGTCGCGAAGGCCGAGGACCTTCTCGAGAACCAGCACGACCACGAGGGCGCTGAGCAGGCCCAGGGCGAGGAAGGCCAACACGCCGACGGCCTGCTGACCGATGCCGATGGAGGCGTGCTGGAAGGCGTACTTGCCCTCGAGGCCGATGTAGCCGCCCTGCTTGACGCCGCTCGCGAAGACGCCCGTCGCGAGGGCACCGTAGATCGCCGGGCCCAGGGTGATCGGCACGATCTTGATGTCGTCGAGCTTCGCCCTCTTCATCAGGTGGTAGCCGCCGACGACGGTGAACGGGGCGAACAGGGCGATCAGCCCGCTCTGCCACGGGTTCACGACGTCCATCGACGCTGCGGACGCCACCCAGCCGGCGATCGGGGAGACGAGGAAGAAGTAGACGTTGCCCGTGGTCTTCCAGACGATGAGCCCGCCGACACCGCCGGCCATGATCGTCATCATCAGGTTGGTGAGAACGACGCCCATGCCCGACTCGTTGAGCGTGATGCCGAAGAAGCCCGCCCCCTCGACGAGGAAGCCGTTGAGGAGGACGTAGCCGCACAGGCCCGCGACGAACAGGAGCATGCCCAGGACGACGAAGGTCAGGTTGTGCGGTGCCTTCTCCCGGTCGGCGGTGAACGCACCGGGACGAGGCTTGGCCCGCCAGACCAGGACGAGCGCCCAGGTGCCTAGGAGGATGTAGAAGAAGGCGCCGCCGAAGTCGTGTGTCCCCGCGTTGGAGAGCGGCCCGACCGGGCCGTAGACGAGGTAGGCGCCGACCGGGATGACGAGGCCGGCGAACACCACCGACACCACCACGAGTGCGCTGGTCCTCACCCGCTCGATCACCGCACCGGCGAGCAGCGCGGCGAAGAAGGCACCGAAGATGATGAAGATCGCGAAGAACGCCTGGAACGCCTCGGCATCGGGAACCACCGTGTGGTCGAGCTGATGGGAGTAGGCGTTGATGTTGTCGCCGAACAGCCACCAGGACTGGAGAGCGTCCTTGACCGGCGAGGCTGATCCGAAGGCCTGGGTGAACTGGATGTCCCAGATCGCGAAACCGACCACGGCCATCGCCAGACCACCGACAACTGCGGCGGCGAGCTTCTGCACCAGTGTGTGCAGGACGTTGCCCCTCCTGCTCAGGCCGGCGTCGAACATGAAGACACCGGCGACTGCAAGGCCGATGGCGACGAGGCCGATGACGTAGTACGACGTCGCGACCTGGGCGTGCGTCGAGACCTGTGTCTCGTCGAAGCCCTCCGCGGAGGTGAGATGAGCGATGAGCACGGCGATCCTTCTCTCGAACGGGCTGCTCCGCGCGGAAGCAGCTTCTTGAACCGACTGGGTTGTTGGTCGCGACGGCGGGCAGGGGTGCCCACGCACCCCTGCCTGACGACCGGCGGCTAGGCGCTGGCCGCGAAGAACTGCCGTTGGGCGTACGCCAGGACCGCGTGGCCCTCCTGGGCGGCGCCCTCCCGGACCTCGCCGACGGCGATCACGTGATCGCCGGCATCGATGAGGTCGGTGACGACGCAGACCGCGTGGGCGGCGTTGCACTCCGTGAGGATCGGTCCGCCCAGTCCACTTCCCGGGCGCTCCCAGGCGAGGCCGGCGAACTTGTCTGTCTGCTTGGTGGCGAAGGCCATGGCCACCTGCTCCGAGCCGCGGCGCAGGTAGTTCACGGTGAACGACCGGCTCTCCCGGATCGCCGCCAGGGTCGCGGAGCCGCGGTCGACACAGGCGAGGATCAGCGGCGGATCCAGTGAGACGGAGCAGACCGCCGACATCGTCAGGCCTCGCGGACAGCCGTCACCGTCCATCGCCGTGACCACGGTCGCCGGCCCCACGGCGCTCGCCATGATCGCCTTGAACTCAGCCGGGGAGATCGTCATGACGCACCCCCGGCGTCCGCGGCGGCGCAGAGGGCGGCGCCGTTCCCCGCCCACCACGCCGCAACGACGGCCTCGAGGTCGTCGAGCTGGGAGTCGATCACGTAGAGGCCGCGTCCCGGGACCGTCGCGCCGAGCTCCACGAGCAGCGGTCGCAGGTGGACCTCCACCGCGAGCGCGTGCTCCGCCGCCGCGCCGACCATGACGGGGACCGCCGTCACGCCGGCGAGGGCGCCGCCGTCGTACCGGTCGAGGAACGCCTTGAGCAGACCGGTGTAGCTCGCCTTGTACGTCGGTGAGGCAACCACCACCACGTCCGCGGAGGCGATCGAGTCCAGGTCGCGGTCGACGTCACGCGATCCCGGCACCAGCACGGCGGCACCGTGGGCGCCCAGGTCGACGGCGGCCGCGACGTCTGCGTCACCCAGGCCGCGAGCGACCTCTCGAGCGACCGCGGAGGCGACACGGGCCGTGCGGCTGGCGGGACGGGGATTCCCGATCAGCGTCGCAACCGTCTTCGTGGTGGGCATGGCCTCACTATGTGCGCGGGCCGGGGTGGCGCGACAGGAAGGAAAACACCCACTGCACTACGTATTTCCGGTGTCTACGTAGTGCCCCGCCCGCGCGGGTCCAGAGGTCCACGACCCCAGGCCTCCGCACCCTTGCGGGCCATCGACCACATCTGTGCCCCGCGCTCGATCTCGAGCCCCTGGGCCCAGGACACCGCGGTGCCGAGCGCGAGCTGGAGGCTCGCCTTGATGCGCCTGGCCAGCGCCGGGTCCTGGGCCGCCGCTGCGACCAGCTCGCGCGCCAGGCGATCCAGATCCTCACGCGGCGCGCAGCGCAGCGCCCACCCCAGCTCGCACAGGCGCCGCCCGGTCACGGGCTGGCCGAGGAGGACCATCGCCGCCGCAGCCGGCCGCCCCACGCTGCGCCCGAGCAGTCCGATGTGACCGCCGCCGGGGTGGATCCCGCGCGCGAGGAAGCCGCTGTCGAACACGGCCTCGTCCGTGGTGAGCAGCACGTCGGCAGCCATGGCGAGGTTCAGGCCGGCGCCGACCGCACCCCCGACCACCACGGCCACTGTCGGCACTGGCAGCGAACCGATCCGGCCGAAGACGTCGTACACGGCGGAGATCCCCGCGACCGACTCCGGAGCCGCCGGGTTGTGTGAGGCGGCCGCGAGATCCCGCGTGTCCGCACCGCTGCAGAAGTAGTCGCCCTCGGCGCGGATGATCGCCGCGCCGATCGACCCATCGCGCTCGATGGCAGCACAGTGATCGATGACCATCGTCGCCATCTCCCGAGTGATGGCGTTCTTCCTGCCGGGGTTGTCGAAGGTCAAGGTGGCGATGCCACAGCTGACGGAGAGGTCGACGGTCGCCATGCGAGCGGCTCCAAGGTGTCGGGGACGGGTGTTTCAACCTAACATACCGACCCGTCGGTATGTTAAACACGTGCCCGCCCCTCCGGCGCTGCGACCGGCTCGGGACGAGACCCGTCGCGCAGGCATCCAGCGGGCGATCGGCACCGGTCGTGGTGCTGGGCGACTCGTCCGGGCGCACTGGCCAAGGAGTCGCCGTCGCGGCCGAGCGTCTGCTCTTCACCGGTCCACGCGCACCACCGAAAACGCACGAAGCCCCAGGTGATCCCTGGGGCTTCTCACGTGCGCGAGGGGGGAGTTGAACCGGCGGAATACCACGCTCGATCACGCTGAAACGACCGTCCTCAGCGTGGTCTCGGCCTCCCGTTGTCTCCGGTTTGCTCCCGTTACTTCGGGGGCGTGCACCCCAGGGGTGCACCAGCCAGTGTTGAGTTGAGACCAGCCCTCGAGGCCGGTTATCCGATCCTATGCCCATCCCTCAGCCCGTCAGAGATCGATGGGCCCATCGCCCCGTTCGCAGCTGCCGGTCGGGGAGCAGACGATCGGAATCGCACCAAGCGTCGCAGACGCTCGCAGTACGATTGGGCGTTCCTGTCAGTAGTACCAGGGGGACGATTCGAGGGGTTTCTGGGCCTTGATGACTGATGCTTGTCCCTGCCTGAAAACCGGGCCTGAACTGCGCAAACACAGATCTCACAACGTTGGTCGCCGCTGATTGTAAGTTGGCGCTTTGTGACCTCTTGCGGACTTTTTGCGGACTGGCGACCGGCCGCAAGTGCCTTCGAGCCTCGCCAAGGGGTCGCCCCGATCACGCTTGTGAGTCCGTCACCCATCCCCATCGTCCGACGACCGTGGGATGAGCCGTCGGAGCTCTGAGGGGTTGCTGACACCCATTCGTTCGAGGTGCGAAGGCAACACGGCAACACCCCCGTACAGGTCCCCGCCCGGGAGACCGTCGTGAGTGGACTCGGCAATGCGCAGATCCTGGTCGTGATCGCGAGGACCGAGGCTCCTGTACAGCCCGGCGCGTCGAGCGCGGCTCAGCGCAACGTCCAAGCGGGCCGAGCGCGATGACAAGGCCAACGGAAGCCGGGCGCGAACGGAAAGCCGCTGCGCTCGATGAACCAACGCAACGACCCTCGGATCGACCTGGTCCACGACCAGTTGGCACTCGACAGAAACCCGATCGGATCCCGTCACCTGTAGACCTGACGCGGGGACGTAGGCGATCCCACCGACCGGCTCATGGATGGCCTGTGGGAAGACCCCACCTGTGGATCCCACGTACTTGGTCGGACCCGCGACCGTTGGCTTGAAGGGCAATACGGTTCCGTCGCTCAGCACTACCTCGAATGCCCATCGGTGTTCTGGGAGCCGCACTGGTTCGGCAGCCTCGACGTAGATCGCCATGGAGATCGTGAGAATCAGCGCCCCGATCTGCAGGCCGACACCCTCCGCCCCGTTGACCTCCGCGCGGACGAAGGCGCTCACTAGATCGAGTTGCGGGGCTTCGGCCTCTTGCACGACCGAGCGCAGGATCTCGCTGCGGTGGGCAGACCTGGTGGCGTTGCCGGCTCGCCACGGGATTTCGCGGTCCACGCCACCCGCACCGTTCGTCGTCACCACGTAGGGGCTTCGGACGGTCTGGAAGAGAAGGACAGACACGACTCCGCCGCCCGGCACCGGAACCGAAAGGGTTGTTACTTCGGGGGCCACCTCTGCGAAGTAGCGGGACACCCGCTGCCACCAGTCGGCGACCTCGGTCGCACCTGGGTCCACGACGCGACCCCCATCCTCATCGAGACCGACGAGCCACAGCACGTCGTCGCCGCCGGCGGCGTTGGCGAGACCACCGATCTGCCTGGCCGCTCTGCGATGGTCACCTGGCCAGGTCGACTTGCACTCGACTCGGTTGTCCTCGATCCGGCGTCCGGCGAGGACTTGTTCCACAAGATGGAGAACTCGGGCCTCGATCTGCTGCAGTCGCGCAACCACGCCAACATTCTCATCGCGGCGGCGCGATGAAGGAGGAGGATCGCGAAGAGAACGGCACCTCAAGATGCCAACCCCTCGTCCAGGACCTGGCCGAGCCGCCCACAGGCCGAGTACGAACGGCCTCGGGCGACTCGGCAGGATCCAGGGTTGCGGCCTCAGTTCGCTCGTCGCGCGACCGTCAATCTCCTCACCACGGAGCTCGATGGCTTCACCGACGTCGTCCCGACATATGCCGCGCGGACCCGGTGCACCCCGCGCGCCAGACGGGGCAGGGCCACGACTGCCCTTCCGTTGGCAGGTCGCGCCGTTGCACGAATCCGGCCGTCGACATACACCCGCACATTCCCGTGGGCTGCCCTGCCCGCGAGGGCAACAGAGACGGTCGCCGTTGCCCGCCTCCCGAGGCGGACCGTCTGCGGCCGCAGGGCAAGGGTCGTCCGCGTCGCCTTCCGCGGAGCCGCCTTGATCTCGACTTCCCCGTACGGCGTCAACCGGACCGGTCCGCGCAGGCCCGCAGGCAGCTCGGGGCGCGAGGCGAAGTTGCCATAGCCGGGCGTACCGGCTCGCGCGGCGGCCCGGAAGGCGTTGTTGAGCGTGGTGGACAGCTCGATCTCACCAACGATGACCAACCGGCCCGCGCCGCACTCGAGGTCATCGACCACGCGCGCCAACAAGGAGTCCTCGGCCCGGGCGATATACCGCCACGGGTCGCGAGTCTCGGCTTCCGGCTGGTCACACTGCACTACCTAGGCCATGGCAGCCCGCCCGGCGATGCGGCGATCGATGAGCTCGTGCGGCAGATCTGGATCCCCTGCCTCCGCGCGGCAGCCGCCGGCGGCTGACCGGTGCGTCAGGCTGGCTGGCGGACCTTGACCATCAGGTCGATGCGCCCCTGCTGGACGACCTCGCCTCGTTGATTGACCAAGTCGAACCCGCGCTCGAGGACGCCCGCGACGCCATTGCTGGTACGACGGACCGACAGGATCTCCACGCGAACCGCCACGGTGTCACCTATCAGGATCGGCGCGACGAAGCGCCAGCCATCGATGCCGAGCAACGCAATCGAGCATCCCTCGAAGACACCCAGTCGGGACGCCAGACCCATGGCGACCGACGCACCGAGCATCCCGTGAGCGATGCGCTGCCCGAAGCGCCCGGAAGCCTGGGACTCGGCGTCGGTATGGACCGGGTTCGCATCCCAGCTCCATCCCGCGAACTGCGCCACGTCGGATTCAGTGATCGTCCTGCCCTGACTCGTGAAGACCTGTCCGGCCTCGAAGTCCTCGAACATCCAGCTCTCAGGCTGCAACACGGCCGGTCTCCTTCTCGGTGCGATGGATCGGTACGCCGGCAATGAGAACGACCGACGCGACAGCAGCAAGACCGAGGATCCCGGCAGCGGTCAGGACAGCCGCGCCATAGCCGTCGACCAGGGCGACCGCACCCGCTCCCCGACCAGCCGAGACACTCGCGGCCACCCCGGCCAGCAGGGCCAGCCCGAGCGCGACCCCCAACTGCTGGGCGGCATTCAGGACCGCGGACGCCACTCCGGCGTGGGTCGTCGCGATGTCCCCCACCGCAGCCTGCGTCATCGCGAGGACGCTGAGCCCGAAGCCGGTGGCCAGCAGGAGCATGGCCGGTGCCAGGTGCAACAGGTAGGAGGCATCCACCCCGATCCACGACAGCCAGTACGCCGCAGCAGCGCTGAGCATCGCCCCCACCGCTCCCACCGAGCGCGGCGCGAACCGTCGAAGCGCCACTGGTGCGACGCCGGCACCGACGACGATGCCGACCGCGAACGGCAGCCAGGCGAGGCCGGCCTGCAGGGGCGAGTACTTCAGCACCTTCTGCAGGTAGAGCGTCACCACGTAGAAGGTACCCATCGGGCCGATCGCGACCATCAGCATCACGACATAAGCGCCGGACCGGCTTCGGTCGCGAAGCAGACCAAGCGGCAGCAGCGGATGGGTACTGCGAGCCTGAGTGAGGACGAAGGCCACCAGCAGCACCACGGCGGACACGACCAGCACGTGGCCGAACCGGCTCGAGAGCCCACGCTCCCCGAACTGCGTCACCGCGTAGACCAGAGCCACCATCCCCGCGGTCCCGACGACCGACCCGACGAGGCCCAGCCGGCCGCCGCTGCCCTTCGTCGACGGGAGGGAGCGGATGCCGAGCAGGACCAGTAGCCCGATCGGCACGTTGATGAAGAAGACCCAGCGCCAGCCGCCGATCTCGGTCAGGACTCCCCCGAGCAGGAGCCCGGCGATGATGCCGAGGCCGGACATCGCACCGTAGAGCGCCAGCGCGGTGTCGCGCATCTTCTTGCTCTCGAACGAGGTGGCGATGAGCGCCAGCGCGTTCGGCGCCGCCAGGGCGGCGCCGAGCCCCTGTACGGCGCGCGCGGCCACGAGCATCTCCAGGTCGGCGCCCACGCCACCGGCGAGCGAACCTGCCACGAAGACCGCGACACCGGCCGAGAAGGCGCGACGCCGTCCCCAGACATCCCCGATCCGCCCGCCGACGAGCAGCAGCGACCCGAACACGACGATGTAGGCGTTCACCACCCACGGCACGTCGACCGGCTCCACGTCGAGCGAGCGCTGGATGCTGGGCAGAGCGATGTTCACGATCGAGTCATCCAGGACCAACATGAGCTGCGCAACGGCGATGACCAGCAGCGCGATCCGAACGGATCCCCGAGGTGTGACAGCCATGGACGCAGCATACCCCCCTAGGGTATAGCGACGCGAAACGGCTCGGTCACTCGTGCACCGAGGCCCACCGGCATCTCGGCACGACCGGGCCCGCCTCGGCGTACCCACTCGACGATCTCGTCCACCACAGAGGGCTCGAGGACCCCGCCGAGCCACACCGGCCGAGCCCGCTGTTCCACGCGTGCAGCAGGAGCCGGTGACACGACGACGACGTTCGACTCGCCGCACACCAGGAGACAGCTGCTCACCCGCACCTCCGCACTGCCTCGCAGGTGGCTCATCAACGCGTTGACCTGTCCGGCATGGTCGACGTCGGGATGGCGGCCGACGTCACCGCAGCAACAGCCGCGGCAGACCGTGACCAGGCACTGGTCACGGTCTGCCACGGCCCGTCCCGAGAGAGTCACGCCCGGACTGCCATCGGTCGCCCGGCCCCCGGGCGAGCCACCTCGGCCCGGTGAGCGACCACCCCGTGCACCAGGCCGATCACTCCCCACATCGCCGCGAGCTGCGCAAGCGACCCGACCCGGAAGTCCCAGAGCAGTGCCGCCGGCATGGAGCCGGGAACGACGTCGGCCGGACCGGGCGCGAGGAGCAGGACGGCGCCCGCACCCACGGCCGCCACCGCGGCCACGGCAGCCCACGTCAACTCCGCGGACGTGCCCCGACGCTCCAGGTAGCGCTGGATCCCGAAGGCAGCGCCGACCACGAGGATCCCCAGCCCGATCACCAGGAAGTAGCACAGCGTCCGGTAGTTCACGGTGTCCGGATCACCCACACCGGGGGGATTGGCGGGAAGGGCGAGCGCCGGCCCCAGTGCCATGACCGCGAAGGCGACCATGCCGAGTGCAGTCGACTTGCCCAGGTCCGTACGACCCGGGAGTCGATGCCGCGACCGTGCGTAGACAACAGAAAAGGCCAGGCCCATCAGGGCCGCCACGACGATCACGGTCACCGTGCCACCGATCTGCTGCTGCAGCCGGGTCACGACCTCTCCGCCTTCATGGGAGTGGCTGTGCGCACCCTCCGACTCGGCGTGTCCGTGCGCATCTCCACCTGCGCCCTCCAACGCGATCGCGCGCGAGAGGACCGGTTCCACCGCCACCCAGAGGACGACGGCCGCAGCAGCTCCTCCCGCGATTCCGCTTGCACCGCCCCGGACGAGGCGCTGCGTCCACGTGGTCCGCATCGGGGATCAGTGGCAGGGCACGCCGAGGGCGTGGCGGCCGTCGTGGGTGACCTCGTGCAGGAACTGCGCAGCATTCGCCGAGAGCAGCGCACCGTTCTCCTGCACGAGGAAGTAGGCACCGAACAGGGCAACGGCAGCGATGGCCCAGACCCAGGCGGGGACTGCGACGGCCGCCTTGGTGGCGGCAACGGATGTGTTGGACATGGTGGTCTCCTTCCCGTCAGGCCCGGATGCCCGGGTCGACGGCGATGGGCTCGGTGTGAGCCTCGTGGTGGTTGCGGTTGGCCGGCACGGCGAGCACGTCCTGGGTTCGCCCTACGAGCTCGTCGACCCGGAGGACGCCCTGCTCCCCCAGGACCTGCTCGAGCGCGGCGACCCAGTGCTCGTAGTAGGACCACGACGGGTCGTCGAGGCCGGGGTTCTCCTTCTCCCAGGTCGAGATCGAGGAGATGAGCGCCCCCTGGAACTGCGACCAGTCGAACTGTCCGTTCTTGTGGGCGCTGACGGCGAGCGCGAAGGCGCGGATCTCCCACGGCTCGTCGAAGGCGAGGTCCCCGGCCCGGGCTCCGGGCATGTCGCAGACGAGGTCCTCGACAGCCCGGCGCTCCTCAGCCGAGGGCCGCTCGCGGGTGCCCACGCTCACGACGCGGCCTTCGCGGGGGCGACACCGATCATGGAGTCGCGGCTGACCAGGGCAGCAAGCTGCTCCTCGGACCAGCCGTCGGTGCCGGCCGGACGCTGCGGCATCACGAAGTACCGCATCTCCGAGCTGGAGTCCCAGACCCGGATCTCCTTCTCGATAGGCACGTCGAAGCCGAACTCCTCTGCCAGGACCTTGCGCGGCTCGCGGACGATCCGAGAGCGGTACTGCGGCTCCTTGTACCAGTTCGGGGGCAGCCCCATCACCGGCCAGGGGTAGCAGGAGCAGAGGGTGCAGACGATGGCGTTGTGAACGTCGTCGGTGTTCTCGAGCGCAACGAGGTCCTCTCCCTGGAGGCCGCTGATGCCGAGTTCCTTGGCGGCCTCGGTGGCGTCCTCGAGGAGGCGCGCCTTGAACTCGGGGTCGCTCCACGCCTTGGCGATCAGCTGGGCGCCGAGGTGGGGGCCCACCTCGTTCTCGTAGATCTCGACCATCCGGTCGACCATCGACGTCGTCATCACGCCCTGCTCGATGAGCATCGACTCCAGCGCCTTGACGCGCGCGGCGATCTCTTCCTGGGACTTCACGAGGCCACTCATGCGACCGCTCCTTCCTTCTCGACCAGCTCGATGTAGGGGTCCCACACGTCGAAGCACGTGCTTCCGTTGGGGTCGGCGTACTGCGCACCCCACAGCTCCTCGGCAGAGAACCGCACGGTGTAGAGGTGCTCGGGGGCGTCACCGTGGCCGTTGCCCGCGGAGTCGGGGTAGATGAAAGAACCGTGGTGACTGATGATCACGCCGGTCTTGCCACGGACGTAGCCGGCGCGACGGCTGTGCCCGAACGGCACGTCGATGCCCATGCGTACGACGTCGCCGACCCTGAACCGCGGCTCCTTGTCCGTCGGACGGCCAGCAGGTGCACCAGCCGGAACGACCGCGTTCACGAAGTCGATCAGCTCCTGGCTCTGCTCGTGCTCCGGCAGCGGCGCATCCGGGTTGTCGAGGTAGAACTGGGTACGCCGGTCGAGCTCGGCCTCGTCGATGTGCCCCCCGCCGATCCCGTAGTACTCGAAGGTGTGGAGCCAGTGCTCGTAGTACGGCGCCTTGAGATAGACGGCCGGGTCCATCACCTCGATGCCGTAGCGGAACTGGTCCACACCGAACCAGCCGGCACGGAAGCAGGCGGCGAACATCGTGAACGCCGGCTTCTCCCACTCCGCGCGGAAGATCGGCTCTTCGGCAGGAGGATCGATCGGACCGAGTCCGTCGGTGCCTCCCAGGTCGAACACCCCGTTCATGCGTTTCTCCTCTCAGCGGCCGGCAGCGGGAAACCACCGACCGCGTTCTCCAGTGCGTGCGCCACGCGTAGGACCGTGGCGTCGTCGTACTTTCTGCCGATGACCATGAGGCCGACCGGAAGTCCATCTGCGAGACCGGCCGGAACGGAGCAAGCCGGGTGGCCCGTCACGTCGAACGGCGCTGTGTTGGCGAGCATCTCGAGGGCCCTGCCGAGGATGTCGGCGAGCCCGGCGTCAGTGGCAGGGAGCTCGCTCGCAGTGATCGGCAGTGTCGGCATCACCAGCACGTCGTAGGTCTCGAGGGCTGTGTCGTACGCCGCCGCGAGGCGTGACTCAAGGCCACGCGCCATCGCGTAGTGGCGCCCGAACTCGTTGTCGAGTGCATGCCGACCGGCCATCATCACGAGTTTGACGGTCTCCGAGAACCGGCTGGGGTCCTCGCGCCAGCGGCGCCCGTAGTGAGCGATCAGGTCGGGGTCGTAGTAGCCCTTCCAGTTCATGCCGTAGGCGTTGCCGTCGACCATCTGCCAGGTCGCTCCCTCGACCGAGATCACGTCCCAGATCGCCGGTCCATAGGCGTGCCACGGGATCGAGACCTCCTCGGCCTCGAGCCCGGCAGACACCAGCTGCGCAATGGCAGCTCGGACGGCCGTGTTGACTGCAGGATCGGCGTTGGCGAGCTGGAAGCCCTCGGTGACGACGCCGAGGCGCAGACCTGAGGCCGACGCGGTGAGTGCCTGCACGTAGTCGACCGGCGCCGTCGCGTCAGGCTGCCGCGGGTCGAGACCGTCGACGCCGGCGATGACGTTGAGCATGGTCGCGACGTCCTCGACGGTGCGGGCCATCGGGCCCAGGTGGTCGATGGACTGCTCGATCGGGAAGGCGCCCGTGTAGGGAACGAGACCGAAGGTCGGCTTGTGGCCCACGATGCCGCAGAAGGCGGCAGGAATCCGTACCGATCCACCTTGGTCGCCACCGAGTGCCAGGTCCACCTCGCGGGCAGCGACGAGTGCGGCGCTGCCGCTGGATGAGCCGCCGGCCGAACGCTCCCGGTCCCAGGGATTGCGGACGGGACCGGGCTTACTCGTGTGGGACCCTCCGGAGAAGCAGAGGTCCTCGCACGTCGACTTGCCGGCGATCGTCGCCCCGGCGGCGAGGAGGCGTCGGACCACCGTCGCATCCTCGGCCGGGATGTAGCCGTCAACGGTCAGCGAACCGTTCATCATCGGAACGCCGGCGACGCTGACATTGTCCTTGATGACGACCGTCCTACCCGCGAGCGGCCCCTCGGCAGCCTCGGCGAGGTCGGTCTGGACGTACCAGGCACCGAGCTCGTTGTGGCCCTCAGCCGGTCGGACCCAGGTGCGCTCCGGCACGCTGGGCGCGAGGTCGGCGTACAGCTCCTCCACCCGGTTCCACGACTCGAGCAGTCCGTCGGCGACCGCCTGGTAGGTGACGATGTCAGCGTCGTCGATCCTCAGGCCTGCGGCAGCGGCGAGCTCGGCCATCGCGGCCACGGTCGGCTTTTCGATCGGCATGCGACCTCCCTCTCTCGGATGCGCGGCTTGTGGTCCGCGTCACGCCAAGTGAAGTGTCAATCCGTTTATATGTCAATAGATCGCGACATATTGAACTGTTAACTCGCTGTTACCGAACCATCGCTCACCGTCAGCCCTTCAGTGCAGGGAAGTCCTCGTCGCGGAACTCCCCGGCCGGGCGGCTGCCCTCGACCTCGTTCTCGCGCTGGCGCAGCTCGACCCGGCGGATCTTGCCCGAGATCGTCTTCGGGAGCTCGTAGAACTCCAGCCGTCGCACCCGCAGGTACGGCGCCAGGTGCTCGCGCGCGTAGCGCAGGATCGACTCCGCCGTCTCCGGCGTCGGCTCGTGGCCGGCGACGAGGGCGACGTACGCCTTCGGGACCGCCAGCCGGACCGGGTCGGGCGCCGGGACCACGGCCGCCTCGGCCACCGCCGGGTGCTCGATCAGCACCGACTCCAGCTCGAACGGGCTCACCTTGTAGTCCGACGCCTTGAACACGTCGTCGGTGCGCCCGATGTAGGTGATGTACCCGTCCTCGTCACGCGCCGCGACGTCACCGGTGTGGTAGAAACCACCGGCCATCGCCTCGGCGTTCTTCTCCACGTCGCCCTGGTAGCCGGTCATCAACGTCAGCGGGCCGGCGCCGTCGCGGACCGACAGGTCCAGGCAGATCTCGCCCTCCCCCACGCCGTCGACGACCGTGCCCTCGAGCGGGTCGACCAGCACCACCGGGACACCCGGCAGCGGCCGGCCCATCGAGCCCGACTTCACCGGCTGGCCGGGCGGGTTCGCGACCGCAGCGGTCATCTCGGTCTGCCCGAAGCCGTCGCGGATCGTCAGGCCCCAGTGCTTCTCGACCTGGCTGATCACCTCGGGGTTCAACGGCTCACCGGCCGCGATCGCCTCGCGCAGCGCGCCCTTCCCGCCCGACAGGTCGGCGTTGATGAGCATCCGCCACACCGTCGGCGGCGCACAGAAGGTGGTCACGCCCTCGGCCCGGATCCGGCCGAGCAGGGCGGCGGCGTCGAAGCGCGTGTAGTTGTGGACGAAGACCGTGGCCTCGGCCAGCCACGGCGCGAAGAAGTTCGACCACGCGTGCTTCGCCCAGCCGGGGCTGGAGATGTTGAGGTGCACGTCGCCGGGCTGCAGGCCCAGCCAGTACATCGTCGACAGGTGCCCGACCGGGTACGACGTGTGCGTGTGCTCCACCAGCTTCGGCCGGCTCGTGGTGCCGGAGGTGAAGTAGAGCAGCAGCCGGTCGTCGCTGGCGTTGCCCGGGTGCGGCACGGGAGCGGCCGGCGTCGCGAACGCAGCGGCGTACGGGGCCCAGCCGTCAGGCGCCTCGCCGACGGCGATCCGCAGGTAGTCCCCCGGGACCTCGTCGAACTTCGGGGCGTCGGCGGCGTTGCAGACCACCGCCCGCGCGTCGCCGCGCGCGAGCCGGTCGACCAGCTCGGCCGGACCGACCGCGGTCGTGGTCGGCATGATCACCGCACCCAGGCGGATCAACGCCAGCATCGACTCCCACAACTCGACCTGGTTGCCGAGCATCACCACGACACTGTCGCCGGCGCGGACGCCGCGGGCGGCGAGGTGGTTCGCGACCTGCTCCGAGCGCGTCACCAGCTCGCCGAACGTGTACGACGCCCGCGCGCCGTCCTCCTCCACGATCACCAGGCCGGGCTGGTCACTGCCGCGGGCGAAGGCGTCGAACCAGTCGTGCACGAAATTGAACGTCGGACCCACGTCGGGCCAGCAGAACTCCTCAGCGGCCGTTCGGTCGCGGCGGTGAAGAATCAGGAGATCGCGCGCAGCGCGCAGCGGGCTGGTGGCTTCCATGCGGCAGATGCTCCGCTGCGGAAGTCCCGTCGAACACCCCCCGTTGGGGGACGAGTGCGACGGTCGTCACAACACCAGCCCGAGCCGCCTGGCCTCGATCACCGCCAGATGACGCGACTGCACACCGAGCCGGGACAACACGTCGCGCATGTATGACTTGACCGTCGAGGCGGTCAGTCCGAGCCGCTCGGCCACGGCCGCGTAGGTCAGACCCGTCGCGACGAGCGCGAGGACATCGAGCTCTCGCGCCGTCAGGTATGGCGCGCCACGGTCGCTGGGCGCGACCTGTGCCAGCAGCGAGGTCGCAACCTCGCGGGTGCGCTCATCCGTGGTGGAGCTTCGGATCGCAACGAGGCCAGCATGGA
Organism: uncultured Nocardioides sp.; assembly: GCA_964487275.1. Lineage (GTDB taxonomy): Bacteria > Actinomycetota > Actinomycetes > Propionibacteriales > Nocardioidaceae > Nocardioides. The sequence goes on along the minus strand of CAZAQE010000002.1, from coordinate 12,659 downwards.
GTCCTCGCGCCTGAGCGACCGCCTGTTCGTGGCGTTGCGAGAGCTCGGCAGTCCGCAGCTCGACCTGTCGGCGGACCTGCTGCTCGAGGGTGATCTCGAGAGCGAGGGCACGCGATGCCTTGACGACGAGGTCGAGTGTCCGATCGCCCGAACACGGGGCGCGGAAGCCGACATAGAGGACACCTCGAGACCAACGCCCGACACGCACCGGCGCCGCGGCGACCGTCGTGAGACCCTCCGCACGGACCTGCTGGTCGTAGTCGTGGGAGATGCGCGCGGTGGCGTGATAGTCGTCGACAGCCATCGCCCTCTGCTCGGACCACACCCGTCCACCGAGACCCCGTCCACGTTGGAGCTCGAGACCTCGTAGTGCGCCGGCGTCGGCTCCGTCGAACCATCCGAGCTTCAGTCGTTCGCCCTCGACGGTGCCGCCGAAGGCCACCGAAGCGCCCGACTCGAACCGGAGCCGTCGAACTGCCGTCCCCCAGGGATCGTCGTCCCGGGGCGTCTCGTCGCGCACGGCAGCTCAACCGTTCTGGATGCGGAACCCACCGGGCTCAGCCCTTGCCACGTACAGGTCCTGGCGCATCCGGTGGGGACCCTCGGACCTGACCACGCCTCGAGGCATCCGTCCGCGGCTGCGGCGCAGCATGTTGGTCACCGTGCTCTCGTCCCCTCGGCTCTGACGGACAGCGGCCGCGTAGAGCACGATGGCCTCGTAGACCGACTCGGAGAGCGAGGACAGCGGCGGGGCCAGCTCGCCGTATCGACTGCGGTAGCGGCCCACGAGCTCAATGTTCTCCGGGGTGTCGAGTGCTTCGAAGTAGCCCAGGGCTGTCCAGATCCCTTGGGATGCCTGGTCGCCGATCCTCTCCCGCGCGGACTCCTCCATCACCAGGGACAGCGTCTGCCAACGAGACCGGAAGCCCTGGTCCCAGGTCTGCCGCTCGAAGGCGACCTCGTCGGCCCCCACGAGCGTCGAGAGCACACAGTCCGCTCCGCTTCGCTCGATGCCCGCCAAGGTCGACTCGAAGTCCTCGGTGCCGAGCGGCACGAACTGGTTGCCCACGATCGTGGCGCCCGCCTCCGCCAGTGCCCGCTCACCCGCGAGGTGCGCGCCGTGAGCCCAGCGGTAGTCGTTGCCGATCATGTACCACCGTTTGCCGGCTGCGCTGTTCATCACCGTCGAAGCTGCAGCACGAATCTGGTCGAAGGGACGCTCTCCCCAGCGCAGGACGTCACCCGCGCCAGCTCCGCCCTCGTTCAGGAGGGAGTGGATCACGGGGCGACCGGTCCCACTGAGGGCGTCGACGGCGGAACCGAAGCTCGCGCTCGTGACGCTCGCGACGATCGACCGACAACCAGCGGCGACCAACCGTCGCGCCTCGCGCGCAGCCTGGTCAGCGTTCGTCTCGTCATCACCGACGACGAGCTCGACCGGGCGTCCACCCAGGCCCCCGTCAGCGTTGACCTCCTCGATGGCAAGCTCGGCCATGTACTCCGACGCCACGCTGAACACCGCTCCCGGCCCCGACTTGCTGGTCAGCAGACCGATGCGATGGACGCCGCTGTCGACCTGCGACGGCACCGGCCAGCCTCGCCGGCGCAGCAGCCAGTCCATGCCCTTCTGGTCCACGTCTCCGGTGACCGACACCAAGGAGCCTCCCTCGGGTCCGGGACGAATCAGGATCTTGAGGCGGCCCGACCAGGGCTGGTCGTGGACGATCTCGATGAGCCGGCCGGGGACAACACGACCGAACCGCCCCAGGATGTCGACGGAACCGGTGGAGAGCCCGTCCGACGGCAGCCGGATGCCCACAGGGACACCCGTCCGCACGACGTCACACCGCGCGTCGAAGAGCCAGCTGCCCCCGCAGCCCGAACCGAAGAGGTCGAACACCTCGAACGGCGAATGGCGCAGCTCGCGCGTCGCCGTGATGAGCACCTCGCCCAACGACCGTCACCCCCAAGGCCCGGATCGCTACGCAGAACGCGATCGGGATCCCTTCATCGCCTTCGACTCGACGGTCGCCGAGTCGTCCGGAACACCTGAACCGAGCAGTACCGAGAGGAAGGACATCGCGTCGCGCACCGGACCCTCGGGGTCCAGGGAGAGATGACGGAAGCGCCCTTCACGACGTTCGACCACCAGCCCTGCCTGACGCAGGATCCGGAGGTGGCTCGACACAGCAGTACGGCCAACGGATGAAACGCTGTCCGCGACCTCGCCGGCCGTCATCTCGCTGTTCTCCGCGAGGAGGCGCAGGATCTCGCGCCGCGTCGGATCGGACAGTGCGTCGAACGCGTCCTGGGCGGGTGCGCCCATCCTCCAGACCTCCTTCTCGTGTCAATGGGTGGTGACACAGCAACAGATTAGCCGGTTGTCCGACATGCAGCAACATGTCAATTTGTCAGAAATCATTGACATATGCGTGACGTGCTCCCTAGGTTCGCCGACCAGTTCGCTGCGGCACCATGCCGCAGCACTGAGAGGAGCTCCACATGAGTGCAGACACCGCCCCCGCCACCACCGACGCCGCGTCGACGACCACGGCCCCGACGGGTGATCCGCTGGCCGTCGGCCTCCCCGGGTTCGTCGTGGGTTCGGTCGCCCTCGGACTGCAGCTGACCGGGTTCGTCTCTGCCGCCGCTGCAGCGGCGCCGCTCGCGATCATCCTCGGGGCCAGCGCCGTGTGCACCCTGATCGCGACCATCTGGGCTGCCCGGCTCGGCCAGAACGCGGTCGCAGCCGTCTTTGGGGTCTTCGCCGGGTTCTGGGCGAGCTACGCCGGCCTCGTGCTCGGGCTCACCCACGGATGGCTGCCGGTACCGCTCGAGGACATCCAGCACACCCAGGCCCTGTTCCTGATCAGCTGGCTGGTGGTCGTCGGAGTCCTCACCCTCGGCTCGCTCCGCCTTCCGCTGAGCTTCACCGCCGTCCTCGCCCTGGTCGACCTGACCCTCGTCCTGCAGATCGTCGGCGTCCTCGACAACAATGCAGGCGCGGCCAAGGCATCCGGCTACGCAGCGCTCGGCTTCGCTGCCATCGGCGCCTACCTCTTCCTGGGCACCGTGCGGCAGGCGACCGGCGGGCAGCCACTGCCGCTCGGGCGCCCGGTCGTCACGGCCTGACCCCTCCTGAGCACCGGCGGTCGTGAGTGGTCCCGCCCTCACGGCCGCCGGCACCACCGAGTCAGCGAGGGGTGGTCTCCGACGGCGCGAACGCCGCTCCGTGGCCCGGCACGATCAGTGCAGGCTTCATGTCGAGCACACGTGCACGGCTGGCATGGAAGGCGTCCTGGTCAGTGCCCACGGTGTCGTCGCCGGGAGGCCGCGACTCGGTCCACCAGAGGTGGGTGAACGCCACCAGGCCGTCCGCGGTGTGTGCGAGCGTCGTGATGTCCTGGTCGGTGTGCCCCGGGGTCTGGATCAGGCTGACGTTCTCGGACACCTGGAAGCCCTCGGCGGGCCGCATCACCCACTGGTCGTTGCGGTAGATGCCCCACACGTCGTGCGCCTGGGCATTCGGGAAGAGCGCGACGTTGAACGTGTGGTCCGGGTGGTGGTGGCTGAACACCACATCGGTGATGTCGCCCGCCTCGATGCCCATCTCCCGCAGAGGATCGAGGATCGATCCCCGACTGGGCACGAACCCGGGGTCCACGACGATCAGCTGGTCGCCGTCGCGCAGGAAGGCCACGGTCGACGCGACAGAACCGGCAGTGCCCACCTCCCACGGCACGGCCGGCGGCACGTAGCCCGCGAAGAGAACCTCGAACTGGTCGACGGCGCCGGTGGGCGCGCCCTTCGAGTCGGTCATGCGATCACATCCTGTCTTGTTGGGTTGTCCTGGCCGCCAGCGACGGCAGGCTTCAGGAAGTCCTGTCCGGAGATCTCCTCGAGGGCACCCTCGAGGATCTCGAGCATCAGATCAACCTCGTCCTCGCTGATCGTCAGCGGTGGCGAGAGGACCACCGCGTTGTTCAAGGGAGCGATGCCCGCGGGGTAGACGATGAGACCCCGCTCGAAGCAGGCATCGACGAACAACCCGGACACCTGATGGGCCGGGTCAGGAGCAGCCTTGGCGAGGGGATCGGCGAGGAACTCGAAGCCCCACAGGAGACCGCGGCCCCGGACATCGGCCACGAAGGGAAAGCGCGCGGCGAGCTGCAGCAGGCCGAGCGCCAGCTGCTCACCCCGCTGTCTGACATTGGCCAGGACCTCGTTCTGCTCGAGGTGGTCCAGCACGGCGAGGCACGCCGCGGCACCCAGCGGGTTGCCGGAGAAGGTATGGCCGAACGGCGCCACACCACTGCCCTTCTGAATGACCTCGACCATGTGATCCCGCATCAGCACGGCACCCATGGGCGAGTAGCCAGCGCTCAGTCCCTTGCCCGTCGCCAGCAGGTCGGGCACGACACCCTCGGTGATGCTGGCGAACCAGTCACCCGTGCGGCCCATGCCGGTGATGACCTCGTCGAGGATGAGGAGGACGCCGAGTCGGTCGCAGATCTGACGGAGTCGCTGCAGGTAGCCGGTCGGCGGCACCAGTACGCCGCCCGCCGCGCCGACGATCGGCTCGACGATGATGCCGGCAACGGTCTCCGGACCAGCCGTGATCACGGCGGCCTCGAACTCCGCTGCCGCTCGCTCGGCGTACTGCTCGTCGCTCTCGCCCGGACGGGCGTGGCGGAAGGCATGGACCGCGGGCACCACGGGGAAGGGATGCAGCAGCGTCCCGTAGTCGGGACGCCGCGCCGCATGTCCGGACATCGAGAGCGCACCCATCGTCATGCCGTGATAGCTGATGTCGCGACTGAGGATCTTGACCTTCTCCGGCTTGCCGCGCTCCCGCCAGTGCCCGACTGCCGCCCGAATGGCAAACTCGGTCGCCTCGGAGCCGCTGCTCACGAAGAACGCATGGTTCAGGTCGCCGGGAGCCAATGCGGCCAGCCGGCGGGCGAGCTCCTCTGCGGGCTCATTGGTGAACTGCGTCCGATAGGTGAAGGCGACACGCGAAAGCTGACGATTGAGGGCGTCGGCAATCTCCTGGACGCCGTGGCCGATGCTGGCGGTCATCGCGCCGCCTGCTCCGTCAAGGTACCGACGTCCCTCGGTGTCGTAGAGGAAGACACCCTGACCGTGACTGATGGTCGGATAGACGCGGTCGACGTGTTGCTTCAGGAGTGCGCTCATCGGCTCGCAGCTCCGAGGTCGGCCGCAGCACGCAGCACGCCGGTGAAATTGCCGATCAGGCGGCGGTTGCCGTGCAGGACCACGTCCTCGTGGGCCAACAGGTCCTCACCTCCGCTGGCGAGGCGCTCCCGGTCCTGCTCGCTCGGATTGCGGTGGTCGTGGACCCACGTCAGGTACGCCGCATGGTTGATCTCCGGGTGGAACTGGACCCCCCACGAGGTACGTCCCACGCGGAAGGCCTGGTGGGGGTACTCCGACCCAGTGCCCAGCCACGTCGCATCCTCCGGGAGCTCCGCGACCATGTCACCGTGCATCGTGCCTGCCAGGAAGGGGTTCGGGAGTCCCGCATGCACCGGGTCGGCCGCTGCAGCAGGAAGCCACTCGACGCGAGCGACTCCGGTCTCCAACCCCCGATCCCCGACTGCGGTGCGACCGCCGAACGCCTGCGCCATCAACTGTGCACCGAGGCAGATTCCGAGGCTCGGAACTTGTCTGTCGCTGGCATCGCGCTGCAGAGCCCGGATGTCCTCGAGCCAGGGATAGCCCGCGTCGTCCAGTGAGCTCATGTCCCCGCCCAGCACGACCAGGCCATCGGCTTCGAGTTGCTCAGGAACGGGCTCACCTGCGTAGGGCCGGACGCAGGTCCAGCTGACACCGGCCTCGGTGAACCAGCCCTCCAGCTCGTACATCGGGTCGAGCGGGTCCGGCTGGACGACCAGCACCTCACGCGTCGGGGCCGGGGGACGCTCGGCAGTCATGCGGGCCAACCTCTCAGGAAGGATTCCGTGGGGCACTGGTCAGATCGGGAGCGCGGGGTCGTCGAGACCCACGACCTGGCTGCCCTGGAAGAAGCGCACCATGTCCGTCGGTCCGTGGCCACCGATGCCCGCAGAGTTCCAGAAGGTCTGCTCGGAGCCGTCCGCGAGGTCCGCAAGCTTGCATCCGTTGACCCGGACCTCGCCGGCCGGGATCCGGGCGGCGGCCCGCAGCGCCCTCTCGACGTCGGCTCCGAAGACGAAGCCCGCCAGCCCCGTCTCGGGGCCGGTTGCCGCAGCAACGGAGGCGTCGTCGCTGCTGGACGCGTGCACCGACATCACAGGGCCGAAAAGCTCTGCCGTCGAGTCCTCCGCGGCCGTACCGACGACGAGTGTCGGCGCGAGGAACCAACCGGACAGGTCGGGGAGCTCGTTGACCGTGAGTGCCTTGCCTCCGCGAGCGACCAGGTCGTCGATCCGGCCCGTCAGGTGGTCGCGGTGGGAGGAGTGTGCGATCGGCCCGACGTCCGTCGCGTCGTCCATGCAGTGCCCGACGGTGCGAGAGCGCAGCTCGTCGAGGAGCGCGTCCACCAGCTCGTCGTGACGGGACTCGTGGACGATCACCTTGCCGGGAGCCTCGCACCACTGGCCGTTGAGCTTGGTCATGCCGTCGACGAGCGCAGCAGCTGTGACCGGGATGTCGGCGTCCTGCAGGACGACCGCCGGGTTGTGCCCGCCGAGCTCGAGCTGCAGTGCGGCGAAGTGGGGCGCTGCCGCTGCTGCGACCGCACGGCCGCCAGCGCCGCCACCGGTGAAGGAGACGGCGCGGATCCGGGGGTCGCCGACGACCTGCGCTCCGACCGCCGCTGCACCGTGCACGAGCTGGAAGACCGCGGGCGGAAGGTCGAGGTCGTCGACGGCTTGGGCCAGCACCTCAGCGACGATCTGGCAGCCCGCGGGCGCCCATTCGGACGGCTTGAGCATCACCGGGCAGCCGGCAGCGAGGGCGCTCGCCAGCTTCGCCACACCCACGAAGGTGGGGGCGTTCCAAGGAGCCAGCACTGCCGCCGGGCCGAGCGGACGGCGCAGGAGGCGAACCGGGCGCCCGCTGCCGTCGAGGTCCGTTCCGGTGCCGACCTCGAGGAGCTGGTCGCGTGCCGAGCGGACCCGCGGTCCGAGATATCCCGCCATCTGGGTCGCGATCCGCAACGGGTTGCCGTTGCCCATCGCATCCTCGAAGCCGATCTCGGCCGAGCGGGCATCCAGCCCGTCGGCGAGCCGGTCGAGGAGTGCGATCCGTGCCTCCACCCCCGCCGCCTCCCACGATCCGTCGGCGTGGAGCGTGTGCGCAGCGGCAAGCGCGCGCTCGACCCCGGCCGCGTCGGTCGCGACCTGGTGCTGGCGGACCTCACCAGTGTTGGGGTCGTCCAGCGTTCCCGGGAGCTGGTGCGCCGGGACGGACCACGCGCCGTCGATGTAGTCGATCTGTTGCTTGGGTTCGTGAGTCGCGGCCATGGCTCGGCTTCCTGTCGCAGTGATGGGAGGGATGCGTGGCGCCGGCGTCAGGCGCGGGCGGATGTCATGTCGACGACGATCCGGACGGTGTCGGGATCGCTCATCGCCGCGAGCCCGTCGTTGATGTCGCCGAAGTTGACGACTCGGGTGACCATGGCGTCGAGGTCGAGCCGGCCAGCCCGGTAGTGGTCGGTGAACATGGCGACATCACTCAGGAAGCGGTTCGCTCCCATGTAGGCACCACGAACGGTGCGGTCGCCGTAGACGAGCGCGTCGGCCGGCAGCGACAGGCGTGAGCCCTCGGGCATCAACCCGAGGATGGTGGCCGCTCCCGTGGGCGCCAGGCACGCGAACGCCAGCTCGGCCGTCGCCGTTCGTCCGACCGCCTCGATCGCATGGTCCACCCCACCCGGGATGAGGGCATGCAGGGCCGCAACGGTCTCGTCGGCGTCTGCCGATGCCACCAAGCCGTCGGTTGCTCCCAGGCGCTTGGCTGCCTCGAGCTTGGCCGGAACGGCGTCGATCGCGACGACCCGGCGAGCACCAGCGATGCGGGCGCCCTGGATCGCGGAGACGCCGACGCCGCCACAGCCGATCACGGCAACCGTGTCGTTGGGACCGATGCCGGCACCGTGCACGACGGCGCCGACGCCCGTGGTGATGCAGCAGCCGAGGAGACAGGCCACCTCGAAGGGGAGCGCATCGTCGACCGTCGCCAGCGAGCCCTCGCCCACGAGGATGGCCTCAGCGAACGCCCCGACCCCTCCGAGGGCGCCGAGGGCATCGCTGTTCGGCAACCAGTGCTTCGGACGCGGCCGCGCGCGAACGATGTCGACACGCTGGCACTGGGTGGGTCGACCGCGGAGACACTGGTCGCACATGCCGCACGCCGGCGTCACCGTGGCGACCACCCGGTCTCCGGGCGCGAAGCGCGTCACTGCGGCGCCGACACGATCGACGACACCCGCGACCTCGTGCCCCAGGACTGTCGGCAGGTCGATCGACAAGGAGCCGTGCACGTAGTGGAGGTCGCTGTGGCAGAGACCGACGCGTTCGACCCTGACCAGCACCTCGTTGTCGAGCGGGTCATCGATCAGCACGGACTCGAGGCTGAGCGGTGCTCCGACCTCACGAAGGACGGCGGCGGTGATGGTGGTAGGCAACGTAGCTCTCCTGTCGGTGTCCCAAGGTGTCGGGGCAAGGCCACGGGTGGGACGTTCTCCGATCGTCGCGGCGCCGACCCGCGGCGACAACGTCTGCCATGCACCGGTCAGAACGCACGGCTGTGCACTGCTGCCACTACTGCGACACCGACCAGGCGGCCGTCGTCAACCGGGGCTGCATCGCCGCTGGGCAAACGTCCGGGGACGTCCGGCGTGCCAACCGCCGTAGGTCGTTCGTCGGCCACTTGTGCCAAGGCAAGCCGGCCGAAGATCTGCTGCTCGGTGAAGGTGCGCTCCGAGCGACCCTTGCCGAGGAAGGAGACGGCCCAGTCCATCACCGAAGTGATGCGGTTCTTGAACCCCACGATGTAGAAGAGGTGGACGACGAGCCACATCAACCAGGCCAGGAGACCGGTCAGCCGCAGCCGGCCGACCATCGCGACAGCGCGGAAACGTCCGACGATGGCCATCGAGCCCTTGTCGCGATAGCAGAACGCCTCGTCGCGGGGGAATCCGTTCACGCGTCGGTTGATGAGCTTCGCTGCGTGATTGGCGCCCTGGATGGCGACCTGCGCGACGCCCGGGAGGTTGTCGAGCGAGATCATGTCGCCGACCACGAACACCTCGGGGTAGCCCGGCAGCGTGAGGTCGGGGTTGACCGAGATCCGGCCGGCCCGGTCGAGCGGCGCACCGGTCTGCGCGGAGAGCTGCTTGCCGAGCGGGTTGGCCTGCACGCCGGCAGCCCACACCTTGGCGACGGCCTCGATCCGCTCGGAGCTGCCGTCCTTGTACTTCACGGTCAGGCCGCGCTCGTCGACCTCGGACACCAGCGCACCGAGCATGACCTCGACACCGAGCTTCTCCAGCTTCTCCTGGGTCCACTTGCCGAGCTTGGCGCCGAACGGCGGCAGCACCTGCGGCGCCGCGTCGACGAGGATGACCCGCGCCTGGCGGGTCGAGATGGCGCGGAAGTCGCGGGTCAGCGTGCGGTGCGCGAGCTCGGCGATCTGGCCGGCCATCTCCACGCCGGTCGGGCCGGCGCCGACGACCACGAAGGTCAGCAGGTGGTCGACGTTCTCGCCGCGGGCGGCGCCGAGCTCGGCCATCTCGAAGGCGCCGAAGATCCGGCCGCGCAGCTCGAGGGCGTCGTCGATGCTCTTCATGCCGGGGGCGAACTCGGCGAAGTGGTCGTTGCCGAAGTAGGACTGGCCGGCACCGGCGGCCACGATGAGGGAGTCGTACGGCGTCACCAACTCCTCGCCTCGGGCGGTCGACCTCACTTCGCGTGCAACGAGGTCGATCTCGGTGACCTCGCCCAGCAGGACCTGCGCGTTCTTCTGGTTGGCGAGCACCTCACGCGTCGGGGGCGCGATCTCGCCCTCGGACAGGATGCCGGTCGCCACCTGGTAGAGCAGCGGCTGGAACAGGTGGTGCGTCGTCTTCGCGATCATCGTCACGTCGACGTCGGCGTGGCGCAGCGCCCGGGCGCCGAACAGGCCACCGAACCCGGAACCGATGACCACCACCCGGTGCTGCTTCTCGCGATCGGCGGGCAACGAGCTCGTCACGTTCAGATCTCCTCGTGGAAGGAAGGGCTCCGGGCAGCGGCGACCCCCGCCACCGCTGCCCGGATCCGGATTGCCTGGAGGTCAGTCGACCCTGCGGTCGTGCTCCAGGCCGGACTCGACGTACTGCTCGTCGATGAAGAGCTCCTCGAGCTCGTCGTCGTGCAGGTCGCCGATGGTCGCGTAGCGGTCGGGGTCGCTCGAGCGGAGCCACAGGGCGTAGAGGAAGCCGGCGACCGCGATGACCGCAACGTAGAGCGGGATCAACTTGACGACCGTGACGTCACCTCCCGCGAGGAAGCTGAGGTTGTTGACCAGCAGGTACATGACCGCGCCCTGCGCGACGGCCCCCACGACGGGAGCAGCGAGCGTCTTCGCCCAGTCAGCGCCGGTGACCCGTCCGACTCGGTTGAAGTAGCCGATCACCGCCAGGCAGACGAGGAACTGCACCAGCAGCACGGCAAGCGTGCAGAAGATGGGCAGCCAGGTTGCGAGGTGGACCAACGGGTCCGCTCCACCGATCGCGAAGATGGCGACGGTGACGATCGCGATCGTGGCCTGCACGCCGGCCGCGACGTGCGGCGACTTGTGCTGCTCGTGGGTCCGGCCCAGCGCACGCGGCAGGATGCCGTCGCGACCCAGCGAGTAGAAGTACCGCGAGGCGTTGTTGTGGAACGCGAACGCGCAGGCGAAGAAGCCGGAGACCACGAGGAAGTCCATCAAGGTCCGCATGAATCCGAACGTGTGCGAGTCGGCCAGGACGAAGAAGTACTGGTCGATCAGCGTTCCCGCCTGGGCGGGAGAGTCGTCGCCGAAGCCAACAGTGCCAGCGTACGCGACGAACGTGTAGAAGATGCCGAGGGTCAGGACCGCGATGTAGGTCGCGCGCGGGACGCTCTCCTTCGGGTCGCGGGTCTCCTCCCCGTAGATCGCCGTCGTCTCGAATCCGATCCACGACCAGAACGCGAGGAAGAAGCCGATGCCGACCGCAGGAGCGGCTCCCCACTCGCCGGGATTGAACGCCTCGGGCTGCTGGCCCTGGGTACCGCCGGAGAAGACCGTCGCCAGAGCGACCACGAGCACGACCAGCACCTCGAGTGCGAGCAGTACCCCGAGGATGCGGGCCGTGAAGGTGACCCTGAAGTAGGAGATCACGAACATCAGCACGAGACCGGTGATGGACACCCAGTACCAGGGGACCGACAGGCCGAAGTGCTCGTCCAGAAGCGCAGATCCGTAGAAGCCGAAGCCGCCCACGATCGCTGCGGAGATCATGCTGTAGGCGGCGAGGACGACGAACCCGACGCTGAGGCCCATCGGACGCCCGAGGCCCTGGGCTGAGAACGTGTAGAAGGCGCCGGCGGACGTGATCCGCTTGGCCATCTGGGCGAAGCCAACCGAGAAGATCAGCAGGATGGCGGTGGTGGCGGCATAGGTCAACGCGGTCGCCATTCCGGCGCCGGCTGCCATCGAGATCGGGATGTAGGTCGACGCGACGACCAGGGGCGCCGCTGCCGCGGTCACCATCAGCACGATGTGAAGGAAGTTGATCGAGCTGCGGAGAAGCTGCGTGGAGACGCTCCCAGCCCCGGACTGGGATGCGGAGATCTGGCCCATCTGGACATCCTCCTCGGATGGTCGGGCACGTCACCCCGATGGGACGAGCCGGTGTTCGGACTCGCTGAAACTAGGCCGCGTGAGCCACGCCACGTATAGCCGCACGGAACACATCGAGGCGAAGGTGTGTGCGTCGCTGGACTGTCCGGGTGCCGGTGGGTGCGACCCACACTGAACCGCGCAAACCCACGCCCTAGATGGAGGAATCATGCGGATCGGCGTACCCAAGGAAGTCAAGAACCACGAGTACCGGGTGGCCATCACGCCGGTCGGCGTGCACGAGCTGGTCTCGCGGGGACACGACGTCGTGATCGAGGCGGGAGCCGGTGTCGGCTCCTCGATCACTGACGCCGAGTACCTCGGAGCTGGCGCCAAGATCCTCGACAACGCCGACGACGTGTGGGGGTCGGCGGAGATGGTCCTGAAGGTGAAGGAGCCCATCGCGGAGGAGTACGCGCGGATGCAGGAGGGTCAGACCCTCTTCACCTACCTCCATCTCGCCGCCGACAAGCCGCTCACCGAGGAGCTGCTCGCCCGCAAGGTCACCGGCATCGCCTACGAGACCGTGCAGCTGCCGAGCGGCGCCCTGCCGCTGCTCTACCCGATGTCCGAGGTCGCCGGCTGCCTCGCGCCCCAGGTCGGCGCGCACGCACTGATGAAGGCCCAGGGTGGCCGCGGTGTCCTGATGGGCGGCGTCGGCGGTGTCGCCAACGCCAAGGTCGTCATCATCGGCGCCGGTGTCTCGGGCCAGAACGCCGCGAACATCGCCCTCGGCATGGGCGCCGACGTCACCCTGCTCGACACCGACCTCGACAAGCTGCGGATGTCGTTCTGGCGCTACAACAACC
>CAZAQE010000001.1:0-273003 GCA_964487275.1 uncultured Nocardioides sp. | reverse complement strand
TGGTGTCCGGCTCGGTGGTGCCGTACGGCGAGCTCTCGGCCGGGACCAGACGGGCTTGGCTGCGAGCCTGCGCAGGGATGGCGGCCGCGCTCTGAGGACCCGGACTCCGTCGTACCGGACGAATCGGTCGTGGAATCGCCGATCGGACAGCCAGAACGTCCGGTACGACGACCGGATCCTCCCGTGGTCGTCGGGTAGTGGGGAAGTACGGCCGTGCGGGCTGCAAGGAGCCCGCCGCGCGAGACTGAAGGGGGTCCCTCACATGGGTCTCGACGACAAGATCAGCAACGCCGCCGAGGAGAAGACGGGCAAGCTCAAGGAGACCGTCGGCAAGGCCACGGACGACGAGGACCTCGAGGCGGAGGGCAAGGTCGACAAGGCCAAGGGCAACCTCAAGCAGGCGGGCGAGAAGGTGAAGGACGCCTTCAAGTGAGCCGCTGGGGCACATGAGAACAGCACGACGCGAAGGGGCTCCGGGGACACGGGGCCCCTTCGTCCGTGTCCTGCGGCACACCGGACCCGGTTCGGCCGCAAGGCCGCCCACGCGCTAAGGTGGAGCCCGTTCAGACATCCTTTAAGGAGCCGTCCCGTGAGGCGGAGAAGGAGGGTCGGTCAGCCTTGCCTGCACAGCAGACCTCGAAGGCACACGACGGTACCGGGCAGGGGCGCGTCGTCCTCGACGCCGGCGACATCAGCCGGGCGTTGGTCCGCATTTCCCACGAGATCCTCGAGCGCAACAAGGGCGCCGAGGATCTTCTGCTTCTCGGCCTGCACACCCGCGGCGTCCCGCTGGCGCACCGGATCGCCGCCAACATCGCGACGGTGGAGGGCACGACGCCTCCGACCGGGGCGCTCGACGTCACCATGTACCGCGACGACCTGCGCTCGCACCCGACGCGTGCTCCGCACCGCACCGAGCTTCCCGCCGGCGGCATCGACGGCAAGACCGTCGTGCTCGTCGACGACGTGCTCTACTCCGGGCGCACCATCCGCGCGGCACTCGACGCGCTCTCGGACTTGGGCCGGCCTGCCGTCGTACGGCTGGCGGTCCTGGTCGACCGGGGCCACCGCGAGCTGCCGATCCGCGCCGACCACGTCGGCAAGAACCTGCCCACCGCGCGCAGTGAGCGCGTCAGCCTGCGCCTGCGCGAGATCGACGGGGAGGACGAGGTGACCATCCAGTGAACCGGCACCTGCTGAGCATCGACGACCTGGAGGTCGCCGACATCCACCAGATCTTCACCACCGCCGCCGAGATGCACGACGTGCAGAAGCGCGAGGTGAAGAAGCTGCCCGCCCTGCGCGGGCGGACGGTGATCAACCTGTTCTTCGAGGACTCCACCCGCACCCGGTCGAGCTTCGAGATCGCCGGCAAGTGGCTCTCGGCCGACGTGATCAACCTGTCGGCGAAGGGGAGCAGCGCGAGCAAGGGCGAGTCGCTGCGCGACACCGCGCTGACCGTGACCGCGATGGGCATCGACGGCCTGGTCGTGCGGCACTCCGCCAGCGGTGCGGCCGAGCAGATCAGCCGTTGGGTGGACGTGCCGGTCATCAACGCCGGCGACGGCACCCACGAGCACCCGACCCAGGCGCTGCTCGACGGCTACGCCCTGACCCGCAAGCTCGGCACGCTCGAGGGCAAGCACGTCGCGATCGTCGGCGACGTCACCCACAGCCGGGTCTTCCGCAGCAACGTCAAGAGCCTGGTCAAGCTCGGCGCGGCCGTCACCGTGGTGGCCCCGCCGACGCTGATGCCCGCCGGGGTGGGGGCCTGGTCGAAGGAGGCGGGCTTCGCGACGTCGTACGACCTCGACGCGGTGCTCCCGGAGGTCGACGCGGTCATGATGCTCCGCGTCCAGCGCGAGCGCATGAGCGGTGGCTTCTTCCCGACGACCCGCGAGTACACCATCGGCTACGGCCTCACCCGCGACCGGCTGGCGATGCTCAGGCCGGGCACGCCGATCCTGCACCCTGGCCCGATGAACCGGGGCCTGGAGATCTCCCCGGATGCCGCCGACGCCGCCGACAGCCTGGTCCTCGACCAGGTGTCCTCGGGCGTCGCGGTCCGGATGTCCGTCCTCTACCACCTGCTCGCCGGCGAGGAGACCTCTGCATGAGCACCTTGATCAAGGGCGCCACCCTTCCCGACGGTACGACGTCCGACGTCCTCGTCGCCGACCGCGTGATCGCCGAGATCGGGTCGGTCTCCAGCAAGGCCGAGCGCACGATCGACGCCGACGGCCTGCGCCTCCTGCCGGGCTTCGTCGACCTGCACACGCACCTGCGCGAGCCGGGACGCGAGGACGCCGAGACCGTGCTGACCGGGTCCCGCGCCGCGGCCGTCGGTGGCTTCACCGCGGTTCTCGCGATGGCCAACACCAACCCCGTCACCGACACCGCGGAAGCCGCCGAGCGGGTCCTCGACCTCGGCCGGGCGGCCGGGCTGGTCGACGTCCAGCCGGTCGGTGCCGTCACCAAGGGCCTGGCCGGCGAGGAGCTCGCCGAGCTCGGCCTGATGGCCCGCAGCCGAGCGAAGGTCAGGGTCTTCTCCGACGACGGCAAGTGCGTCCACGACGCCCGGGTCATGCGTCGTGCGCTCGAGTACGTGAAGGCCTTCGGTGGCGTGGTCAGCCAGCACAGCCAGGACCCGGCGCTGGCCGGTCCGACGGCGTGCTGCCACGAGGGGGAGCTCTCCGGCAGGCTGGGCCTGCCCGGCTGGCCCGGTATCGCCGAGGAGGTCATCGTCGCCCGTGACGTGATGCTCGCCCGGCACACCGGGAGCCGCGTCCACGTCGCGCACGTCTCGACCGCGGGCAGCGTCGAGGTGGTCCGCTGGGCCAAGGCGCAGGGCATCGACGTGACCGCCGAGGTCACGCCCCACCACCTGCTGCTGACCACCGACCTGCTCAGCGGCTACGACCCGACCTTCAAGGTCAACCCGCCGCTGCGCCCGGCCGAGGACGTCGAGGCGCTGCGGGCGGCCCTGGCCGACGGCACCATCGACGCCGTCGCGACCGACCATGCGCCGCACGCCCGCCAGGACAAGGAGCACGCCTTCGTCGACGCGGCGTTCGGCATGCTCGGCCTGGAGACGGCGTTGTCGGTCATCACCACGGTGATGGTCGAGAGCGGCCGGCTCGACTGGACCGGCGTGGCCCGCGTGATGAGCGAGAACCCCGCGCGCATCGCCGGGCTGGAGGGGCACGGCCGCCCTATCGCCGTCGGCGAGCCCGCCAACCTGACCCTGGTCGACCCCGCCGCCCAGGTGGTGGTCGACCGCGCGGCCAGCGTCTCGCTGAGCCGCAACAACCCCTGGCACGACCGCAAGCTCACCGGACGGGTGGTCGCCACGCTGCTGCGCGGCACGCCCACGGTGCTGGAAGGAGCCCTCGCATGACCGCCCCTGCCCAACCCGCACTCCTCGTCCTCGAGGACGGCCGCACGTTCCACGGCGAGGCCTACGGCGCCGAGGGGGAGACCTTCGGCGAGGCGGTCTTCAACACCGGCATGACCGGCTACCAGGAGACGCTCACCGACCCGTCGTACCACCGCCAGGTCGTGGTGATGACCGCGCCGCACGTCGGCAACACCGGCATGAACGACGAGGACCCCGAGTCCAGGAGGATCTGGGTCGCCGGGTACGTCGTCCGCGACCCTGCCCGGGTGCCGAGCAACTGGCGCTCGCAACGCTCGCTCGACGACGAGCTGAAGGCGCAGGGCGTCGTCGGGATCTCCGGCATCGACACCCGTGCGCTGACCCGCCACCTCCGCGAGAGCGGTGCCATGCGCGTCGGCATCTCCACGGTCGAGACGGATCCGGCGAAGCTGCTGGAGAAGGTCAAGGCGGCCAGCGAGATGACCGGCGCCAACCTCTCGGAGGCGGTCTCCACCAGCGAGACCTATGTCGTCCCGGCCCTGGGCGAGAAGAGGTTCACCGTCGCGGCGCTGGACCTCGGCATCAAGGACATGACGCCCTACCGGATGAGCGAACGCGGCATCGAGGTCCACGTGCTGCCCGCGACCGCGAGCATCGACGAGGTCCTGGCGGTCCAGCCCGACGGCCTGTTCTTCTCCAACGGTCCCGGCGACCCGGCCGCGACCACCGGCCAGGTGGAGCTGCTCCAGGAGGCGCTCGGGCGCGGCCTGCCGTACTTCGGCATCTGCTTCGGCAACCAGCTCTTCGGTCGCGCGCTCGGCTTCGGCACCTACAAGCTGAAGTACGGCCACCGCGGCATCAACCAGCCGGTGATGGACCTGACCACCCGCAAGGTGGAGGTCACCGCGCACAACCACGGGTTCGCCGTGGACGCGCCGCGCGACAAGGCGACCGAGACGCCGTACGGCGTCGCGACGGTCAGCCACGTCTGCCTGAACGACGACGTGGTGGAGGGCCTCGAGCTCCGCGACAGCGCGGGCCGGCTCAAGAGCTTCTCCGTCCAGTACCACCCCGAGGCCGCTGCGGGTCCCCACGACGCGGCCTACCTGTTCGACCGGTTCGTAGAGCTCCTGGAAGGCAACTGATGCCGAAGCGTGAAGACATCAAGTCGGTCCTGGTCATCGGCTCGGGCCCGATCGTCATCGGTCAGGCCTGCGAGTTCGACTACTCGGGCACCCAGGCCTGTCGGGTCCTCAAGGAGGAGGGACTGCGGGTCATCCTGATCAACTCCAACCCGGCCACGATCATGACCGACCCGGAGTTCGCCGACGCGACCTACGTCGAGCCGATCACCCCGGAGTTCGTCGAGAAGGTCATCGCCAAGGAGCGCCCCGACGCGATCCTGCCGACCCTCGGCGGCCAGACCGCGCTGAACGCGGCCATCGCGGCGCACGAGAGCGGCGTCCTGGAGAAGTACGGCGTCGAGATGATCGGTGCCAGCTTCGAGGCGATCCACCGCGGCGAGAACCGCGAGCTGTTCAACGCGATCGTCGAGAAGGTCGGCGGCGAGGTCGCCCGCAGCTTCGTGTGCCACTCGATGGAGGAGGTCGAGAAGGCCGCAGGCGAGCTGGGCTTCCCGATCGTCGTACGGCCGTCGTTCACGATGGGCGGCCTCGGGTCCGGCATCGCCTACGACGAGGCCGACATGCACCGCATCGCCGGCGCCGGCCTGTCCGCCAGCCCCACCACCGAGGTGCTGATCGAGGAGTCGATCCTCGGCTGGAAGGAGTACGAGCTGGAGGTGATGCGCGACAAGGCCGACAACGTCGTCATCGTCTGCTCGATCGAGAACTTCGACCCGATGGGCGTCCACACCGGCGACTCGATCACCGTCGCCCCGGCGATGACGCTCACCGACCGCGAGTACCAGCACCTGCGCGACCTGGCGATCGGCATCATCCGCGAGGTCGGCGTCGACACCGGCGGCTGCAACATCCAGTACGCCGTCAACCCCGCCGACGGCCGGGTCATCGTCATCGAGATGAACCCCCGCGTCTCGCGGTCCTCGGCGCTGGCCTCGAAGGCGACCGGCTTCCCGATCGCCAAGATCGCGGCCAAGGTCGCCGTCGGCTACACGCTCGACGAGATCCCCAACGACATCACGCAGGAGACCCCGGCCTCCTTCGAGCCGACGCTCGACTACGTCGTGGTGAAGGTGCCCCGGTTCGCGTTCGAGAAGTTCCCGACCGCCGACCCGACGCTGACCACGCACATGAAGTCGGTCGGCGAGGCGATGGCGATCGGCCGCAACTTCACCGAGGCGCTCAACAAGGCGTTGCGCTCGCTGGAGAACAAGTCGGCGCCCTTCCACTGGACGGGCGAGCCCGGCGGGCCCGCGGAGAAGGCCGCGCTGCTGGAGGAGGTCAAGGTCCCGCACGACGGGCGCCTGCAGAAGGTGATGCAGGCCATCCGCGCCGGCGCGACGCAGGAAGAGGTCCACGACGCCACGAGGATCGACCCGTGGTTCGTCGACCAGCTCTTCCTGATCGACGAGATCGCGCAGAAGGTCGCGGCCACCGAGCTGCTCGACGCCGGCGCGCTGCGCCTAGCCAAGCGGCACGGCTTCTCCGACGCCCAGATCGCGGGCATCCGCGGCCTGACGGAGTCCGAGGTCCGCATCGCCCGGCAGACCCTCGGGGTGCGGCCGGTCTACAAGACCGTCGACACCTGCGCCGCCGAGTTCGCCGCCGCCACGCCGTACTACTACTCGTCGTACGACGAGGAGACCGAGGTCCAGCCGCGGGCCGAGGGCAAGGAGGCCGTGATCATCCTCGGCTCCGGCCCGAACCGGATCGGCCAGGGCATCGAGTTCGACTACTCGTGCGTGCACGCGAGCCTGGCGCTGGCCGAGGCCGGCTACGAGACGATCATGGTCAACTGCAACCCGGAGACGGTCTCGACCGACTACGACACCTCGGACCGGCTCTACTTCGAGCCGCTGACCCTCGAGGACGTCCTCGAGATCTACGAGGCGGAGAAGGCGGCGGGCCCGATCGCGGGCGTCATCGCGACGCTCGGTGGGCAGACGCCGCTCGGCCTCGCTCAGGGCCTCGAGGACGCCGGTGTCCCGATCGCCGGTACGACGCCCGAGGCGATCGACCTCGCCGAGGAGCGCGGTGCGTTCGGGCGGGTCCTCGCCGATGCCGGCCTCGTCGCGCCCAAGCACGGCACCGCGGTGTCCTTCGAGGATGCCCAGGCGATCGCGCACACCATCGGCTACCCGGTGCTCGTGCGTCCGTCGTACGTCCTCGGGGGCCGCGGCATGCAGATCGTCTACAGCGACGCCGCGCTGAAGGCCTACATCGAGGCCGCGACCGAGATCAGCCCGGACCGCCCGGTCCTGGTCGACCGGTTCATCGACGACGCGGTCGAGATCGACGTGGACGCCCTGTACGACGGCACGGACCTCTTCCTCGGCGGCGTCATGGAGCACATCGAGGAAGCCGGCATCCACTCCGGCGACTCGTCGTGCGCGCTCCCGCCGATCACCCTCGGCGACGCCGAGATCACCCGGATCCGGGAGGCGACCACCGCGATCGCAGCCGGCGTCGGCGTACGGGGCCTGATCAACATCCAGTTCGCGCTCGGGGCCGACGTGCTCTACGTGATCGAGGCCAACCCGCGCGCGTCGCGGACCGTCCCGTTCGTCTCCAAGGCGACCGGCACCCAGCTCGCCAAGGCCGCGGCCCGGGTGATGCTCGGTGAGTCCATCGCCGAGCTGCGGGCCGCCGGCGCGCTGCCGGCCGAGGGCGACGGCGGCACGCTGCCGGCCGACGCGCCGATCGCGGTCAAGGAGGCGGTGCTGCCGTTCAACCGGTTCCGCACCAAGGAGGGCAGCTTCGTCGACACGGTCCTCGGGCCGGAGATGAAGTCGACCGGCGAGGTGATGGGCTTCGACGCCGACTTCGGCACCGCGTTCAGCAAGTCGCAGGCGGCGGCCTACGGCTCGCTGCCCACCGAGGGCAAGGTCTTCATCTCGATCGCCAACCGCGACAAGAGGACGATGATCTTCCCGGCCCGCGTCCTCGCCGACTACGGCTTCGAGATCCTCGCGACCCAGGGCACCGCCGAGGTGCTGCGCCGCAACGGGATCCAGGCCACCGTGGTGCGCAAGCACTTCGAGGGCAAGGGCCCGAACGGCGAGCCGACGGTCGTCGACATGATCCTCGGCGGCGAGATCGACCTGATCGTCAACACCCCGCACGGCTCCACCGGCGGCGGCGACTCCCGCATCGACGGCTACGAGATCCGCTCCTCCGCCGTCCTGACGGGAACGCCGTGCATCACCACGGTCCAGGGCCTGGCGGCCGCCGTGCAGGGCATCGCGGCGATCCGCGCCGGAGCGATCGGCGTGCGGTCGCTGCAGGAGTGGCACGCATGAGCACCCCCCAGCGTTCTTCTCCTCCGCTTCGGTACCCCGAACAACTCTGCGGGGACCCCGCGTGACCCTGTACGACAAGGTCTTCGAGACCTGTCTGGTCCGGATGGACGCCGAGAAGGCACACCACCTGACCTACGACGCGCTCAAGGCCGGGGGACCGGTGCTCACCCGGGTCCGGATCCCCGGCCGTGCGCCCGTCGAGGCGATGGGCCTGACCTTCCCCAACCGGCTCGGCCTCGCGCCCGGCTTCGACAAGACGGCCGAGGTCTACGACCGGATGGGCGCCTTCGGCTTCGGGCACGTCGAGATCGGCACGGTCACCGCCCTGCCCCAGCCCGGCAACCCGACGCCGCGGTTGTTCCGGCTGCCCGAGGACCGGGCGATCGTCAACCGGATGGGCTTCAACAACGACGGCGCCGAGAAGGTCGGGCACCGGCTCTCGAAGCGCAGGCGCAAGCCCGGCGGTCTCGTCCTCGGCGTCAACATCGGGAAGTCCAAGGTCGTCCCCGACGACGACCAGGCAGCGGTCGAGGCCGACTACGAGACGTCGACGCGCCTGCTCGCCCCACACGCCGACTACCTCGTCGTCAACGTCAGCTCGCCGAACACCCCGGGCCTGCGCAACCTGCAGGCCGTCGAGAAGCTCGCCCCGCTGCTCGCGCACGTGCGTCGTACGACGGACGACGTGGTGACCGACCGCCAGGTGCCGCTGCTCGTGAAGATCGCGCCGGACCTGTCGGACGAGGACGTGCTGGCCGTCGCCGACATGGCCCTCGACCTCGGCCTGTCCGGCGTCATCGCGACCAACACCACCATCTCCCGAGACGGCCTGCGCTCGGACCCTGCGAAGGTCGAGGCGTGCGGTGCGGGCGGCCTGTCCGGCGCGCCGTTGCGTGCGCGTTCCACGGAGGTCGTCCGGCTGCTGCGCGGCCGCGTGGGTGACCGGCTCACGCTCATCGGTGTCGGCGGCATCAGCACGCCGGCCGACGCGCGCGAGCGGATCGACGCGGGGGCGGACCTGGTGCAGGTCTACAGCGGCCTGATCTACGGTGGGCCGGGCTGGCCGAAGCAGGTCCTCAAGGCCCTCTGACAGGAGCAAATCATGGCGTTCGGCGACTACCAGATCGAGCTCTACCTCGGCGCCCTCGGCGGCGTCCTGCCGGCCCACCCGTTCGACTACGCCGAGCTCGAGCGCAACGCGCTCGCTGCGCTGCCGCCCGAGCTGCGCACGTACGTCGCCGGGGGAGCCGGTGACGAGACGACCCAGCGCGCGAACGTGGAGGCCTTCGCCCGCCACGCGCTCGTCCCGAGGATGTTCCGCGCGAGCCCGGAGCGGGACCTGTCGGTGGAGCTGTTCGGGCGCAGGCTCGCCAGCCCGCTGCTGCTGGCGCCCGTGGGCGTCGTGGGGCTGTGCACGCCGGACCAGCACGGGGACATCCATGCTGCCGAGGTCGCTGCGGCGACGGGCGTCCCCCTCATCGGGTCGACGCTGATGAGTGACCCGCTCGAGGAGGTCGCGGCCGCCGCCGGCGACGCCGGGAAGTGGTTCCAGCTCTACACGCCGAAGAACCGCGAGCTCGCCGCGAGTCTCGTGAGCCGGGCCGAGAAGGCGGGCTACGAGGCCATCGTCATCACCCTCGACACCTGGGTGCCGGGCTGGCGGCCGCGCGACCTCGCGTCCGGCAACTTCCCGCAGCTGCGCGGCAAGGCCCTCGCGAACTACACCTCCGACCCGGTGTTCCAGGAGATGACCGGGCCCGACCCCGACCCCGGAACGATCGTCATGACCTGGGTCGGCACCTTCGGGCACCCGGTGACCTGGGACGACCTGCCGTGGCTTCGCTCGCTCACCGACCTGCCGATCCTCGTCAAGGGCGTGTGCCACCCCGACGACGCCCGCCGCGCGCTCGACGAGGGCGTCAACGGCATCTACTGCTCCAACCACGGCGGCCGCCAGGCCAACGGCGGGGGAGCGGCCCTCGACTGGCTGCCCGGTGTCGTCGACGCCGTGGACGGGCGCGGTCCGGTCGTCTTCGACTCGGGTGTGCGCACCGGAGCCGACGTCGTGAAGGCGCTCGCCCTCGGCGCGGACGCGGTGGCGATCGGCCGACCCTACGTCTACGCCCTCGCCCTCGGCGGCGTCCCCGGCGCGGTCCACCAGGTCCGCGCCCTGCAGGCCGAGGCCGACCTCGTCATGGCAGTGGACGGCTACCCGACCATCGCCGACCTCACCCCTGACGCACTGAGGAGACTCCCGTGACCCGACCGTTCGGCGCGCGCTTCGCCGCCGCCCTCGCCGACCGCGGCCAGCTCTGCGTGGGCATCGACCCGCACAGCGCGCTGCTCCACGACTGGGGGTACGACGACGACGTCGCCGGGCTCGAGCGGTTCGCCCTCGGGGCGGTGGAGGCCGTGGCGCCGTACTGCAGCGTGGTCAAGCCGCAGTCGGCGTTCTACGAGCGCTTCGGCAGCCGGGGCATCGCCGTGCTGGAGCGGGTCATCGCGGACTCGCGCGCCGCGGGTGCGCTGGTGCTGCTCGACGTGAAGCGCGGCGACATCGGCTCGACCTCGCAGGCCTACGCCGACGCCTACCTCGACCCGTCGTCGCCGCTCGCCTCGGACGCGATCACGGTCAGCCCCTACCTCGGCTTCGGCTCGCTGCTGCCGTTCGTCGACACCGCCCGCCGGTACGACGCCGGCCTGTTCGTGCTCGCCGCCACCTCCAACAAGGAGGGGCCGGAGGTCCAGGAGGCGGTGACCTCGGAGGAGTTCGGCGCGCGGACGGTCGCCTCGGCGATGCTCGACCACCTGCGCGAGCTGAACGCCGGCGCGGCGCCCCTCGGGTCGTTCGGTGCCGTCGTGGGCGCGACGATCGACGGCAGCGGCCTCGACTTCGCCCTCAACGGCCCGATCCTCGCGCCCGGCTACGGCGAGCAGGGCGGCACCAGCAGCGACATCCTGCGCATCTTCGGCGCCAGCGCGCGCAACGTGGCGGCGAGCTCGTCGCGCGGTGTGCTCCGCCTCGGCCCCGACCCGGTCGCGATGCGCGACGCGGTGCGGCGGGCCAACGACGAGCTCCGGGCCCTGCTCGGGTGAGGGCCCTGTCCCGGCAGGACCTGCCGCTGCTCGCCGTCGCGGCGGCGGCGCTCGCGGTGACGGGCGTCCTGCTGGTCACCGGCGGTGAGGACGACGACCGCCCGTACGACGGCTACTGCTCCGCCGTGGAGGAGCACCGGGCCGAGATCGGCGCCGCGCTCAACGCCGGCAAGGAGACGGGCCTGCTGCGCGCCCTGCCGGCGTTCGAGGACCTCGCGGCCGTGGCCCCGGACGACATCCGCGACGAGTGGCGGATCGTCATCGACCGGGTCAGCGCGTTGGCGGCCGCGCTCGACGCCGCCGGCGTCGACGCGGCGTCGTACGACTTCGAGAAGCCGCCGCCGGACGTGGCAGCCGAGGACCGGGAGGCGATCCAGACCGCGGCGACCCGCCTGGGCTCCGCCGACACCGCGGCCGCGCTGGCCGGTGTGGAGCAGCAGGCGCGTGATGTCTGCAAGAGCCCGCTGAGCCTCTGACCGCGTTCTGCGGGCCGGGACCCGGGGCCCGCATTGCCCCGCGAGAACGGGAATGGCTAGATTGACCGGCGGTGGCACGCGCCCGCGCAGTGTGGCGCGGGGCGAAGCCGCCGACACACGTCTCGAACACCGAAGGACTCCGACCTCGTGGCCCTGCCTCCCCTGACTCCCGAACAGCGCCAGGCCGCCCTGGAGAAGGCGGCCGCGGCACGACGTGAGCGGGCCGAGGTGAAGAACCGGTTGAAGAACTCGGGCGCGTCGATCAGCGAGGTCCTCCAGCAGGGCCAGGTCAACGAGGTCATCGGCAAGATGAAGGTCCTCGACCTGCTGCAGTCCGTCCCCGGCCTGGGCAAGGTGCGCGCCCGGCAGGTGATGGAGCGCCTCGGCATCGCCGAGTCGCGGCGCGTGCGGGGCTTGGGGACCAAGCAGGTCGCCGCGCTGGAGCGCGAGTTCCCCGCCGACGCATGAGCGACGCCGCCGCCAAGCTCTTCGTCCTCGCCGGACCGACCGCGGTCGGCAAGGGCACGGTCGCCGCCGCGATGCGCGAGCAGCACCCCGAGATCTACCTGTCCGTCTCGGCGACGACGCGCACCCCGCGCCCCGGCGAGGTCGACGGGGTCCACTACCACTTCGTGTCGGTCGACGAGTTCGACCGCCTCGTGGCCGAGGGCCAGATGCTGGAGTGGGCCGTCGTCCACGGCGTCAACCGCTACGGCACCCCCCGCGGGCCTGTCGAGGAGGCGCTCGCCGCCGGCCGCCCGGCCCTGCTGGAGATCGACCTCCAGGGTGCGCGCCAGGTGCGCGAGTCCATGCCCGAGGCCGTCTTCGTGTTCCTGAAGCCGCCCTCGTGGGAGGAGCTGGTGCGCCGCCTCGTCGGCCGGGGCACGGAGGACGAGGAGGAGCGGGAGCGCCGGCTCGCCACCGCTCGCGAGGAACTGGCGGCCGAGGCGGAGTTCGACGTCACGATCGTCAACCGCGAAGTTCACGCTGCTGTCGAGGAGTTGGTAGCCTTGATGGTTGCTACATCCACCGACCAGTGAGGACCTCAGTGTCTGCCCCGAACATCGACGCCGTGGGTGTCACCAACCCGCCGATCGACGACCTGCTGTCCAAGACCGACAGCAAGTACAAGCTGGTCCTCTACAGCGCCAAGCGCGCGCGCCAGATCAACGCCTACTACTCCCAGCTCGGCGAGGGCCTGCTGGAGTACGTCGGTCCGCTCGTGGAGACCCACGTGCAGGAGAAGCCGCTCTCGATCGCCCTGCGCGAGATCAACGAGGACCTGCTGACCTGCGAGGACATCGACCCGGCCGAGCTCGCCGCCGAGCAGGCCGCCGCCGCGGCTGCAGCGCCGGCCCCCGTCGCCGACGCCGAGTGATCTGACGTCCTCCATGTCCTCCCGGCCCCGGGTGGTGCTCGGCGTCTCGGGCGGCATCGCCGCCTACAAGGCGTGTGAGCTGCTGCGCCGGTTCACGGAGTCCGGCCACGACGTGACCGTCGTCCCGACGGCCGCGGCGCTGGAGTTCGTCGGTGCCCCGACCTGGGCCGCCCTGTCCGGCAAGCCGGTCTCCGCCGAGGTGTGGACGGGCGTGCACGAGGTGCCGCACGTCCGCCTCGGCCAGACCGCCGACCTCGTCGTGGTCGCCCCGGCGACCGCCGACCTGCTCGCGAAGGCGGCGCACGGCCTGGCCGACGACCTGCTGACCAACACGCTGCTCACCGCGCGCTGCCCGGTCGTGCTCGCCCCGGCGATGCACACCGAGATGTGGGAGCACCCGGCCACGACCGCCAACGTGGCGACGCTGCGCTCGCGCGGCGTCCTGGTCATCGAGCCGGCCGAGGGCCGGCTGACGGGCGCCGACACCGGCAAGGGCCGGCTGCCGGACCCGGAGGAGATCTTCGAGGTCGCCCGCGACGTGCTGGGCCGCTCGACCTCCGCCTCGTCCGGCGGGCCGGCCGACCTGGCCGGGCGCCACGTCGTCGTCTCCGCCGGCGGGACGCGCGAGAAGCTCGACCCCGTCCGCTTCCTCGGCAACCGGTCCTCCGGCCGCCAGGGCTACGCGCTGGCGCGTGCCGCAGCCGCACGTGGCGCCGAGGTGACGTTGGTGGCCGCCAATGTCGCGCTCACCGACCCGGCCGGCGTCAAGGTGGTCCACGTCGAGTCGACCGCCGAGCTGCGCGACGCGGTGCTGACCGCCGCCGCGAGTGCCGACGCGGTCGTGATGGCTGCCGCCCCGGCCGACTTCCGGCCGACGGCCCAGTCGGACACGAAGATCAAGAAGGCCGACGACGGTTCGGCGCCGTCGATCACGCTGCAGCAGAATCCCGACATCCTCAAGGAGATCTCCACGCACCGGGTCCGCCCGGGCGCGGTGATCGTGGGCTTCGCCGCCGAGACCGGCGACGCGACGGGCAGCGTGCTGGACCTGGCCCGCGCCAAGCTGGCCCGCAAGGGCTGTGACCTACTGGTCGTCAACGACGTCAGCGGGGGAGCGGTCTTCGGCAGCACCGACAACGAGGCCGTGATCCTCGGCGCCGACGGGTCCGCGGTCGACGTACCGCACGGCTCGAAGGCGGCGCTGGCGCACCTCATCTGGGACCAGGTCGTCGCCCGCCTCACCCCGTAGGCTGTCGGAGTACGCGTCCTGAGACGTTCGGGCATCACCCTTGCCGGTCCGTATCGTTGGAACACAGTTCACCCCCGCCCCCCATCAGGAGTTCTCACCACTATGACCGGACGTCTGTTCACGTCGGAGTCCGTGACCGAGGGTCACCCGGACAAGATCGCCGACCAGATCAGCGACACCGTGCTCGACTACCTGCTCGAGCACGACCCGAAGAGCCGCGTGGCCGTCGAGACGCTGCTCACCACCGGGCTGGTCGTCGTGGCCGGCGAGGTGACCACCGAGGCCTACGCCCCGGTGGCCCAGCTGGTGCGCGAGAAGATCCTCGAGATCGGCTACGACTCCTCCGCCAAGGGCTTCGACGGCAACTCGTGCGGCGTCCAGGTCGCGATCGGCGCCCAGTCGCCCGACATCGCGCAGGGCGTCGACACCGCCGAGGACGTCCGCCTCGGCGGCTCGTCCGACGAGCTCGACAAGCAGGGCGCGGGCGACCAGGGCCTGATGTTCGGCTACGCCTGCGACGACACCCCGGAGCTCTTCCCGCTGCCGATCAAGATCGCGCAGACCCTCGCGGAGAAGCTGACCGAGGTGCGCAAGGACGGCACGCTGCCCTACCTGCGTCCCGACGGCAAGACCCAGGTCACCATCGAGTACGACGAGGACGACCGCGCCGTCCGGGTCGACACCGTCGTGCTGTCCACGCAGCACGCCGAGGACGTCAGCCAGGAGCAGATCGCCGCCGACATCACCGCCAAGGTGATCGAGCCGGTGCTCGAGCAGTTCAAGACGAGCGTCCCGTTCGACGGCTACAAGCTGCACATCAACCCGACCGGCAAGTTCGTGGTCGGTGGCCCGATGGGCGACGCCGGCCTCACCGGCCGCAAGATCATCGTCGACACCTACGGCGGCATGGCCCGCCACGGTGGCGGCGCCTTCTCCGGCAAGGACCCGTCGAAGGTCGACCGCTCCGCCGCCTACGCCATGCGCTGGGTCGCGAAGAACATCGTCGCCGCGGGCCTGGCCCGTCGGGCCGAGGTGCAGGTCGCCTACGCGATCGGCGTCGCCAAGCCCGTCGGTGTCTTCGTGGAGACCTTCGGCACCGGAGTCGTCCCGGACGAGAAGATCCAGCAGGCCGTGCTGGAGGTCTTCGACCTGCGCCCGGCCGCGATCCTGCGCGACCTCGACCTGCGTCGCCCGATCTACGCGAAGACGGCGGCGTACGGCCACTTCGGCCGCGAGCTGCCCGAGTTCACCTGGGAGCGCACCGACCGCGCCGACGCGCTGAAGGCTGCCGCGGGCATCTGACCCCGCTCGGTTCGAGCACCGGCTCCCGACCGCCCGCCGTCCCTCCGGGGACGGCGGGCGGTCCCGGTTTTCGTGGTCGGCCGGACGGGCGCGCCTGCTGCGTGGAACGATGCGATCGACCTGTTGCTACTGGGGAGGGAAACCCGTGCGCCGCAAGCTCGCCCTGGCCTGTGCTGTCCTCGTCTCCAGCACCGTGCTCGGTGCGGTCCCCGCGCCACGCGCGAGCGCCGTCCCCGACGACGGCGAGGCCGCTCTGCAGGCGGACGCCGACGGCCCGCTGCGGATCCGCCGCGAGGGCGGGGTCGCGACCTTCGTCGGTACGCCGGCCGGCACCGACATCGACAACCCTGGCGTCGGTCGCGGCACCAGCGTGTCGGCGGCCGCCCGTGCGCACCTGAACCGCTACGGCGACGCCATCGGTGCCGACCGGGTGGGAACCCGGCTCGTCGAGCAGGGCCGCTCCTCCGCGGCGGCCGGAGGTGCCGTCGTGCGCTACCAGCAGGAGGTCGACGGGCTGCCCGTGCTCGGTGGCGACGTGGTCGTCACGCTCGACAAGGGCCGCGATCTGGCGTCGATGGACGCGAACCTCTCGGACGCTGCTTCCGTCAGCACGGTCACGGTCTCCGAGGACGACGCCCGCGCCACCGCGCTGGGCGCCGTCGGCCGGACCCGGGTCAAGGGCGCCACCGCGGAGGACTTCGGGCGGTGGGTGATCGACCCGGAGACGATCCCCGTGGCCGGCCTTTCGCAGACACGCAGCGCCTGGCGGTTCGAGGTGCGCGCCGGTGACGACGTACGACGGATGGTGCTCATCGACGACCGGAGCGGTGCTGTCCTGCTCGACGTGGACCTGATCCACTCCGTGGACCGGACGGTGTGCGACCAGCAGAACGTGCGCGTCGTGAATCCCGGGCCGTGCGTCGCCGGCGCGGCCCGGACCGAGGGCGCGCCGGCGTCGGCGGTGACCGACGTCAATGCTGCCTACGACAACGCCGGCCGCACCTCCGAGCTGTATGCCGAGCTCGCGAACGGCGCCATGCAGGACCTGACCGCACTCGTCGGCGTCGCGACGCCGAGCGGCAAGAAGCTCGCCGCCACCGTCCGTGTCTGCCTCGACTCCGGCAGCTGCCCCTATGCCAATGCCTACTGGAACGGCGAGGCGATGTTCTACGGCCAGGGCTACGCGGTCGCCGACGACGTCGTCGGGCACGAGATCACCCACGGCGTCATCGAACGGACCTCCGGGCTGATCTACTACGACCAGTCGGGTGCGATCAACGAGTCGCTGGCCGACATCATCGGCGAGATCGTCGACCACCGCCGCACCACGGTCGGAGAGGATCCCGGCCAGTTCCTGCTCGGCGAGGACCTCCCCATCGGCGCGCTGCGCAGCGCCGCGGACCCGACGGCCATGGGCGACCCGGACCGTGTCGGCAGCCCGAACTGGTACGCGGCCCAGTACGACTCCGGCGGTGTCCACTACAACTCGGGCGTCGGGAACAAGGCCTTCCACCTGATCTCGCAGGGCGGAACGTTCAACGGACAGACGGTCGTCGGCATCGACGCGAGCAACCCGGACGCCACGGCCGCCGCCGAGCTGACGAAGTCCGCGCGGCTGTGGCTGCAGGTGATCGCCACCGTGCCGGCCTTCGCGGAGTACGACGACCTGGCTGTGGTGCTGGAGCAGGCGTGCTCGACGCTGGTCGATGGCGGCTCCCTCAGCCCGGCGGACTGCACCGCGGTGCACCAGGCCGTCGTGGCGACGGAGATGACCCAACGGCCCGGTGCCGAGCCGATTCGAGACGTCGACCGGAGCTGCCCGGAGGGCACGTCCCGTCGGGTCCTGCTGGACTCCGAGTCCGGCGCAAGTCCGGGATCGACGTTCACGGCCGCAGCCGGTGGATGGCGGAGGCTGCCGTCGGACGCCTTGCCGGACCAGTACGAGAACAGCTACTCCGAGGGAACGGCATGGTTCGGTGAGGATGCCGAGACCGGTGCCGGAGGTGGACTCGCGGCGAAGGCGCTCCGGGCCTCGAGCTTCGTCCAGGTGCCTCCCGCGACCCAGCCGACGTACCTCGCGTTCCGGCACTGGCACGTCTTCGAGTACGAAGAGACGAGCCCGATCAGCTACTGGGACGGCGGCACCCTCGAGGCGGCCACCAGCACGGGCTCCGTGGTCTCCCTGGCTGGCGAGGACTGGACGAACGGTACGCAGCGGGTGCTGCAGCCGGAGAGCGGCGCTCACGCCGCCTTCGCCGGCAGCAGCAAGGGCTGGTACGGCAGCCAGGTGGCGCTGACCGCCTTCGGGGGCCAGCGCATCAAGCCGCAGTTCACGATCCGCTACGACGAGCTCTACGGGGCACCGGGGTGGTACCTGGATGACATCGAGGTCTACACCTGCGACCCGCTCGGACTCGAGCCGCTGACGAGTGCGACGGTGAGCACTGTGCCCAGGGTCGGCAAGGTCGTGGCGGCCACCGGCGCCACGTGGAGCCATGTCGATGCGACGTCGAGCTATCAGTGGCGGCGCAACGGCGCTGCCATCGCGGGCGCCACTCGATCGACCTACACCCCGGTCGCCGGCGATCTCGGGAAGAACCTCTCCGTGCAGGTCACGGGCGTCCTCGGCGTCCAGTCGGCCACCCCCTACGTCCTCTCCGCAGGCACCGTCAGGGCGGGCGTGATCACCGCGCCCCGGACCGTCACGGCTGGCGGGACGCCGTACGTCGGGCGCCGCCTGACGGCGCTGCGGGGCACCTGGTCGCCGAGCGGGATCACGTTCCGCTACCAGTGGCTGCGCGACGGCCGGGTCATCTCCGGGGCGACGAGGAGCACGTTCGTCATCCGGCGCATCGACAAGAGGCACCGGATCTCCGTGCGGATCACCGGCAGCAAGCCCGGCTACACGACGGTGGTCCGGACCTCTGCTCGTCGTCTGGTCACCCGCTGACCCTGTGCACGGGCCGACGGGGGATCGGGCCCCGCTGGTAGAACTGCGCCCATGACGCCCACCCCCGACGAGCCGGCACTCGACCTGCCCGGTCTCGTGCGGGACCGGGTCGCCGAGGGGCGGGTCAAGGCGGCCGCCACCCGCGCCCGGAAGGTCGCCGAGGCGGAGATCGCGGCGGTCGACCCGGTGGCGCAGGTCGTGCTCGAGCTCCCGCTGGCGCACCTCGACCGCCCCTTCGACTACGCCGTCCCGGTCGCGATGGCCGAGGGTGCCGTGCCCGGGGCGCGGGTCAAGGTGCGCTTCGGCGGCCAGGACGTCGACGGCTTCGTCGTGGCGCGCACGGCGGCCTCCGAGCACGACGGGCGGTTGGCGCCGCTGCGGCGGCTGGTCAGCCCCGAGCCGGTCCTCAGTCCCGCGGTCGCGTCGCTGTGCGAGCAGGTCGCGCAGCGGTACGCCGGCGTCAGCGCCGACGTGCGCCGGCTGGCGGTGCCGCCGCGGCACGCGACGACCGAGAAGGCCGCGTCACCGCCCGAGCCACCCCTGCCGGCGGACGGTGGCGGCTGTGAGGAGGCCTGGGCCGCCTACCCGGCGGCGAGCCCGTTCATCGCCCACCTCCGCAGCGGACAGGCACCGCGCGCCGTGTGGGGCACCGGGCCGGGGGAGGACTGGCCGGCCCACCTGGCCCACTTGGCAGCGGTGGCGCTCGCGGCCGGCCGCGGCACGATCCTCTGCCTGCCCGACCACCGCGACGTCGCCCGGGTCGACGCCGCCCTGACCACGCTGCTCGGCGACGGGCACCACGTCACGCTGCACGCCGAGCCGGGGCCCGCCGCCCGCTACCGCGACTTCCTCGCCGTCAGCCGCGGCACCCGCCGGATCGTCGTCGGCACCCGTTCCGCGGCGTTCGCGCCCGTCCGCGACCTCGGGCTGGTGGTCGTGTGGGACGACGGCGACGAGCTGCACGCGGAGCCGCGGGCGCCGTACCCGCACACCCGCGAGGTGCTGCTGCTCCGCTCGGAGGCCGAGGGAGCGGCGGCTCTCGTCGGCGGCTTCGCCCGCACGGTCGAGGCCGACCAGCTGCTGCGCTCCGGCTGGGCCCACGAGATCGCGCTGCCACGGGCGGCCGTGCGCGAGCGGGTGATGGTCGGGATCACCGGCGCCACCGACCACGCGCTTGCCCGCGACCCGTTCGCCGCGACCGCACGGATGCCGCGGGAGGTGTTCGACGGGATCCGGTGGGGCCTCGAGCGCGGCCCGGTGCTGGTGCAGACGCCGCGGGTCGGGTACGCCGTCAAGCTCGCCTGCGAGCGGTGCCGGACCCCCGCGCGTTGTGCGGCCTGCTCAGGCCCGTTGGAGCTGACCGGTCCGACGTCGCCGCCGCGATGCCGCTGGTGTGCCACGGAGGCGCCCGACTGGTCCTGCAGCGAGTGCGGCGCTGCCGGGTTGCGGGCGCCCGTGCTCGGCGACGCGCGCACGGCCGACGAGCTCGGTCGCACCTTCCCGTCGGTTCCGGTGGTGGCGTCGTCCGGCGACCGGATCCGCGCCGCCGTCGACGGTGCCCGGCGGATCGTGGTGGCGACACCCGGGGCGGAGCCGGTCGCGGAGGGCGGCTATGCGGTCGTCGTGCTCCTCGACACGTGGTGGGCGCTCGGCCGCGACAGCATGCGAGCGCAGGAGGAGGCCTTGCGGCGCTGGTGCAACGCGGTCGGCCTGGTCCGCCCCGGAGGGCGTGCGCTCGCGGTCGGCGATCCGTCACTGGCGGTGCTGCAGGCGCTCGTGCGGTGGGATCCCGCCGGCTTCGCGGCCCGCGAGGCCGAGGAGCGGTGGGCGGCCCGCCTGCCGCCGGCCGCCCGGGTGGCTACGCTCACCGGCACCCCGGGCGCACTCGACGACCTGCAGGCGCTGGCCGCGCTGCCGGAGGCGACGGACGTGCTCGGTCCGGTGCCCGTGCCCGGTGGTGACGAGGGGGAGGAGCGCCTCGTGCTCCGGGTCCCGCGATCCCTCGGTGCCGACCTCGCGCACGCGCTCGCCGAGGCGCAACGCCTCCGCTCCGCCCGCAAGCTGGAGCCGGTCCGGGTCCAGCTCGACCCGCTCGAAATCTGAGGATCCGCCCGCGCTCACTAGGATGACGCGGTGGCCATCCGACCCATCCGCCTGTTCGGCGACCCGATCCTGCGCAAGCCCGCGATCGAGGTCGTCGAGTTCGACGCCGAGCTGCGCCAGCTCGTCACCGACCTGACCGACACCATGCTCGACGCACCGGGTGCCGGTCTCGCCGCCCCCCAGATCGGCGTGGGTCTCCGCGTCTTCACCTGGTACGTCGACGGAGAGGTCGGCCACCTGGTCAACCCGGTCCTCGACCTGTCGGAGGAGAAGCAGGACGGGCCCGAGGGCTGCCTGTCGCTGCCGGAACTCACCTACGACTGCCTGCGGGCGCTGTCGGTGGTGGCGCGCGGCTTCAACATGCACGGTGACCCGGTCACCATCGAGGGCTCCGAGCTGCTGGCCCGAGCGATCCAGCACGAGACGGACCACCTCGACGGGATCCTGTTCATCGACCGCCTCGACGACGCTGCCCGCAAGGCCGCGATGCGGGAGATCCGCGAGTCGGAGTGGTTCGGCCTCGACAAGCCCACCGTGAAGGTGTCCCCGCACGCCACCGGGGGCTTCGGCCGATGAGGCCCCTTCGCCTCGTCTTCGCGGGCACGCCCGAGGTCGCCGTACCCGCCCTCGACGCGATCGCCGCGTCACCCCACGAGCTCGTCGGCGTGGTCACCCGCCCGGATGCGCCGGCCGGCCGCGGCCGCAGGCTCACCCCGAGCCCGGTGGCGCAGCGTGCCGAGGAGCTGGGCATCCCGGTCCTCAAGCCCACGCACCCGCGCGACCCGGACTTCCAGGAGGCGCTCAGGGCGCTGGAGCCGGACTGCTGCCCGGTCGTCGCCTACGGCGCCCTCATCCCGCGCAGCGCGCTCGACATCCCGCGCCACGGCTGGGTCAACCTGCACTTCTCGATCCTGCCCGCCTGGCGCGGTGCGGCGCCCGTGCAGCACTCGATCTGGGCGGGTGACGAGTTCACCGGCGCGACCACCTTCCGCATCGTCGAGGCGCTGGACGCGGGTCCGACGTTCGGCGTGATGACCGAGCGGATCCGCCCGACCGACACCGCGGGCGACCTGCTCACCCGGCTCGCCGAGGGCGGCTCGTCGCTGCTCGTCGCGACTCTCGACGGCATCGCCGACGGCGCGCTCGAGGCGCGTGAGCAGCCGGAGGAGGGCATCAGCCTCGCCCCGAAGATCTCCGTGGAGGACGCCCGCGTCGACTGGACCGAGCCCGCGGTCGGTGTCGACCGGCGGATCCGCGCCTGCACGCCCGGACCCGGCGCGTGGACGACGCTGGACGCCGAGCGGGTGAAGCTCGGTGCCGTGACGATCGAGGAGGGCGTCGACGACCTCGCTCCCGGCGCGATCCGGGTCGGCAAGAACCACGTGCTCGTCGGCACCGCCACCGACGCCGTGCGCCTCGGCGAGGTCAAGGCGTTCGGCAAGAAGCAGATGGCCGCGGCCGACTGGGCGCGTGGCGTGCGGCTTCCGGAGACGGCGACGTTCGAGTGAGCGGCGGCCGACCGACGGGGGGCAAGCGGGTCGACCCGGTCCGTCTCGCCGCCTTCGAGGTGCTCAAGGCGGTCCGGGTCGACGACGGCTACGCCAACCTCCTGCTCCCGGCGGCGCTGGCACGGCACGGCCTGGCCGGTCGCGACGCCGCCTTCGCCACCGAGCTCGCCTCCGGCGCGATCCGCCGCCAAGGCACGTACGACGCCGTCCTCGCCGCCTGCATCGACCGCCCGCTGCGCAAGGTCGAGGCCAAGGTGCTCGACGCCCTGCGCCTGGGCGCCCACCAGCTGCTCGCCATGCGGGTGCCGACCCACGCGGCGATCGACACGACCGTCACCCTCGTCCGGGCAACGGTCAACCAGGGCGCTGCGGGATTCTGCAACGCCGTGCTGCGCAAGGTCGCCGCGCAGGACCTCGACGCCTGGCTCGCACAGCTCGCGCCCGGCACGGGCACCGGCGACCTCGCGGTCGCCCACAGCCACCCGGCGTGGGTCGTCGACGAGCTGCGCCGCGCACTGCGGGGCTCCGCAGACGAGCTGCCCGACCTGCTGGCCGCCGACAACGTGCCGCCCCGGGTGACCCTCGTCGCCCGGCCGGGCCGGGCCGAGCGCGACGAGCTGCCCGGCACGCCCACGGCGTTCTCGCCCTACGGCGTCGTGCTCGACGGTGGCGACCCGTCCGCCGTCCCGGCGGTCGCGGAGGGTCGTGCCGGCGTCCAGGACGAGGGCTCCCAGCTCGTTGCCCTGGCCGCGGCCACCGCACCGGTCGAGGGCCGCGACGAGGTCTGGCTGGACCTGTGCGCCGGGCCCGGCGGCAAGGCGTCGCTGCTCGCGGCCCTCGCCGCGCAGCGGGGCGCCCGCCTGGTCGCCGTGGAGCAGCACCACCACCGCGCCGCCCTGGTACGACGAGCGGTCGGCCCTGACGCGGGGGTGCTCGTCGTGCAGGCGGACGGCACCCGAGCCCCTCTCGCCGACGACTCGGTCGACCGGGTCCTGCTCGACGCGCCGTGCACCGGGCTGGGGGCGCTGCGACGCCGTCCCGAGGCGCGCTGGCGGCGTACCCGCGGGGACGTGGCCGAGCTGGTCACGCTCCAGCGGGCGCTCCTGGACGAAGCGGTCCGGGTGCTGCGCCCGGGCGGCGCGCTGCTCTACGCGACCTGCTCGCCGGTGCTGGCCGAGACGGGGGAGGTCGTCGACGCGTTACTCGCCACCCACGGCGGGGTGCGGACGGCCGACGTACGACCACTCCTGCCGGGGGTCACCGACGCCGACGGTCCGGTCACGGGCACGGCGCAGCTGTGGCCGCACCGGCACGGCACCGACGCCATGTTCCTGGCCCTGCTCACCAAGGCCTGAGCGCGGAATGAAGCCAGAAGGTTGACGGTTCAACCTTTCATGAAGAAGATCGGGTTCCTCTCGTTCGGGCACTGGACGCCGAGTCCGCACTCGCAGACCCGCAGCGCCGCCGACACGCTGCTGCAGTCCATCGACCTCGCCGTCGCGGCGGAGGAGCTCGGCGCGGACGGCGCCTACTTCCGGGTGCACCACTTCGCCCGGCAGCTGGCCAGCCCGTTCCCGCTGCTCGCGGCGATCGGCGCGCGGACCGGCCGGATCGAGATCGGCACCGGCGTGATCGACATGCGCTACGAGAACCCGCTTTACATGGTCGAGGATGCCGGCGCCGCCGACCTCATCTCCGGCGGCCGGCTGCAGCTGGGCATCTCGCGCGGGTCACCGGAGCAGGTCATCGACGGCTGGCGTCACTTCGGCTACGCCCCCGCCGAGGGCGAGACCGAGGCCGACATGGCCCGTCGCCACACCGAGGTCCTCCTCGAGGCGCTCAAGGGCGAGGGCTTCGCCCAGCCCAACCCGCGCCCGATGTTCGCCAACCCGCCGGGCCTGCTGCGCATCGAGCCGCACTCCGAGGGCCTGCGCGAGCGGATCTGGTGGGGTGCTGCATCCAACGGCACCGCGCGCTGGGCCGCCGGCCTCGGCATGAACCTGATGAGCTCCACGCTCAAGGAGGACGAGGGCGGCCAGCCCTTCCACGTCCAGCAGGCCGAGCAGATCCGGATGTTCCGCGAGGCGTGGGCCGAGGCCGGGCACGCCCACGAGCCGCGCGTCTCGGTCAGCCGGTCGATCTTCCCGCTCGTCTCGGACGAGGACCGGATGTACTTCGGCGGCCGCCCGGACGGCGACCAGGTGGGCCAGATCGACAACATGCGGGCGATCTTCGGTCGCTCGTACGCCGCCGAGCCGGACCAGCTCGTCGAGCAGCTTCGTGAGGACGAGGCGATCGCCGCCGCCGACACGCTGCTGCTGACGGTGCCCAACCAGCTCGGGGTCGACTACAACGCGCACGTGCTCGAGTCGGTGCTCACCCACGTCGCGCCGGCGCTCGGCTGGCGTTGACCTACGGCGAGGTCCGGGCGAGCACCTGCCGGATCGTGTCGCGGCTGCGCGTCAGGCACGTGATCCGCTTCTCGAGCCCCTCGAGCTCGGCTGCCAGGAGCGCGGCCAGCTCGCGGGAGCAGGTGGTCGCCTCCGTCGCGCACGCGGCCTCGGCCTCGAGGAGCGCCTTGACGAGCCGGGTGGGGATGCCCGACTGGATCAGTCCGGCGACCCGCTCGACCTGCTCGACGTGGCCCTCGCCGTACGTGCGGTAGCCGTTGGGGAGGCGGTCGGCCTCCACGAGGCCCTGCTGCTCGTAGTAGCGGATCAGCCGGGGGGCGACCCCGGTCCGTTCGGCCAGCTCGCCGATCTTCATGTCTGCTGCCTCACATCTCCGGTCGAGAACCTTGACATTGACATCAGTGTGAATGTCTACCGTCGATCACATGACGATGACAAGCCCCGTTCGCGCGACGAACGACCTTCCGCTCCCCGCGCTGCTGGTCCTCGGCGGCGCCACGCTGGTCATGGTGACCGGCGAGATGCTGCCGACCGCCGTCCTCTCCCCGATGAGCACCGGCCTCGGCGTGACCGACTCCGCTGCCGGCCTGCTGGTCAGCCTCTGGGCGGCGGTCGTGGTGGTCGCCAGCTTCCCGCTGGTCCACCTGGTGCGCCGCGCGCCCCGCACGACCGTGATCGCGGGCAGCCTGGTGGCATTCGGCCTGGCCTCGGCGCTCACGGCCCTCGCGCCGTCGTACGGCGTCGTGGTGGGCGCCCGCACGCTCGGCGCGGCCGCCGTGGGGTTGCTCTGGGCCACCGTCAACGCGCACGTCGCCGACCTGGTGCCGGACCGGCTCCTCGGTCGGGCGACCGCCGTCGTGCTCGGCGGCGCGACGCTCGGGATGGTGCTCGGTACGCCGCTCGGGCGGTTCGTCGCGGACCTCGCCGGCTGGCGCGCGGCCTTCTGGGTGCTCGCGGTGGCCAGTGGGATCGCTGCCGTGCTCGTTCGCCTGGTCGTGCCCTCCGCTCTGCCTGCTCCCCACCGAGAGGCGGGCGAGGAGGCGGACGCCGGCGCGGGTTCGTTGCGTCCGATGGTGCTGGTCACCGGCCTGGTCGCCCTCGTCCTGATCGGCCACTACGGCGCCTTCACGTTCATCACCCGCCTCGGGGAACCGGCCGATGCGGCCCTGCCCGGCGGGATGGGCAGCGTGCTGCTCGTCTTCGGGCTGGCCTCGGCGATCGGCGTCGCCCTCGCCGGAAGGGTCGTCGGCGACACCCGGCCGGCGCTGGTCGCCGCGACGGTGGCGACGGCGGCCGCACTGCTCGCGCTCGGCGCGGCCGGACAGGACCGCTGGCTCGTGCTGGGCGCCGTCATGGCCTGGGGCGTGGTGTCCGGTGCCCTGCCGCCGCTGGCGCAGACGCTGATCCTCCGACTGGCCGGTCCGGCCCGTCGATCCCTGGCCGGCGCGTTGATCCCGGTGCTCTTCAACGGCGGCATCGCGCTCGGGGCGGCGTTCGCCGCAGGGATGGTCGCGCTCGGCGGGTCCGGTGCCCTCGTCGTGCCCGCCGCGGCGCTCGTCGCCCTCGCTGCTGCGGGCCTCGCCGTCAGGGGCGCACCCAGGAGCCCGTGAGCTGTCCGGCAGGAGTGGGGAACTTTCGAGGCACCTGATGACTCGGAAGTTCCCCGTTCCCGTCCCCTCCGGCCCGAGCTGGCGCAGGTCTCCCGGCCGGACCGGTGGATTCCGCCACGGACGGACCCACGGATCAGCCACTGGAGCGAGCTTTCCCGGCGATCCCGTCGGCGGCCGCCGCTAGTCTCGCCACCATGGCTTCCCCGTCCGTCGAGATCGAGGTCGAGAACCGTGTCGTGCGGGTGAGTAACCCCGACCGGGTCTACTTCCCCGAGATCGGCGCGACCAAGCTGGACCTCGTCGAGTACTACCTCGCCGTCGGCGAGGGCATCGTCAACGCGTTGTGGGAGCGGCCGTGCATGCTGCACCGGTTCCCCAAGGGTCTCGCCGGGGACAAGGTGCACCAGAAGCGGCTCCCCGCCGGCGCGCCCGACTGGGTCGAGACGGTGCAGCTGTTCTTCCCGCGCTGGAAGCGCACGGCCGACGAGCTGTGCGTGACGGAGCTGGCGTCGGTGATCTGGGCGGTGCAGATGTCGACCGTCGAGTTCCACCCCTGGAACAGCCGCCGGGGTGCCACCGAGATGCCGGACGAGTGGCGGATCGACCTCGATCCCGGTCCCGCGTCGTCGTACGACGACATCCGCAAGGTCGCCCACGTCGCGCACGAGGTCCTCGACGAGCTCGGAGCCGTCGGCTACCCGAAGACGAGCGGCAGCAAGGGCCTCCACGTCTACGTCCGGGTGAAGCCCGAGCACGACCACAAGGGGGTACGACGGGCGGCGCTCGCCTTCGCCCGCGAGGTCGAGCGGCGGGCGCCGGACCTGGTGACGACCACGTGGTGGAAGAAGGACCGCGACCCCGCGGCGGTCTTCGTCGACTACAACCAGAACGCCCGGGACCACACGATCGCGGCGGCGTACTCGGTGCGCGGGTTGCCGGACGCCCGCGTGTCCACGCCGATCCGCTGGGACGAGGTCGACGACGCCGACCCGCGGGACTTCACCATCCGCACCGTGCCACAGCGCTTCGCCGAGATCGGCGACCTGCACCACGACATCGACGACCACGTCTTCGACCTCGCGCCCCTGCTCGAGTGGGCCGACCGCGACGACCTGCCGGAGGACGCGGAGGCCGGGGAGTAGGTTCTCCGCGTGACCCTCGATCCTGCGGTGCTGGACGCCGCCGACCCGCTCGTCGCCCACCGGGACCGCTTCGTCGGCGCGTCCTCGCCGCTGGTCTACCTCGACGGCAACTCGCTCGGCCGGCCGCTGGTGGCCACCGCGGACCGGATCGCGCGCTTCGTCACGGAGGAGTGGGGCGGACGGCTGATCCGCGGCTGGGACGAGCGGTGGTTCGAGCTGCCACTGGTGTTGGGTGACCGGCTGGCCGCCGCCACGCTCGGCGCCGCGCCGGGACAGACCGCCATCGGCGACTCGACGACGGTGCTGCTCTACAAGCTCGTCCGGGCCGCGGTGAACGCGCGGCCCGGCCGCCGCGAGATCGTGATCGACGTCGACAACTTCCCGACCGACCGGTTCATCGTCGAGGGCGTCGCGAAGGAGTGCGGCCTCACCGTCCGGTGGCTCGACGTCGAGCCGGACAGGGGAGTCACGCCGGAGCTGCTGGCGCCGGTCCTCAACGACGACACCGCGCTCGTCGTGGTCAGCCACGTCGCCTACAAGTCGGGCTTCATGGCAGACGTCGCCGAGCTGACCCGGCTGACCCATGACGCCGGTGCGTGGATCCTCGTCGACCTGTGCCACTCCAGCGGCGCGGTTCCGGTCGAGCTGGACGCCTGGCAGGTCGACCTCGCCGTCGGGTGCTCCTACAAGTACCTCAACGGCGGCCCCGGCGCGCCCGCGTTCGGGTACGTCGCGCAGCGCCACCTCGATGCGGACGCGTTCCACCAGCCGGTGCAGGGCTGGATGGGCGCGGCCGACCCGTTCGCGATGGATCCGGCCTACCAGCCCGCCCCGGGCATCCGCCGCCTGATCAGCGGCACGCCGCCGGCGCTGGGGATGCTCGCCCTCGAGGACATGGTCGCCCTGCTGGAGGTGGTGGGCATCGAGGCCGTCCGCGCGAAGTCGGTCGCCCTGACGTCGTACGCGCTCGACCTGGTCGACCGGGACCTGCCCGAGGTCGAGGTGGTCTCGCCGCGGGACCCGGCGCAGCGCGGCGGCCACATCACGATCCGGCACCCACGCATGCGGGAGGTGACGGCGGCGCTGTGGGAGCGCGACGTGCTGCCGGACTTCCGGAACCCGGACGGGTTGCGGATCGGCCTGTCCCCGCTGTCGACCTCGTTCACCGAGGTGGCGCAGGGCATCGCGGCGATCGCGGAGGAGCTCAGGCGCTGACCAGGCTGGTCAGGCGCTGAGCGGCGGGTGCATCGCCTCGCGCAGCTCGCGGGCCTGCTTGTGCAGGATCACGGCAGCGAAGCCGTTGCCGCAGGCGTCCTCGCGGTCCGCCTCGAGGTCCCACGCGTCGGCGAGCCGGTTCGCCACCGCACGCGGGTCGGACGCGTCGTGGCGGCTCTCCGTGGACCGCTTGCGCGCCTCGCTGTTCATCATGGCCATGGGATGACCTCCCCCCAGGGGGAACTCCGTCGGTTCCCTTGCTCCCATGATCGACCTGCGGAGGTTGGTCCGAAGTCGATTCACGGAAATCGCGGTGCCGGATCCGGTGCCACGTGCGGCGATTTTCCGGGCGTCCGGGCCCGCTCCCTAGACTGACCGTCCGTGGGCCACATCCAGATCACGCCGTCGATCCTCAACTCCGACTTCGCCCGTCTCGGCGAGGAGGTCGCCCGGATCCCCGGCGCCGACTGGGTCCACGTGGACGTCATGGACAACCACTTCGTGCCGAACCTGACCTTCGGGCCGGCGATGGTCGAGGCACTGGCCCGGGTGAGCCCGGTGCCACTGGATGCCCACCTGATGATCGAGGACGCCGACCGCAACGCGCCGGCCTACGTCGAGGCAGGCTGCGGCTCCGTCACCTTCCACGTGGAGGCCGCGAAGGCGCCCGTGCGACTGGCACGGGAGATCCGGGCCGCCGGCGCGCGGGCGTCGATGGCGCTCAAGCCCGCGACGCCGATCGAGCCCTACGAGGACCTGCTGCCCGAGCTCGACATGGTGCTGATCATGACGGTGGAGCCGGGCTTCGGTGGTCAGAAGTTCCTCGACCTGTGCCTGCCGAAGATCCGCCGCACCCGCGCGCTGATGGAGAAGCACGGTGTGGAGACCTGGTTGCAGGTCGACGGCGGTGTGTCGCTCGAGACGATCGAGCGCTGCGCCGAGGCCGGAGCCGACGTGTTCGTCGCCGGCTCGGCCGTCTACTCCGCCGAGGACCCGGACGCGATGGTGGCCGCGCTGCGCGAGAAGGCGGATTCCGCGCGCGCCTGATCGCGGGGGCTCAGAGGTCCGGCGGCGAGCCGACCTCCACCGGTACGTCGGACCGGTGCTCGCCGAGCCAGTCGGCCAGCTCCTGAAGGCCGGCCAGGCCGGCCGGCCCCACGATGACGGTGAGCACCGCAGCGCCGGTCGAGATGCCGAAGGAGTGGGCGAGGTCGGCGCTGAGGGCCGGCGACCCGGTCACGGTGATGTCGCCCTCGTGCGCCGGGACGAAGCGGAGCACGGGCAGGTGGGTGGGCTCGCCGACGTACGGCGGCACGATCTCCCACCACCGCAGCTCGACGAGGGCCACGTCGGACCAGGTGAGCATCGCGGCGGCGTCGGCGGCGTGCACGCTCACTCCGACCCCGTCGAGCCGGACGAGGGTGTCGTGGCGCAGCAGGCCCCGGCGACCGCGGGCGAGCTGCAGCACACCCCATCCGGCGATCACCAGTCCGGCGAGCACGAGCATCATCGCCTCCAGGCTGCCGCCGGCGTCGAGGCCCTGGCTGGCCAGCGCCGCGACGGGCGCGACGACCAGGAGCGTCCCGGTCGCGAGGGCGGCCGGGGGCCACAGCGAGACGTCACCCACGCGAGGCGGCGGTAGACGGACTTCCAGCTCCTGCACGAGGCCAGCCTAGGGTGGAGTGGTGCAGACCCCCGTGGTGACGGCGATCCATGTCGCCAAGGCGACCCGGCTGCCGATGCAGCCGAAGGGCGCCGTCGACGTCGAGACCGGCAAGGGCATCGTCGGGGATCGCTACCACGGCACCCGCCACCGCCACGTCACGGTGCAGAGCCGGGAGACGCTCGACGAGGCGGAGCGGGTGTTCGGTCGCGACGTGCCCTCGGAGCTGACCCGGCGCAACCTGACGATCAGCGCGGGCGTCGTACCCCGTGACCCGGGGGTGCGGATCCGGGTGGGCGACGTGCTGCTGGAGGTGGTCCGGGTGGCCGCGCCGTGCAAGCTGCTCGACGACACGATCGGCGCCGGAGCGCAGGAAGCGCTCCGGCGCCGGGCCGGGACGGTGTTCCGGGTGCTCGAGGGCGGGACGATCCGCGTCGGCGACCCGGTGGACCTCAGCTCTCCAGTGCCGCGTCCAGGGTGATCGGGACCGCGGTCAGCGCCTTGCTGACCGGGCAGCCGACCTTGGCCGCGCCGGCCGCGGCCTGGAACGCGTCCTCGTCGAGGCCGTCGACCTCGGCGCGGACGGTGAGCGTGATCGCGGTCAGCTGGAAGCCACCGGCCGGGTCCGGGCCGAGGGTGACGTCGGCGGAGACGTCGAGCGCGATCGGGTTGCCGCCCGCCTTGGCGATCTCGCTGGACAGCGACATCGCGTAGCAGGCCGAGTGGGCGGCGCCGATGAGCTCCTCCGGGCTGGTGGTGCCGTCGGCGTCGTCGGCGGCCCGCTTGGGGAAGGACACCTCGAAGGTGCCGGCGCCCGACGAGGTCAGCTCGACCTGGCCGGAGCCGTCCTGCAGGCCGCCGTTCCAGGCAGTGCGTCCGGTGCGAGTGGGCATGGGTGGTTCCTCTCGGTTGGGGTGACGATCAGTTGTGTAGTGCACAAGATAATCGCTCCCGAGGTATATTCCAACCATGAGGGAGTCAGCCGTCGCCAGCCCGGTCCTCGACGACCTGATCTGCTTCGACCTGTACGCCGCCTCGCGCCAGGTGACCGCGGCCTACCGGCCGATCCTCGGCGAGCTCGGCCTGACCTATCCGCAGTACCTCGTGCTCGTGGTCCTCGGGGCGCACGACGAGATGCTGATCAAGGACGTCGGCCGCGAGCTGCGGCTCGACCACGCGACCCTGTCGCCGCTGCTGCGCCGGCTCGAGCGCGACGGCCTGCTGACCCGACGCCGCAGTGCGGACGACGAGCGAGCGGTCGTCGTCGCGCTGACCGACGAGGGCCGGGCGGTGCACGCCCGGTTCGGGGACGTGCACTGCCGGATCGCCGAGGCGCTCGGCATCACCGCCGAGCAGGCGGACCAGCTGCGCGGCCTCCTGCGGGGACTGACCGCCCAGCTCGGCTGAACGTCGGCGCCGGCCTCAGGCGGGCGTCAGCACGCAGTCCGCGAGGACGGGGGAGCCGTCCCGCTCGCCGCCCTCGATCGTGGCGGAGCCGATGATTGCGTCACCCGTGCGCCATCCGGCGACCCGGATCGTCTCGCCCGGGAAGACCACGCCGGAGAACCGGCCGGTGAACCCACCGACCTTCGAGGCGTCGCCGCCCAGCAGGCCGTCGGTGAGCTCGCGCAGCACGATTCCCCACGAGCACAGCCCGTGCAGGATCGGCGCCGGGAAGCCGGCGGCCTTGGCGAAGTCGGGGTCGGCGTGCAGCGGGTTGCGGTCGCCGCAGAGCCGGTAGAGCAGGGCCTGCTGCGGCGTCACCGTGTACGACGACACGTGGTCCGCGTCGCGCTCGGGCACCTCGACGGAGGTCGCCGTTCCGCGGTCGCCTCCCCAGCCGCCCTCGCCCTTGACGAAGATCGACGAGCGCACCCGCCACAGCTCCTCGCCGGTGGCGTCGGACGTGGCGACGCCCTCCTGCCAGATCACGGCGGCCTTGCCCTTGTCCCAGATGTCGGTGAGCGTGGTGCGGATCGTCGCGGTCCCCGACGTCGGGAGCGGCCCGGACACGGAGATCGACTGGGCGCCGTGGACGACCTGGGCGAGGTTGATGTCGCAGCCGGGGAGGTCGAGCGGCGGCGGGTCGGTCTCGTGGAAGGTCGGTGCGACGACGCCGAAGGACGGCAGCACCTGCAGGGCGGCGTCGTCGAGCGTGTAGCGGAGCGCGTCGGCGGAGAGGTTGTCCCCGGCGCGCGCACCTGCGC
This sequence comes from uncultured Nocardioides sp., assembly GCA_964487275.1. Classification (GTDB taxonomy): domain Bacteria; phylum Actinomycetota; class Actinomycetes; order Propionibacteriales; family Nocardioidaceae; genus Nocardioides. The sequence continues at coordinate 240,876 of CAZAQE010000001.1, read as the reverse complement.
CGATGCCGAGGTGGTAGAGCAGGACGTCGGACTCGGTCCAGCTGAACGTGCGGGCGCCGAGGTCGGCGCCGATCGCGACGGACGGGTCGATGGGCATGGTGGGGTGTCCTTCAGGTCGGGGGCGTCTCGATACGCCGCTCGTTCCTCGCGGCTACTCGACGACCGGCGTCTTCGCGATGTCCTCGGCGGCGAGGTAGCCGAAGACCAGGGCGGGGCCGATCGTGCCGCCCGGGCCGGGGTAGGTGTGGCCCATCACGGCCGACGACACGTTGCCGGCGGCGTACAGACCCTTGATGACGGTGCCGTCCTCGCGCAGCACGCGGGCGTGCTCGTCGGTGACCAGGCCGCCCTTCGTGCCGAGGTCGCCCGCGACGATCTTGACCGCGTAGAACGGGCCCTTCTCGATCGGGGCGAGCGAGCAGTTCGGCTTCACGGTCGGGTCGGAGTAGTACTTGTCGTAGGCGCTCTCGCCACGGTGGAAGTCCTCGTCGACGCCGGAGCGGGCGAAGCCGTTGAACCGCTCGACGGTCGCGTCGAGGGAGCCCTCGGGCAGGCCGAGCTTCGCGGCGAGCTCGCCGAGCGAGTCGGCGCGGGTGACGACGCCCTCCTTGTACCAGCGGCCGGGGAAGGGCTGGCGGCCCGCGAGCCCGGCGAAGAGGTAGCGGTTGCGGTAGGTCTGGTCGAAGACCAGGTACGACGGCACGTGGCTCACGCCGGTGGCCTCGCCCTTGTACATCTCGTGGGTCGCCTCGACGTAGGGCAGCGCCTCGTTCATGTAGCGCTTCCCGGCGGCGTTGACCATGATCGAGCCGGGCAGGTTGCGCTCGGCGAGGCAGAACCACGCCCGTCCCGGCAACGGGATCGTCGGGCCCCACCAGGCGTCGTCGAGCAGGTCGGTGGCCGCGCCGGCGGCCGTGCCGGCGAGCAGGCCGCCGCCGGTGTTGGAGACGGCGCCGGTCGACCACTCGGTCGAGGTCGGCTGGGGGAGGAACTTCTCGCGCAGCTCCTGGCTGTGCTCGAACCCGCCTGAGCCGAGGATCACGCCGCGGGTCGCACGGATCTCCCGTCGCTCTCCGTCGTGCTCCACCACGACACCGACCACGCGGCCGTCCTCGACCAGCAGGTCCTGGAGCGCGGTCTCGTACTCGACCGGCACGCCGGCGTCGCGCAGGCCCTGGCGCAGGCCGATCGCGATCGCGTTGCCCATCGCGTACATCTTCCTGCCGAGCAGCAGGGACAGGACCCGCTTGAGCATCACGCGGATCATCGTCAGCGGGCCCTTGATGGTGCGCAGGCCCAGGCTGATCTTGCGGTAGTCGCGCTGCATCACGATCAGGTTGGCCGGGGCCTTCGTGTACGGCGGGTGCAGCCTCTCCAGCTCCTCGCCGAGGAAGCGCGCGTCCATCGGCACCGGCTCCACGCTGCGGCCGCGGGCACGGCCGCCGGGCTGCTCGGGGAGGTAGTCGGAGTACTCGGGGACCCAGGTGAACGTCAGCGGGGTGTTGTCGCGGATGAAGTCCATGACCTCGGGGCCGCGGTCGAGGTAGGTGTCGCGGCGGACCTTCGGGACGACATCGCCGACGATCGCGTCGAGGTAGGCCTTGGCGCTGTCCCGGTCACCGGGATCGTCCTGTCCTGCGGCCTTGAGGGCGTAGTTGCCGGGGATCCAGACGCCGCCGCCCGAGCGGGCGGTGGAGCCGCCGAAGTACTTGCTCTTCTCGACCAGGACCGTGTCGAGGCCCTTGCGGGAGGCGGCGAGGGCGGCGGCCATGCCGGCGCCGCCGGCGCCGACCACGACGACGTCGTAGGACTCCTTCATGGCAAAACTGTAACAGGTTCTAGTGTTCTGGTGAGGCCGGGCAGACTTGTCGGATGGCGAGGATGCACGCGCTCGAACTGGTGCTCGACGAGGCAGGGCGCGCGAGCGTCGTCGACGACTGGCAGGCGCTGCGCGATGCCGGCCTGCCGTCCCAGCTGGACCACCGCGGGGCGACCAATGCGCCGCACGTCACCGTGGTCGCCGCTCCGCTGATGCCGGAGGCGGCGATCGACGTCGCGCGGGTCCGCCTGGGCGGGCTGTTGCCCGTGCGGGCCCGGGTCGCCGGCCTGCTCGTGCTGGGGGAGGAGCGGGTCACGCTCGCCTGGTCGGTCGACGTCGGCGACGACGTGCAGCGGCGGGCGCTCGCGGTCCGGGCACAGGCGCCGGACCGGCACCCGCGCGGCTGGCTGCCGCACGTCACGCTCGCGCGCCGCGTGTCGCGCGACGACCTTCCCCGTGCACTCGAGGCCCTCGACGGCCGCTCTGTGGGCCGCGAGATCGTCCTCGCCGGACTCCGTCGTTGGAACCCTGAGTGCGAGAAAGTGGAACACGTTCTAGTATGAGGGGGTGACCTCCCCCGACGCCGTCGCCGCTGCCGTCGAACGCCTTGCGACCGCCCAGGCGACCCGCGTGCCGTGCACCGCGGTGCGCGACCTGATCGGCACCGACGACCTCCCCGCGGCCTACGCCGTCCAGCAGGGCCTCGTGCAGGCCCGGATCGCCGGGGGAGTCAGTGTCGTCGGGCGCAAGATCGGCGCCACGTCGGAGGCCGTGCAGAGACAGCTCGGCGTGGACCAGCCCGACTTCGGCTACCTCCTCTCCGACATGGACGTGAGCGACGGCGCGAGTGACGCCGGCGGCGCGCCCATCTCGATGCGCACGCTGGTCCAGCCCCGTGTGGAGGCCGAGGTCGCGTTCGTGCTGGCTCGCGACATCGACGTACCCGAGGCGGAGATCACCCTCGAGCTGGTCCGGGAGGCCGTCGAGGTGGCGCTGCCGGCGCTCGAGATCGTCGACTCCCGTATCGAGAACTGGGACATCGGCTTCACCGACACCGTCGCCGACAACGCCTCCAGCGGCCTGTTCGTCGTGGGGCGCGACGGTCGCTCGCTCGACGACCTCGAACCCCGGGACGTCGTCATGTCCCTCACCATCAACGGCGAGGAGCGCTCGTCCGGCAACGGCGCGGCGTGCCTGGGTGACCCGCTCGAGGCGCTGCGCTGGCTGGCCGTCCAGGCCGCCCGGTTCGGCGACCCGCTGCGGGCGGGCCACCTGATCCTGTCCGGGGCCCTGGGCCCCTTCGTGCCGTTCGCCCCGGGGGACCGGGTCACGGCGTCCATCAGCGGGTTCGCGCCCCTGACCGTCTCGTTCGAGGAGTAAGACGTGGTTTCGACAAGCTCAACCAACGGCGGGCGGAAGCTGACGGCCGCGATCGTCGGCCCCGGCAACATCGGCACGGACCTGCTCTACAAGCTGCTGCGCAGTGACGTGATCGAGCCGCGCTGGATGATCGGGGTCGACCCGGCGTCCGAGGGCCTGCGCCTCGCGGCCGACAAGGGCCTCGTCGCCAGCCACGAGGGCGTCGACTGGCTGCTGAAGCAGGACGAGCTGCCCGACCTGCTCTTCGAGGCCACCTCGGCCTACGTGCACCGCGAGTACGCGCCCCGGTACGCCGAGGCCGGCATCCGCGCCATCGACCTCACGCCCGCTGCGGTCGGCCCGGCCGTCATCCCGCCGGTCAACGGCGAGGAGCACGTGGGCGCGCTCAACGTCAACATGATCACCTGCGGCGGCCAGGCCACCATCCCGATGGTCAACGCCGTCTCCCGCGTCACCCCGGTGCCGTACGCCGAGATCGTCGCCTCGGTCTCCTCGGCCTCGGCCGGACCGGGCACCCGCGCCAACATCGACGAGTTCACCCGGACCACCTCGGCCGGCGTGGAGAGCATCGGCGGCGCCGAGAAGGGCAAGGCGATCATCATCCTCAACCCGGCCGAGCCGCCGATGATCATGCGCGACACGATCTTCTGCGCCGTCGACCCGGACGCCGACACCGACGCGATCGCGGAGTCCGTGCACCGCATGGAGAAGGCCGTGCAGGAGTACGTGCCCGGCTACCGGCTGCTGCAGGAGCCCCAGTTCGACGGACCCTCCGACTTCACCCGCGGCATGCGCCGGGTCTCGATCTTCGTCGAGGTCGAGGGCGCGGGCGACTTCCTGCCGCCGTACGCCGGCAACCTCGACATCATGACGGCCGCCGCCACCCAGGTCGGCCAGAACATCGCCCGCTCGATCCTCGCGGAGGCCTGACATGACCGCCAACGACATCAACGCACTGTCCCGCACCTGGTCGGGCATCCACGGCGACGAGCCCGGTGCCGATCGGTGGGGCAAGCTGGATCTGCGGCTCACCGACACCTGCCTGCGCGACGGCTCACACCACAAGCGCCACCAGTTCACCGGCCAGGAGGTCGAGGACATCGTGCGCGCGCTCGACGAGTCCGGCGTCCCGGTCATCGAGGTGACCCACGGCGACGGTCTCGGCGGGTCGTCGTTCAACTACGGCTTCTCCCGCACGCCCGAGCAGGAGCTCATCAAGATCGCAGCCGAGACGGCCAAGCGCGCGAAGATTGCCTTCCTCATGCTGCCCGGCCTCGGCACCAAGGACGACATCCGCGCCGCGCAGGACAACGGCGGCCAGATCTGCCGCGTCGCGACCCACTGCACCGAGGCCGACGTCTCGATCCAGCACTTCGGTCTGGCCCGCGAGCTCGGCCTTGAGACGGTCGGCTTCCTGATGATGAGCCACACCCAGCCGCCCGAGGTCCTCGCGAAGCAGGCCCGCATCATGGTCGACGCCGGTTGCCAGTGCGTGTACGTCGTCGACTCGGCGGGTGCGCTGATCATGGAGCAGACCGCGGACCGGGTCGCTGCGGTCGTCGCCGAGATCGGCGGCCAGGCCGACGTCGGCTTCCACGGCCACGAGAACCTCGGCCTCGGCGTCGCCAACACCGTCATCGCCGCCCGGGCGGGTGCGACCCAGATCGACGGGTCGGTCCGGCGGTTCGGTGCCGGTGCCGGCAACACGCCGCTCGAGGCGTTCGTCGGCGTGTGCGACAAGCTCGGCTGGACGACCGGCGTCGACTTCCTCAAGATCGTCGACGCGTCCGAGGACGTCATCAAGTCGGCCATGCCGGAGGAGTGCCAGCTCGACCGGATGACCCTGATGATGGGCTACGCCGGCGTCTACTCCTCGTTCCTCAAGCACGCGGGCAACGCGGCGGAGCGCTACGGCGTCTCCGGCGCGGAGATCCTGCTGGAGGCCGGCAAGCGCAAGCTGATCGGCGGCCAGGAGGACCAGCTCATCGACATCGCGCTGCAGCTGCGGGCGAGCCAGGAGTCTCCCGTCACTGTCTAGCCCCTATCCTCGCGGGGTGCTTCGTCGTGCTCCCCAGGTCCTCCTCGGGCTGTTGTTGCTGCTGCTCGTCGGTTTCGTCCTGACCCAGGCCGACGTCCACGGGCGCACCTTCGACGAGCCGCTGCAGAACGACTACGGCCACCGGGTCCTCGACTGGTACCTCAGTCTCGGCAGCGACCGCAGCTTCCTCGACTACCCGGAGAAGACCCAGCTCCCGCAGCACGGGCCGTTCTTCGAGACCGTCGTCGCAGCGTTCCAGTCGGGGGCGGGGCGGCTGTTCGACGCCGACCCGTGGACCGTCCGGTCGCTGGTCTGCGGCCTCACCGGTGTCCTCGGCGTCGCCCTGATGGCGCTGTGCGCGCTGGAGATCGCCCGCGGGTCGCGCCGGATCGGCGAGCGGGGCGCCTGGTGGTTCGGGTTCACGGCGGCCCTCGCGCTCGCGCTGTACCCCCGCTGGACCGGCGCGATCCTCACCAACTCCAAGGACACCACGCTCGCGGTCGCGATGCTCGCCGTGCTGTGGCTGACCATCCGCCTGGCGCGACAGTGGCAGACGGAGCCGGAACGCCTGCCCTGGCGCAGCCTGACGGTGCTCGGCGTCGTGTTCGGCATGGCCGTCTCGATCCGTGTGATCGCGCTGCTGTGGGTGCCGGTCGTCGGCGTCCTTGCGCTCCTGTGGTGGCTGCTCCACGGTCGTGGTACTGCGGGGCTCAAGCGGGTGGCCGCCGGTGCGGGTGTGATCGGTCTGGCGTCGTACCTCACGATCCTGGCGGTCTGGCCCTTCGTCTTCCTCAGCCCGATCACCGGTCTGCCCGACGCGATCGCGTCGATGTCGAAGTACCCCTGGGACGACCCGATCCTCTACAAGGGCGAGCTGGTCGAGGCGATGATGCTGCCGCGCGACTACGTCCCGACCTGGCTGTGGCAGGGCTCGCCCTGGCTCTCGGTCCTGCTGGCCCTCGCTGGCACGGCGCTCGCGGCGACCGACCTCGTACGACGCCGCGGAACCGCCTCCGACGTGGCCCTCCTCGGTGCGTTCCTCTTCCCGGTGCTCGCCCTGGTCGCGCTGGACCCGACGCTCTACAACGCGCTGCGGCACTTCATCTTCGTGGTGCCGCCGATGCTGCTGCTGGCGGCCTACGCACTGGTCGTCGGCGTCGCTTGGCTCCTGCGCGACGGCGCCTCGGTCCGCTGGAAGCCGTGGGCGGCGGGCGTCGCGGTGGTCGTGGCCGTCGCTGCCCAGGTGCAGGTGCTCGTCGGCGTGGCCCGGATCTACCCGTACGAGTACATGTACTTCAACGCCGCCACCGGTGGCTTCGCCGAGCAGCACACGCAGTTCGAGACCGACTACTGGGCCGCCTGCAGCCGTGAAGCGATGCTCTGGCTCAACGACCACTGGCGCGACTACACCTCGAAGGAGCGGGCCACCGTCCAGAACCGGTGGGGCGTCGACGGCCAGCTCGAGCAGTACCGCTCGAAGCAGCTGGAGATCCTGCCCGAGGGCCAGCCCGACTTCGGCATCTACACGCTGATGAACTGGCGGCGGGACCCGTGGCCGAAGTTCGACTCCGTCAAGCAGTTCGAGGTCGACGGAGTAGTGCTCTGCGAGGTGCAGGTCAACCCGGACCTCACCTGACGCCCGCGGGTCGGCGCATTCCGGGGACGTGGAGGCAGCGGCCCCGCACACTGGGCTGCATGACTCGGGTGCTGCAGGTGGTCTTGGGCGTCGCGGCGGCGATCGTCGTGGCGGTGGTGTCGTCCTTCCTCGCCATGCTGGTCTTCGGTGTCGGAGTGTGTGGCGCGTTCGACGACACGGGCGGGCCCTTCCCCGCGGGAGACTCGCCGCAGGGTCGCGTCTGCGGCCAGTCGGCCCACGCGTCGGCGATCGAGGAGCTCGCGATCTGGTCGATCCCGGCCGTGGCTGTGCTCGCCGTCGTTCTCGTCGTCGCGGCGTGGCGATGGGGGAGCCAAGGCCTCCGCTACCTCGGCGTCGTCGGGCTCTTCCTGATGCCCTTCGTCCCGCTCGTGCCTCTCGCAGCACCCTCGGACACCTGCTCCGCGGCGGACATGCGCACGCCCGGCCGGGAGTGCGAGACGGAGTCCTGAGCGTCGGGGCGCTGGTGCGCGGTGCCGGGGGAGCGGGCGAGTCGCCGCCCTGGTCGCGAGTGTGTTCTTCCCGGTCGCGTGGGCGGTCTGGTACGTCGCCGACGAGCACCCCTACGGAGCCTCGTGACCGAGGCCGCGGCCGGGACCGGGACGACTGACGTCGCCGGCCGCTGGTTCGCGGTCGAGGTGGAGTACGAACCGATCAGCCGGACGAGGAAGGCGACCTGGATCGTCGGCAGCGGGCTGCTCTACCTCCTTACCTTCCTTCTCTACCTCCGGCCGTTGCGACAGCGCTCTGTCGTCCGCCTCGTCCGGCGCCCGGACCTGGCTACGGTGGCGACGTACGAGCACCGACTTGCCGAGGACCTCGACAGCGACGTGGTCTGGTTCCGGACCCATCTGGCCGAGGACCAGGTCTTCGACTTCTGCCGGCGCATCGGCGTACCGATCGAGCACGTGGCGGGCGGCGGGCAGGACTTCGAGGACGAGGAGCTCGTCCGGCTGATCGAGCTGCGCTGATCCGCTACCCGTCCGGGTCATTGCTTGGGCTGGGCGACGCTGGCCCGGGCCACCCCCTCCAGCCATCGGCCGAGCTGCCAATGGCCGAAGGCCCGTTGGAGCGGGCGGAGCAGGAGGGGAGTCTCGATGGAGAAGGTGTAGCTCAGTAGGCAGCCTTCTCCGTCGCTACGAAGGCGAGCTTCCTGCGCCCCGCGGACGCTGCCTTTCCACTCGATGTCGCCGAGATGGCACTCGCCGGGCACGGCATCGGTCACGCGCAGGCGCATCGTCGGTCGTCCGCGCATTGCGAGCTCGTAGCTCGAGCCGACGGTCCCGGGCTCGCCCCACTCGCCCACCAGCCGCACGCGGGGGTCGACAACAGACTGCTGGCTGGGCGTGGACAGCACGGCCCACACGGCCATGGGCGGCGCGGCGATTCGGATCTCCCGCGTGCTGCTGACATACGACACCGCGGGAATCTAGCAAGGCGCGGCGGCTGGGTGTGCTCGTCAGGCGGCGGGGTTGCCGTCGACTCGTCGTGTTCCGGTCTGGTCGACCAGGTAGTGGGCCCCGTGGGGATCGCGCCAGATGACGATCCCGGGGAAGGGTTGTCGTACTTCCCAGCCGGCATGGGTCTTGATGCGGTGGTGGGTTCTCGTGAGGGGGCCGAGGTTGTCGGTCGAGGTGGGCCCGCCTTCGGAGTAGGGGACCTGGTGGTCGAGGTCGACGTTCTTCGTGGTGTTGGCGGCGTAGGGGAAGGTGTCGCCGGGGTGGATCAGGTGCACGGCCTCGCGGAGCTTCGCCGGGATCTCGTAGGCGTCCACGGCCGCGCCCTGGTTGAGGTCGATGACGGGTTGGACCTTGACCTGTCCGGCGATGTGGGAGACCAGGTGCCGCACGTAGGCGACGGTGAGGGGGCCGTGGCCCTCCATCCGCGCGATACCGGAGTCGGGGGTGCAGTGCAGCACGATCTGCACCTTGGGCTTCACCGGCCCGACCGTGGAGTCGACGTGGGCGTCGGGGTTGGTGAGCAGGGCGAAGGCGGCGAGACGCCGGTCGTTCTTGGTGGCGTCGGGCATTTCGGTCTCGAGGGCCTTGGCGGTGGCGTCGATGCCGGCTTCGGCGGCGATGAGCGTCGCGGCGTGGTCACGGATGGTCAGGGTGGCGATGCCGTGCTTGTTGACCCGGGAGCGGCGGACGAACCGGTCGTTGGCGGCAGTTTCCTCCTTGGCGCGGGTGAGCTCGGGGGACGCGGCGGCGACCTTGCCCTCGACCACGGCTTCGAACCGTGACCACGCGAGCCGGCCGTCGGCGATGTCGGCGACCTCACTGTCGACCCACCCGGCCTCCTCGGCCGACAGCTCCCGACACGCTTCCGCGACGTGGCGGGCGTGCGTCGAACGCACCCGACCAGCCTGGACGCCGGCCCACAGCTTCGGGAGCCGGTGCTGCAGGTCGACCGCATCGGCAATCAGACGCTTGGCGCCGTACGGGCTGGTCTGGATCCGCGCGCCGAAAGCTGCGGCGGCGTGCTCGGTGATCCGCGGCGTACCTGCTGCACCCGCGGGCTTCGCACGCTCACGACCCCGCTTGTCACCAGGCGGCAACGCGTCGGGCGAGTGCAGCACCGCCCACTGGTAGGCCGCTTCCAGGATCGCCCGCTCAGCCGACAGCCGGGCCGCGTGCTGGTCCTCGACGAAGGACAGCACGTCGCCGGCGGACATGTCCGCCAGCGCTGTGTGTCGGTCCCGAGTGGCCATACGTGTATTGGATCATGGAGGGCCGACACAACCTCGCGGCCGCGAAGACGGGTGTGGAGAAAGGACGCCGAATCCGGCCTTGTGGAGGGCAGGTGGCGCGATAGGTGATCCGGCGGCGAGTTGGCGACCTGCACCCGACAGCCGGAACCCGGCCGCCTGCCCACCGCTCTCGTCGCTGCGCTTGAAGACCCGACCACCGACCAACCGCAAGGCACCGCAGGTGCACCAGAGAAGGGGGGCTCGCGACGGTCGCTGCGCAATCTCCTCGACCACCGGCACTGCTCAGGTGTCGTACTCAAGGCCGTCCCATGGCTCGTAGTAGACGATGAAGTCGCCCGGCCGGATGCCGATGAACCAGGTTCCGTCGTCGTACTGGTCCACCTCCCAGCCGAAGGTCACGCCGTCGACGACGGTGGTGAACGGCTCCACCGTGATCGGTTCGATCGTGTAGTCGCCGAGCTCGCTCAACCGCCGCGTGACGATGTCGTCGGCGCCGGCCGGAAAAGCCTGGCCCGGCGGCAGGCCGCTGGCCCGGTCGACCCGGTCCACACGGACCTCGTCGAAGGTGCCATCGGGGTTCCACAGGTACAGCCCGACGAACGCGGCTGCGTCGGGACCTCCGCCGATGTCGAACAGCTCCTCGCTCAGGAAGAACCTGCGTCCGTCCCCGGCGGTGCCGGCGTAGGGCACGTGATAGTCGTCGGGCGCGATGGTGAAGCGGACCGGACGCTCGCCGGACGATGCTGGTGCTGGATCGTCCACCTCGACAGGTATCGAACAGCCCATGGTTGCTGCCAAGGTGGCAGTGACGCTCGCCAGCAGGGTTCGCACGCCGCCATCCTTCCAGTCCCTCGCGAGCCTCTCGCTACCCTCGCGCCGTGGACCTCGCAGCGCGCATCGCGGCCGGCCAGGGCGACTTCGTCCTCTTCGCCCTCACCCCGCCCCGGCAGTCGACGCCCGCCGAACGGGTGCCGGAGATCGCGCGTGCCACCGCCGAACGGCTGGACCACCTCGACCTCGACGGGCTGATCTTCTACGACATCGACGACGAGAGCTCTCGCAACCCGGCCGAGCGGCCGTTCCCGTTCAGTCCGACGGTGGACCCCGCGACGTACCGGACCGAGCACTTCGGGTCGTGGCGGACGCCGGTCATCGTCTACCGCGCCGTGGGCAAGTACCAGCCCGACAGCCTGCGCACCTGGATCGCGGAGCAGGACCCGCACGCCACGTTGACCGTCATGGTCGGCGCGGCCTCCAGTGGCACCGCTGCGCCGCTGTCCCTCGCCGACGCGCAGGCGCTGCGGGCCGAGGTGAACCCGGATCTGCTGCTCGGGGGAGTGGCGATCCCGGAGCGGCACAGCCGCCGAGAGAACGAGCACCTGCGCCTGATCGCCAAGCAGGAAGCGGGCTGCCGGTTCTTCGTCACCCAGGTCGTGTACGACGTCAACGCGGCCAGGAACCTGGTCTCCGACTACTTCTATGCCTGCGCGGAGCGCGGGATCGCCCCGGTGCCGATCGTCTTCACGTTCTCGGTGTGCGGGTCGATGAGGACGCTGGAGTTCCTGCGCTGGCTCGGCGTCGACGTCCCGCGGTGGATCGAGAACGACCTGCGCCACGCGACGAACCCGTTGCGCGCCTCGCTCGAGCAGTCGGCGGCGACCGCCGCCGAGCTGATCGAGTTCTGCCGCCGCCTCGGCGTCCCGTTCGGGCTGAACGTCGAGAGCGTCTCGATCCGGCGCGAGGAGATCGAGGCATCGGTCGAGCTGGCGGCCAGGCTCAGCGAGCAGCTGAGGGTCACCCCAGGCGTGCGATGACGGCCTCTCCGCCGTCCCACGTCGCCACGAGCGAGGGGCCCGAGGCATCCTCCTCCGGCTCCCGCAGGACGTGTACGGCGCCAGCCGGGTCGCCGGCGTCCGCGGCCGACGCCCTCAGCCGCACCGCCGGCTCACGCGTCCCGACGAGCCGCCCGTCCTCCCACAGCTCCAGCACCGCCTGCACCTGCTCGCCGAGGATCGCCCTCCGCACGCACGCGATCGCGACCGGGTCGGTCGCGCCGTCGTAGATCCAGCGCGGGCCCAGCTCCGAGTGCTCCATCGTGCTCACCAGATGCGCACCTTCGGAGGCAAGGATCGCACCGCGGTAGCTGAACAGCACGTGCCGCAGTGCGGCGTCGCGGCGGACGAGGAAGCCCTCGACGCCGACCTCGCCCTCGGGGTCGTCGAAGCGGTAGGCGCCGACGACCTCCACTGGGCCGTCGAAGACCGTCTCGAGCAGCTCCTGCTTGGTCGGACGGATGGTCGCGGAGGAGTGGACGACAGCCATGCGCACGAGCCTATCGACCGCGGAGGACCCCCTGACGAGCGTGGATGTGCCCCCATGTCGCACTCACCGGGAGCGTCGCGTGGACCAAAACAAGAACGTGTTCTAGTATTGGCTCATTCGATCCCTCCGAAGGAGCGCCACCATGCACGACGACTTCACTCCCGAGGTCACTGCCGTCCTCGACGGCATCCGCGACCTGCTCCCCACCTTCCGTGAGCGCGCCGAGGAGGGAGACCGCCTCCGGGTCATCCCGGACGCGTCGGTCAAGGAGCTCGAGGAGACCGGCTTCTTCCGGCTGCTGCAGCCGAAGCGCTACGGCGGCCTCGAGGCCGACCCGGTGGCGTTCTACACCGCGGTGCGCGACATCGCCTCGGCCGACGGCTCGACGGGCTGGGTCGCCAGCGTCGTGGGTGTGCACCCGTGGCAGGTCGGCCTGTTCGCCGACGAGGCGCAGCAGGCCGTGTGGGGCGAGGACCAGAACGTCCGGCTCTCGTCGTCGTACGCGCCGACCGGCAAGGCGGTGCTGACCGAGGGCGGCTTCAAGCTCTCCGGCAAGTGGAGCTTCTCCTCCGGCAGCGACCACTGCTCGTGGGTCCTGCTCGGCGGCCTCGTGTTCAACGAGGAGGGCCAGGTCGTCGACTTCCGCACCTTCATGGTCCCGCGGGAGAAGTACCAGGTCGTCGACGTCTGGAACGTGGTCGGCCTGCGCGGCACCGGCTCCAACGACATCGTCGTCGAGGAGACCTTCATCCCGGAGGAGTTCACGCTCTCGATGGGCGAGACCGGCCAGTGCAAGGGTCCGGGCCAGGCGGTCAACACCAGCGACCTCTACAAGCTGCCCTTCCACTCGATCTTCACCAGCACCATCGCGACGCCGATCATCGGCATGGCGAAGGGCGCCTACGCCGAGCACGTCGAGATGCAGCAGAAGCGCGTCCGCGCGGCCTACCTCGGCGAGAAGGCGTCGCTCGACCCGTTCGCCGCCGTTCGCATCGCCCGGGCCTCGTCGGAGATCGACGCCGCGTGGGCGTTGCTGGTCAACAACATCCGCGAGGAGCAGGCCCACGTGGCGAAGGGCGAGCAGATCCCGCTCGAGCTGCGCCTGCGCGTTCGCCGGGACCAGGTGCTCGGCACCGCTCGCGCCATCGAGGCCATCGACACGCTCTTCGAGGCGTCCGGCGGCCGGGCTCTCGCCGAGGGCACCTACCTCCAGCGCGCCTGGCGCGACGCGCACGCGGGCCGCGTGCACGCCGCGAACGACCCCGAGCGCGCACTGCAGATGTACGGCGGCCAGCAGTTCGGGCACAAGGTCGACCCGGGGATGTACTGATGTCCCTCGACAAGGAGAGTGTCCGTCGCTCGGCCAAGGCCGGCGACATCACGCTCAACTACTACGAGGCCGGCCCCGAAGGCGGCTCGACAGTGGGCGGCGGGCTCCCGTTCGTGCTGCTGCACGGCGGCGGCCCCGGCGCCTCGGCGTGGAGCAACTTCGGCTCGGCGCTGCCGAAATTCGCCGAGAACTTCCGGACCCTGCTGGTCGACCAGCCGGGCTTCGGCCAGTCCGACAAGCCCCCGGTGACGGCGAACTACTTCCGCCACTCCGCGTCGTACCTCCTCCAGCTGCTCGACGAGCTCCAGATCGAGCGGATTCACCTGCTGGGCAACTCCCTCGGAGGCGGTACGGCGGCCCGGTTCGCCCTCGAGTACCCCGACCGCGTCGGCCGGTTGGTCCTGATGGGCCCCGGCGGCATGTCGGTCAACCTGTTCCACGCCGACCCGACCGAGGGCGTCCAGCGGCTGATGGACTTCAGCATGAACCCCAGCCGCGAGGCGCTGCGGGCGTTCATCTCGACCATGGTGGTCAACCAGGCGCTGGTGACCGACGAGCTCGTCGAGGAGCGCTTCACCGACGCCACGGCTCCAGGATCCCTGGAGGCGATGCGCTCGATGGGCGCGTCCTTCTGGAACCCGGAGTGGGCCGAGGACGGCATGCTCTGGCGTGAGGCGCACAAGCTGCGCAAGCACACCCTCCTCACCTGGGGCCGCGAGGACCGGGTCAACCCGCTCGACGGCGCGCTCGTCGCGCTCAAGCAGATCCCGAAGGCTCAGCTCCACGTCTTCCCGAACTGCGGCCACTGGGCCCAGATCGAGGCCGCCGACGAGTTCGCCGAGATCTGCACGGCCTTCCTGGCCCGCCACGTCGAAAGGACCCGATCGTGACGATCGACCTCAAGTCCATGGGCTACATCCGGGTGGCCAGCACCGACCTGCCCGCCTGGAAGCAGTTCGCCGGCAAGGTGCTCGGACTCGCCGAGGGCCGCGGCCCGAACCCCGACCACCAGTACTGGCGCGTCGACGAGGTCTCGGCCCGGATCGTCGTCTTCCCCTCCGACGTCGACCAGCTGGACTGCACCGGCTGGGAGGTCGCCGACCACCAGGCCCTGCAGGCCGCCCGTGAGCACCTGCAGAAGGCCGGCGTCGAGTTCGAGGAGGGCACCAGGGAGGAGCTCGACGAGCGTCGGGTCCAGGAGCTCGTGCGCTTCCGCGACCCGTGGGACAACGTCTTCGAGCTCTACCACGGCATCACCTACGAGGCCCGCCCCGTCGTCACGCCGTACGCCGCCACCTTCGTCACGGGCGACCAGGGCCTCGGGCACATCGTGGTGCCGGTGCTCGACGACGTCGAGGCGCTGCGGTTCTACACCGAGGTCCTCGGCTTCCGCCTGCGCGACTCGATGAGCATGCCCGGCGAGTTCGTCGGCAAGGAGCCCGGCAGCAAGGTCTGGCTGCGCTTCCTCGGCATCAACCCGCGCCACCACTCGCTGGCGTTCCTGCCGATGCCGAACCCGAGCAAGTGCGTCCACGTCATGCTCGAGGTCGACAAGCTCGACCACGTCGGGCGCGCGCTCGAGCGCGTCCGCAAGCACGGCGCGCCGTTGTCGGCGACCCTGGGCCGCCACATGAACGACGAGATGATCTCGTTCTACGTCAAGTCGCCCGGCGGCTTCGACGTCGAGTTCGGCACCGACGGCATGACGGTCGACGACAGCCGGTGGGTGGCACGTGAGTCGACCGCGGTCTCGTACTGGGGCCACGTCTTCGGTGGGCACTGAGCGGGCCGTTAACGTGGACACCGTGGCAGAGAACCAGGACGCGATCCCCGATGGGATCAGCCCCGACGCGCGGGAGACCTGGCCGCACCCGGAGCTGATCCAGTCCTGGCTCGGCGACGCGGAGGTCGACTTCGAGCTGCGGCCGGGCGAGGAGGTCGCGGTCCACGACGACCCGGCGGCGCAGGCAGCGGCGCGGCAGTTCCGCGACGTGCTCGGCTCGTTCGCCTCGGGCATCACCGTCATCACCACGATGAGCGGTGACGAGCCCGTCGGGATGACCTGCCAGTCGTTCTCCAGCGTGTCCCTCGACCCGCCGCTCATCACCTTCATCCCGGCGCGTACGTCGCGGGCGTGGCCGCTCATCCAGCGGTCCGGCCGGTTCTGCGTCAACGTGCTGGCGGCCGACCAGGAGCACGTCTCCGCCCAGATGGCCACCAAGGGTGCCGACAAGTTCGCCGGCATCGAGTGGACGCCGGCCACGGCGACGGGGTCCCCGGTCATCGCCGGGACGCTCGCCCACCTCGACTGCACGATCCACGCCGTCTACGAGGGCGGCGACCACTTCATCGTGGTCGGCAAGGTCGAGCACCTCGAGACCCGCGGCCCGGACAGCGGGACCACCGAGCCGCTGCTCTTCTTCAAGGGCAGGTACCGGACCACCGACGCCTGAGCGCAGCGGGACTGTGGTGCACACCACGGTCCGACCGGGGCGTCCGGGCTGACGGTGGGCCCTTCCCGTGCGGCACCATCGAGGGGCCATGCACAGCCTCGACCCCACCGAAGACTTCGCGATCCGCCTGCTGCGGCGGTTCCTGCTGCTGTGTGAGCACCCGCGGACACGGCAGCGGATGCTGCAGCTGGTGCGCCAGTCGACGCGGATGGGCCCGGGGGCGCCCCGGCTCTACGGGTGGATCAACAGGGCGGTGCTCAACCCGCGCTTCCAGCCGGTGCTGGAGCGCCGGGCGATGTCGGCGATGAAGGCGGAACTGGTCGCCTCGCAGCTGATCGGGCTCGCGATGACCCGCTACGTGCTCAAGATCGAGCCGCTGGCCTCGGCCTCCGTCGACGAGGTTGTGCGGATGGCCGCTCCCGCGATCGCGGCGGCCCTGCAGGGGGAGGACGCGTTCGACCACGTCGTGCGGCCGGCCGTGGACGAGCCGCCGGCCGGTCGACGTCGGGTCAGGCTGTTCCCGGTCAGAGCGGTACGGCTGCCCGGTGTCGGTGCGGTGCGCCGGACAATTGCCCCAGGGCGTGGGCGCGCTTGAACACCAGGTGGGCGTCGTGCTCCCAGGTGATCGCGATGCCGCCGTGCAGCTGGACGCACTCGCTCGCCGCGAGCTGAGCCGTCTCGATCGCGTACGACGCCGCCGCACGCGTCAGGAAGTCGGCGTCGTCGGCCTCCTCCGCCAGTGCGTACGACGCCGCCCAGCTCGCCGAGCGCGCCATCTCCGTGCGGGCGAACACCTCGGCCATCCGGTGCTTCAGCGCCTGGAAGGACCCGATCGCGCGGCCGAACTGGACCCGCTCCTTGCTGTAGGCGACCGTCATCTGCAGCGCCCGGTCGGCGAGGCCGACGGCGAGCGCGGCGACCGAGGCCGCGCCGATGAGCTCGGCGCGGGCGGCGGCAGCGTCGCCGTCGCCGAGCCGGACCGTGCTGGCACCGGTCAGGTCGAGCCGCGCGAGGCGGATGCTCTGGTCCATCGACTCGGTCCAGGTCGCGGCGGCGCCCTCGATCTCCACGAGCTCGTCGCCGATGACGGCGAGCACGAGCGCGGCGCGGTCGCCGTCGAGCACGGGGTCCGCGCCGGTGACGAGCGTCGCGATCTCACCGGCGGCGATGCGGGGGAGCAGGCGGCGCTTCGCTTCGTCGGTGCCGCCGGCCAGCAGGGCCTGGGTGGCGATGGTCGTGGCGAGCAGGGGAGAGGGCGCGAGGGAGCGACCGAGCTCCTCCAGGACCACGGCGGTCTCGAAGAAGGTGGCGCCGACGCCGTCGTACTCCTCGGGCACGGCGAGCGCGGCCACGCCGATCTGGTCGCAGAGCGTCGCCCACAACGTCACGTCGTGGCCGGACTCCGACGTCGACGCGGCGCGGACGGCGGCGGAGTCGGCCCGCTTCTCCAGCAGGCTGCGGACGGTGGCGGCGAGCTCGGCCTGCTCCTCGCTGAGCGCGAAGTCCATCACGCACCCACCAGCGAGTCGAGGATCCGGGCACGGTGCTCGGCCGGCGTGCCCCAGGCGGTGACGAGCGCGCGGATCTTCGTGATCCACACGCTCAGGTCGAACTCCTGCGTGTAGCCGATGGCCCCGTGGACCTGCAGGCCCGTGCGGGAGGCGAGGTACGCCGCGTCCGCGCAGGCGACCTTGGCCGCCGACACCGCGCGCTGCCGCTCGGTGGTCGAGCCTGTCGAGACCAGCGCGGCACCGAAGACCAGTGGCCGGGCGAAGTCGAGGGCGATCCGCACGTCGGCGAGCTGGTGCTTGATCGCCTGGTAGGAGCCGATCTCGCGGCCGAACTGCTTGCGCTGCTTGACGTAGGCGACCGCGTCGGCGAGCACGCGCTCGCCCGCGCCGAGGAGCTGGGCGGCGGTGGCGAGGACGGCCAGGTCGTACGCCGCGGCAAGGTCGCCGTGCTCGACGGCATCGCCGGGCGTGACGTCGAAGAGGCGACGGCTCCGGTCGACGGAGACGTGCGCTGCCCCGGCGGTCGCGGTGTGCAGCACGCCGTCGACCTCGGTGTAGACCTCGTCGGCCACGTCGGCGTCGAGCGCCCGGGGCGCGGCGACCGTCCCGATGCCCTCGACCTCACGGTCCAGCGCGACCGGCAGGTACGCCGCCGACTCGACCCAGGGACCCGGCACGGCGTGCCTCCCGAGCGCCTCGAAGGCGATGCAGACCTCGACCGGGGTGGCCTCGGTGGCGAGCATGGTGACGCCCTGCTCGGCGAGGCGCTGCCACAGCTTGAGGCCGGCGTCGTGGTCGCCGGCGGCCCAGGCGCGGGCGGCGGCGACGCTGTCGGCCGCGGAGAGCAGCGACTCCAGCGACGCGGCGAAGTCGCGCTGGTCGGTGGTGAGGTCGAACCTCATTTCTGCACTCCCTTCGGCTCGCGGGGGAGGCCGAGAATTCTCTCAGCAACAATGTTTCGTTGAATCTCGTTCGTGCCGGCGTAGATCGGGCCGGACAGCGAGAAGGTGTAGCCGTCGAGCCAGGTGGACTCGAGCTCGGCACTGGCTCCGAGCAGGTCGAGGGCGGTCTCGTGCAGGGCCACGTCGAGCTCGCTCCACCACACCTTGTTCACGGACCCGGCGGTGCCGATGTCGCCCCCGTCCTTGAGCCTGGAGACCGTGCCCCAGGTGTAGAGGCGGTAGGCCTCGGCCTTGATCCACGCGTCGACGACGCCCTGGGCTGCGGCCGCGCGGGCGGGACCCTCCGGCGTGGCGTCGTACAGGGCGAGCAGGCGGTCGGCAGCCGCGGAGAAGCGGCCGGGGGAGCGCAGGGACAGGCCGCGCTCGTTGCCGGCGGTGCTCATCGCGACCCGCCAGCCGTCGCCGGGCGCTCCGAGCACGTCGGCGTCGGGCACGAACACGTCGTCGAAGAAGACCTCCGCGAAGCCGGCCTCGCCGTCGAGCTGTGCGATGGGGCGGACCGTGACGCCGTCGGCGTCGAGCGGGAAGAGGAAGTAGGTCAGCCCGGCGTGCTTCTGCGCCTCCGGGTCGCTGCGGAACAGGCCGAAGCCCCAGTGCGCGAGCGCAGCCCGGGAGCACCAGATCTTCTGGCCGTTGAGGACCCATCCGCCCCGCGCGTCGTCACGACGGGCGGTCGACTTCAACGAGGCCAGGTCGGAGCCGGCCTCGGGCTCGCTCCAGCACTGGGCCCAGACCTTCTCGCCCGTCGCCATCGACGGCAGGAACCGGTCCTGCTGCTCCTTCGTGCCGTGCTCGAAGAGGATCGGCGAGAGCAGGAAGATGCCGTTCTGGCCGACCCGCAGCGGCGCGCCGGCGCGGTAGTACTCCTCCTCGAAGATGATCCACTCGACCAGCGACGCGCCGCGGCCGTGGTACTCCTCAGGCCAGGAGACGACCGACCAGCGGGCAGCCGACAGCCTCGCCTCCCACTGCCGGTGCAGCTCGAAGCCCTCGGGGGTGTCGAGCGAGGGCAGCGGCTCGGCCGGCACATTCTCCGCCAGCCAGGCGCGCGCCTCGGCCTGGAAGGCCAGCTCGGAGGGGGACAGGTCCAGGTCCATCAGTTCTTCCTCAGCTCCGTCTTGAGCACCTTGCCGGACAGGTTCCGCGGCAGCGCGTCGACCGTCTCGACGAACCGCGGCACCTTGAAGTTCGCGAGCCGCTCCCTCGCGAAGGCGATCACGTCGTCGCCGGAGGCCGACCCGACGACGTACGCCTTGCCGACCTCGCCCATCCGCTCGTCGGGGACGCCGACGACGGCGACGTCCTCGACGCCGTCCATCCGCATCAACGCCTGCTCCACCTCGGCGGGATAGACGTTGAACCCGCCCGAGATGTACATGTCCTTGAGCCGATCGGTGATCCGCAGGTTGCCCGCTTCGTCGAGCACGCCGACGTCGCCGGTGTGCAGCCAGCCGTCGCCGTCGATCGCCTCGGCCGTGGCGGCCGGGTCGTCGAGGTAGCCGAGCATCACGAAGTCGCCGCGGACCAGCAGCTCGCCCGCCTCGCCGGCTGCGTCCGCGTCGATCCGTGTCTCCATGCCGGGGATCGCCCGTCCGCAGGTGGTCGCGACCAGCTCGGCGTCGTCGCCGTCGCGCGCCATCGTGACGACGACGGCCTCGGTCATGCCGAAGGCGGTCACGACCTGGTCGATCCCGAGCTCCTCGCGCATCCGCTCGATCAGCACGACGGGGACGACGGCCGCGCCGGTCACCGCCAGCCGGAGGCTGGAGAGATCCCGGTCGGCACGGCCCGGGGCCGACAGCAGCGACTGGTAGATCGCCGGGGCGCCGGGCAGCACCGTGATCCGCTCGGTCTCGATCAGCTCCATCGTCCGCTCGAGGTCGAACGTCGCGAGGGGGTACAGCGTGGCGCCGGTGGTCAGGCCGGTGACGATGCCGACCTTGTAGCCGAACGAGTGGAAGAACGGGTTCACCACGAGGTAGCGGTCCTCGGCGGTGACGCCGCCGAGCTCGCCCCAGGTCCGCGCCACGCCGACGGTCTGGCGGTGCGCGCTCATCGCGCCCTTGGGGCGGCCGGTGGTCCCGGAGGTGAAGAGGATGTCGGCGACGTCGTCGGGCCCGACCGCGGCCGCGACGTCGTCGATGTCGCCCGGTTCGGCCGCGAGGTCCGCGAGCGCCGCGATGTCGACCAGGTCGCGCACGCCGGCGAGCTCGGAGGCAGCGCGGAGCTCGTCGATCTGGTGGCGGCCGAGGAAGCCGTCGGCGACGACGACCAGCGTCGCGCCGGAACGCTCGACGATGTCGGCGGCCTCGTGGCCGGTGTAGCGCGAGTTCAGCGGGACGAGGGTCCCGCCCGCGTAGGAGACCGCGAGTGCGGCGACGACCCAGTCGATGCTGTTCGGCGCCCAGATCGCGGCGCGCTCGCCCGGCGCGAACCCGCGGGCGCGGTAGCCCGCGGCCGTGCGGCGCACCAGGTCGAGCAGCCCGGTGAACGAGACGACACGGTCTCCGTCCACGTAGGCGGGCCGGTCGCCGTGCGCCTGCGCCGCAGCACGCAGGACGGCGGGGATCGTGTGCATGACCACACCCTACCAAGCATTTGCTTGGTATGCTTCCGACGTGGACCTGACCGAGAGTGCAGCCGACCGCGCCTTCCGCGAGGAGGTGCGCACGTGGCTCGCCGACCACCTCACCGGTGAGTGGGCGGAGGTGCGCGGCCTCGGCGGCCCCGGTCGTGAGCACGAGGCGCACGACGAGCGCCTCGCCTGGAACCGCCACCTGGCCGAGCACGGCTGGACGGCGGTGGGGTGGCCGATCGAGCACGGCGGGCGCGGCCTGTCGCTGTGGCAGCAGGTGATCTTCCACGAGGAGTACGCCCGCTCGAACGCCCCGGCCGGCGTCAACCACCTCGGCGAGCAGCTGCTCGGCCCGACGCTCATCGCGTTCGGCACCGAGGAGCAGAGGAAGCGCTTCCTGCCCGAGATCGTCTCCGTCCGCGAGCTGTGGGCGCAGGGGTACTCCGAGCCCGACGCCGGATCCGACCTCGCCAACGTGCAGACCCGCGCCCGTCGCGACGAGTCGACCGGGGAGTGGGTGATCGACGGCCAGAAGGTGTGGACCTCGCTCGCCCACCTGTCCGACTGGTGCTTCGTCGTCGCCCGCACCGAGCCCGGCTCGAGCCGCCACCAGGGCCTGTCCTTCCTGCTCGTGCCCCTCGACCAGGACGGTGTCGAGGTCCGGCCGATCGAGCAGCTCACCAGCGGCTCGGAGTTCAACGAGGTGTTCTTCACCGGTGCCCGCACCGCCGGCGACCTCGTCGTCGGGGAGCCCGGCCGGGGCTGGGGCGTCGCGATGGGCCTGCTCGGCTTCGAGCGCGGCGTCTCGACGCTGGGCCAGACCGTCGGCTTCGCCCGCGAGCTCGACACCGTCATCGACCGGGCGAAGGACAACGGCTCGATCGACGACCCGGTCGTCCGCGACCGCCTGGCCCGGATGAAGTCCGAGCTCGCCGTGATCCGCAGCTTCGCGCTGCGCTCGCTCGCGCTGGTCGAGGGGGGCCAGGACTCGGCGGCGGGCAACGGAGCCGGTTCGATCTTCAAGCTGGCGTGGGCCAACTGGCACCGCGCGCTCGGAGAGGTGGCGATGGACGTCGCCGGCGCCGACGGCCTGCTGGCGCGGCCGACCAGTCCGGCGTCGTACGACCTCGACGACCACCAGCGGCTCTTCCTCTTCTCCCGCGCCGACACGCTCTACGGCGGCAGCGACGAGGTGCAGAAGAACATCCTCGCCGAGCGCGTGCTCGGCCTTCCGCGTGAACCGAAGGGATCCTGATGACTGCGCTCCGACCCGAGCAGCCCACCCCCGACTACGTCCCCGGGCACGACCTGCTGGCCGGCAAGGTGGTCGTCGTCACGGCGGCGGCCGGTGCCGGGATCGGTGCCGCCGTCGTACGACGGGCACTCGAGGAGGGCGCGAAGGCGGTCGTCTTCAGCGACACCCACGAGCGGCGCCTCGCGGAGGCCGAGGAGGCGCTGGCCGCCGAGTTCGGCGCCGACCGGGTGCGCCAGCTCGTCTGCAACGTGACGAAGGAGGAGGACATCACCGCCCTCCTCGACGCCGCCGAGGAGTTCGGTGGCGTCGACGTCATGATCAACAACGCCGGCCTGGGCGGCACGGACTCGATCCTCGAGGTCACCGACGAGACCTGGAACCGCGTCATCGACATCACCCTCACCGGCACGATGCGCGCCACCCGCGCGGTCGGGCAGCGGTTCGTGGCGGCTGGCAGGAAGGGTGTCATCGTCAACAACGCCTCCGTCATCGGCTGGCGGGCCCAGGAGGGCCAGGCCCACTACGCCGCGGCCAAGGCCGGCGTGATGGCGCTGACCCGGTGCTCGGCCCTCGACCTCGCCCCGCACGGGATCCGCGTCAACGCGGTGTCCCCGAGCCTGGCCATGCACCCCTTCCTCGAGAAGGTGACCTCGCCGGAGCTGTTGGCGGAGCTCAAGCAGCGGGAGGCTTTTGGTCGGGCGGCTGCGCCGTGGGAGGTTGCCAACGTGATGGTGTTCCTCGCGAGCGACTACTCGTCGTACCTGACCGGTGAGGTGATCAGTGTCAGCAGCCAGCACGCCTGAGGCGCACGGCTCCCGGACGCGACGCGAGGAGCTGCTCGCGATCGCTGGGGAGGTCTTCGCACGCAAGGGCTTCCGCAACACGACGGTGCGCGACATCGCCGACGCCGCGGGCATCCTGTCCGGCAGTCTCTACCACCACTTCGACTCGAAGGAGTCGATGGTCGACGAGCTGCTCGTGCCCTTCCAGGAGGAGCTCTTCGGCAAGTACGACGAGATCCTCGCCAGCGAGGACGATGCCCGCACCAAGCTGGAGCGGGCCGTGCGGGTGTCCTTCGAGGCGATCGACCAGCACCCGCACGAGGTCGCGATCTTCCAGAACGATGCCGACCACCTCGGCACCTTCGAGCGGTTCGGCTACCTCGCCGACCGCAACGCCCAGTCCCGGCAGGTGTGGGTGACGCTGATCGAGGAGGGCGTGCGCACCGGCGTGCTGCGCCCCGACCTCGACGTCACGCTGACCTACCGCTTCATCCGCGACACCGTGTGGGTCGCCGTCCGCTGGTACCGACCCGGCCGCGGCCTGAGCCACACGGCCGTCGCCGACCAGTACGTCCGAATTCTCCTGGATGGGATCAACAATGCCTGAGGCCTACATCGTCGACGCGGTCCGCACCGCGGTCGGCAAGCGCGGTGGCGCGCTCGCCGGAGTCCACTCTGCTGACCTGGCCGCGCACTCGCTGGCCGCCCTCGTCGAGCGGACCGGCGTCGATGCCGGCGCGGTCGACGACGTGATCCTCGGCTGCTGCGACACCATCGGCTCGCAGGCCGGCGACGTCGCCCGCACGGCATGGCTGGTGGCCGGGCTGCCCGACCACGTCCCCGGCGTGACGATCGACCGCCAGTGCGGCTCCTCGCAGCAGGCCGTGCACTTCGCCGCGCAGGGCGTGCTGTCCGGCACCCAGGACCTCGTGGTCGCCGGTGGCGTGCAGAACATGAGCGCCATCCCGATCTCGGCGGCCATGCTCGTCGGCCAGCAGTACGGCTTCTCCACGCCGTTCGCCGAGTCCCCGGGCTGGCTCAAGCGCTACGGAGACCAGGAGGTCAGCCAGTTCCGCTCCGCCGAGATGATCGCGGAGAAGTGGGACATCAGCCGCGAGGAGATGGAGCAGTTCGCGCTCGCCTCGCACGAGCGGGCCCGCACCGCGATCGCCGAGGGCCGCTTCGCCGGCGAGATCGTCCCGTTCTCCCTCGAGGACGGCACCGTCCTGGACACCGACCAGTGCCCGCGGGAGACCTCGCTCGAGAAGATGGCCGGCCTCGAGCCGCTGGCTCCCGGCGGCCGGATCACGGCCGCCGTCGCATCGCAGATCTGCGACGCGTCCTCGGCCATGCTCATCGCCTCCGAGCAGGCGGTGAAGGACCACGGCCTCACCCCACGCGCCAGGATCGTGCACCTGTCGGTCCGCGGCGACGACCCGGTGTGGATGCTCACCGGCCCGATCAACGCGACGAAGCACGCGGCCGAGAAGTCCGGTATCGCGATCGACGACATCGACCTCTTCGAGTGCAACGAGGCGTTCGCGTCGGTGGTGCTGGCCTGGATGAAGGAGACGGGTGCCCCGCACGAGAAGGTCAACGTCAACGGCGGCGGCATCGCACTGGGCCACCCGATCGGCGCGACCGGCACCCGGCTGATGACCACGATGCTCAACGAGCTCGAGCGCACGGGCGGCCGCTACGGCCTGCAGACCATGTGCGAGGGCGGCGGCCAGGCCAACGTCACCATCATCGAGCGGCTGGGCTGACGCGGACGTTTCCTCCGGAACCCGTGCCCCCTGCCGATGGGAGGGGACACGGGGGAGAGGGGGACGTCATGAACCACCGACGTGCGGAGAAGATCCCGCTGGTCGTCCTCGGGACGTACGCCATCGGCTACCTCGCCGGGCGCTCGATCGCCACACTGTGGTCGCGCGGTTCCGCCGCCGAGCACGGTGTACGACGGCTGGCCGACGGGGCCGCCGAGCTGACCCACCGGCACGCGGCCTGACCGTTCTCACCGCGGCCGGCGGCGCCGGCGTTCGGTCTCGAACACGACGCGCCGGATCCGGTCGCCGTGGACGGTCGGGTCGATGAACGAGACAGCCACACCCACGCCACCGCCCGCGAACCGGACGTGTCGCACCACCCGCGCGGGCTGGGCCAGGTTGTCGCCGTCGATGCGGATGGTCGCCTCGACCTGCGTGCCGGGCTCGGGGACCGGGCCCTGCGCCGCGGCGAGGACGCCGCCCTCGCTGAGGTCGACCGCGACGCCGAGCAGGCTGGCGACGGACACCTCCCGCTCCGCGCCGTCCCCGACCTCGGCACCGTCGTCCGGTCCGCCGTCGACCGGCCAGGACAGGGCGACGGGAACCGCCACCCGCGCCCGGAAGAACGTCCGCTGCTGCAGCCGGGTGGGCGCGGCCGACGGGCGCAGCAGCCAGACGCGACCGTAGTGCCGCACGGCCGGCCGCGTGCTCACGGCACACACCATCCGGCCGAGCGGGTAGGTCCAGGCGACGCTGGCGTCGAAGTGGTGCTCGTCCGGGTCGAGCCCGTCGGGGCAGGCGACCACCAGCGCGGTGCCGCCGTCGCCGTACGGCTCGAGGTCGAGCACCCGCGTCTCGACGTCCACCGGCTCACCGACGGTGGGCCGCAGCGTGAGCGCGACGGACTGCAGCAGGGCGGGATGGACCTCCGCTGCGGTCGTGTCCGGGCGCAGGGTCGACATGCAGTCCCCGTCGGCACCCGCGAGCGCGACCTGAGCAGCATGGTTCGATGGGGTGATGGAGACGGACGTCCGAGAGCTGTTGGCCCGGGGTGGCTGGGAACTGGTCGATCCGCGGCCGGTCGCGGCGGAGCACCCGGACACCTTCGAGCTGCCCAGCGCGGACGACCTCGACCGGCTGCAGCCGGGCAGCCTCGTGCGCGCCATGTTCCGGCTGGTCGACATCGCCGACTTCTCCCGCGACGGCCTCGCGCCGTACGACGAAGCGGGTGCGCCGGTGCTGGTGACGCACGTCGAGCGGATGTGGGCGGTCGTCACGGGCGGGGACGGAGTCCACGTCACCTGCCTGCTCGACAACCAGCCCTACGCCACCCACACCAGCCTGGAGGTGTTCGATCCGCTGCACCTGCCGCTGAGCCACGTGATCGCGACAGGAGACGTCCGGCCCGACCTGTCCGAGCACCTGGCCCTCGTCGAGCGCATGGCTGCGCAGGACGAACGGCCGGCGGGACCTGCCACACCCGTGGACCCTGCCGCGCCCCCGCGGATCCGGAGCGACCAACAGGCGATCTGCGACCGCGCCGGCGTCCGGGCGGAACCGCCGTCGCCGTTCGGACTCGCCCTGCTGGCGCGCAACGTGGCCGCTGGAGGAGCCGTGTTGCAGGGGGCCCGGTTCGAGCCGGCTCCGGAGCGCCGCGACACCGGGTGGGTCTTCTTCTGCGGTGACGACTTCGATGCGGTGAGCCAGTCCGTCGGCTTCGACATCGTGACGGTGCAGGAGGCGTCACGGGCGCACCCCGACATCCTGGCCAGGCTGGCGCTGCCCGTCGGCTGGGCGTTCTCCGTCGGAGACGGGATCGACGACCTGTACGAGGTCGACCTGGTCGAGTGAGCTGACCGGCGAAGCCGCTCAGAGCACCGTCCACCAGATGCCGACGAGGCCGGGCAGCAGTCCGACCAGCAGCCACGGCGACTTCCACGACCTGTGGTTGATCAGCAGGGTGGCGGCGATGCCGCCGACCATGAAGGCCGTCGCGATCACGTTGAGCCCGATGCGGGCGTCGAGGCGGTCCTCGGCGACGTGGTCGGCCGCGATCACGAAGCCGACCGCGAGGTGCAGCACGGTGGTGACCAGCAGGACCGACATGACCCGGCGCTGCACCCGCTGCAGGCGCTCGAGGTCCCGGGGGTCGGGGGCCTTGCGGGGAGCGTTCGGATCCATCAGGTGGCGCCGACGCGGAGCGGACTGCTGGTTCACCGCCCAAGGATATCCAGTGGCGAGCCGCCTTCCGGCACCGCATGCTGGCCCTCATGGACATCAAGCCCTTCCGGCCCGACGACGTGGCGGAGCTCGAGCTGTGGGCCGACCTGGCCAATGCCTCGGCGGCTGCCGACACGCCGTGGGTCCACCCGACGACCGCCCGGCAGGGCGCCGGCAGGTTCACGCACGGCTGGGACGGCGAGCCCGAGACGCCGTACCTCGGGACCGTCGACGGCACGGCCGTCGTGTGGGGCTCGCTGGCCGCGAGCGAGTACGACAACCTCGACCTGGCCTTCGTGCACGTCGAGGTGCACCCGGCCCACCGGCGCCGCGGGCACGGTACGACGATGCTGGCCCACCTGGTCGAGGAGGCGCGCGGCATCGGCCGCACCAGCCTGGTCGCCGATGCCTGGGACACCGACGCGGCCCACGCGTTCGCCGCGCGCCATGGGTTCGAGCGCAAGCTGGCGTCGATCAACCGCCGCCAGGTGCTTTCCGAGGTCGACTGGCCGGAGCTGACCCGCCGCTACGACGAGGCGCTGCCGCACGCCGCCGACTACGTCGTCGAGCGGTGGCCCGTCCCGACGCCCGACGACCGCCTGGACGCGCTGGCCGAGATGGCGTCCGCGATCAACGACGCACCGCTCGACGACCTCGACTACGAGGACGAGGTGTTCACCGGGGACCGGATGCGGGCCTACGAGGTGGCCACGGCTGGCCGGCGCCAGCGGATGTACCGTCTCGTCGCCCGGCACCTGCCGACGGGGGAGCTGGCTGCCCAGACCGTCGTCACCGTCGAGATCGATCACCCCGAGCGCGGCCACCAGCACGACACGTCGGTCACCCGTGCGCACCGTGGCCATCGCCTCGGACTCCTGCTCAAGACCGACATGCTGCGCTGGCTCGCGGTCGAGGAGCCGCAGCTCCAGCTCATCGACACGTGGAACGCCGAGTCCAACGATCACATGATCGGCGTCAACGAGGTCCTCGGCTACCGCGTCATGGGGCGGGAGTGGGCCTTCCAGCGTCCGCTGGACGACCGCTGACCGTCACGTGTAGCGGTGGGTCTTCGCCGCGTGGCCGCGCTCGCGGGTGCAGGTGCGACCGCTGATGTTGCGGTGGCCGCACCGGTCGTCGTCGGACGGCTCCGGGGTGCGCGGCGACGGGCGCTTCGCCGACCCTGCCCGGGTCTGCCCCTCCGCGTAGCGGGCCTCGCGCATCGCGCGCACTGCATCGAGCTTGCTCATCGGTGGATCACCCGGGTGACCCTAGGGGACGCCTCCGACACCGCCGGCCGTCGGGTGCGCCGCGTCGTCACACGACGTACGACGACGCCCGCTTCAGCTCCGCTGCGGCCTGGACGACGATCCGGTCGATGAGCTCCTCGCAGGTGGGCAGGTCGTCGATGACGCCGACGACCTGGCCGCTCGCGAGCACTCCGGCGGAGGTGTCGCCCTCGACGAGACCGGCGCGGAGCATGGTCGGGGTGTTCGCGGCCAGCGCCATCTGCCCCAGCGTCCGGCCCTGCGCCTTCTTCATGGCGCGGCCGTCCCTGAGCAGCGCGGCCCACGACATGCCGGACGACTTCTTGAACTCCATCGTGCGGCGGGCGGTCGGTCCGAGCCGGCGCACGGCAGAGGTCTCCTCCAGGGAGTCCACGAGCTCGGTGCGCAGCATCCGGTGCGGCATGCCGTCGACCTTGGCGGTGACGACGGTGTCGGTCAGGCCGCGCTCGAGGTAGAGCTGCTTGACCGCGTCGGGCACGGCGGAGTCCTGGGTGAGCAGGAAGCGGGTGCCCATGCCGACGCCCGCGGCGCCGTACGACAGGGCGGCAGCGAGGCCGCGACCGTCGAAGAAGCCGCCGGCCGCGATGACCGGGATGTCGACGGCGTCGAGCACCGTCGGCAGGAGCAGGGTGGTGGGGATCGGGCCGGTGTGGCCGCCGCCCTCGCCGCCCTGCACCATCACCGCGTCCGCGCCCCAGGCCGCGACCTTCTTCGCGTGCTTCGCCGCACCGATCGACGGCATCACGACGATGCCGTGCTCCTTGAGCTTCGCGATGAGCTCCGGCTTCGGCGCCAGGGCGAAGGAGGCGACCTTCACGCCGTGGTCGATGAGCAGTTGGCACCGGTCGGCGGCGTCGCCGGCGTCGGCGCGCAGGTTGACGCCGAACGGCTTGTCGGTGCGGCCCTTCGTCTCGATGATCGCCTTCTCGAGCTCGGCGAAGGTCATCGTCGCGGAGGCCAGGATGCCGAGGCCGCCGGCGTTGGCGGTGCCGGAGACCAGGCGCGGTCCGGAGACCCAGCCCATGCCGGTCTGGACGACCGGGTGCGGCACGCCGACGAGGTCCGTGAACGGCGTCCGGAGCTGCTGCCCGATCACTGCGCGGCCTCCGGCTCGGGGACCTCGCGGAAGCGCAGGCCCTTCGGATCGAGCATCTCGCGGATGATCACCAGTTCCTCGTACGACGGCTCGCGGGTCGTCGGGACGTCCGCGGGGATCTCGAGGGTGAACCCGGTGGCCTCGACCACGTCCTGGACACTCACGCCCGGGTGCACCGAGAGCAGCCGCACCGTGTCGTCGGCGCCCTTGACGTCGAAGACGCCGAGGTTGCTGACGATCCGGTGGATGTCGTTGTAGCGGGCGGCGCCGGGACCCGCCTCCTTCGCGCGCTTCGGCCCGACGCCGGAGACGATGTCGACCTGCTCGACGAAGACCCGCGACGAGTGCTTCGGGACCCAGTACGACGTCCGGTTGTTCACCGTGTTGCCGGGCGCCCCGCGCGAGCCGAGCAGCTGGCGCTTCGGCTGGGCGAAGGGCCCGATGGCGGAGATGTTCTGGTTGCCGTGGCGGTCGATCTGGGTGGCGCCCATCATCACGTGGCGCTTGCCGTAGGCGACGACGTCGAACACACGGCGGAAGGGGATCCAGCCCTCGACGACGTCGCCCTTGGCGAACAGCGGCGGGACGCCGGAGAGGAAGAGCGACTCGCCGTCCGAGATCACCAGGTCGGGGTTGCTCGTGAGCTTCGCGAGCCGCACTCCCAGCATGGGAAGCATGCCCATCGGGCTGCCGAAGATCTCGCCGTCGTCGGCGAAGGCGTCGGCGATGGCGGCGGCGCAGACGTCCGCCCGGGTGATGGTCTCGGTGCTCACTTGGTCGCCTCCTCGGCGAAGGCGGCGACGGCGGCCTGGTAGGCGGCCTCGTCGCCGGACAGGAATCGCTCCTCGAAGGCGGCCCAGTCCTCGTCGGACCCGCCCGCCGCGGCGGCGTACGCCTTCTGGAAGCGCTCGTCGCGCTCGTAGTCGGGCACGCAGTTGGTGAAGTGGGCGCCGTTGGGGGTCTCGACCACTCCGGTGACCATCATCCGGTTGAGCAGCACCCGCTGGACGGGGGTGTCGACGGTGAGGCCGGCTGTGTCGACGATCTGCTCGACCGAGAGGTAGGTGCGGTCGGCGGCCATCGCGAACAGGTCGTCGAAGTAGGGGTCCGGGCCCAGGTAGGTCGCGTTGCCGTGGACATCGGCGCGGTTGAGGTGGACCAGCGCGACGTCGAGCCTGAGCGCCGGCACGGCGACGAGCTCCTCGTGGCCGACCCCGTCGTCGTACGGGCTGGTGACGGTCTTGATCCACGGGTTGTTGACCAGGACGTCGGAGCCCAGCCCGGCGCGCATCGGCAGGAAGGGCAGCCGCTCGGCCGCCGCCTTGAGGCCGGTCTGGAACATTCCCTCGTCGAGCTCGACGACCTCCGGGATGGAGGCGGTCTGCCGGGCCCGCTGGAAGTTCGGCTCGAGCGGGATCGAGTCGAGGCTGACGAACGCGTAGACCAGCCTGCGGATCTTGCCGGCGCGGGCGAGCAGGCCGACGTCGGCGCCGCCCCAGCTGACGATGGTCAGGTCCTTCAGGTCCGAGCGGAGGATCGCCCGCACCAGTGCCATCGGCTTGCGCCGTGGGCCCCAGCCCCCGATGCCGATGGTCATCCCGTCCTCGAGCGACGCGACGACCTCGTCGATCGTCATCTGCTTGTCGCGGGGCTTGCGGCTGCTCACTTGCTGTCTCCCTTGGCCTTCTCCGTACCCGCGAAGTCGTCGCGGAGCTCGTCGCTGACGCCCATCAGGTTCAGCTCGAAGGTGAAGCCCTGCTCCCAGCGGTAGGACTTGTTGACGTTGACCGGGTCGATCCCGTTGAGGGCCTCCTTGGCGGCGCGGATGACCCGGGTGTCCTTGGCGGCGATGTCGCGGGCGACGCGCAGCGCGGCCTCGTCGAGCTCGTCGCGGGGGACCACCTCGAGCACCGATCCGAACTGCACGAGGTCCTGGGCGGGGATCGTCCGGGCGGTGAAGTACAGGGTCCGCATCATGTGCTGGGGCACCAGCCGCGCCATGTGGGTCGCCGCACCGAGGGCGCCCTGGTTGACCTCGGGCACCCCGAAGTAGGCGTCATCGCTGGCGACGACGCAGTCCGCGTTGCCGACCAGGCCGACGCCGCCGCCGACGCAGAAGCCGTTGACGGCCGCGATCACCGGGACGGAGCACTCGTAGACGGCCTTGAAGGCGGCGAAGCAGCCCTTGTTGGCACCGAGCAACGCGTCGAACCCGGTGGTGTTCTGCATCTCCTTGATGTCGACGCCGGCGTTGAAGCCCTTGCCCTCGGCGCGGAGCACGACGACCTTCGTCGCCAGGTCGGCGCTGGCCTCGTCGAGGGCCGCGGCCACGTCGAACCAGCCCTGCACGGTGAGGGCGTTGACCGGGGGAGCGTTCATCGTGACGAGGCGGATCCCGTCATCGCGGAGCTCGCTGGTGATCGGCATCGGTCTTCCTTCGGTGGTCGATTGGCCCGCGAGGAACGAGCGGGCGTTCCGACACCCTACCAAGCATTTGCTTGGTAGGGTGTCCGCATGGCTCTCTCCCTGGACCTGACCGGGCGCGTCGCGCTGGTGACCGGTGGCGCCCGCGGCATCGGTCGCGGCATCACGGAGGTCCTGCTGGCCGCGGGCGCGACCGTCGTGACCTGTGGCCGTTCGGAGGCCGAACCGCCGGCGGGCGCGTCCCACCGACGGTGCGACGTCCGGGACGCGGAGTCGGTCGAGGCGCTGGTGAGCGGGATCGTGGCCGAGCAGGGTCGCCTCGACGTCGTGGTCAACAACGCCGGAGGCGCGCCCTTCGCGCTCGCGGCGACCGCGTCGCCGCGCTTCCACGACAAGATCGTCGGGCTCAACCTGATGTCGTCGCTGCTGGTCAGCCAGGCCGCCAACCGGGTCATGCAGGAGCAGCCCGGTGGGGGCTCCATCGTGAACATCTCGTCGGTGTCCGGCGGGCGCCCGTCTCCCGGAACGGCCGCGTACGGCGCCGCGAAGGCCGGCGTCGACTCGCTGACCACGTCCCTGGCCCAGGAGTGGGGGCCCCGGGTGCGGGTGAACGCGATCGACGTCGGCCTCGTGCGCACGGCCGACACCGCCGACCACTACGGCGGCGACGAGACCGTCGCCGCGATCGAGGCCACCATCCCGGCGGGGAGGATGGCCGACGTCACCGAGATCGGACAGGTCGTCGCCTTCCTCGCGAGCGACCTGGCGTCGTACGTCTCGGGAGCACGGGTCGCCTGCCACGGCGGCGGCGAGCAGCCCGTCTTCCTCTACCTATCGCAGAAGAGTCAAGGAGAGTCCCAGTGAGCAAGCTTCTCGAAGGCCGCGTCGCCATCGTCACCGGCGCGGGCCGGGGGATCGGCCGGGCCCACGCGCTCGAGCTGGCCCGCCACGGCGCCAAGGTCGTCGTCAACGACTACGGCGTCTCCAACAACGGGGAGAAGACCGGCCCCTCCGACCAACAGGGCCCGGCTCACGAGGTGGTCGCCGAGATCGAGGCGATGGGAGGCGAGGCCGTGGTCAACGGCGCCGACGTCGCCGACTTCGAGCAGGCCGCCGCGCTGGTGCAGCAGGCCATCGACACCTTCGGGGGCCTGGACATCCTCGTCAACAACGCAGGATTCGTCCGGGACCGGATGCTCGTCAACGCGACCGAGGACGAGTTCGACGCGGTCGTGCGGGTGCACCTCAAGGGCCACTTCGCCACGCTGCGCCACGCTGCCGCCTACTGGCGGGCCGAGTCGAAGCAGGGCCGCCAGCGGGTGGCGCGGGTCATCAACACGACGTCCGGTGCCGGCCTCCAGGGCTCCATCGGCCAGGTCGTCTACTCAGCGGCCAAGGGCGGCATCGCCACGATGACGCTCGTCGCCGCCGCCGAGCTGGGACGGGTCGGTGTCACGGTCAACGCGATCGCGCCGGTCGCCAGGACCAGGATGACCGAGGGTGCGTTCGACACCTCCGCGATGGCGCTGCCCGAGGACAACTCGCCGATCGTCGCCTGGCTCGCGTCCGAGGAGGCAGGCGATGTCACCGGTCGGGTGATCGAGGTCGACGGCTCGGTCATCACCGTCGAGAACGCCTGGTCGCACGGGCCCTCCCGCGACGCCGGTACTCGCTGGGAGGCCGAGAAGGTCGGTCCCGCCCTGCGCGAGCTGCTCGCCGAGGCGCCCGCCCCGGAGCCGGTCTACGGCGCCTGACCGGGTGTACGGCGCCTGACGCGGGCCCTCAGCCCGCTTCGACCCGCGCCCCGCGCTCGCCGCTGTCGGTGAGCCGGGTCTCCTCGGCGGCCCGTGCCTCGAGCTCGGCCCGCAGGTCGTTCCAGTGGGCCGGCGAGGAGGCGACGGACGCCGTACCGCCCTCGAGCCGACCGATGGCGAGCCGGGCGTAGATCTGCTGGGCCGTTGCCGTCCGCTCGGAGCGGCTGTTGCTGACGAAGGTCACCAGCCAGTGCAGCAGGGCGCTGAAGCGGTTCTTGAAGCCCGTCAGGTACAGCAGGTGGATGACCAGCCACATCAACCAGGCCAGCAGGCCGCTCAGACGCAGCCTGCCGACCAGGGCGACGGCGCTGAACCGCGAGATGGTGGCCATCGACCCCTTGTCGAAGTACTTGAACGGCGCCGGCGGCGCCTGGTGGTCGACCCGGCGGGTGATCGTCCTCGCGGCGTACTTGCCGCCCTGGATGGCCACCTGCGCGACGCCGGGCAGGTTGTCCAGCGCCATCATGTCGCCGATGACGAAGACCTCGGGATGGCCCGGGAGCGTCAGGTCGGGGTTGACCGCGACCCGGCCGGCGCGGTCGAGCTGTGCGCCGGTCTGCTCGGCGAGCAGCGTGCCCAGCGGGGATGCCTGGACGCCGGCCGCCCAGACCTTGGTGGCGGCCTCGATCCGGGTGGTCGTGCCGTCCTTGTGCTGCAGCTCGATGCCCAGTTGGTCGACGTTCGTGACGATGCCGCCGAGCAGTACCTCGACACCGCGCTTCTCCAGTGAGCGCTGGGCGACCGCTCCGAGCTTCGCGCCGAAGGGCGGGAGCACCTGCGGGGCCGCGTCGACCATGACGACGCGCGCCTGGCGCGGGTCGAAGCTGCGGAAGTCGCGGCGCAGGGTCTTGTGCGCGAGCTCGGCGATCTGGCCAGCCATCTCGACGCCGGTCGGTCCGGCGCCGACGACCACGAACGTCAGGTAGCGCTCGAGCTCCTCCTTCGTCTCCGCGAGCTCGGCCAGCTCGAACGCGCCGAAGATCCGGCCGCGGAGCTCGAGGGCGTCGTCGATCGTCTTCATGCCCGGTGCGTAGTCGGCGAAGTGGTCGTTGCCGAAGTACGACTGGCCCGCGCCGGCCGCGACGATGAGGGAGTCGTAGGACAGCTGGTGGACCCGGCCCTGGATGTCCGAGGTGACGGTGCGCGCCGCGAGGTCGAGCGCGCTCACCTCGCCGAGGACCACCCGCGCATTGGACTGGCGGGCGAGCACCTCACGGGTCGGCGGCGCGATCTCGCCCTGGGCGAGGATGCCCGTCGCCACCTGGTAGAGCAGGGGCTGGAACAGGTGGTGGGTCGTCTTCGAGATCAGCGTGACGTCCACGTCGGCGCGCTTGAGCGCCTTGGTGGCGAAGAGTCCGCCGAAGCCGGAGCCGACGACGACGACGTGGTGACGGGAGCCCATAGCGGAGGAGTCTTGCCGTGACGCGGCGTCACGGCAAGACCCTGGGCGGCCCGGGGTGTGTCCTCAGATGCGCTCGATGATGGTGCCGGTCGCCATCGCGCCGCCGGCGCACATCGAGATGAGCGCGGTCGAGGCGTCGCGCCGTTCCAGCTCGTGCAGCGCGGTGGTGATCAGCCGGACGCCGGTGGCGCCGACCGGGTGTCCGAGTGCGATCGCTCCGCCGTTGACGTTGACCTTGTCCATGTCGACGCCGTGCACGCCGGCCCAGGAGAGCACCACGGACGCGAAGGCCTCGTTGACCTCGAAGATGTCGAAGTCGCTGATCGCCATCCCGGTCCTGTCGAGCAGCCGCTGGGTGGCGTCGACCGGGCCGTCGAGGTGGAAGTAGGGGTCCGATCCGACGAGGCACTGCGCCTTGATCCGGGCGCGGGGCGTGAGGCCGAGGGCCTTGGCCTTGTCCTCGTCCATGATCAGCAGGGCGGCAGCGCCGTCGGAGATCTGCGAGGAGGTGCCTGCCGTGTGCAGTCCGTCGGGGAGCACGCTGCGCAGGCCGGCGAGGCCCTCGGCGGTGGTCTCGCGCAGGCCCTGGTCGGTGTCGACGAGCCGGGTCTCGCCCGTCGGGTTGCCCTCGTCGTCGAGGACCGGCGCCTCGATGGCCGCGATCTCGCGCTTGAAGCGACCCTCCTCGACGGCGACGCGCGCCTTGACCTGGGACGCGAGGCCGAGGGCCTCGAGGTCGGCCCGCGTGATGCCGCGGTTCCTCGCGATCCGGTCCGCGGCCTCGAACTGGTTCGGCATGTCGATCGACCAGTCGGCCGGACGCGGGTCGCCCATGCCGGCCGGGACGTTCGCGCCGAGCGGGATGCGCGACATCATCTCGACGCCGCAGGCGATGCCGACGTCGATCGTGCCGGCCGCGACCATGTCGTTGACGAGGTGGGTGGACTGCTGGCCGGAGCCGCATTGGGCGTCGAGCGCGGTGCCGGCGGTCGCGATCGGCAAGCCGGCGTAGAGCCAGGCGCGGCGTACGGCGTCGTTGGACTGCTCGCCCGCCTGCGTGACGATGCCGCCGATCACCTGCTCGACCAGCGCGGGGTCGACCCCGGCGCGACGGAGCACCTCCGCCTGGACGAAGCCGAGGGTCTGCGCCGGGTGGAGGCCGGCCAGCCAGCCCTTGCGCTTGCCCAGAGGGGTGCGGACGGCATCGACGATCACAGGGTTGCCCATGGGCCCACGATAGCACCGAACTAGAACACGTTCTTGTTTCGTCCCGATCGTCCGAGAAACGCTGAACGAAACCCTTTCGTAATCCTGCGATGCTTTGTACGGTGGGTCTAGAACGTGTTCCACCACCCCCATCGAAAGGTTCGTCGCGTGACCGAGCTCCTTCTTCCTGAGGGATGGGATCCCACCAATCCCGACATCAATGCGGTGGCGCTGCCCCACGAGGAGTTCCGTGCTCTCCGCGCGAACCAGCCGATCCGCTGGATCGAGCAGCCGCCGCACGCCCGCGCGGGCTTCCTCGACACCGGCTACTGGGCCTGCACCCGGCACCAGGAGGTCCGCGAGATCTCCAAGGACAACGAGAACTGGTCCACCGCCGAGAACGGCGTGATCATCCGCTTCGCCGAGGACATGACCCGTGACCAGGTCGAGGTGCAGCGCGCCATGCTGATCCACCACGACCCGCCGGACCACACCAAGATGCGCGGCATCGTCTCGCGCGGCTTCACGCCGCGGGCGATCGCCAGCCTCAAGGACAACCTGCGTGCCCGTGCGTACGAGATCGTCCAGGAGGCGGTCGACCGCGGTGCCGGCGACTTCGTCGCCGACCTCGCGGCCGAGCTGCCGCTGCAGGCGATCGCGGACTTCCTCGGGGTGCCGCAGGAGGACCGCAAGAAGATCTTCGAGTGGTCGAACTCGATGATGGGCTACGACGACCCGGACAACACCTCCGACCCGGCGACCGCCTCGATGGAGCTGCTCGTCTACTTCGACGCCCTGGCCAACGAGCGTCGTGCGAACCCGCAGGACGACATCGTCACCAAGCTCGTCAGCGTCGGCCAGGACGACGACCACGGTGCGCTCACGAACGACGAGTTCGGCTTCTTCGTCATCCTGCTCGCCGTCGCCGGCAACGAGACCACCCGCAACGCGATCAGCCACGGCATGCACGCCTTCTTCCAGAACCCCGACCAGTGGGAGCTGTGGAAGAAGGAGCGTCCCGACACCATGATCGACGAGGTGATCCGGTGGTCCACGCCCGTCACGGTGTTCCAGCGCACGGCGAAGAACGACGTCGTCGTCGCCGGCCAGCAGGTGAAGAAGGGCGACCGGGTCGGCATCTTCTACGCCTCGGCCAACTTCGACGAGACCGTCTTCGACGACCCGTTCACCTTCGACATCACCCGTGAGAAGAACCCGCACGTCGCCTTCGGTGGCCACGGCGCCCACTACTGCATCGGGGCGAACCTCGCGCGCATGGAGATCAAGCTGATCTTCGAGGCCCTCGCCGACCTCGCGCCGGACATCCAGCTGGCGGAGGAGCCGCGCCGGCTCCGCTCGGGTTGGCTCAACGCCATCAAGGAGATGCAGGTCAAGTACGCCTGATCGTCGTACTTCAGCGCGCTTCAGCGCAGGTTCAGGGTGGCTCCGTGAGAATGGGGCCGCCCTGAACTGCTTCTCCCGGAGGTCGCATGCGTGTCCTGGTCGTCGAGGACGAGCGCCGGCTCGCGCGCTCGCTGAGGATCGGGCTCGAGGCCGAGGGCTTCGCGGTCGACGAGGCGCACGACGGCACCGACGGGTTGTGGCTGGCCCGTGAGAATGCCTACGACGCGATCGTGCTCGACCTGATGCTGCCGGGGATCAACGGCTACAAGGTGTGCGAGGCGCTGCGGGCCGAGGAGAACTGGACGCCGATCCTGATGCTGACCGCGAAGGACGGCGAGTGGGACCAGGTCGAGGGCCTCGACACCGGTGCTGACGACTACCTGACCAAGCCCTTCTCGTTCCCGGTGCTGGTGGCGCGGCTGAGGGCCGTGGCCCGGCGCGGCGCGCCGGAGCGGCCGGTGGCGTGGGAGATCGGCGACCTCGTCGTCGACCCCGCCGCTCGCGAGGTGCGGCGCGGTGACGTCCGGATCAGCCTCACCGCGCGAGAGTTCGCGGTGCTCGCCTTCCTCGCCCGCCACAAGGGCGACGTCGTCTCGAAGCGCCAGATCCTCGACGCTGTCTGGGACGGCGACTTCGACGGCGACCCGAACATCGTCGAGGTCTACGTCCGGCACCTGCGCAACAAGGTGGACCGGCCCTTCGGCCGCGAGGCGATCCAGACCCTGCGCGGCGCCGGCTACCGGCTCGCGAGCGACGGGGGCTGACGTGCGTCCTGCCTCCGTCCGCACCCGGACCACCCTCGCCGCCCTGGTGGTCGTGGTCGTCGCCCTCCTCGTCGCTGCCGTCGCGCTGGTGCTGACCGTGCGCTCGTCACTGCACGGTGCGGCGGAGTCCACCGCCGAGCAGCAGGCGGGTGCCATCGCTGCCCAGGTCGACGGCGGCGGTCTGCCGGCGGCGGGGGAGCCCGACGACGACGAGCCCGATGACGAGCCCGACGACGTCGTGTGGCAGGTCACCGACGCCGACGGCCGGGTGCTCGCGGCGTCGGCGTCGTTGAACGGCGACGCCCTCCCGGTCCGGGACGGCGAGCGGGCCCGGCTGCCCGGCGGCGAGCACGCCTACCTCGTCGTCACCGAGGAGACCGCGGAGGGTGGTGACGTCGCGGTCGCGGTGTCGCTCGAGGACGTCGACGAGACCACTGCCGCGCTGGCCCTGCCGCTGCTGCTCGGGCTCCCGCTGCTCGCCCTCGTCGTCGGTACGACGACCTGGCTCGTCGTCGGCCGCGCGCTGCGCCCGGTCGAGCGGATCCGCACCGAGGTCGAGCGGATCAGCGGCAGCAGCCTCGAGCGTCGCGTCCCCGAACCGGCCACCCGCGACGAGGTCGGCCGGCTGGCCCGCACCATGAACGCCATGCTCGCTCGCCTGCAGGACGCCCGGGACCGGCAGGAGCAGTTCGTCGGTGACGCGTCCCACGAGCTGCGCTCGCCCCTCGCCAGCCTCCGGCAGGCAGCCGAGGTCGCCCGTGCGCACCCGGGCGCCCTGCCGGAGGGCGAGCTCGCCGAGACCGTGCTGGAGGAGTCCGTCCGGATGCAGGTGCTCGTCGACCAGCTCCTCGCGCTCACCCGCGCCGGGGAGGGGCGCGAACGGGCGCCGCGGGGCGACGTGGACCTCGACGACCTCGCCCTCGCGGAGGTACGACGGGTGGCCCGGCCCGGCCTCGTCACCGACACCACCGGCGTGGGTGCCGGACGGGTGCACGGCGACCCCGTCGCGCTCGGCCAGGTGGTGCGCAACCTCGTCGACAACGCGGCGCGCCACGCGGTCTCACGCGTCGCCGTGACGGTGACGCAGTCGGGGGCAGCCGTCGTGCTCGTCGTCGACGACGACGGCCCGGGTGTCCCGCCGTCGGACCGGGAACGGATCTTCGAGCGGTTCGTCCGGCTCGACGAGGCCCGCGCGCGCGACGCCGGGGGGAGCGGCCTCGGGCTGGCGATCGTGCGCGAGGTCGTGGCCGGCCACGGCGGCACGGTCGTGGTCGAGTCGAGTGCGCTGGGTGGGGCCCGGTTCGTCGTACGGCTTCCGCGGGCTCGCTGAAGGTGCCTTCAGGAAGGTTCAGGAAGGGTTCAGCGACCTCCCGGCACTCTCGGAGGTGCAACCAGCTCCGCGCACATCCGAGAGGAAGAACCACCATGAAGACCAGCACCCTGCGCCGCAAGCGCGTCGTGATCCCCGCCCTCGCGACGGTCGCGATCCTGGCCCTCGGCGGCACGATCTGGGCCGCGTCGGCCGACGACGTGACCGGCGCCGAACGGGACCGCGTGGCCGCGGCCGCGACCAAGGCAGCGGGCGGCGGCGAGGCCTTCGAGGTCGAGAAGGCGGACGACCCGGGCGAGGCCTACGAGGTGGAGGTACGCCTCGCCGACGGTAGCGAGGTCGACGTGACCCTCGACGGTGACCTCGGCGTCGTCACGCTGGACGACGACGGCGAGTACGACGACCGGGACGACCGGGACGACGACCGGGACGGGACGGGTGAGGCGGGGGAGCAGCCGGACGCTGACGACCGTGTCCTCACCGCGACCGAGCGCACCTCCGCCGAGAGGGCCGCCCTCGCGGCGGTCGGCAGCGGCACCGTGGTCGACGTCGACCCGAGCGACGATCCCGGCGTCGCCTACGAGGCCGAGGTCCGCGATGCCAAGGGCGTGGAGTGGGACGTCGACCTGGCCGCCGACTTCTCGCTCGTCGCCAGGCACGCCGACCGCTGACGCGCCCCGACCTCGCCCCGAACCGGCCGGAGGTGGAGTAGCGTTCCGTCGTGGACGCAGGCCGACAGGAGGACGCGATGAGCGACGCGAACGCTGAGCAGTTCCAGGGGTTCTCCGAGAACCACTACCAGCACGGGATGCACACCCTGGCGTGGATCTCGCTGTGGACGATCATCGTCCTCGGCGTGGGCGCCGGCGTCTTCGGCTTCTTCTGGGGACTCAGCCACTGAGCTCCCCGGTCACGTCACGGGCGCTCAGGGCCTGACGCCCACGGACGCGTTCGTCCGCGCCACGAGGTCGTCGACGACGGCGGCGACGCTCCCGCCGCTGCGCTCGTACGCCGCCCGCTGCCGGACGGACCCGCCCTCCGACAGCACCCGGGCCACGGCGTCGTGGACCAGGCTCGCGTCGCCGTGGTCATCGAGGGGCTCGCGGACCGTCGCGAGCAGGTGCTCCAGCACCTCCCGCGCCGGCCGCACCTCGCCGGTCACGGGGTCGAGCAGACGGTCGGCCAGGCCGTAGCGGGCGGCGCGCCACCGGGCGGCCCGGAGGAGCTCCACCCGCCACGGGATGCCCGCGGGGACCCCGTTCGCGGCATGGGCGACGAGCGCGCGCACCAACGCGGCCAGGAG
This sequence comes from uncultured Nocardioides sp., assembly GCA_964487275.1. Classification (GTDB taxonomy): domain Bacteria; phylum Actinomycetota; class Actinomycetes; order Propionibacteriales; family Nocardioidaceae; genus Nocardioides. The sequence goes on along the minus strand of CAZAQE010000001.1, from coordinate 200,070 downwards.
CACCGCGTCGTCGGGGTCGGTGCAGACGTCGGTGATCCGCACCTCGACCGTCGGATGCGCGCGGGAGAGCCGGGCGTCGAAGTAGAGCATGCCCTCGTCGAGGGCGGCGCCGGACGCGACGATCCGCCGGCTGACCTCGCGGTAGGCGGCCAGGCTCCCGAACCGCTCGACCGGTCCGGCGCTCGGCCACTGCGACCACGAGTGGGCGCGCCACGAGGCGTAGCGGGTGTCCCGGCCGTGGTAGAAGGGCGAGTTGGCGCTCACGGCCAGCAGCACCGGCAGCCATGGCGTGATGGCGTCGATGACCGCCACGCCCTCCTCCTCGGAGGAGATGTGGACGTGGACGTGCATGCCGCAGGTCCCGCCCGGGCGGGCGACCTCGCCGAAGGTCTCCACCATCGCGAGGTAGCGGTCGTCGCGGGTGGTCCGCGGTGCACCGCTGGGCAGCGGTACGGCGCCCGTCGCCGCCGTCAGCAGGCCGACACCTGCCGCGGCCTCGGCCGCTGCCCGGCGGGCGGCGACGAGGTCGCGGCGCAGGTCGGCGAGGTCGGTCGCGGGTGGCGTCCTCGTCTCGAGCTGGTGCCGGAAGAGCTCGTGGTCCAGCTGGCCCGGAGTGCCGAGGCGGTGCTCGGCGGCGTACTTCAGGACCTGCTGGGACCGCGGGGCCGCGGTGCGGGTCCGGGGATCGACCAGCAGCAGCTCCTCCTCGACGCCCACGGTGCGCACCATGGCGGGGAGGTACCCCGCGTGGCGCAGCGCAGCCGCGACGCCCGGTCCGCGGTCCGCGGTGGATCAGTCGCGCGCGGTGAGGATGATCGGGTCACCGTCGGTGATCGCGACGGTGTGCTCGGCGTGGGCGCCGCGTGAGCCGTCGGCACTGCGGATGGTCCAGCCGTCGGGGTCGAAGACGATCTCGTCGGTGGTGTGCAGGAACCACGGTTCGATGGCGATCACCAGTCCCGGGCGCAGCTTGAGGCCGCGCCCGGCGCGACCGTCGTTGGGCACGTGGGGCTCGCCGTGCATCGTCTTGCCGACGCCGTGGCCGCCGAACTGGAGGTTGACCTTGAGCCCGGCCTCGTGGGCGACGCTGCCGATCGCGAAGGAGATGTCGCCGAGCTTGTTGCCCGCGCGTGCGGCGGCGATGCCGGCGGCGAGGGCCCGCTCGGTCACCTCGATCAGCCGGACGTCCTCCTCACGGGGCGTGCCGACGATGACCGACAGGGCGGAGTCGGAGACCCAGCCGTCGACGGCGGCGGCGAAGTCCACGGAGAGGAGGTCGCCGTCCTGGAGGACGTAGTCGAACGGCAGGCCGTGCAGCACCGCGTCGTTGACCGAGGTGCACAGCACCTTGCCGAACGGGCTCGCCCCGAACGACGGGTGGTAGTCGATGTAGCAGGACTCGGCGCCGGCGTCCTTGATCATCTGGTGCGCGAGCTCGTCGAGCTCCAGCAGGTTGACCCCGACGGCGGCCTTCTCGGACAGGGCCTTGATCACCGAGGCGACGAAGCGTCCGGCCGGTCGCATCTGCTCGATCTGGGTGGGGGTGCGCAGCTCGATCACGGGGCGAGCCTACTGACCCCGCGAGGCGTCACCGGCATCGACGACGACGGCGCTGTGGCTCGAGGCGTCGTTGGCGTCGAAGACGATGCCGTCGAGACGGTCGCCGGAGTACAGGTAGACCCAGCCCTCGAACGACCCGGACTCGCCCGCCGCGAGGTAGGCGCCGCTGGAACCGGATGCGTCGCGCACCGTTGCGCTGTCCCACTCACCGTCGACGACCGACTTGACGGTGATGTCGTCGAGCTCGATCCGGCTGTCGCTGTGGTTCGCGGCGTCGAAGGTGAACGTGCAGCGCCCGCACTCCTCCGCGCCGCACTCGAGCGAGGTGACCGTGACGACCAGGTCGCCACCGTCGGTCTCGAACTCCTCGCCGACCTCGGCGCTCGGGTCCGGCGGGTCGACGAAGTCGAGCAGGTCGCCGAGGTAGCGCCACACGACGAAGGTGATCACGGCGGAGAGCACGAGCGCGAGCGAGGACAGCGTCAGGCCCACGCTGGCCTGGAACGAGCCGACGCCGGTGCGCTTCGCGGTCCGCGCGCCGAGGACGCCGAGCACGATGCCCACGACCGCGCCGACCATCGCGAGCACGTTGACCAGCGGCACGAAGGCGACCAGCGCCACGACGATGCCGATGACGAGCGACGCCGTCGCCCTGCCGTTGGCGGGAGATCGGTGCGGCTGGTCCGGGCCGGAGGGTGACGGGTGCGGGAACTGCCCCGGGGGCGGGTACGACGAGGTCGGGTCGCTCACGCGGACAACCTATTCCGCCGCCGGCTCGTCGCCGGCTCCTGTCGTCCGTGCCCGCTCCCACGCCGGTCGGGCGTCGACCACGACGGCGCTGTGGCTGGACGCGTCGTCGGCGTCGAAGACGATCCCGTCGAGCCGGCCGGAGCCGGGGCTCACGGTGCCGACCAGGGATCTCTCGGAGCCGGCCTCGACCGTGACCGAGGCGTAGCTGACCTCGGTCTCGTCCGGCTCCGCGACGTCAGCGCTGCCCCAGTCGCCGTCGATGACGGACTTCACCGTGATGTCGTTGAGTCGGATGACCTGGTCGCCGTGGTTCTCGACGTCGAAGGCGAACGTGCAGGACACACCGCCCGGCTCCGCGTACTCGGACACGTCGGGCACGCACTCCAGCGACGTGACCTTGATCCGCAGGTCGCCGTCGTCGGTGGTGAACCACTCGCCGACCTCGGCGGTGGCCTCGGGCGGCTCCACCGAGTCGAAGAGGTCGCCGAGGTAGACCCAGAACCCGCGGAGGAGGACCACGCCGAGCGTGACGGCGACGGCCGTACCGCCGAGGATGGCCACGACCAGGGCCGTCGCGGCAGCCCGGTTCCGCCGGCGCCGCGGAAGGGGTGGATACGGGCCGTAGGGGCCCGCGGGCGGTGGCGGGGGAGGCGGGTACGACGAGGTCGGGTCGCTCACGCCAGGGAGCCTGTCCGCCGCGCCCGCCGTCGAAACGGCGGCGGGCGCGGCGGTCGGAGGGAGCGCTCGGCGCTGTTCAGTTCGCGGGCTTCTCCGAGCCGACGACCCACATCGCGAAGAACTGCGAGCCGCCGCCGTACGCGTGGCCCAGGGCCCTGCGGGCGCCGTCGACCTGGTGCTCGCCGGCTGCTCCCCGGACCTGCAGGGCCGCCTCGCCGAAGCGGAGCATGCCCGACGCGCCGATCGGGTTGGAGGAGAGCACCCCGCCGGAGCAGTTGACCGGGATCCGGCCGGTCATCGCGGTCTCGCCCGCCTCGGTGAGCTTCCAGCCCTCGCCCTCGGCCGCGAAGCCGAGGTTCTCGAGCCACATCGGCTCGAACCACGAGAAGGGCACGTAGATCTCGGCGGCGTCGATCTCGTCGATCGGCGAGGTGATGCCGGCCTGCTTCCACAGGGCGGCCGCCGCGTCGCGGCCGGCCTGCGGGTTGACCTGGTCGCGCTCGGCGGCCGTGGTGGCCTCCGACCGCATCACGGTGCCGTGGATCCAGGCCGGGTTCGGCGACGACTTGGCGGTGTCCTCGTCGACGATGACCAGTGCGCAGGCGCCGTCGCTCGAGGGGCAGGTCTCGTCGTACCGGATCGGGTCCCACAGCATCTGCGAGGCCAGCACCGACTCGACGGTCGTGCCCTCGTTGTGGAGGTGCGCGTAGGGGTTCTTCAGCGCGTTGTTGCGGTCCTTGGCGGCCACGATCGCACCGATGTGGGTCGGCGCCTGCGAGCGGCGGATGTAGGAGCGCACGTGCGGCGCGAAGTAGCCGCCGGCGCCGGCGTGGACCGGCATGTTGAACGGCAGCGGCACCGACAGCGCCCACATCGCGTTGGACTCGGACTGCTTCTCGTACGCGACGGTGAGCACCCGCTTGTGCACGCCGGCCTGCACCAGCGAGGAGGCGACGATCGCGGTCGAGCCGCCGACCGAGCCCGCCGTGTGGACGCGCAGCAACGGCTTGCCGGCCGCGCCGAGCGCCTCGGCGAGGAACAGCTCGGGCATCATCACGCCCTCGAACAGGTCGGGCGCCTTGCCGACGACGATCGCGTCGATGTCGTCGAGCGACAGGTTCGCGTCGAGGAGCGCGCGGTCGATGGCCTCGCGGCACAGGCCGGCCATCGAGACGTCCTTGCGCGCGGCGCGATGGTGGGTCTGGCCGACGCCGATGATCGCGGCAGGCTGCTTGCCCATCAGAACTTGTTCCCTTCGGTCGATGCAGCGAGGGTGCAGACGAGGTTCTGCTGCAGGGCGGGGCCACTGGTGGCGTGGGCGAGGGCCTTGTCGGCCTCGCCGGACCAGATCCTGCTCGCGGCCTCGCCGACGCGGATGCCCCCGCCGGAGAACATCGGGTTGCTGGCGAGTGCGCCACCGGACGGGTTGATGGCGACGTCGTCGCCGAGCCCGAGCTCCTTGCGCAGGATCAGCTCCTGGTGGCTGAACGGCGCGTGCAGCTCGGCCACCTCGACGCCGCCGAGGTCGAGCGCGGCGCCGGCCCGCTGGGCCGAGGGCGAACGGGTGAGGTCGCGCACGCCCATGCCCATCGGGTCGACGTTGTGGGCGATGCCGGTCAGCCAGGCCGGGCGCTCACGGACCTCGCGGGCCCGGTCGCCGGCGGCGAGGACGAGGGCGGCGACCCCGTCGGTGACGGGGGCGCAGTCGTGCTTGCGGAGCGGGTCGGCGTACATCGGGCGCGCGAGCAGCTCCTCCACGGAGGATCCGCCCTTGCGGATGGCGTGCTCGTTCTTCTCGGCGTCGGTGAGCGAGCGGTTGGCGACCTCGGCCATCGCCCGCTCGTCCCAGGCGCCGGCGTCGATGCCGGCCCGCGCCTGCAGGCCCGCCAGGGACACGGTGTCGGGCCACAGGGGCGTCATCGTGTACGGCTCGAGCTGGAGCGCGAGAGTGCGCCGCAGGACCCCCGCCGAGCTCTTGCCGAAGGCGTAGACGAGGGCGGTGTCGACCTCGCCCGTCTGGATCTTGATCCACGCCTCGTACATGGCCCAGGCGAGGTCCATCTCCACGTGGGACTCGTTGACCGGCGGGATGACGCCGATCGCGTCGACCGCCTGGACGAACGAGAACGAGCGGCCGGCGAGGTAGTCGGAGGAGCCGGAGCACCAGAACCCGACGTCCTTGCGGGTCCAGCCGGTCTGCTCGTAGAGCTCCCTGAAGACCGGGACGAGGAGCTCGACACAGGTCGGCGACCCGTCGAACTGGGGCATCTGTCGCTGGGCGAACCCGACGACGGCAACGTCACGCATCGTTGTCCCTCTCTCAGAGGTGGTGCTTGTAGGTGTCGAAGTCGGCGTCCGGCTCGCCGGTCGGGGCGAAGTGGTCGATGTTCTCCAGCGAGTACGCCCACTCGTCCTTCGGCTTCCAGACGGCCTTGACCCGCATGCCCATCCGGACCTCCTCGGCGGGCACACCGAGGATGAGGTGCAGGACCGCGATGTCGGCGCCGTCGAGGAGGACGTAGGCCGAGACGTACGGCGGGGTGATCTTCTGGCCCAGGAACGGCACGTTGACGATGCAGAAGGTCGTGATCGTGCCGGTCTGCGAGAGCTCGACCTCCTCCTCGGTCGGCGTTCCGTCGGAGGGGCAGGCACTCCGCGGCGGGACGTAGACCTTCTGGCAGGTGGGGCAGCGCTGGCCCATGATCCGGCCCTCGTTGAGGCCGCGGTAGAACAGCGACTCCTCCGGCGAGGCGGCGTAGTCGTAGTCCAGCGACACCTTGGTGACCACGCCGGTGACGGGCTCGTCGGACGCGGCGCCGGGGGCGACGGCCTCGGCCTCGCCGGGAGCGAGGGGCTCGAAACAGGCGATGTCGTTGATGTGGCCGACCCTCTCGGCAGCCCAGCGCACGCGGACGCGCATGCCGGTGGTGACGTCGGCGGGCGAGGGGACGTCCAGGGCGTGCAGGAGGGGGACGTCGGCGCCGTCGAGGGTGACCAGCGCGAAGGCGAACGGGCGGTCGAGCGGCTGGTCCTTCACCGGCTCCGGGACCCACGTCCACGACGTGACCGTTCCCACGGAGGAGACCTCCACGAAGTCGGTGGTCGCCTCGTGGGTGACGGGGTCGAACTCGAGCGGCGGGACGACGACCTGACCGGTCGAGGTGCGGCCGCCGACGACGACGCCGTCGCGGAGTCCGGAGAGGAAGCGGCCGATGACGGGGCCGGTGGAACGCGTGTAGTCGAAGGCGACCGTCACCGGCGCCTGCAAGGTACGGCTCATGGGCCAAAGTGAAACATGTTCTGCTCGAAAGTGAAACATGTTCTAGAAATGATTCCGGTTGATCCGCCATGATGCGGAGCATGAAACTTGGCTTGCAGCTGGGCTACTGGGGCGCGCAGCCCCCGCAGGGCGTCGGCGAGCTCGTCGCCGCGGCGGAGGACGCGGGCTTCGACGCGATCTTCACCGCGGAGGCGTGGGGGAGTGACGCCTTCACGCCGCTGGCCTGGTGGGGCCGCGAGACCTCCCGGGTCCGGCTCGGCACCTCGATCGTCCAGATGTCCGGCCGTACGCCGACCTCGATCGCGATGCACGCCCTCACCCTCGACCACCTCACCCGCGGCCGGGTCATCCTCGGCATGGGCGTCAGTGGTCCCCAGGTCGTCGAGGGCTGGTACGGCCAGCCCTTCGAGAAGCCGCTCGCCCGCACCCGCGAGGTGGTCTCGATCATCCGCAAGGTCCTCGCCCGTGAGGCGCCGGTGACCAACGACGGCCCGCACCACCCGCTGCCCTACCGTGGTCCCGGGTCGGTCGGGCTCGGGAAGCCGCTGAAGCCGATCGTCCACCCGTTGCGCGCCGACCTGCCGATCTGGCTCGGCGCGGAGGGCCCGAAGAACGTGGCCCAGACCGCGGAGATCGCCGACGGGTGGATCCCGATCTTCTACACGCCGAAGAGTGCGGGGATGTACCAGCCGTGGCTCGACGAGGGCTTCGCGCGACCGGGCGCCCGTCGTACCCGTGCGGACTTCGAGATCTCCGCGACCTGCCACCTGCAGGTCGTGGAGGACGCCGTGCAGAAGCAGATGGTCATCGACGCGATGAAGCCCTACGTCTCGCTCTACATGGGAGGCATGGGGGCCAAGGAGCAGAACTTCCACACCCAGGTCTTCACCCGGATGGGCTACGGCGAGCTGGCGGCCCAGGTGCAGGAGCTCTACCTGTCGGGGGAGAAGGACAAGGCGACCGCCCTCATCCCGGACGAGCTGGTCGACGACATGCACATCATCGGCACCCCGTCCGAGGTCAGGGAGCGTGTCGCCCAGTGGGAGGAGACGGGAGTGACCACGCTGCTGCTCTCGTGCCGCAGTGCCGCCGAGGTGCGCCAGGTGGCCGAGGTCCTCGCCTGACCGGGGCCTCCGGTTCGCTGGCCGCTGTCGGCGGTGCCGACTAGCGTCGTCGGCATGAGGCGCGAGCCGCACGAGAACGTCGCCACGGTGCTGGTCGACCCTGCCCTGCTGCGTGACCTCGAGATCGAGCTGATGGAGCTGGACCTGTGGGTCTGGCCGGTGCGGACCGCACCGATCTGCGTCGACGGCCCCCGTGTGGAGTTCCAGCTGCGTCGCCGCCTCGTCGAGGCGCAACGGGGCGCCTGGGACTGTGCGGCCGGGTGGACGCCGGTCTGGATCAGCTTCGGCGATCGCTGGTCCTCGGGTGACGAACCGCTGCCCTGGGCGGCTCACCGCGCGCTCTGGGACGCGCTCGACGCGCATGCCGGCGGGGTGCGCTTCCACCGACGGCTCGGCGGTGTGCGGCCGCTCGTCGCCCCGGTCGAGAAGGCGGCCGGCTGACCGTCAGGTTGCTTGCCCGGAAATAGAACACGTTCTAATGTGGGCCCGTGACCGACACGCTCCGCACCCCTGCCCACAACGGACACCTCATGGTCGCCGCCCTCAAGCGGCACGCGAACCGCCCGATCGTCCACCTGGGCGACGTGACCCTGACGGGTCGGGAGACGGCCGACCGGATCTCGCAGTACGCCCAGGCCTTCGAGTCCCTCGGTGCGGGCCGAGGTACGCCCGGTGCGCTGCTCGCGCTCAACCGGCCCGAGGTCCTCTTCATCCTCGGTGCCGGGCAGACGCAGGGGTTCCAGCGCACGTCGCTGCATCCGCTCGGCTCCGCCGACGACCACGCCTACGTCATCAACGACGCCGGCATCAGCACCCTCGTCATCGACCCCTACTTCGCGGCGCGCGCCGTCGAGCTGCTCGGCAAGTGCCCCGGTCTCAAGCAGGTCCTGACGATCGGCCCGGTCCCCGACGAGCTCGCCGAGGTCGGCACGGACCTGACGGCGGTTGCCGCCACCTTCGAGCCGAAGAACCTTACGGCTGCGCTGCTGGAGCCCGACCACATCACGTCGATCACCTACACGGGGGGGACGACCGGCAAGCCCAAGGGCGTGATCGGCACGGCCCGCGCGTTCTCGACGATGTCGCAGGTGCAGATGTCGGAGTGGGAGTGGCCGGCCGAGCCGCGCTTCCTGATGTGCACCCCGCTGTCGCACGCCGGGGCGGCCTTCTTCGTGCCGGTGGTGCTCAAGGGCGGCACCCTCTTCGTCTCCTCCCGCTTCGACCCGGCCGAGGTGCTGCAGACGATCGAGGAGAAGCGGATCAACTCGCTGATGCTCGTGCCGACGATGCTCTACGCCCTCATGGACCACCCCGACTCGCGCACCCGCGACCTGTCGTCGCTGGAGACGGTCTACTACGGCGCCTCCGCGATCAACCCGGTGCGGCTCAAGGAGGCCATCGAGCGGTTCGGCCCGATCTTCGCCCAGTACTACGGGCAGTCCGAGGCGCCGATGGTCATCAGCTACTTCCCGAAGGGCGACCACGTCGACGCCGAGGGCCGCCCCATCGAGTCCAGGCTGACGTCGTGCGGCCGGCCCTCGGCGTACCTCCGGACGGCGCTGCTGGACGAGGCGGGCAACCCAGTGCCGCAGGGCGAGCCGGGGGAGATCTGCGTCGCCGGTCCGCTGCTGTCGGCGGGCTACTGGCAGCTGCCCGACGCCACCGCGGAGACCTTCCGTGACGGCTGGATGCACACCGGCGACGTGGCGCGCGAGGACGCGGACGGGTTCTGGTACATCGTCGACCGCACCAAGGACATGATCGTCACGGGCGGCTTCAACGTGTTCCCGAGGGAGGTCGAGGACGTGATCGCCGAGCACCCCGCGATCGCCCAAGTCGGCGTCATCGGCACGCCGCACGAGAAGTTCGGCGAGGCGGTCACCGCCGTCGTCGTGCTGCGGGAGGGCCACGAGCTCACCGATGAGGTCGTCGCCGAGATCCAGGCCGCGGTCAAGGAGCGCAAGGGCTCCGTGCAGTCCCCGAAGGACGTCATCGCCGTCGACGCGCTGCCGCTGACCGCGCTGGGCAAGCCGGACAAGAAGGCGCTGCGGGCACGCTTCTGGACGGGCGAGCGCTCCGTCGGCTGAGGTCCGCGTCCGCCGCGCCGGTACCGTCTGCGGCATGCCGGACCTCGTCGTCGGGTTCGACCTCGACCTGACCCTCATCGACACCGCACCGGGCTTCCAGCAGGTGCTCCGGGCCCTCGGCGCGGAGCTCGACGTGGAGTTCCCGGTCGAGGAGATGACGCGTCGGCTCGGGCCGCCGCTCGACCTGCTGCTCGCGCCCTACCTGCCGGCCGACCGCATCCCGGCCGCGGGTGAGCGCTTCCGTGCGCTCTACCCCGACCACGCCATCACGAGCGTGCCGGTGCTCCCGGGCGCGCACGAGGCGATCGCCGCCGTAAGACGGCTCGGTGGGCGCGTGGTCGTCGTCACCGGCAAGTACGCGCCCAACGCCCAGCTCCACATCGAGCACACCGGGCTCGACGTCGACGTCCTGGAGGGATGGGTCTGGGGCGTCGGGAAGGCCGACGTGCTGCGACGCGAGGCTGCGTCGGTCTACGTCGGTGACCACGTGCACGACGTGGAGGGCGCCCTGGCCGCCGGCGTCACGAGCGTGTCGGTGCTGACCGGAGGGTGCACCGCCGCAGAGCTCCGGGCAGCCGGTACCCACGCGGTGCTGGACAGCCTCGAGGACTTCCCCGACTGGCTGTCAGGTCACCTCAGCCGGCGCAGCGGCTGAGGATCCAGGTGGTCACCGCCTGGCCGTCCTCGGCCAGCGTGGCCGACAACGTCGACAGCTGGTCGGGATCTGTTGCCTCCGGGTCCGCCAGGAGTTCCTGTGCGGACCGGAAGCCGTCGGCGAGTCCGGTGAGCGCGACGTCCACGTCGTCCGGCGCCTCCTCCTGCAGGGCCTCGAGCTCGCCGACCAGCTCCTCGACGGCCGTCGCGTCCGCAGGGGAGTCCTTGCCGTCGTACAGCGCGGTCTGGGCGTCGGTGATCCGCTGCGCCGTGTCGTCGTAGCGGTCGCAGTCGACGGTCACGTCGCTGAGCGGGGCGGACGGGTCGGCCACCGGTTCGTCCCGGTCGCCACTGCAGCCGGCGGCGAGCACCAGCACGGCCAGCAGCCCGGTGACCCGGGCTGCTGGCCGTCGGCTCGGTGATGCAGGACTCACACGAGCCACTGGCACTCCGGGTAGGGGTGGATGTGGTTGCCGTAGGGCGAGAGGAAGTAGGCGATGATGTCCAGCCCGAAGCCCGGCAGCGAGAACCCGAGCAGGTTGATGTCGGGCGTGATCAGCCACGCCGGCGTGTTCGTGCCGTCGCCGGTCGGCTGCGGCAGCGTGAACGTGTTGCCCGGCGTCGTGTAGCCGGGAGCCGGCCGCACGTCGAAGGACACCCCGCAGTCCGCGATCCCGAAGTGGATGATCGGGAGGTGGAAGGCGCGCTCGGCCACGTTGCGGTTGATGCGCCACTGCGGGGCCACGTTGCCGAACGGGATCCTCAGGTGCGGGATGCTGACGATGGACAAGGTGTCCGAGCCGAGCGGGTCCGGCCAGTCGATGAACACCGAGAACTCGTCCTCGAGCTCGACCGTGAGGTCGCTGTCCTGGCCGAAGGTGAAGCTGCCGAAGGTGCCGTCGAGCCCGGTGGTGAAGCCCAGGCGGAGGTTCACGTCGGAGAACTGGGTGAGGCCCAAGGTCACCCGGTGGATCTTCAGGTCGGCCGACAGGCTGCCCCGGTTCTGGAAGAAGCCGGTCTTGCCGTCCTCCCCGCTGCCCCAGTCGAGAGAGATGGTCTTCTGCACCCGTCCCGCCGCGTCGAGGGCGAAGGCCGCGGTCGCCGGGCTGGACGTGATGTGCAGGCGCGCGTCGACCAGGTCGGCGGTGACCAGCTCACCGAGGTCGGTCACCGTGAGCGTGACCGCCGCCGTGGCGTCGACGGGATCCGCGATCCGGGCCGACGCGAAGGCGTCGATGTCCAGGCCGGGCTTGTCGGCCTCCATCGTGAACACGGGGGCGTCGACGGTCGTGCCGCCGCCCGTCGTGGTCTTCTTGCCGATCGTCAGGTCGACCGTCTTCGGCACGTCGTGCAGGTGCACCGACGCCGCGAAGTCGGCGTCGCCCACGTGCTTGTACGACGCCGTGATGTCGTCGATCCCACGGCTCATCGCGACGTTGACGGTCTTCGTGTCGGCGCCGAAGGAGGCGTCCACGCCGATCGTCTCGGGGATCGCGCTGATTGACAGCTGTGCCTCGTCGGTGTTGTCGTACCTCGCGTTGGCGAGGAGCGCACCCAGCGGCTGGCTGGTCACGTAGTCGATGCCGATGGTCCGGCTTCCGTCCGGCTCGGTCCGCGTGGTCATCGGGCCGAAGGTGAAGTCCACCGGCTCGGCCGTCGGCACGCCCTGTTGCAGCTGCAGGCTCAGCGGCTTCGGCACCAGCGCCTTGAGGACGGCGTCGACGACGAGCGTGTCCTCGGTCGGGTGGAAGCCGGTGACCGTGTAGATGCCGGTCGTCGAGTCGAGGTCGAGCCCGGTCGGCAGGCCGGTCAGGTACACCCTCGCCCGGACGGCCTTGTCGGCGCCACTGGCGCCGTCGCGCACGGCGACACCGTGCACCTGTGGCGGCAGCGGCGTGGCGTCGATGGCGGCCTTCTTGCCGGCGGCGACCGACAGGGTCAGGTCCGGGTTGGTGCTGCCGCTGTAGGTGATCCGGCCGCCCTCGCTGCGCAGGGTGATCTCCGAGGGCAGGTTGGTGAGCTTGCCGGTCGCCTCGAGGTCGCCCTGCTCGGTGTGGATCTCGCCGGCGAAGGAGAAGGCGCCGTTGTCGCCCATGTCGAGCCCCGCCTCGAAGCCGCCGCCGTTGCCGGTGTCGGGCAGCTTCGTGAACGCGGCCCGGCGCAGGTTGCTGATCCGCAGGCTGGCGTCGAGGTCGCCGGAGGCCTCGTCGTAGTAGCCGCTCAGGTGGTCGCCGGGGAGCGTCTGGTAGTCCTCGTGGTTGGTGACATTGGCCGTGATCGAGCCGATGCCGCCCTCGGGCGCCTCGAACAGGATGTTGCCGTCGGCCCAGCTGGCGTTCCACTTCGCCGGGATCGACGTGATCGTCAGGCCCGCGTCGAAGTCACGGTCCATGTCGAGGGTCGCTCCGGTCAGGTGGGCGGCCGCGGTCGCGCTGGTGATCGGCGCCGACGCCTCCCAGTCGAGGATCGCGTTCTTGCCGTCGAAGAGCACCTCGGCGTGGTCGGGGATGTCGACGACCTCGGCGGTGATGGTGTCGCCACCCATCCGCTCGACACCCGCATAGACCTTGTCGATGGTGTCGCTGGCGTCGTAGGTGATCAGGTTTCCGTCGAGTGCGACGCCGACCTCCTTCGGCACCCCGTGCACCTGGTAGACCGCGTGGTCCACCTCGGCCGGCTTGCTGGTGTCCGGTGTCGTGGTGTCCGTCGCCTGGACGAAGCCGATCTCGTCGCTGGACCGGTAGGTGATGTCCTGCCGGGTGCCTTCGCGGACGAGGTCGATGCGGACGTCGGTCGGCAGCTCGTCGACCGTCGCGGTGAAGCGGCGGTTGCTGTCCGTCGTACCGGAGTCGACGGCCTGGTCGATGACGGCGTCGACCTTCGTCGGTGTCGGCGTGGCGACCGTGATCGTGTCCTGGCTGCGGGTGCTGCCGTGGGTCATCCGGGCGCCGACGTCGAGCGTCGTCGGGAACGGGCTCATCTGGACCGAGCCGGTCAGCGGGTCCTGCTCGGTGGCGGGGACGCCGGGAGCGCCGGCCACGAGCGACTTGACGCCGAAGGTGATCGCCTGGGTCGCCCCGGGCTGGTTGGTGAAGACGTTGGCGGCGACCTCGATGTCGCCCGTCAGGGCCTTGACGATGTTCTTCAGGGTCAGCTTGGCGGTGCTGTTCCAGCCGAGCGTGGACGCCCGCCCGTCGATACCGACGGCGACGCGCTTCTTCACGACGGGCGTGTCGTAGACCGCGAACACGTGGGCAGGCAGCGGACCGCCGGTGGTGTTGATCCGCTGGACCCAGAACCGGGCGCCGACGTCGACCAGGTTGGTCATCGGGTTCAGCTGTGCCAGCACGTCGGGCAGCTTGTCGCCGGTGACGTCGGCCGGCACCGGCACGCCGATCGGCACGGAGACGCTGCAGGCCAGCTCCTGGGTCGGCGACTCGGCGCAGATCTTGTAGAACAACGGCGCCAGGAGGTTGACCACCGGCAGCGTGAAGAGGGTGTCCTGCACCTCGCTGACTTCCTGCAGGAGCGCGTCGATCGCGTCCAGGACCAGCGGTACGGCGGGCAGCGCGGTCAGCTCGTCGAGGAAGGCGCCGGGCGCGCCGGCCGTGATGTTGCTGGACGTGCGCGTCGTCGGGGCGGCGACGGACGTCCGCGGCTGCTGCGCCGACGTCAGGCTGGGCTCCTCGGCGAGGTCGTCCGCGACCTCGTCGAGGGCCTGGCCGGTGAGGTCCCGCTCGACGGGCGGGAGGTCCTCCGCCGGCGTCGGCTCGGCGGGCTCGTTGAGCTCCTCGCGCAGCTCCTGCGTGCCCTCCTTGCCGAAGACGACGAGCGCGACGCCGGCCAAGAGGGTCTCGCGCTCCTGGGCAGTGGGTGCCTCGTTCGAGTCCGCGAGGATGTCCTCGAGCAGGCACGAGCTCAGCCACAGCTGGGTCGGCTTCGGCAGTGAGTGGAAGCCCTCGGCGAGGATGTCGGCCGGCACCGTCGTCAGCGCGACGAAGTCCTTGCGCCACGCGTTGTCGCGGAACCGCGCCGACCACAGCTCGACGAAGCGGTCGCGGTTCTCCGCCGTCGCGCCGTCGGTCGCGGGCGGGCTCGCGCACCGGACGGTCGTGGGGGAGCCCGGGTCGCCGGGCTCTGCGTGGGCCGACGTCGGGCTCACGAGGACCGTCAGCATGGCCGTCGCGGAGAGGGCGGCAAAGAGCATGCGAGCGCGCACGAGGTCACCTGCCAATTCGGGGGGTGTGGGAGCAGAGCAGGAAGTGGCGGAGAACACCTTGCTCCTCCACGGTGGCGCGCGCCACCGAACTTCCGAAGTCTTTACCTTTCCTCGTCCCGGCGTGGGTCGAGCCGGTGCCACACGTGCTCCGGGACCCGGTCCACCAGCGCGCCCATCACCTGCAGCGTGGTGTCGACGTCCCCGGGCGTGTGGCCGCCCGGCCGGATCACCAGCAGCGAGTCGCCGGTGATCCGCCACGCGAGGCTCGGGTGGCTGCGCATCACGTCGCGGACGTCGGAGAGCAGGACGTCGCGCGCGAACTCCGGCGACGGCGAGTGCACCGTGAAGTAGTCGTCGAAGGGCGGGTCCCCGATCAGGATGTCCCTGCCGGTGAGGGCGTCCACCCAGCGCCGGAGGGTGGACGTCGGGCCGACCGCGAGGTCCGGCGCCACGACGCCCAGGCTGAGCGCGATCACCGAGCAGGCGTGGGAGCGCCGTTCGCCGCCGGTGCCCGTCACGTAGCGGTAGTCGTAGGCCGTGAACGGCCTGTCGTCGTACCTGCCGAGCAGGACGTTGACCGCCCGCTGGCTGTGGCCCCGGCCGAAGGGCGCTCCGCGGAAGCGGCCGACGAGCGCGGGGTCCTCGGAGCGGTACTCCCACTCCCGTGCCTGCGCGTACGCCGCCAGCCCCGCACGTCGCTCCACGGCTCGGCGGTGGGCCTGCACGAGCAGGACCGGGACCAGGACGATCACGCCGATGGTGACCGCGCCGACGAGGCCGAACAGCAGCAGGGGGAGGGCGACATCCATGTCGTCCCTCTTCCCCGCCTGGTGGAGCCTGAACTAGCGCCCCTTGAACTCCGGCTTCCGCTTCTCGAGGAACGCGCGCGGGCCCTCCTTGGCGTCCTCCGAGGAGAACACCGCGGCGCCGATCCTCGCGTCGTCGGCCCAGCACTCCTCCTCGTGCTTGCCCTCGGAGTCGCGCATCGTCTTGAGGATCGCCTGGACCGCGAGCGGGCCGTTGGCGGCGATCATGTCGGCGAGCTCGTGGGCCTTGGCGAGCGCCTCGCCGTCGGGGACGACGTGGCCGATCAGGCCGAGCTCCTTCGCCTCGCGGGCGCCGAGGGTGCGGCCGGTCAGCAGCAGCTCGGCCGCGACGGTGTAGGGGATCTGGCGGGGGAGGCGGACCGCGGAGCCGCCCATCGGGTAGAGCGACCAGCGTGCCTCGGCCACGCCGAACTTCGCCGACTCGCCGGCGACCCGGATGTCGGTGCCCTGCAGGATCTCGGTGCCACCGGCGATCGCGGGACCCTCGACAGCGGCGACCAGCGGCTTCGTCAGCCGGAACCCCTTGAGCAGCCCCTTGATCACGGTGGGGTCGTAGCTGCCGTCCTCGAAGCTCTCCGACGGCGGCTTCTCGTCGGCCTTCTTCAGATCCATTCCTGCGCAGAAGTAGCCACCGGCGCCGGTCAGGATGCAGACCCGGATCTCGGGGTCCTCGTTCACCCGGTCCCAGGCGTCCTCCATGATCCGCAGCATCTCGCTGGAGAGCGCGTTGCGGCGCTCGGGGCGGTTCATGGTGACGATCAGCTTGTGCCCGTCCTGCTCGACGAGGCAGTCGGGGGTGGTGCGCACGGGGGCATCAGTGGCGGACATGTGAACCACGCTAGCGAAAAAGTGAAACGTGTTCTAGTCTCGCGTCGTGGCCCTGAACATCGCCGATCTCTTCGAACACGCCGTCGACGCCGTCCCGGAGAAGCCTGCCGTGCAGGTGGGGGACCGCGTCATCACCTTCGCCGACCTGGAGGCGGAGTCCAACAGGCTCGCCCACTTCCTGCAGGCGCAGGGCATCGGCACGGGAGACCACGTCGGTCTCTACGCCAAGAACAGCATCGAGCACGTCATCGCCCTGATCGCGATCCTCAAGGTCCGCGCGGTCGCGATCAACGTCAACTACCGCTACGTCGCCGGCGAGCTCGAGTACCTCTTCGACAACGCCGACTTGGTCGGGCTCGTCCACGACCGCGTCTACGCCCCACTCGTCGCCGAGGTGGTCCCGAAGGTCGCGCCGATGAGGGCGATCGTCGCGCTGCCCGACCCGCTCGAGCCGGACGACGCGAGCGACCTCTCGCCCTTCGGCGGGGTCACCCTGGCGGAGGCGGTCGCGGGCCAGTCCGACGCCCGCGACTTCGGCGAGCGCAGCCCCGACGACATCCACATCATCTACACCGGCGGCACCACGGGCTTCCCGAAGGGCGTCATGTGGCGCCACGAGGACTTCTGGCGGGTGCTCGGCGGCGGCATCGACTTCATGACCGGCGAGCCGCTGGAGGAGTACGACCAGTCGAAGAAGGCCCAGCAGGACAGCCTGGTCACCCTCCCGCTCAGCCCGCTCATGCACGGCGGCGCCCAGGCGTCCCTGCTGATGCACCTGTTCGCCGGCCAGGTCACCATCCTCGAGCCGAAGTTCGACCCGGTCCGGACGTGGGAGCTCGTCGACAAGCACGGCGTGCAGATGATGTTCATGACCGGCGACGCCATGGCGGTCCCGCTCATCGACGCCTACGAGGCCGGCGGCTTCGACGGCCAGACCCTCTTCGCCATCGCCTCCAGTGCCGCGATCTTCTCCAAGTCGGTGAAGGAGCGCTGGATGAAGCACTTCCCGAACGCCGTCTTCACCGACTCGATCGGCTCCTCGGAGACCGGCTTCCAGGGCACCGGCCTGCAGGACGCGAGCGCCCTGTCGACCGACGGCCCGGTCGTCTCGATCCCGGCGACGACGGTGATCCTTGATGACGACAACCGGCCCCTCGACCCGGTCAAGGACGTCGGCAAGGTCGGTCGCACGGCCCGCGCGGGCAACGTCCCGGTCGGTTACTACAAGGACCCCGAGAAGTCGGCGAAGACGTTCATCGAGATCGACGGTGTGCGCTACTCGATCCCCGGCGACAACGCCCGGATCGAGGAGGGCAACCGGATCACCCTGCTCGGCCGTGGCTCGAACTGCATCAACACCGGCGGGGAGAAGGTCTACCCCGAGGAGGTCGAGCAGGCGATCAAGGCCCACCCCGGCGTGTACGACGTCCTGGTGGTCGGCCTGCCCGACGAGAAGTACGGCCAGACCGTGGCCGCCGTGGTCGAGGTGCGCCCCGGCCACACGGTCGAGCTCGAGGAGCTGCGCACGTTCCTGCGCGCCCACCTCTCGGGCTACAAGCTGCCGCGTGCGCTGACGATCGTCCCGGAGATCCCGCGCAATGCGACCGGCAAGGCGCAGTACCCCAAGGCGAAGGAGATGGCCCTCGCCTCCCGACAGTCCGACACCAACGCAGGAGCCCACGCCTGATGCGCACCCCGCTGTGTGATGCCTTCGGCATCGAGTACCCGATCTTCGCCTTCACGCCGTCCGAGCACGTCGCCGCGGCCGTGTCCCGCGCCGGCGGCCTCGGCGTGCTGGGCTGCGTCCGGTTCAACGACCCCGACGAGCTCGACCGGGTGCTGACCTGGATGGACGAGAACACCGACGGCAAGCCCTACGGCGTCGACGTCGTGATGCCGATGAAGGTGCCGACCGAGGGGACCTCGGCCGACCTGTCGTCGTACATCCCCGACGAGCACCGGAAGTTCGTCGACGAGACGCTCCTCAAGCTCGGCGTCCCGCCGCTCCCGGAGGGCGAGGGGCGCGAGGGCGTGCTCGGCTGGCTGCACTCGATGGCGCGCTCGCACGTGGACGTCGCACTGCAGCACCGCCCGGTGCTCATCGCCAACGCCCTCGGTACGCCGCCCACCGACGTCATCGCCGAGTGCCAGGCAGCAGGCCTCAAGGTCGCCGCGCTGGCCGGCGCGCCGAAGCACGCGCAGAGCCACGTCGCCAACGGCGTCGACATCATCATCGCGCAGGGCTACGAGGCCGGCGGCCACACCGGAGAGATCGCCAGCATGGTGCTCACGCCCGACATCGTCGACGCGGTCGGCCCGGACGTCCCGGTGCTCGGCGCCGGCGGCATCGGCTCGGGTCGCCAGATCGCGGCGTCGCTGGCGCTCGGCTCGCAGGGCGTGTGGACCGGGTCGATCTGGCTCGGCACGGAGGAGTACCGCAACCTCGCCTCCAACCAGGGCTGGGAGACCGCGTTCCTGCGCGCGACCTCGTCCGACACGGTGCGGACCCGCATCTACACCGGCAAGCCGGCTCGCCTCCTCAAGACCAAGTGGACCGAGGCGTGGGCGGAGGAGGGCGCGCCGGCCCCGCTGCCGATGCCGCTGCAGAACCTGCTGGTGGCCGACGCGCACAACCGGATCAACGCCTCCGGCGACCCGGACGTCATCTCGATGCCAGTCGGCCAGATCGTCGGCCGGATGAACGAGGTGCGCCCGGTCGCCGAGGTGATGGCCGACCTCGTCGCGGAGTTCCAGGACACCGTCAAGAAGCTGGACGGGATCGCCGGCGGCTGAGGGCTGCCGCGTCGGCGCTAGGTTGGCGCCATGACCCGCAACGTGCTGATCGCCGGAGCCGGACCAGGGGTGAGCGGCTCGCTCGCCCGCCTGTACGCCGCCGAGGGGGCGGCCGTCGGCCTGCTCGGCGCAGACGAGGGCGTCCTGGCCACGCTGGCCAGCCAGGTCGAGGCGGCGGGTGGCTCCGCGGACTCCGCGGTGGTCGACCTCACCGACGACATCGCGACCCGGCAGGCCGTGACCCGGATGGCCGGGAAGCTCGGCCACGTCGACGTCCTGCACTTCAATCCGTCGGCGTACCGGGAGAAGGACCCGCTGTCGCTGTCGCCCGATGAGCTGCTCGAGGACGTGCGGCTCGGCGTCGGGGCGCTGCTCACCCTTCTCCAGGCCGCGCGGCCGTTCATGGGACCCGGCGGCCGGGTGACGGCGACGGGCAGCATGGCGGCCGACAAGCCGTGGTTCGGTGCCGCGTCGCTCGGTGTGCAGAAGGCCGGCCTGCAGAATCTCGTGCGCAGCATCGACGCCGCGCTCTCCGGCGACGGGATCCGCGCGGTGTCGGTGACGGTGCGCGGGATGCTCGCCAAGGAGGGTCCGTTCGCGCCGGACAACGTCGCGAGGGCGCTGCGGTCGGCGATCGACCAGGACGAGGCGGACTGGCGGGCGGAGATCGCCTACTCGGGCTGAACCCGCTCGGGCTCCGGGACGCTGCGGGCGACGCGGAGGAGCTCGTCCGCCGACAGCAATGTTCCTGCGGAGCACACGTCGGTGACGATGCCGGGAAGGGGCGACCAGCTGACGCAGCGGTGGTGGGCGTCCTCGGCGATGGTCGCCTCGTGCCCGCCGACGTCATCGTGCGACACCACGTCGCCCGTCTCGCAGCAGCCGGTGGATGTCCGGACGTCGACGTCGATGGAGGCGTCGCGGCCGCGGACGAACATGCGGCTCACGCGGAAGCCGCCCTCCGGGGTGAAACCCGAGAAGGGGGCCAGCATCGGATCGAGGAGCTGTGGGGTGAAGCCGCGCGGCACCCAGGCTGGGGTCGGCACGTAGTCGGGGTCGAGATGACCGATGTCCTCGCCGGACTTCTCGTCGACGATGCGTCGCCCGCCCAGCGGCTCGTCGAGCGTCAGGGTCATCGCGCGGTAGTCGGCACCCGGCTCCCCGGTGAACGAGCAGACGACCGGCTCGTCCTCCTCGGCCTGGACCCAGTAGGCGTAGGTGGCGATCCGGACCGCCGTCGAGGTCTCCTCGACCAGGCGGGCCTGCGGTCGGAGCATCGAGCACTCGGGCTGCTCGGGGTTCTCGGCTGCGAAGACGTAGACGGTCACCTCCCGCGGGGATGCCGGGTCGAGCGTTGCCGCCGCAGGCACGGTGAGGCCGACGTCGTACGTCACCCCGTCGCGGGTGATCGATCTCGGCGACGGCAGGTCATCGGCAGGTCCGCCGTCGTCGTCGCCGGCGACCAGGGCGACGACGAGTCCCGTCACGAGAACGGCGGCCGTGACCAGCGCGACCACCGCGACCACCCGCCGCCGCGACCGCTGGGGCTCGTCCTGCTCGATCCGTACGTCGTCCATGTGCTCCCGATCCCTCCGGCGACGCGCCCTCCGCGCGCCAGCGCAATGCTGCAGGACCATGGCGGGAGCGGTCAGGCGAATGGGCAAACCGCCCTTCGAGACGGTCGACGTGACCGTCGTCACCGTGTCAGGGTGGGCCCGGACCGGCGGCGGGAGGCCACGCCGGACGCGACATGGGGGTCGAGATGGCAGACCAGACGGTTCACGACGACGCGCCTGCGGAGCGTTCGCAGCATGCACTGCGGCGCCTGCTCCTGGCTGGTGCCGCCGCTGCGCTGGTGGTCACCGGCGCCGTGGCGACGGCGGGCTCGTCGCAGGCCGACCTGTCATTGGGCGGCGTCCCCGAGGCCGTCTGTGCCACCGGCGACCTCACGGAGACCGCCGAGCAGGGGCGCGTGCCGAAGTCCGACTACGCGTCCGGCCGGGCAGCGCAGGGCTACCGCTGCAACACCGTGCAGGTGGGCCGCCACGGCAAGCGGTCAGTGCTCGGGTCGGGAGGCTTCAAGGTCCAGCGCTACACCGACGTCACCGGCCGGACCTGCGCCTACTACGACTCCGCCCTGATGGTCGGCCTCAACGTCCCCGGCCTGCTGACGGGCGGCGCCGGGCTCGGCGTGGTCGTGCTCGACATGACCAATCCCGCGAAGCCGGTGAAGACCGCCAACCTGATCACCCCGGCGATGCTGCAGCCGCACGAGTCGCTGCTGGTCAACCAGAAGCGCGGGCTGCTGGCGGCCGTGATGGGCACCCTCGCGACCGCGCCCGGCGTCCTTGACGTCTACGACGTCAGCCGCGACTGCCGCAAGCCGCGCCTCATGTCGACGACCCTCTCGGGCGTGATGGGCCACGAGAGCGGTTTCGCGCCCGACGGCAACACCTTCTGGACCGCGGGTGCGGCCGGGTTCACCCTGACGGCCGTCGACCTGAGGGACCCGCGTCGTCCGCGGGTGCTCAAGACGAAGACGGGCGTCGTCTACCACGGCCTGCGGCTCTCGGCGGACGGCCGCACCATGTACGTCGCCAACATCGGGAGCCCGAGCGGCCGGGACGCCAACTTCCTCGACGGAGCGGGCCTCGACATCCTCGACGTGTCGGAGGTCCAGGACCGTCGGGCGAACCCGCAGATCCGCACGCTCTCGCGTCTCACGTGGGAGGAGTCGTCGATCCCGCAGGTCGCCGAGCCGTTCGTCCGCGGCACACGGCGCTACGTGCTCGAGGTCGACGAGTTCAGCGACCTGTTCGGCGACATCACGAAGTTCAACTCCGCGACCAGCCCGGTCGGCGCGGCGCGGATCATCGACGTGACCAACCCGCGGGCGCCCGTCGTGGTCTCCCACCTGCGCCTCGACGTCCACGACCCGGCCATCCGCGCCGACGTCATGAAGGACCCCGGCGCGTCGTCGATCGTGCGCAGCTACACGGGGCACTACTGCTCGGTGCCGACCCGGTCCAACCCGCGCATCGCGGCGTGCTCGATGATCGGCTCCGGGCTGCGGCTCTTCGACATCTCGGACGTCACTCGCCCGCGTGAGGTCGGCTACTTCAACCAGCCCGGTCCGGACGGAGCGTCGGCGATGTCGCAGCCGGCGTGGGACATCGCCCGTCGTCAGGTCTGGTTCACCGACACCGACGAGGGCTTCTTCGCGGTGGGGCTGCGCGGCCGGGCGGCAGCACTCCTGCCCTGATCAGCGGTACGACGTCCCGCGGACCTCGCGCAGCCAGGCCGTCCCCGGCGCCGGCACCCCGGTGGCGGCCAGTGCCCGCTTGAGCACCTTGTTCGTGGCGGTCCGCGGGAGGTCGTCGACGACGCGGACGTAGCGCGGCCACGCCTTGGGCGAGAGGTCCTGCTGTGCGGTGAGGAAGTCCTCGAGCTCCTCCGGCGCGAGCGGGCCGCGCAGGACGAGGGCGGCGGCGACCTGGTCGCCGACCTTCTCGTCGGGCACGGCGTACACCGCCGCCTCGGCGATCGCCGGATGGCGCAACAGGATCCGCTCGATCGGTGCGGCGGCGAGGTTCTCGCCGTCGACCCGCAGCCAGTCGCCGGTGCGGCCGGCGAAGTAGACCCACCCGTCGGCGTCGCGGTAAGCGAGGTCTCCGGACCAGTACATCCCCCCGCGCATCCGGTCGGCCTCGGCCTCGTCGTCGTTGTAGTAGCCGGCGAAGGCGCCCCGGCCGGTGGTGTTGACCAGCTCGCCGATGGCCTCCGCGGCGTTGGTGAGCCGGCCGGCGGCGTCGAACGTCGCGTCCGGTGTCTCCTCGGCCGTCTCCGGCGAGAGCACCTTGATCCCGTCGAGCGGCATGCCGAGGCTGCCCGCCGGCATCCCGGGCCGGCGCTGAACGATCACGGCGTTCTCGGTGGAGGAGTAGGAGTCGACGACCTCGCAACCGAAGCGCCGGGCGAAGGACGCGATGTCGCCCTCGTTGGCCTCGTTGCCGAACACGATCCGGAGCGGGTTGTCGGCGTCGTCGGGCCGCTCGGGAGTCGCCAGGACGTAGGTCAGCGGCTTGCCGACATAGTTGGCGTAGGTGGCGCCGAAGTCCCGCACGTCCGGCAGGAAGCCGCTGGCCGAGAAGGGGGCGGCCGCGAACGCGGCGCCGGTGGTGAGTGCCGGCGCCCAGCCGGCCATCACGGCGTTGGAGTGGAACATCGGCATCGACAGGTAGTGCACGTCGTCGGGGGTCAGGCCGAGACGGTTCACGAGG
Source organism: uncultured Nocardioides sp. (assembly GCA_964487275.1). Lineage (GTDB taxonomy): Bacteria > Actinomycetota > Actinomycetes > Propionibacteriales > Nocardioidaceae > Nocardioides. Next base: position 176,990 of record CAZAQE010000001.1, on the reverse strand, counting down.
TGCGTGCCGGGGCCGGTGATCTTCGCGTGGGTGACCCGGACGGCCTTGGGTGCGCCGCTGGTGCCGGACGTGAAGATCAGCATGAAGAGACTGTCCGGCGCCGGTTGCGCTTCGGGTGGGGCGGTCGTGTCCATGGACCGCAGGGCCCGCAGCGCCCGGTCCGGGGAGTCGACCACCAGCTGGCAGTCCGCCTTCGCGACGTCCGCGTCGAGGGCGTCGCCGCGGCGGGTCGAGTTGAGTCCGACGAGCACGTGGCCGCCCAGGCCCGCCGCCGCGAGGTGGAGCGCGAAGGCGGGCCCGTTCGGCAGGAGGACACCGACGTGCGGCGGTCCCGCCGGGTCCAGCCCGGACTCGAGGTCCTGGGCAAGTCGGGCCGCCGCAGCGACGTACTCCCGCCACGAGCAGGAGACGGGGGACCCGGCTTCCCGCCAGAGCAGTGCCGGACGGTCGTCCTCGGCGCGGGCGAGAAGCAGGTCCCGGACGGTCACGCGAAGGAGCGGCCGATCGCCAGCGCCTGCTCGGTCGCACCCCCGAAGAGAAACTCGAACCGCTTGCCGCTGGTGAAGTAGCGGTGCGCCTCGCCGTCGAGGTCGATGCCGACGCCGCCGTGCACGTGCACGGTGGTGTGCGCGATGCGGTGGCCCGCGTCGGCGGCCCACAGCTTCGCCGTCGCGACCTCGGTCTCCGCGGGGAGGCCCTCCTGCAGCCGCCAGATCGCCTGCCACAGCGTCAGTCGCTGGCCGAGGACGTCGATGAAGCCGTCGGCGAGGCGCTGTGACACGGCCTGGAAGGTGCCGATCGGGCGGCCGAACTGCTCGCGGGTCTTGGCGTACTCCGAGGTCAGGCGCAGGGCGCCCTCGGTGACCCCCAGCTGCTCGGCCGCCGACAGCGCCACCAGGAGCTGGCCCAGGCGGGCGGGCGTCGAGGCGTCGCCGATGCGGGTCCCGGCCGCGCCGGAGAAGGTGATCAGGGCAGCGACGTCGCCGTCGCTGGTCTTCTGGGCGACCCGCTCGACACCGGCGGCCGTGGCGTCGACCAGGTAGACCCCCGGGCCCTCGGGACCGGTGGCGGTGACGAGCAGCGCGTCGGCGGCCATGCCGGCGCGCACCAGGGTCTTCGTGCCGGTGAGTGCGCCGTCGGCGCCTGCCGTCACCGTGGGTACGACGGGCAGGTGCGCGCGCTCCTCGGCCACCGCGGCGGCGTACAGCGACGACGGGGCGACGGCGTCACCGAGGACCGTGATGCAGGCGGCGTGCACCGCCAGTGGCAGGGGGGCGACGCGCTTGCCGCACTCGACCAGCACCCGGGCGATCATGATCAGGTCGAGCTCGGTCCAGTCGAACGCGTCGCCGAGCGTCGCCCAGAGCTCGCGGTCGAACCGGTCGCCGCCGGCCTCGACCTCCTTGAGCCGCTCGTTGGTGGTCTTGTCGGCGAGGATCTGCGCGGCCAGCTCCGCGGCCTCGTCCTGCTCGGGGGTGAAGAGAAAGTCCATGGTGTGTGCTCCTCGGGCCTCAGGCTCGCTTGGCTGCGGGCAGGCCGAGGCCGACGTACCCGATGATGTCGCGCTGGATCTCGTTGGTGCCGCCGCCGAAGGTCATCACGAGGGACGACCGGTGGAAGCGCTCCAGGCGCCCAGCCAGGGCGGCGCCCGGGGAGTCGCCCGTGATGCCGGCGTGCGGCCCGACGATCTCCATCAGGGAGCGGTAGACCTCTGTCGCCAGCTCGGAGCCGTAGATCTTGGTGGCCGACGCCTCGGCCGGCGACAACGCGACACCGTGGTCGGCGTCCGCGGCCAGCTTCCAGTTGATCAGCGACAGCGCCTCGACCCGGGCGTGCGCGCGACCGAGCGCGATCTGCACCCACTCGGTGTCGATGACGCGGCGGCCGTCGGGGTTGCGGGTCTCGGCTGCCCAGTCCCTGACCAGCTGCAGCGAGTGGACCAGGGGAGCGGCCGAGGTGAGCGCCACCCGCTCGTGGTTGAGCTGGTTGGTCATCAGCGCCCAGCCACCGCCTCGCTCGCTCACCAGGTTGGAGGCCGGGACGCGGACGTCGGAGTAGTACGTCGCAGACGTGCCCACGCCGGCGACCGTGTGGACCGGGGTGTACGACACGCCCGGGGCGTCGGCCGGGACGAGGATCATCGACAGGCCCTTGTGGCGCGGGGCGTCGGGTTCGGTGCGGCAGGCCATCCACAGCCAGTCGGCGTACTGGATGAGCGAGGTCCACATCTTCTGGCCGTTGATCACCCACTCGTCGCCCTCGAGCGTCGCCCTCGTCTTGAGCGACGCGAGGTCGGTGCCGGAGCCCGGCTCGGAGTAGCCGATCGAGAAGTGCAGCTCGCCGGCAAGGATCTTCGGGAGGAAGTACTCCTTCTGCTCCTCGCTGCCGAAGCGCATGATCGTCGGGCCGACCGTGTTGAGCGTCAGGTAGGGGATCGGCACGCCCGCGATCGCGGCGACGTCGGTGAAGATCAGCTGCTCCACCATCGAGCGCGCCTGCCCGCCGTACTCCTTCGGCCAGCCGATGCCCAGCCAGCCGTCCTTGCCGATCTGGCGGATGACGTCCTTGTAGACCCCTGCCTCACCGAACTCGCCGGTGGCCGAGGCCAGCCCGGCGCGGATCTCGGGGGTGACGAGCTGGGCGAAGTACTCCCGCAGCTCCTCGCGCAGCGCTACCTGCTGCGGCTCCAGGTCGATGTGCATCGGCTCTCCTGTGACGATGATGGCAGGCGGATCGGGCCGCCTGGTTGTTGTCACCTTAACGCCAAAACTGTAACGTGTTCTACATGAGCAACAGCCTTGCCGAAAATGTGCGCCGCGTCGATCAGGGCACCGCGCCGATCCGCTTCGCGCGTGGGTGGCACTGCCTGGGACTGGCCTCGGACTTCTCCGACGGCAAGCCGCACGCCGTCCACGGCTTCGGCACCAAGCTCGTGGTGTGGGCCGACAGCCGGGGTGAGCTGAACGTGCTGGACGGCTACTGCCGCCACATGGGTGGCGACCTGACCCAGGGAGAGGTCAAGGGCGACAACATCGCGTGCCCGTTCCACGACTGGCGCTGGGGCGGCGACGGCAAGTGCAAGGAGATCCCGTACGCCCGCCGCGTGCCGCTGCGGGCGCGCACGCAGCGCTACGAGACGGTCGTGCGCAACGGCCAGCTGCTCATCTGGCACGACCCCGAGGGCTCGGCCGCCGACCACGACATCCTGCCGCCCGAGCTGCCGGACGTGATGACCGACAAGTACACCCCGTGGTCGTGGCACACCCGCGAGATCAACGGCTCCCACTGCCGCGAGCTGATCGACAACGTCGCGGACATGGCGCACTTCTACTACGTGCACTTCGCCTTCCCGACGAGCTTCCGCAACATCTTCGACGGCCACACCGCGACCCAGTTCATGGAGTCGAAGGGCCGCCCGGACACGATGGGCGGCGGGTACGGCGACGAGAACTCGACGCTCAAGTCGGAGGCCACCTACTACGGGCCGTCGTACATGATCAACTGGCTCGAGGTCGACTACAAGGGCTTCATCACCGAGGTCATCCTCATCAACTGCCACATCCCGACCGGCCCCGACTCGTTCACGCTCCAGTACGGCATCAGCGTGCGCAAGCCCGAGGGCCTGGACGAGAAGACCTGCGCCTACATCGCCGAGCGCTACACCGAGTCCTTCGGTGACGGCTTCCTGCAGGACGTCGCCATCTGGGAGAACAAGGTGGCCGTGCAGAACCCGCTGCTCTGCGAGGAGGACGGCCCCGTCTACCAGCTGCGCCGCTGGTACGAGCAGTTCTACGTCGACGTCGCCGACATCGAGCCCGAGATGGTGGACCGGTTCGAGTTCGAGGTCGACACCACCAAGGCCAACGAGTACTGGCACGCCGAGGTGGCCGAGAACCTCGCCAAGCGGGCGGCTGCCGAGGCCGCCGCGCCCGCGGACGCCTGATCGCCGGACGGCTGCGGTGGTTTCGTTCGTCCCGACCAGTGAGGAGACCCTCGAGGACCTCCGGCGCTACACCGAGGAACGGCTGGTCGAGGTCGCGTGCCTGGACTGCCTGGCCCGGGTCCGGGTCAAGAAGAACAGCGACCACCACACCTCGGTACAGTGGACTGGACAATCGAGGTCAGATTGTCAAGAGTTCCAGCGACGAGGTGAAGCGCCCGCTGGGCGGGACATGCACAAGCCGTGCCCTCGTCTGATGGCTAGCATCGATGAGGCCGTTCGGGACGGAGTCGTCCCGATCGGAGCGCACGACGGGTACTGAGCCCCGCCATTTTTCGTCTTTCTACAGGGGAGTTCCGTGGACATCGAGTCCTTCGTCCTGGATGTCGTCGGCGTGGTCGAGGAGACCGCCGACGCCAAGTCGATCAGCTTCGCCGTGCCTGCCGGCGCCGAGGAGAGGTTCGACTACAAGCCGGGCCAGTTCCTGACCGTCGCCGTCCCGAGCGACCAGACCGGGATCGCGGCCCGCTGCTACTCCCTGTCCAGCAGCCCGCACGACGGCGGTCCGCTCACCGTGACCGTCAAGCGCACCGCCGACGGCTACGCGTCGAACTGGATCTGCGACAACCTGGCGGTCGGCGACACGCTGCGGGTCCTCCCGCCCTCGGGCATCTTCACGCCCGCGTCGCTCGACGCCGACCTGCTGCTGTTCGCCGGTGGCTCGGGGGTGACGCCGATCATGTCGATCACCCGCACCGCCCTGGCCCACGGCTCGGGGAAGATCGTCGTCTTCTACGCCAACCGCGACGAGAAGTCGGTCATCTTCGCCGAGGAGCTCACCCGGCTCGCCGCCGAGAATCCCGATCGCCTGCAGGTCATCCACTGGCTCGAGTCGGTCCAGGGCCTCCCGACCGAGGCCCAGATGAAGGCGTTCGCGTCGCAGTACGGCGGCTTCGACTCCTTCGTCTGCGGCCCGGCGCCGTTCATGAAGATGGTCACGACCGTCCTCAAGGAGCTCGAGGTCCCGCGCAGCCTGCGCCACCAGGAGAAGTTCGTCTCGCTCGGCGGCAACCCGTTCGGCGACATCGCCGAGGCGCAGGCGGCCGAGGAGGAGATCGCCCTCGCCGAGTCCGACGACGACGGCTCCGCCGCGGACGTGTTCGCCGACGGGCCCACCGGGCCGGTCAAGGTCGAGGTCGAGCTGGACGGCGAGGAGTTCACCTTCGACGACTGGGACCCGCGCACCAAGCTGCTGGACTTCCTGGAGAGCAAGGGCGTCAAGGCGCCGTACTCCTGCCGCGAGGGGGAGTGCTCGGCCTGCGCGATCCGGCTGCTCGAGGGCGACGTCAAGATGCTCCACAACGACGTCCTCGACAAGGACGACCTCGACGACGGCATCCGGCTCGGCTGCCAGTCGGTCCCGACGACCGACCACGTCAAGATCACCTACAGCTGAGGCATCACCCCAGCTTCGCCGCCAGCCGGGTGGCGTTCATGTGGGCGATCGACTCGATCGAGATCATCGGGTTGACACCCGAGGCGGTCGGGAAGCAGGACGCGTCGGCGACGTAGAGGCCCTGGACGTCCCACGTCTGGCCGTCCGGGTCCACGGCCGACCCGACGGCGGAGCCGCCCATACGGGCGGTGCCCATGATGTGCAGGGCGGCGAGCGCCATCGTGGCGGGCGCGGCCCCCGCGCTGCGGAGGTCGGCCTCGAAGGTCGCGACCGATCCGCGTCGTCCGGGCTCGTAGCTGACCGTCCGGTGGTGGGTGGACGCGATCCACTCGGCGCCGGCCGCCTCGGCGATGCGGGCGCCGCCGACGAGCCCCTGGACGAGGTGGTCGGTGTCCCGCGGCGACAGCTGGTAGCGGACGACGGGCTCACCGTCCCGGCCGATCCTGACGGTGCCGCCCGGGTCGCGGTCGCGCACGATCACGGCGATGCCGAGGGTGTGCTCGAGCTCGACCATGCGACGGCGGAAGTCGTCGGAGCCGCGCCAGTTCACGAACCCGGTGCCGAAGGCAGGTGTGAGGGGAGCAGTCTCGTAGAGGACGCCGTAGCCGGCGCCGTCGAGGTCGGTGAGCGCGTCGACGTAACGGCTCTGCATGGCTCCGACCCAGCCGACGACCGGCTCGTTCATCCGCCCCCACACGGCCGTGGCCGGGTGCAGACGCAGGTACCGGCCGATGTTGGGGTTGGTCAGCCCGCTGCGCTGCAGGAGCGCCGGTGTCTGGATCGCGCCCGCGGCGACCACGACGGCCCGGGCACGGACACGGACCCGGTGGCCATCGGCGGTGCTGCCGACGACCCCGGTGGCGCGGCCGAAGCTGGTGCTCACCGTGCGCACGGACACCCCGGTCAGGATGCGCGCACCGGCGGCCGCGGCGTCCGCCAGCCAGGTCTTGGCGGTCGACTGCTTCGCGCCGAGCCGGCAGCCCATCCCGCAGCGGCCGCACTCGACGTCCTGGTCGCAGCCGGCGACATTGCGTGGCATCGCGGCGACGTCCCAGCCCAGCTCGCGGGCTCCCCGCTCGAGGATGGCGTCGCGGGGTGCCGCCTTGTCGTGGTCGGTGTTGACGCCGAGCCGCGCACAGACGGCGTCCATCGCGGCGTCGTACTCGGGACCGGAGAACTGGGTGGCGCCCTGCGCGGCCCACTCCGCGCGGACGTGGTCGGGGGTGCGGAAGGACGTCGTGTAGTTGACGACCGTGCCGCCGCCGAGGCCGCGTCCGGCGACCAGCTGCACCTGGCCCTCGGCCGTGGCCTGCGGGGCGAGTGCGTAGAGCTCGAGGAAGCCGGTCTCCTCGCCGCCGTCGAAGTGGCGCTCGTCGTGGAACCCGCCGGCCTCGAGCACGACGACGTCGAGCCCGGCCGCGGCGAGCACGCCTGCCGCCGTTCCTCCTCCTGCTCCGCTGCCGACGACCACCACGTCGCACGACAGGTCGGTGTCGCGGGTGACGGGCAGGGGAGTGATGGCCGCCGGCGGCGGGTCCGCGCGGACGCCGAGCGGGCCGGGGTAGCCCATGCCGTCCCACAGGGCGGCGCCGCCGGTCATGTAGTAGGGCAGCAGGGAGGCGCCCTTGAGCCCCTGGAAGAGCGCGCGCTTGGCGCCGACCCGCGAGTCGGAGAGCGACAGGAGCACGGCCTCGCGCTCGGCCTGGGTGAGCTGCGAGAAGCGTCGCGGACGGCCGGTCAGCGCGAGCCCCAGGGCGCGGGTGTCCCACGCGTCGAGGAGGGCCTTGAGCTGGCGCACCTCGCCTGCGCGCGGGTTGGCCTCGGCGATCCGCAGGGCCAGCTCGTGCGAGCCGACCTCGGTCGGCGACGGCACGCCGTCGCCGCCGGTCGCGAACGTGTCGGCGATGAGGCCCATCGCCCGTACTTGCCGCGGGGTGAACGCCATGCACCGACGCTAGTGGCCGGAATGGCGACGCGCGAGGACTTCGCTGCTAGGCTCGCCGTGTTGAAGGGGACCGATTCGTCGGCCCTGTCCTGGCGCCGGGCCATCCTGCCGACGTCTGGTTCACTGTTGTAGCTCCACCTGGTCATTCCACGAGGCGCGTTCAGTTGGCTTCAGCCCGCGCGTCCAATCCGGTTCACGCGGCTTCCGGGATGACACAGAAGGAGAAAACAATGGCTCAGGGCACCGTGAAGTGGTTCAACGACACCAAGGGCTTCGGCTTCATCGCCCAGGACGGCGGCGGCGCCGACGTGTTCGTGCACCACACGGGCATCTCGGGCAGCGGCTTCAAGTCGCTCGCCGAGGAGCAGCGCGTCGAGTTCGACGTGACGCAGGGCCAGAAGGGCCTGCAGGCGGAGAACGTCCGCGCGATCTGATCCTCCAGATCACCTCGATCAGCTGATCGGCCTGTCGGGGCCGGGTGGCACAGTTCGTCGCATGACGAGCGTGCTGCCCGGCCCCGACGGCGTTCTGCGGTGTTCGTGGGCGGTCTCCGCCCCGGAGTTCCCCGCCTACCACGACACCGAGTGGGGCTTCCCGGTCGTCGACGACCAGCGCCTGTTCGAGAAGGTCAGCCTCGAGGGCTTCCAGTCCGGGCTGAGCTGGCGCACGATCCTGGTGAAGCGCCCCGCCTTCCGCGCCGCGTTCGCCGGCTTCGACTTCTCGGTCGTCTCCTCGTACGACGAGGCGGACGTCGCCCGACTCCTCGGCGACGCCGGCATCGTGCGCCACCGCGGCAAGATCGAGGCGGTGGTCAACAACGCCGGCCGCGCGCTGGACCTCGTCGAGGAGCGAGGTTCGCTCGCCGCCTACTTCTGGTCCTTCGAGCCCGACCCGGCCGAGCTGGGGGAGCCGCAGACACTCACCACCTCACCCGCCGCGGTCGCGATGTCGAAGGACCTCAAGAAGCGGGGCTGGAGGTTCGTCGGCCCGACCACGGCGTTCGCGTTCATGCAGGCGATGGGGCTGGTCAACGACCACGTGGCCGGGTGCGTCTCGCGCGAGGAGGTCGCGAAGGCACGGGCGGGGTTCACGCCGCCGGCGTGACCGCGGCTCCCGGTCGTCGAGGAGGTCGCGCAGCGACCGTCATGAGACCGTCGTGCCCGGTCCGGCAACGGTGTCCAGCGGCCAGAGGAGCGCGAGCGTGTCCGGTACGAACTCCTCCCGCCCGACCATCGCGCGCAGCTCGTCCACGGAGACCCACGCGCCCCAGGCGACCTCCTCGGGCTGCCAGGTGATCGGGCCGTCGTACACGCAGGTGAAGCAGAAGGCGTGGTACGTCGTGTGGTCGTCGGCGTAGTCGCCCTCACCGAGCGGCTCCAGCGGCACGCCGGTGACGCCGAGCTCCTCCTCGGCCTCGCGGGCCGCGGCGTCGTACGGGTCCTCGCCGACCTGCAGCACCCCGCCTGCGGCGAAGTCGTAGCGCCCGGGGAACACGTCCTTGGTGTCGGTACGACGGTGCACGTAGACCTCGCCGCGGCTGTTGTGCACGACGACTGCCGTCGCCGCGTGCCGGAGGTTGCGGGCGCGCATCTCGCGGCGGGTGACCACCTCGCCGGAGGGGCGACCGTTGTCGTCGTACAGGGGGACGAGCTCGTCGCCGGGCGAGCTCACCAGCCGCGCTCGCGCCACTCCGCCAGGTGTGGCCGCTCGTTGCCGAGCGTCGAGTCGTTGCCGTGGCCGGGGTAGAACCAGGTGTCGTCCGGGAGCGTGCCGAAGAGCTTGGCCTCCACGTCGTCGATGAGCGTCGCGAAGGCTGATGCGTCGCCGAAGGTGTTGCCGACACCTCCCGGGAAGAGCGAGTCACCGGTGAACAGGTGGCCGTGGCCCGAGGGATCGCGGTAGAGCAGGCAGATCGAGCCCGGGGTGTGGCCGGTGATCCGGATGACCTCGAGCGTGCAGTCGCCCACGGAGACCGTGTCGCCGTCACCGACCCGGCGGTCGATCGGGACCGCGGTCTGCTCGGTGATCGCGTCCGCATCGGGCTCGCCCGCGACCGTGGTGGCGCCGGTCAGCTTGACCAGCTCGGCGAGCCCGCGGTGGTGGTCCCAGTGCTGGTGGGTGGTGGCGATCGTCGCGATCGCGCCGTCGGCGAGCTGGAACAGGCTCTCCGGCTGGTCGGCCGCGTCGATCAGGAGGTTCTCGCCCGTGGAGCGGCAGGTGAGGAGGTAGCAGTTGTTCGACATCTTCTCGTCGACCGCCAGCTTGGTGATCGTCAGCGCCGGCAGCTCGCGCACATCGGGTGCGCCGCCGGGCGTCACCTCTCCGGTGTAGGTCATCGTCCCTCCATCGTCGGAAGCGTCCCGTTCGTGCTGGACAGTACCGAGCCCGTGCCGCGGCCGCTCGCCCACCAGGCGAGGGCGCCGAGCGGGCCACTGACGGTGGGCGAGCTCGCGTCGGTCTCCCCGAAGGCCCAGCGGGCGGGCTCGTCGGTGGCGACGGCGTGGAAGCCGGGGCCGCGGTACTGCCGGGCGTCGTTGCTGAGGAAGGACATCGCGTTGTCCGGCGGCCAGTCGGACGCGGTGTAGCCGGCGTCGAGGTCGGCGTGGTGGATCTCGACCTCCCGCAGGCGGAGGAAGGGTACGGCGCGGCCGGGCATCACCCGCCCGCCCGGTGTCCGCTCGAAGGTCGCGTCCTTCGGCAGGCCGTCGGCGACGGCGAGGACGTCGGCGAACGCGCCGACGGCCGTGCGCAGCCGCTCCCGGACCGCGGCGGGGGAGGTGGCCGCAACGGCCGCGAGGTCGTCGATGTCGCGGTCCCGCGCCTCGTCGGAGCGGTACATCGTCGCCGGCATGCCGTCCCGGAAGCCGAGGAGCACCCCGGCCAGCGCCTCCGCGTTGAGGGCGAGGTGGGCGATCACGTGGGCGCGGGACCAGCCCGCGCAGTGGCTGGGCCCGGACCAGGCACCGTCGGGGAGGCGGTCGACCGTGTGCAGCAGCCGCTGGGTCGCGGCCTCGACGTGGAGGGTCACGTCCCCATCATGCCGCGGAAATGTGGTTGTCGGCGGCGGGTGAGAGGGTGGTTCCCGTGCGTGGCGGCTTGCCTCCACGCCGTACCATGGCGAACACTTGTTCGAAGGGTCTCGACAGGCTCGACCGACGAAATGACAAGGGACCGGTAGTGCAGGATCAGCTGATCATCCGTGGGGCGCGCGAGCACAACCTCAAGGACGTCTCGATCGACCTCCCGCGCGACTCGCTCATCGTGTTCACCGGCCTCTCCGGCTCCGGCAAGTCGAGCCTCGCGTTCGACACGATCTTCGCCGAGGGCCAGCGGCGCTACGTCGAGTCGCTGTCCGCCTATGCACGGCAGTTCCTCGGCCAGATGGACAAGCCCGACGTCGACTTCATCGAAGGCCTGTCGCCGGCTGTCTCGATCGACCAGAAGTCGACGTCGAAGAACCCGCGCTCGACCGTCGGCACCATCACCGAGGTCTACGACTACCTCCGCCTGCTCTATGCCCGTGCGGGCCGGCCGCACTGCCCGACCTGCGGCGCGCCGATCGAGCGGCAGACGCCGCAGCAGATCGTCGACAGGATGATGGCGCTCGAGGAGGGCACCCGCTTCCAGATCCTGGCGCCGGTCGTCCGTGGCCGCAAGGGTGAGTTCGTCGAGCTGTTCCGCCAGCTGCAGGCGCAGGGCTTCTCCCGGGCCCGGGTCGACGGCGAGACGCACAGCCTCGACAACCCGCCGACGCTGGAAAAGAAGTACAAGCACACCATCGACGTCGTGGTCGACCGGCTCGCGGTCAAGGAGACGGCCAAGCGCCGGCTGACCGACTCCGTGGAGACCGCGCTCGGCCTGGCCGGCGGCCTCGTGGTCTTCGACATGGTCGACAGCGGCCAGGAGATGAAGTTCTCCGAGCGGATGGCGTGCCCCAACGAGCACCCCATCGAGACCGACGACCTCGAGCCACGCTCGTTCTCGTTCAACTCGCCCTTCGGCGCCTGCCCGTCCTGCACCGGCCTCGGCACGCGGATGGAGGTCGACCCCGAGCTGGTCGTTCCCGACCCGACCGCGACCCTCGCCGAGGGTGCGTTGCAGCCGTGGAGCCACGCCCACGTCGCCGACTACTTCGGCCGCCTGCTGATCGCGCTCGGCGAGGAGATCGGCTTCGACGTCGACACCCCGTGGGAGCAGCTGCCCCCGCGGGCCCAGAAGTCGATCCTCGAGGGCCACCCGACCAAGGTGCACGTGGTCACCCGCAACCGCTACGGCCGCGAGCGCTCCTACTACGCCGACTTCGAGGGCGTGCGCACGTACGTCGAGCGCCGGCACCGCGAGGCGGAGAGCGACACCAGCCGCGAGCGGTTCGAGGGCTTCATGCGCGAGGTCCCGTGCCCCGTGTGCGCCGGCAGCCGGCTCAAGCCGGTGTCGATGGCGGTCACCCTCGGCCCCAAGGACGCGGGCGGCCTGAACATCGCCGAGGTCTGCGCGCTGCCGATCAACGAGGCGGCGGCGTACCTCAAGGACCTGGACCTGTCCGCCCGCGAGCGCCAGATCGGCGAGCGGGTGCTGAAGGAGATCCAGGAGCGGCTCAACTTCCTGCTCGACGTCGGTCTCGACTACCTCTCGCTCGACCGGCCGTCCGGCTCGCTGTCCGGCGGCGAGGCGCAGCGGATCCGGCTGGCCACGCAGATCGGTGCCGGCCTCGTCGGCGTCCTCTACGTCCTCGACGAGCCGTCGATCGGTCTGCACCAGCGCGACAACCAGAAGCTGATCGAGACCCTCGTCCGGCTCAAGGACCTCGGCAACACCCTCATCGTCGTCGAGCACGACGAGGACACCATCCGCGTCGCCGACTGGGTCGTCGACATCGGCCCCGGGGCCGGGGAGCACGGTGGACAGGTCGTCCACTCGGGCACCGTCAAGGGCCTGCTCGAGCACCCCGACTCGATGACCGGGCAGTACCTCTCCGGCCGACGCGAGATCCCGGTCCCCGCCGTGCGTCGCCCGCGGACCGTGGGTCGTGAGCTGAAGGTGCACGGTGCGCGCGAGCACAACCTGAAGAACGTCGACGTGAGCTTCCCGCTCGGTGTCTTCTGCGCGGTCACCGGCGTGTCGGGCTCCGGCAAGTCGACGCTGGTCAACGACATCCTCTACACCTCGCTGGCCAAGCAGATCTACAACGCCCGCGCCATCCCCGGCCGGCACCAGAAGATCACCGGGCTCGACCACGTCGACAAGGTCATCCACGTCGACCAGTCGCCGATCGGCCGCACGCCGCGGTCCAACCCGGCGACGTACACGGGGGTGTTCGACCACGTCCGCAAGCTGTTCGCGCAGACGCCCGAGGCGAAGATGCGCGGCTACCAGCAGGGCCGGTTCTCGTTCAACGTCAAGGGCGGGCGCTGCGAGGCGTGTGCCGGCGACGGCACCATCAAGATCGAGATGAACTTCCTCCCGGACGTCTACGTCCCGTGCGAGGTCTGCCACGGCGCCCGCTACAACCGCGAGACGCTCGAGGTCCACTACAAGGGCAAGACCATCGCCGAGATCCTCGACATGCCGATCGAGGAGGCGCTGGAGTTCTTCGCAGCGGTCCCCGCCATCGCGCGCCACATGAAGACCCTCGTCGAGGTCGGCCTCGGCTACGTCCGGCTCGGTCAGCCGGCCACCACGTTGTCCGGTGGCGAGGCGCAGCGGGTCAAGCTCGCCGCGGAGCTGCAGAAGCGGTCGACCGGACGAACGGTCTACGTCCTCGACGAGCCGACGACCGGACTGCACTTCGAGGACATCCGCAAGCTCCTCGGCGTGCTGTCCAGCCTGGTCGACAAGGGCAACACGGTGCTGGTGATCGAGCACAACCTCGACGTCATCAAGACGGCCGACTGGCTCATCGACATGGGGCCCGAGGGCGGCTCGCGCGGCGGCACGGTCGTTGCCGAGGGCACGCCCGAGGACGTGGTGGCGGTTGCTGCGAGCCACACCGGTCAGTTCCTCAAGCCGCTGCTCGACGGACGCGGGGCGAAGCAGCCCGGCGCCCCGAAGCGGGCGCCGAAGAGCGAGGTCCCGGCGAAGAAGGCGGCCGCCCGGAAGGCACCGGCGAAGAAGGCCGCCGCGAAGAAGGGCGCCACACCCCGCAAGGCTGCTGCGAAGTCATAGCCTCCGCTCAGGATCGAGCCGTAGCCTGTGCGCCATGACGGCCCCCCTGAGCAGGCGACGTGCACTGACCGGAGCGGCGACCCTCGGTGTCGGCGTTCCCCTCCTCGCCGCGTGCGGCGACGACGGAGACTCCACGGCGAACGATCCCGCCAGCAGCGACCCCACCAGCGCACCGACCTCGGCGACGACCACCGAGACGACCGACACCGCGACCAGCCAGGCGCCGGCCGCCGGCGGTCTCGTCGCGACCGCCGACGTGCCGGTGGGCGGCGGCGTGGTCCTCAGTGACGAGGAGCTGGTGGTCACCCAGCCGACGGACGGCGAGTTCAAGGCGTTCAGTGCGATCTGCACGCACCAGGCCTGCCTGGTGACCTCGGTCAGCGACAACGCCATCTCGTGCCCCTGCCACGGCAGCTCGTTCTCCGCGGAGGACGGCTCGGTCGAGCGTGGGCCGGCCACTGGGCCGCTCGCCGAGGTCGCGGTGAAGGTCGAGGGCGACCGGGTGGTCAGGGCGTGACGCCTCCAGTCGTCCACCGTCGCATCGTCTTCTCCGGTCTCGGCGCGCTCGGCGTCGCCGCAGCGCTCGCCGGCTGCGGGGGCGGCGGTGACGACGGTGGCTCCACGCCCACGGTCGACGCCGGCGCGGAGCTGGCGACGACGGGCGAGGTGCCGGTCGGGGGCGGGATCGTCCTCACCGACCAGAAGCTCGTGATCTCTCAGCCGACCGAGGGGACGTTCAAGGCGTTCACCGCCGTGTGCACCCACCAGGGCCTGCTGGTCACGTCGGTCGAGGACGGCACCATCCTGTGTGCCAACCACGGGTCGTCGTACTCGGCGGAGTCGGGTGAGGTCGAGGGCGGTCCCGCTCCGTCCGCGCTGGCACCCGTCGCTATCGACGTCCAGGGCGACAAGATCCTGGCCGCCTGACCGGAGCTCGCCCGTTGGGGTGTTGTCGGCGCGGCTCCGTAGGGTGGGTGGCGTGCCCGATCCGTTGAGCTACCGGCCCAAGCCGGGAGAGATCCCGACGGAGCCGGGGGTCTACCGGTTCCGCGACGCCAAGGGCCGGGTCGTCTACGTCGGCAAGGCGAAGAGCCTGCGGGCCCGCCTGTCGTCGTACTTCCAGGACATCGGCAACCTGCACCCGCGCACCGCGACGATGGTGACCACGGCCGCGTCGGTCGAGTGGACGGTCGTGAAGACCGAGGTCGAGGCGCTCCAGCTGGAGTACTCCTGGATCAAGGAGTTCGACCCGCGCTTCAACGTGAAGTACCGCGACGACAAGTCCTACCCCTGGCTCGCCGTGACGGTCTCGGAGGAGTTCCCGCGCGTGATGGTCGGCCGCGGTGCCAAGCGGCGCGGCACCCGCTACTTCGGTCCCTACAGCCACGCCTGGGCGATCCGCGAGACCGTCGACATCCTGCTCCGCGTCTTCCCGATGCGCTCGTGCACCAACGGCGTCTTCAAGCGGTCCGGCCAGATCGGCCGGCCCTGCCTCCTGGGATACATCGACAAGTGCTCCGCGCCGTGCGTCGGCAACATCTCACCCGAGGACCACCGCGCGATCGTCGACGACTTCTGCGAGTTCATGGCCGGGCGCACGCGCCCGTTCATGAAGCGCATCGAGCAGGAGATGTACGCCGCCAGTGACGCGCTCGACTTCGAGAAGGCCGCGCGCCTGCGCGATGACCTGGGCGCGATGCAGAAGGCGCTGGAGAAGCAGGCCGTCGTGTTCGGCGACGGCTCGGACGCCGACGTGGTCGCGATCGCCGAGGACCCCCTCGAGGTCGCCGTGCAGGTGTTCTACGTCCGGGGTGGGCGGATCCGCGGGCAGCGCGGCTGGGTGGCCGACCGGACCGACGACGGCGACACCGCAGCCCTGGTCGAGGACTTCCTGCTGCAGCTCTACGCCGGCGTCGCCCCGGAGGACGCCCGCGACGCCGTACCGAGGGAGATCCTCGTGCCTGCCCTGCCGGCGGAGCACGCGACCTGGGAGCAGCTCCTGTCCGACCTGCGCGGCTCGCGGGTGGAGATCCGGGTGCCGCAGCGCGGCGACAAGCGCACACTGCAGGAGACGGTGGCACGCAACGCGGCCGAGTCGCTGGCGCTGCACAAGACCAAGCGGGCGAGCGACCTGACCACCCGCAACCTCGCGCTCGCCGAGATCGCCGAGGCCCTCGACCTCGAGGAGGCGCCGCTGCGGATCGAGTGCTACGACGTCTCCCACATCCAGGGCACCGAGATCGTGGCGTCGATGGTCGTCTTCGAGGACGGGCTGGCGCGCAAGGGGGAGTACCGCCGGTTCGTGATCCGCGACCAGGACGGCTCTGACGACGTCGCGGCGATGCGCGAGGTCATCACCCGCCGGTTCCGCCGATTGCTCGACGAGCAGGCGCGCTCGGAGCTGAAGCCGGGCGACCCGGAGACGGGGAGCGGTCCGATGCTGGTCGACCCCGACACCGGCCGGCCGCGGAAGTTCGCCTATGCGCCCGGCCTCGTGGTCGTCGACGGGGGCGCCCCCCAGGTCGCCGCGGCGCAACGGGCCCTCGACGAGCTCGGCATCGACGACATCCCGGTCTGCGGTCTCGCCAAGCGGCTCGAGGAGGTGTGGCTGCCCGGAGAGGAGGATCCGGTCATCCTGCCGCGGACCTCGGAGGGCCTCTACCTCCTGCAGCGGGTCCGCGACGAGGCGCACCGCTTCGCGATCACCCACCACCGCAACCGGCGCTCGAAGTCGATGGTCGAGTCCGTCCTCGACGGCGTGCCCGGCCTCGGCGAAGTGCGGCGCAGGACGCTGCTGCGGCACTTCGGGTCGCTGCGCAAGCTCCGCGCCGCCACGGTCGAGGAGATCGCGGCCGTGCCCGGCGTCGGTCCCCGTACGGCTGCCGCGATCAAGGAGGCGCTCGACCACGACGACACCGACGCCGCGGCCCGGAAGGCCGCCCAGAAGGCCGGCCGGACGGAGGCTGCACCACAATGACCTCCATGACGGAGAGCACGCCCGGCCAGCTCGTGGTGGTGACCGGCATGACCGGCGCCGGCCGCAGCACCGCCGCGAAGGAGCTCGAGGACCTCGGCTTCTTCGTGGTCGACAACCTCCCGCCGAGCCTGCTGGCCGACGTCGTGCGGCTGGTCGACGAGAGCCACGGTCCGGCCCAGCCGGTCGCCGTGGTCGTCGACGTCCGGTCGGGCGAGTTCTTCCAGGGCCTGCGCAGCGTCCTCGCCCACGGCGGGACCGGCCGCGACACGACCCTCGTCTTCCTCGACGCCGTTGACGAGGTGCTCGTCCGGCGGCAGGAGGCCGCCCGGCGGCCGCACCCGCTGCAGCACGGCGGACGCCTCCTGGACGGCCTGCAGCGCGAGCGGGTCGTGCTCGGCGACCTGCGCTCCGAGGCCGACCTCGTGATCGACACCAGCAACCTCAACGTGCACCAGCTGACCGACCGGATCGCCGACGCCTTCGGCAACGAGGAGGCCACCCGGCTGCGGGTCAGCGTGATCAGCTTCGGCTTCAAGTACGGCATCCCGGTCGACGCCGACTACGTCGCCGACATGCGCTTCCTGCCGAACCCGCACTGGGTCCCCGAGCTGCGTCCGCGCACCGGCCAGGACGGCGAGGTGTCGTCGTACGTCCTGGGGCGCCCGGGCGCGGAGGAGTTCCTCGATGCCTACGTCCCGCTCCTCACGGGCGTCGCGGAGGGCTACCTGCGCGAGGGCAAGCGCTTCATGCGCGTGGCCATCGGCTGCACGGGCGGCAAGCACCGCAGCGTCGCGATGACCGAGGAGATCACCCGCCGCCTGCTCGACCTGGGCTACGTCGCCCGCGCGTTCCACCGCGACCTCGGCCGTGAGTGACCAGCGCGCCCAGGCGGTGGTGGCGCTCGGAGGCGGCCACGGCCTGCACGCGTCGCTCAGCGCCCTCCGCCACCTGCTCGACGACCTGACCGTCGACGCGCTCACCGCGGTCGTCACGGTCGCCGACAACGGTGGCTCCTCCGGCCGGCTGCGCGGCGAGTTCGGCGTCCTGCCGCCCGGCGACCTGCGGATGGCGCTCGCGGCGCTGTGTGGTGATGACGAGTGGGGCGACACGTGGACCCGCGTCCTCCAGCACCGCTTCGCGGGCGACGGCGAGATGCGCGGCCACGTCGTCGGCAACCTGCTGATCGTCGGCCTGTGGGAGCTGCTCGGCGACCACGTCGACGCCCTGGACTGGGTCGGCCGGCTCCTCGGCGCGCGTGGTCGTGTGTTGCCGATGGCGCTCACGCCGATGGACATCACCGCCGAGGTGCGCGGTCTGGTGCCGGGGGACCCTGATGCACTGACGTCTGTCCGTGGACAGGTGGAGGTCGCCACGACCGACGGCGTGATCGACTCGATCGCGCTCGACCCGGTCGCGCCCGAGGTGAGCCCGGCGGTGATCGACGCGATCGCCGGCGCCGACTGGGCCGTGCTCGGGCCGGGCTCCTGGTTCACTTCCGTGCTGCCGCACCTGCTGGTGCCGGCGTTGCGCGAGGCGCTCGTGCGCACGGACGCCCGGCTGGTCGTCGTGCTGAACCTCGAGGAGCAGGAGGGGGAGACGCCGGGCTTCGGCCCCGCCGACCATCTGCGCGTCCTCGCAGAGCACGCGCCGGAGCTGCACATCCACACGGTGCTCGCCGACACCGGCTCGGTCGGGGGCGACCTCGGCGAGCTCGAGGAGACGGTCCACGCCCTCGGTGCCCGCCTGGTCGTCGACGACGTGGCCGCCGACGACGGTACGCCGCGGCACGACCCGTGGAAGCTCGCGGCGGCGTACTCCCGGATCTTCGACAACCGCTGACCGACGGCACGCCGGATCCCGGCGGACCGTCGTGATCGTCACGTCGTCGTCGCGGTCGAGGGTTGTTGACCAACGTGGCAGGATCGGGCGCATGGCGATGACGGCACAGGTGAAGGCGGAACTCGCGAGTACCCCGGTCACCAAGGTGTGTTGTCGCAAGGCAGAGGTCGCGTCCACGCTGCGTTTCGCCGGCGGGCTGCACATCGTCGGCGGCCGGATCGTCGTCGAGGCCGAGCTCGACACCGGTGCGGCGGCGCGACGACTGCGCAAGGACATCTCCGAGATCTACGGGCAGTCGTCGGACGTCGTGATGGTGCAGGGCAACGGCCTGCGCAAGGGCAGCCGCTACATCGTGCGCGTCGCGAAGGACGGCGAGGCGCTGGCCCGCCAGACGGGTCTCCTCGACCAGCGCGGACGTCCCGTGCGAGGCCTGCCGCCGGCCGTCGTGTCCGGTGGGGCGTGCGACGCCGTCGCGGCGTGGCGGGGAGCCTTCCTGGCGCACGGCTCGCTGACCGAGCCGGGACGCTCGTCGTCGCTGGAGGTCACCTGCCCCGGCTCCGAGGCAGCGCTCGCCCTCGTCGGCGTCGCCCGGCGGCTCGGCATCCAGGCCAAGGCTCGCGAGGTCCGCGGGGTCGACCGCGTGGTCATCCGCGACGGCGACGCCATCGGTCAGCTGCTGACCCGGCTGGGCGCCCACGAGACGCTGATGGCCTGGGAGGAGCGGCGGATGCGCCGCGAGGTGCGCGCCACCGCCAACCGGCTCGCGAACTTCGACGACGCCAACCTCCGTCGTTCCGCGCGGGCGGCGGTCACCGCCGGCGCGCGCGTCGACCGCGCCATGGAGATCCTCGGCGACGAGGTGCCCGACCACCTGCGCATGGCGGGGGAGCTGCGGCTGCAGCACAAGCAGGCCTCGCTCGAGGAGCTCGGCCAGCTGCACGACCCGGTGCTCACCAAGGACGCGATCGCAGGCCGGATCCGCCGCCTGCTGGCGATGGCCGACAAGCGCGCCGAGGATCTCGGCATTCCCGACACCGAGGCGTCGCTGACGCCGGAGATGCTGGCCGGCGACGCCTGAGTCGTCCGGACGGACGACGACGTCCGGCGCCGGGCCGGTCACTGCACCCACGCCCGAAATGTTGTTTCGTGTGGCTTTGTGTTGTTACCTGCCCGTATCGCGGACGGGGGGCGGCGCCGATCAGGTGGCCGCGGCTAGGGTCGTCAGTGGACGCATGATCTGCGTCACACCTGACTCACCCAGCTGACACAAGAGGAGCAACTACGGTGACTGTCCGCGTAGGCATCAACGGATTCGGCCGGATCGGCCGCAACTTCTTCCGCGCAGTGCGAGCCAGCGGGGCAGACATCGAGATCGTCGGTGTCAACGACCTGACCGACAACGCGACGCTCGCGCACCTGCTGAAGTACGACTCCATCCTCGGCCCGCTCGACACGGAGGTCTCCGCGACCGACGACGCGATCGCCGTCGGCGGCACGAAGATCAAGGTGTTCGCCGAGCGTGACCCCGCCGCCCTCGGGTGGCGCGACCTCGGCGTCGACGTCGTCGTGGAGTCGACCGGCTTCTTCACCGACGCCACCAAGGCCCGCGCCCACGTCGACGGCGGCGGCGCGAAGAAGGTCATCATCTCGGCGCCGGCCTCCAACGAGGACATCACGATCGTGATGGGCGTCAACCACGACCTCTACGACCCCGGCGCCCACACCGTCATCTCCAACGCCTCGTGCACGACCAACTGCCTCGGTCCGATGGCGAAGGCGCTCAATGACGGCCTCGGCATCGAGCGTGGCCTGATGACGACGGTCCACGCCTACACCGCGGACCAGAACCTCCAGGACAACATCCACAAGGACCTGCGTCGTGCCCGGGCTGCCGCGCTCAACATCATCCCGACGTCCACGGGCGCGGCGAAGGCGATCGGCCTGGTGCTGCCCGAGCTCAAGGGCAAGCTGGACGGCTACGCCCTGCGCGTGCCCACGCCGACCGGCTCGCTGACCGACCTGTCCTTCGAGGCCCCCCGTGAGACCTCGGTGGACGAGGTCAACGAGATCGTCAGGGCGGCCGCCGACGGCCGGTTCCTCGTCTACTCGACCGACCCGATCGTCTCCTCCGACATCGTGACCAACCCGGCGTCGTGCATCTTCGACGCCCCGCTCACCAAGGTGATCGGCAACCAGGTCAAGGTCGCCGGCTGGTACGACAACGAGTGGGGCTACTCCAACCGCCTCGCCGACCTGATCACCCACGTGGGCGCGACCCTCTGAGCCGCTAGGCTCTGACGCTTGTGACGGAGTTCAAGGGACTTGGCGAGGTCAGCGGCAAGCGCGTCCTCGTCCGATCGGACCTCAACGTGCCGCTCGACGGGACGACGATCACCGACGACGGACGCATCCGTGCGAGCGTCCCGACGATCAGGGCGCTCGCCGATGCCGGCGCCCGCGTGGTGGTGACGGCCCACCTGGGCCGCCCGAAGGGCGAGCCGGACCCGGCGTACTCGCTGGCCCCGGTCGCCGCCCGGCTCGCGGAGCTGCTCGGCACACCGGTCGCCTTCGCGACCGACACCGTCGGTGCCTCGGCGCAGGAGACGGTCGCGGCGCTGGCCGACGGCCAGGTCGCCCTGCTGGAGAACGTCCGCTTCAACGCGGGGGAGACCAGCAAGGACGACGCCGAGCGCGGCGCCTTCGCCGACCAGCTCGCCGCCCTGGCCGACGCGTTCGTCTCGGACGGCTTCGGTGTCGTGCACCGCAAGCAGGCCAGCGTGTACGACGTCGCGCAGCGTCTCCCGCACGCGATGGGCGGCCTCGTCGCCACGGAGATCGACGTGTTGCGGCGGCTGACCGTCGAGCCGGCACGGCCCTACGTCGTCGTGCTCGGCGGTTCGAAGGTGTCCGACAAGCTCGGCGTCATCGACAACCTGCTCGGCAAGGCGGACAAGCTGCTCATCGGCGGCGGCATGGTCTTCACCTTCCTGAAGGCCGACGGCCTCGAGGTGGGCAAGAGCCTCCTCGAGGAGGACCAGCTCGACACCGTGCGGTCCTACCGGGCCCGAGCCGAGGAGCTCGGCGTCGAGATCGTCCTCCCGACCGACATCGTGGTCGCGGACAGCTTCGGCGACGAGGCGTCCGCCCGGGTCGTCGCGGCGACCGACATCCCCGCCGACGCCCTCGGTCTCGACATCGGTCCCGCCTCGGGCCAGGCGTTCGCCGCCGCGCTCGCCGACGCCCGCACCGTGTTCTGGAACGGCCCGATGGGCGTCTTCGAGCAGCCGGCGTTCGCCGAGGGGACGCGCGCCGTCGCCGAGGCGCTCACGCACGTCGACGGGCTCTCGGTCGTCGGCGGCGGGGACTCCGCGGCCGCCGTACGCACCCTCGGCTTCGACGAGGCTGCCTTCGGCCACATCTCGACCGGCGGCGGCGCCAGCCTCGAGTACCTCGAGGGCAAGGAGCTGCCGGGGATCACCGTGCTGGAAGAGGAAGGCGCCTGAGATGGCCGCTACGCGCACCCCGCTGATGGCGGGCAACTGGAAGATGAACCTCAACCACGCCGAGGCCGTGGTGCTGGTCCAGAAGCTCGCCTGGACGCTGTCCGACAAGCGACACGACTACGGCAAGGTCGAGGTCGCGGTGATCCCGCCGTTCACCGACATCCGCTCCGTGCAGACGCTCGTCGACGGTGACCGCCTGTCCATCCGGTACGGCGCCCAGGACGTCTCCGAGCACGCCGGCGGCGCCTTCACCGGCGAGATCTCCGCGGCGATGCTCGCGAAGCTCGGGTGCTCGTACGTCGTGGTCGGCCACTCCGAGCGACGCCAGTACCACGGCGAGACCGACGCGGTCGTCAACGCGAAGGCGAAGGCCGCGCTGGGGGAGAAGATCACCCCGATCGTGTGCGTCGGTGAGGGACTCGAGGTCCGCCAGGCCGGCGAGCACGTGCCGTACACGATGGCGCAGGTCGAGGGATCGCTCGCGGGACTGTCGAAGAAGCAGGTCGCCGGGCTCGTGATCGCCTACGAGCCGGTCTGGGCGATCGGCACCGGCGAGGTGGCGACCCCGGACGACGCGCAGGAGGTCTGCGAGGCCATCCGCGGCCAGGTGCGCGAGTCGTACGGCGACGAGGCTGCGGACTCCGTGCGCATCCTCTACGGCGGCTCGGTGAAGGCCGCGAACGTCGCCGGCATCATGGCCAAGGCCGACGTCGACGGCGCCCTGGTCGGCGGCGCCAGCCTCGAGGCTGACGAGTTCGGCGGAATCTGCCGGTTCTACGACATGCCGGTGCTGGGCTAGCACCGGGTCTGACGTAGGATTCCCCGCGTGTTGTCGACGCTCCTCACTGTGCTGCTCGTGATCACGAGCCTGTTGCTCATCCTTCTGGTGTTGCTGCACAAGGGTCGTGGCGGCGGACTCTCGGACATGTTCGGCGGTGGTGTCTCGAGCTCGCTCGGCGGCTCCTCGATCGCCGAGCGCAACCTCGACCGGTTCACGGTCGGCATCGGCGTCATCTGGTTCGCGTGCGTCATCGCACTCGGCCTGCTGCTCGCCTATCAGAACTGATCGACTCCAACCGACCCTCGCTCCGGGTCGATGGAACTGCTTGAGGAGAGAATCCGTTGGCTGGTGGTGGGAACGCGATCCGCGGTAGTCGCGTCGGTGCAGGTCCGATGGGCGAGGCAGAGCGTGGTGAGGCGGCGCCGCGGCAGGCGGTGACCTACTTCTGCGCGAACAGCCATCGCTCGGTGATCACCTTCTCGGTCGAGGCGACCGTGCCGGACTCGTGGGACTGCCCGAAGTGCGGCCTGCCGGCCGGCCTGGATTCCGACAACGCGCCGCCGGCGCCGAAGATCGAGCCCTACAAGACGCACCTGGCCTACGTGAAGGAGCGCCGCTCCGACAAGGAGGCCGAGGTCATCCTCGACGAGGCGATCCAGCTGCTGCGGTCGCGCCGCAAGTCGGGCGAGATCATCTTCTGACTCCCTTCCGGCGGCGCCGTCGCCGGAAGCTGCGATGCCCAGCCGGGCCTTCGGGCCCGGCTGGGCATCGTCGTCTCACAGGTCCCGGTGGATCTCGTCGATCGGCGGCAGCTCGTGGCGGCTCAGGCGGATCATCGCGACCACGAGACCTCCCCACAGGATCGACATCGCGACCAGCATCAGGATGACGGCGTCGGTGCTCATCGGGCTTCCTCCGTGGTGTCGGTGGCGATCTCGAGCTCGGTCTCGGCCCGCCAGGGCACGCGTGCGGCCGCGACGGCGACGACGATGACGGCGATGGCGCTGCCCCATCCGAGCAGGTTCAGCATCCAGCCGGGATAGCCCTCGTACGGGGTGCCCAGGTCCGTGCGGAGGGCGTCGACGAGGATGTACGTCAGCGCGAGCGGCGCGACCAGGCTGACCAGGACGTACCAGGGGCGTCCCAGCCGCAGCGAGCCGTGGCGGTTCAGGTGCGTGGCGAGGACGGGCAGCGCCCGGAGCCCCCAGGCGACCACCACCATGCTGACGACGGCGACCAGCAGGATGCCGTACTGGTTGATGAAGTGGTCGACGATGTCGAGGACGTAGACCCCGCTGGTGGTGCTGAACAGCGCGAGGCTCGCGACCGCCGCCGGCACACCGACGGCCATGGAGGCGCCGACGCGCGTCATCTCGAACTTGTCGCGCACCGCCGAGATCACCACCTCGATGACACTGACGAGCGACGTGAGGCCGGCGATGACCAGCGAGCCGAAGAAGAGGACTCCCAGCAGCGCGCCCGCGGGTGCCTCACTGATGAGGGCCGGGAAGACGACGAAGGCGAGGCCGAGGCCCTGCGTGGCCACGTCCTGCACGGCCACGCCCTGCGCCTGAGCCATGAAGCCCAGCGCAGCGAAGACGCCGATGCCGGCCAGCAGCTCGAAGCCCGAGTTGGCGAAACCCACGACCAGGCCGGCTCCCGGCATGTCGCTGCGCCGGTCGACGTACGACGCGTAGGTGATCATGATGCCGAAGCCGATCGAGAGCGAGAAGAAGATCTGGCCGAAGGCTGCCGCCCACACGCCCGGCTCACCGAGGGCCTCCCAGCTCGGCGAGAACAACGCATCGAGACCGACAGCAGCACCGTCCAGGGTGATGGCGCGGACCACGAGCGCTCCGAAGGCGAGGAGCAGGACCGGGATGAAGTACAGCGAGAGCCGACCGATTCCCTTCTCGACGCCGAGGGCCATGATCACGAGGACGACCAGCCAGACGATCGCGAGTGGTACCAGCACCCCGATGACGACGTCCGCCGTGACGCCGGGCTCCCCGGCCTTCAGGAAGTCGCCGAACAGGAAGCCTTCCGGGTCGTCGCCCCAGGCCTCGTCGACCGAGAAGATCGTGTAGCGCAGCGCCCAGGCGATCACCGCTGCGTAGTAGATCGCGATCAGGAAGCAGATCCCGACCTGCCACCACCCGAGCATCTCGGTCCCGCGCCGGAGCCGGGCGAACGACAGTGGAGCCGATCCACGGTGCTTGTGGCCGATGGCGTAGTCGAGGAGCAGGAACGGGATGCCTGCCGTCAGCAGGGCGACGAGGTAGGGGATCAGGAAGGCGCCGCCGCCGTTCTCGTAGGCGACGTAGGGGAATCGCCAGATGTTCCCGAGACCGACGGCAGAACCGATGGCCGCGAGGATGAAGACCTTGCGGCTGCTGAACGCTCCGCGTCGTTGCGCTTCGTTCGTGGTGGACGTCATGGAGCCATCGTGTCGCGGACACCGCGCTGTGGCCAAAGTCACTGGCTACTGGCGAGTTCGCACTGCTCAGATCAGACTGGCGGCAGCGGCGTCGAGGAACCACACGGTCTCCGCGATGCCGCGGACACCGCGCGCAGGCGTCTCCCGGAGCGCTGCAGCCTCGTCCTCCGGTGCGAGCTCGGCGAGCCCACGGCGTACGGCGTCGGCCTTGGCTTCGCCGCTCACGAGGAACCACACGGCCTGCGCCCGGTTGAGGGCCTCGAAGGTCAGCGAGACCCGGTCCGGGGGCGGCTTGGGAGAGTCGTGCACGCCGATGGCGAGGGCATCGACCGCGGCCAGCCCGGCGTGCCCCGGGAAGAGCGAGGCGATGTGGCCGTCCGGGCCGACGCCGAGCATCAGCACGTCGAACTCGCCGCTCCCGGTCGAGCGGAGGGTGGCGGCGTAGGCCTCGGCAGCCTCCTCGGCGGTCGCGACCTCGTCGGACGCGGGCACGGCGTGGACGCGACGTGCTCCCACCTCGTCGAGGAAGGCGGCACGGGCCTGGCCGACGTTGCGGTCGGGGGAGTCGGCAGGCACGAAGCGCTCGTCGCCGAAGTAGAACTGCACCGCGCCCCAGTCGACACCGGCATCGTCTGCCAGCCGCGCGAGCTCGCGGTGGATCGCCTCGGCGATGGTGCCGCCGGTGAGGCCGATGTCGGGGATGTGACCGGCCGCCTGGGAGTCGGCGATGCGGTTGAGCAACTCGCCGGCCACGGCAGTGGCCAGCGTCGCGGCGTCCGCGTGGACCTCGACGAGGGGAGCAGGTCGGTCGGTCGTCATCGTGCGCGGTGCTCCCGGTAGTAGCGGATCAGGGCCTGGGTCGACGAGTCCTGGCCCGCCAGCACCGCCTCGTCGCCGTCGATCGCGGGTGCGACCTGCAGCGCGAGCTGCTTGCCGAGCTCGACGCCCCACTGGTCGAAGCTGTCGATGCCCCAGACCACGCCCTGGGTGAAGGTGATGTGCTCGTAGAGCGCGATCAGCTGGCCGAGCACACCCGGCGTGAGCGACGGCGCCATGATGGACGTGGTCGGCCGGTTGCCGGGGAAGACACGCGCGGGCACGAGTGCTTCCGCCGTACCCTCTGCACGCACCTCGTCGGCCGTCTTGCCGAACGCGAGCGCCTTGGTCTGCGCGAAGAAGTTCGCCAGCAGCAGCTCGTGGAGATCGATGCTGCCGTCGGTGTCGCCGTCCTGGACGACCCGTGGGTAGGCCGGCTCGGCGAACGCGATGAAGTCCGCCGGGACCAACCGGGTTCCCTGGTGGATCAGCTGGTAGAACGCGTGCTGGCCGTTGGTTCCTGGCTCGCCCCAGAACACCTCGCCGGTATCGGTGGTGACCGGAGTCCCGTCCCAGCGCACGCCCTTGCCGTTGGACTCCATGGTCAGCTGCTGGAGGTAGGCCGGGAAACGGTGCAGCAGCTGCGCATACGGCAGCACGGCGTGGGTCTGGGCGTCGAGGAAGTTGACGTACCAGATGTTGAGCAGGCCCATCAGGGCGGGCACGTTCTGGTGGAGCGGCGTCGTGCGGAAGTGCTCATCCATGGCGTGGAACCCGGCGAGGAACTCCTCGAAGCGGTCCGGGCCGATGGCGACCACCAGCGAGGTGCCGATCGCGGAGTCGACGGAGTAGCGACCGCCGACCCAGTCCCAGAACCCGAAGGCGTTGGCCGGGTCGATGCCGAAGGCGGCGACCTTGTCGAGCGCGGTCGACACCGCGACGAAGTGCCGGGCGACGACGTCCTCCGAGCGGGGGTCGGTGGAGGCCACGGCCCGGATCCCGTCGAGCAACCAGGCGCGGCACAGCCGGGCGTTGGTGAGCGTCTCCAAGGTGCCGAAGGTCTTGCTCGACACGACGAACAGCGTGGTCTCGGGATCGAGACCGGCGAGGGTGCGGGCGGCGTCGGTCGGGTCGATGTTGCTGATGAAGCGGCACTCGAGCCCGTCCTGGGCATACGGCGCCAGGGCCTCGTAGGCCATGACCGGTCCGAGGTCGGAGCCCCCGATCCCGATGTTGACGACCGTGCGCACGGGCTTGCCCGTGAACCCGGTCCAGCTGCCCGAGCGGACCTCGTCGGCGAACGCGTAGACCCGGGACAGGACGTCGCGCACGTCGTCGACCACGTCGTGGCCCTCGACCTCGAGGTCGGCGTCCGCCGGCTGCCGGAGGGCGGTGTGCAGGACCGCGCGGTCCTCGGTGACGTTGATGTGGTCGCCGCGCAGCATCGCGTCGCGCCGCGCCTCGAGCCCGACTTCGCGGCCGAGCTCGACGAGCGCGGCCAGGATGCCGTCGTCGACGAGGTTCTTCGACAGGTCGACGTGGAGCCCGGCGGCGTCGTACGTCAGCCGGGACGCGCGTCCAGGGTCCTCGGCGAACCAGCGCCGCAGGTCCGGGGTGAAGCCGTCGGCGAGCTTGGTGAGCGTCGTCCAGGCGGCTGTGGAACGGGGGTCGACCGGCGCCGCACCCATGGGCTCAGGCCCGGGTGGGACCAGCGACGGCGGCCATCTGCGCCTTGACCGTGTCGATCAGCTCGGTCCAGGAGGCCTTGAACTTGTCGACGCCTTCCGTCTCGAGCACGACGAACACGTCGTCGAGGTCGATCCCGACCGCGGCGAGCTGGTCGAAGACAGCCTGCGCCTCGGTGGCCTTGCCGCTGACCTCGTCACCGGTGACCTCGCCGTGGTCGGCGAACGCCTGCAGGGTCTTCTCCGGCATCGTGTTGACGGTGTCGGCGACGACGAGGTCGCTGACGTAGAGCGTGTCCGGGTAGGCCGGGTTCTTGACGCCGGTCGACGCCCACAGCGGGCGCTGCGGGTGCGCACCGGCCGCGGCGAGGGCCTGCCAGCGCTCGGAACCGATGACCTCCTCGAAGGCGGCGTACGCCAGGCGCGCGTTGGCGACGGCGGCCTTGCCGCGCAGCGCCAGCGCCTCGTCGGAGCCGATCTTCTCGAGGCGGGCGTCGATCTCGGTGTCGACGCGCGAGACGAAGAACGACGCGACCGAGCGGATCGTCGACAGGTCGACGCCGGCCGCCTGTGCCTTCTCCAGCCCGGCGAGGTAGGCGTCCATCACCGCGCGGTAGCGCTCGACGGAGAAGATCAGCGTCACGTTGACGCTGATGCCGGCCGCGATCACCTCGGTGATGGCCGGCAGGCCCTCGACGGTCGCTGGGATCTTGATCAGGGCGTTGGGCCGGTCGACGGCGGCCCAGAGCGCCTTGGCGGAGGCGATGGTGGCCTCGGTGTCGTTGGCGAGGGTGGGCTCGACCTCGATCGAGACCCGGCCGTCGTCCTTCGTCGCCGCTGCGACGGGCGCCAGGATGTCGCAGGCGTTGCGCACGTCGTCGGTGGTGAGGGCGAAGATCACGCCGTCGGCATCGGCGCCGTCGGCGACGAGGCCACGCACCTGGTCGTCGTACCGTTCGCCGTTGGAGATCGCGCCCTGGAAGATCGTGGGGTTGGTGGTGACGCCCACGACCGACGAGCTCGCGACGAGATCCGCGAGGTTGCCGGTCTCGATGCGCTCGCGCGACAGGTCGTCGAGCCAGATGGACACCCCTGCGGCAGCAAGGGCCTTCAGTCGGTCAGTCATGAGTCCTCCTTGTGAGAGATGCAGGTGCTGCGGGAGCCGGTCAGGCTCCGGCAGCGGCGATGCTGTCCTTGGCGGCCTTGACCACGGCCTCGGGCGTGAACCCGAACTCGCGGAACAGGGTCCCGGCGTCGGCGCTGGCGCCGTAGTGGTCGATGCTCACGATCCTGCCGGCGTCGCCGACGTACTCGCGCCATCCGGTCTTCGTGCCTGCCTCGACGGAGACGCGGGCCTTCACGCCCGGCGGGATGACCGCGTCGCGGTAGGCCTGCGTCTGGGCGTCGAACCACTCGAGGCAGGGGAGCGAGACGACGCGGGCGCCGATGCCCTCGGCCGCGAGCTGCTCGCGGGCCGTGACCGCGAGCTGCACCTCGGAGCCCGTGGCCAGCAGGACCACGTCGGGCTCCCCGCCCTCGGAGTCGATGAGCACGTAGCCGCCCTTGGCGACGTCCTCGGTCGAGGCGAAGCCGTCGGTGCCGCGGGGGAACACCGGGACGTTCTGGCGGCTGAGGATCAGTCCGGCCGGGCGGTCGGTGTTGCGCAGCACCTGCAGCCACGCGGCGGCCGTCTCGTTGGCGTCGGCCGGCCGGATGATGTCGAGACCGGGGATGCCGCGCAGCGCCCAGAGGTGCTCGATCGGCTGGTGGGTCGGGCCGTCCTCGCCGAGCCCGATCGAGTCGTGGGTCCACACGTAGGTGACCGGGACCTTCATCAGGGCGGCCACCCGGACCGCGCCGCGCATGTAGTCCGAGAAGGTCAGGAAGGTGCCGCCGAAGACGCGGGTGCCGCCGTGGACGGCGATCCCGTTCATGATCGCGCCCATGCCGTGCTCGCGGATGCCGAAGTGGAGGACGCGGCCCTGGTAGGGGTCGCCCTGCCACTCCTCGACGGAGCGGTCGACCGGGAGGAACGACTTCGCGTCCTTGATGGTCGTGTTGTTGGAGCCGGCGAGGTCGGCCGAGCCGCCCCACAGCTCCGGCATGACCTGGGCGAGTGCGTTGATGACCTTGCCGGACGCGGCGCGGGTGGCAATGCCCTTCGCGTCGGCCTCGAAGACCGGCAGCGCGGCCTCGATGCCGTCGGGCAGGCGGCGCTCCTTGAGGCGGTGGAGGGTGGCGGCGCCCTCGGGGTTGGCCACGGCCCAGGCGTTGAACTGCTCGTTCCACTCCGCGGCCCACGCCTTGCCGCGGGCGACGAGGCCGCGGGTGTGGGCGATCACGTCGTCGGGGACCTCGAAGTGCTTCTCGGGGTCGAAGCCGAGCACGACCTTGGTGGCGGCGACCTCGTCGGCACCGAGCGCCGAGCCGTGCGCGGCCTCGGTGTTCTGCGCGCTCGGTGCGGGCCAGGCGATGACGGTCTTGAGGACGATCAGCGACGGCTTGTCGGTGACCTCGTCGGCGGCCTTGATGGCGGCGTGCAGCGCCGGCACGTCCTCTTCGTAGTTGGCGAGGTCGGAGTGGTCGTTGCCGGTCCAGTCGACGGTCTGGACGTGCCAGCCGTAGGCCTCGTAGCGCTTCGCGACGTCCTCGTTGAACGCGATGTGGGTGTCGCCCTCGATCGAGATCCGGTTGGCGTCGTAGATGACGGTGAGGTTGCCCAGCTCCTGGGTGCCGGCGATCGACGACGCCTCACCGCTCACGCCCTCCTCCAGGTCGCCGTCGGAGGCGATGACGTAGACGTGGTGGTCGAAGATCGACGGGCCGCCGTCGGCGGCCGGGTCGAGCAGGCCGCGCTCGCGACGAGCGGCCATCGCCATCCCGACCGCGTTGGCCACGCCCTGGCCGAGCGGGCCGGTCGTGACCTCGACGCCGGCGGTGTGGCCGTACTCCGGGTGGCCGGGGGTCTTGGAGTCCCAGGTGCGGAGGCTCTGCAGGTCGCTGAGCTCGAGGCCGAAACCGCCGAGGTAGAGCTGCGTGTAGAGCGTGATCGAGCTGTGGCCGCAGCTGAGCACGAAGCGGTCGCGGGCCGTCCACGCCGGGTCGGCGGGGTCGTGGCGCATCACCTTCTGGAAGAGGAGGTACGCCGCCGGCGCGAGGCTCATCGCCGTGCCGGGGTGGCCGTTCCCGACCTTCTGCACGGCGTCCATGGCCAGCACGCGTGCGGTGTCGACGGCCTTGCGGTCGAGGTCGGTCCAGTCCAGCTCCGGGATCATGCTCCGAGCCTACCGAGCGCGGTGGCGCACCTGACACCGGCTGGGTGCGGCGGACACGCGTACCTCGGGCTACACTCGGAGCGCTTTCGACCCCGCCCTGCGAGGCCCTGCCCACGAGGAAAACAAGTCGTGACCTACGTCGACCCCACCAGCCCCGAGCTGCTGGCCGACGACGCAGGGACCCCGAAGACCTTCCGCGACGTGGTGATGGCCTACGTCGGGCTCACGAAGCCGCGCGTGATCGAGCTCCTGCTCCTGACCACCGTCCCGGTGATGTTCTTCGCGGCCCGCGGCGTGCCCGGGCTCGGCCTCGTCGTCGCCACGGTCATCGGCGGAACGCTGTCCGCGGGCTCCGCGTCCGTGTTCAACTGCGTCTACGACCGGGACATCGACGAGCAGATGCGGCGTACTCGCCGCCGGGCGCTGCCGCGCCACATCGTGACCCCGGCCGCCGCGCTCGTGTTCGGCACGGTCCTCGGCGTGCTGTCGACGGTGGTCCTGGCCGTCTGGGTCAACCCGCTCTCGGCGGTCCTCTCGGTCACCGCCAACGCGTTCTACGTGTTCGTCTACACGATGCTGCTCAAGCGGCGGACCACCCAGAACATCGTCTGGGGCGGCATCGCCGGCTGCTTCCCGGCGTTGATCGGCTGGACGGCGGTCACCGGCGAGCTGTCCTGGGTGCCGATCGTGCTCTTCATGGTCGTCTTCTTCTGGACGCCGCCGCACACGTGGGCGCTGGCGCTGCGCTATCGCGAGGACTACGCCCAGGTCGACGTACCGATGCTGCCGGTCGTGAAGTCCGCGCGCTCGGTGGCCTTCCAGATCGTGGTCTACAGCTGGGTGATGGTCGCGACATCGCTGGTGCTCTGGCCCGTGGCTGACACCGGCCTCGTCTACCCGGCCGTGGCGGCCGTCCTCGGTGCGGTCTTCCTCGTCCAGGCACACGGCCTGTACCGCCGGGCGAAGACCTCCGACGAGCTCAGCGTGCTCCAGCCGATGCGGCTGTTCCACTCGTCGAACCTCTATCTCAGCCTGCTGTTCGTCGCCGTCGCGATCGACCCGCTGCTGCACTGATTCGATGGCGCGAGCGCGTCGCTCGTTCCTCGCGCCGCGCTGCCGCGCGCGCAGTCGTCGTGATCGATGGCTGAGCCCGCCGGGCGGCAAGACCGTCGGCACACGGGACGATCCCTCCCTGCGCCTCCGGTCGCTCCTTCGTCGCTTCCTCCGGCTCCGGGCCGGCATCGCCCCGTGCTGGCCGCCGACCCGAGTCACCCGGCGCGAGCGCGTCGCTCGTTCCTCGCGCCGCGCTGCCGCGCGCGCAGTCGTCGTGATCGATGGCTGAGCCCGCCGGGCGGCAAGACCGTCGGCACACGGGACGATCCCTCCCTGCGCCTCCGGTCGCTCCTTCGTCGCTTCCTCCGGCTCCGGGCCGGCATCGCCCCGTGCTGGCCGCCGACCCGGGTCACCCGGCGCGAGCGCGTCGCTCGGCGGGCCTGCGGTTCGGGACCGAGCCGCACCCCCGGCAGCCGATCAGGAGCTGCGCGACCAGCCGCGGGTCCGGGACGCCAGCAGCACCCAGGTGATGGCTGCTGAGGTCATCCCGGCGCCGAGCATGTGGATCCCCACGAGCAGCTCGGGCAGGTCGGTGAAGTACTGCCAGAAGCCAATCGCTCCCTGGGACAGCTCGATGACCAGCAGCAGACGCGCGGCCCGGTAGAGCGTCAGCAGCCCGAGCCGACGGGCCCGCCAGAGGGTCACCAGGGTGAGCGCGAGGAGCACGTAGACGGCCCACGCGTGCACGTGCGACATCACCTGCGGGTCGAGGCCCGTCCGCTTGGAGTCCAGGTCGCCCGAGTGCGGCCCGGAGCCGGTCACGACGGTGCCGAGGTAGAGCACGACCCACCCGACGGCGAAGAGCCCGGCCGCGAGGCGGCGTACAGCCAGGGGGGCGGAGGGCCGGGCGGGTCCGCGCAGGTGGTCAAGGAGCAGCACGCACACGCCGACGAGGGCCATCGACAGCAGGAGGTGGACCGACACGATCCACGGGTTGAGGTCCGTCAGCACGGTGACACCGCCGACGAGGGCCTGGGCCGGGATGCCGAGCGCGACGATCGTGGACAGCCTCACGGCGAGCGGGTGGTCCGCCACCCGTTCGTGGGCGGCGACCCAGCAGGCGACTGCGATGGCGACCAGCACGTAGGTCAGCAGCCGGTTGCCGAACTCGATGGCGCCGTGGACGCCGAGCTCACCGTGGGGCAGGTACGACGAGTCGGTGCACTTCGGCCACGTGGGGCAGCCGAGCCCCGAGTCGGTCAGCCGCACCGCTCCGCCGGTCACGGCGATCGCGATGTTGGCGATGAGGTTGGCCCACGCGAGCGGGACGAGCCGTTCGCCGAGCGTGCGTCGGAGCGTCGCGAGCGGGCCGGTGGTCGAGGTGGTCACGTTCACTCCCACTGGAAGGTCCGGGCGGTCAGGGCGGAGCCGAGCGCGGCCCAGCCGAGCAGGACGAGGAGGTCCCGGACGGCGACGGTGCCGTCGGCAGCCGCCCTCATCGCCTCGCCGAGCGCTCCCGAGGGCAGCCACTGGACGAGGTCGCCGAGGCCCCCGTACGTGCTGGCGGGCAGGATGACCGCGCCGCCGGCGAGGAGCAGCAGGTAGACGAGGTTGGCCGCGGCCAGCGTCGCCTCGGCGCGCAGCGTCCCGGCGATGAGCATGCCGAGTGAGGCGAAGGCCGCGGTGCCGCAGAGGGCGGCGAGGACGACGGCGAGTGCCCCGGAAGCGCCGGACGGCCCGTCCCAGCCGAGCGCGAGGCCGACCCCGCCGATGACGACGAACTGGATGACCTCGACCACCAGGAGTGCGGCGACCTTGCCGCCGAGCAGTGTCGTGCGCGACAGGGGAGCGGTGCCGAGCCGCTTGAGCACGCCGTAGCGGCGTTCGAAGCCGGTCGCGATGGCCAGCGAGGTGAACGCGGTGGACATCACCGCGAGGGCGAGCACGCCGGGCGTCAGCACGTCGACCGGGCGGCCGTCGATCGCGAGGTCGAGCCGGTCGGCGCTGCGCACGGCGCCGACCAGCACCACGACGGGGATCACCACGGCCAGCAGCAGCTGCTCGCCGTTGCGCAGCATCAGCCGCGCCTCCATCCCGGCCTGCGTCAGCAGCTGGCGCAGGACCGGAGCGCCTCCGGGTGCGGGGGCGAAGGTCCCGTTCGACGGCCTGCTCATGCGAAGTCCTCCCGGCCGGTGAGCTCCAGGAAGACGTCCTCGAGGTTGCGCTGGCCCAGGGACAGCGACTCGGGGAGGACGTCGTGGTCGGCGCACCAGGCGGCGACGGTGGCGAGCGTCGTACCGTCGGCCGGCCCGGAGACCTGCAGGCTGAGCGGATCCAGCACGGTCAGCTCGGTGCTGTCGCCGAGCGCGCGGGCGAGCGCCTCGGGGGCGCCCTCCGGGAAGGGCTGGGTGACGACGAGCCGGATCGTCGCGACGGTGCCGCCGCGGGTCAGCTCGAGCGGCGAGCCGCTGGCGACCAGCCGGCCCTGGTCGAGGATGTGGACCTTGTCGGCGAGCCGCTCGGCCTCCTCGAGGTAGTGGGTCGTCAGCACGACGGTCACGCCGTCGGCGCGCAGCTCCTCGAGCAGCTCCCAGACCCCGCGGCGGATCTGCGGGTCGAGCCCGGCGGTCGGCTCGTCGACGAAGACGAGCTCCGGGCGACCGACGAGGGCGAGGGCGAGGCCGAGCCGCTGCTGCTGGCCGCCCGAGAGCCGCCGGTACGGCGTCCGGCCGCACTCGTGCAGGGCGAGGCGCTCCATCAGCAGGTCGATCGGGAGCGGGTGCGCGTGCAGCTTCGCGAAGTGCCGCAGCATCTCGTCGGCACGCGCGCCGCTCCACGCCCCGCCGGACTGCAGCATCACGCCGATCCGGGGGAGCAGGGCGGCACGCTCGCGCACCGGGTCGAGGCCGAGGACGCGGACCGTACCGCCCTGGGCGCGGCGGTAGCCCTCGCAGGTCTCGAGCGTCGTCGTCTTGCCGGCGCCGTTGGGGCCGAGGACGGCGGTGATGGTGTGTGACTCGACCTCGAAGGACAGGCCGTCGACCGCCGTACGCTCGCCGTACCGCATCACCAGCCCGTCGACGAGCACTGCAGGTCCGGCAACACGCACCCGGCGAGTCTAGGACCCGCCCCCGCGCTCTACGCTGGCGGCCGTGACTGCTTGGTCCTACGGCGTGATCCTCGCCATCTCCGGCGTGGTCGCCGTGCTGCTCGTCGTGGACCTGGTCCGCGACCGTGCGGCCCAGGACTCGCACTACATCGGCCTGGGAGTGCTGCAGGTCGGCGTGCTGGTCCAGCTCGTCGCCGGGTGTGTCGCCCTGGCCCGCACCGGGCGCGAGCTGGAGGGCGCGGTCTTCGTGAGCTATCTCCTCACGGTCGCGCTGCTCCCCGTCGTGGGCGCGTTCATCTCGCTGGCTGAGCGCTCCCGGGTCGGTACGACGATCCTCC
Source organism: uncultured Nocardioides sp. (assembly GCA_964487275.1). Classification (GTDB taxonomy): domain Bacteria; phylum Actinomycetota; class Actinomycetes; order Propionibacteriales; family Nocardioidaceae; genus Nocardioides. The sequence goes on along the minus strand of CAZAQE010000001.1, from coordinate 141,674 downwards.
TGCTCGCCGTGGCGACGGTCGCCGGGCTCGAGGTCCGCCTGTGGGACATCTGGGCAGGCACCGGTGGCTGAGCTCTCCAGCGGCTGGGGCCGGGCGCTGGTCTTCGTCTACGGCGTCTTCGCGGTCGCCGCGACCGGCCGCTCGGCGGTGCAGCTCGGCGAGGACGCAGGCAAGCTGCCGTACTGGCTCTCGCTGCTCGCCGCGGTGCTCTACCTGGTCGCCACGACGTGCCTGCTCGTGGGCGGTCGGACCGGCTGGGTGGTGGCGCAGGTCGCGGTCCTGGTCGAGCTGGTCGGCGTGCTCGGCGTCGGGGCGTGGAGCTTCCTCGACAGCGACCTGTTCCACGACAGGACGGTCTGGTCGCACTTCGGCCAGGGATACGGCTTCCTGCCGCTCGTGCTGCCGTTCGCCGGACTGGCCTGGCTGCGCCACACGAGGCCGACACCCCACGGCTGATCGGGAGGGCGAGGCGGGTAAGGGTCACCTTGCTTGAACCGGGCCGGGCATTATCGGCACACTTGTGTTGTGGAAATGCCGACCGAGAGCGACCAGCCGACGCGCCAGCGCGTCGCGCAGTCGATCCTGGTCAATGGTCCGTCCACCGCGGCGGCGCTCGCGGAGCGCCTCCGGCTCACCCCGGCCGCCGTACGCCGCCATCTCGACCAGCTCCTCGCTGACGGAGCGGTCGAGCCGCGGGACCCGCGCCCGGTCGGCTCGCGCGGTCGTGGCCGCCCGGCCAAGGTCTTCGCGCTGACCGAGCACGGCCGCGACCTCTTCGACCAGCAGTACGACGACCTCGCCACGGAGGCGCTGCGCTTCCTGGCCGAGACGGCCGGGCCCGAGGCGGTCAAGGCGTTCGCCGAGCGGCGGGCGACCTTCATCGAGCGGCGCTTCCCCGAGGTCCAGGCCGAGCACCCGGAGGCATCGCCGGCCCAGGTGCTCGCGATGGTCTTCTCCGACGAGGGCTACGCCGCCGCCGTCCGCGAGCTGCCCGTCGTGGGCGAGCAGCTGTGCCAGCAGCACTGCCCGGTCTCCCACGTCGCCCACGAGTTCCCCCAGCTGTGCGAGGCCGAGACCGAGGCGATCAGCCGGGTCCTCGGCACCCACGTCCAGCGCCTGGCCACCATTGCCCACGGTGACGGGGTCTGCACCACGTGCATCCCCGACGCCAGCACGATCTCCACCCGCGAGAAGAAGGAGCAGGTCACGACATGACCTCGATCGAAGAGCTCAACCCGGAGCTGAAGGGGATCGGTCGCTACGACTTCGGCTGGTCCGACAAGAACGACGTCGGCGCCAACGCCAAGCGCGGCCTGAACGAGGACGTCGTGCGCGACATCTCCGCGAAGAAGAGTGAGCCGGGCTGGATGCTCGACCTGCGCCTGAAGGGCCTCAAGCTCTTCGACCGCAAGCCGATGCCGACGTGGGGCTCCGACCTCAGCGCGATCGACTTCGACAACATCAAGTACTTCGTGCGCTCCACCGAGAAGCAGGCCCAGAGCTGGGAGGACCTGCCCGAGGACATCAAGAACACCTACGACAAGCTCGGCATCCCGGAGGCGGAGAAGCAGCGCCTCGTCGCCGGTGTCGCCGCGCAGTACGAGTCCGAGGTCGTCTACCACCAGATCCGCGAGGACCTGGAGGAGCAGGGCGTCATCTTCCTCGACACCGACACCGCGCTGAAGGAGCACGAGGAGCTCTTCAAGGAGTACTTCGGCACCGTCATCCCCGTCGGTGACAACAAGTTCTCCGCCCTCAACACCTCGGTGTGGTCGGGTGGCTCGTTCATCTACGTCCCGAAGGGTGTCCACGTCGACATCCCGCTGCAGGCCTACTTCCGGATCAACACCGAGAACATGGGCCAGTTCGAGCGGACGCTGATCATCGTCGACGAGGACGCCTACGTGCACTACGTCGAGGGCTGCACCGCGCCGATCTACTCGTCGGACTCGCTGCACTCCGCGGTCGTCGAGATCATCGTGAAGAAGGGCGGCCGCTGCCGCTACACGACCATCCAGAACTGGTCGAACAACGTCTACAACCTCGTCACCAAGCGCGCCGTCTGCGAGGCCGGCGCGACGATGGAGTGGGTCGACGGCAACATCGGCTCCAAGGTCACGATGAAGTACCCCGCCGTCTACCTCATGGGCGAGCACGCCAAGGGCGAGACCCTGTCGATCGCGTTCGCGGGCGAGGGCCAGCACCAGGACGCCGGCGCCAAGATGGTGCACGCCGCCCCGAACACCTCGAGCTCGATCCTGAGCAAGTCGGTGGCGCGCGGCGGCGGCCGTACGTCGTACCGCGGGCTGATCCAGGTCAACGAGGGTGCGCACGGGTCGAAGTCCAACGTGCTGTGCGACGCGCTGCTGGTCGACCAGATCAGCCGCTCCGACACCTACCCCTACGTCGACATCCGCGAGGACGACGTGTCGATGGGCCACGAGGCGTCGGTCTCGAAGGTCTCCGACGACCAGCTGTTCTACCTCATGTCGCGCGGCATGGAGCAGGACGAGGCGATGGCGATGATCGTGCGCGGCTTCGTGGAGCCCATCGCGAAGGAGCTCCCGATGGAGTACGCCCTCGAGCTGAACCGACTGATCGAGCTGCAGATGGAAGGTGCCGTCGGCTGATGACTGCCGAAGTTCTGGAGAACGCCCTCGAGAAGGTCGAGTCGCATCTCCACCCGGAAGGTTCCTTCGACGTCGACGCCCACGAGGTGCCGACCGGTCGTGAGGAGATCTGGCGGTTCACCCCGCTCAAGCGGCTGCGCGACGTCCACAAGGACGCCCCGCTGGACGGCTCGTCGTTCAAGGTCGACGCGGACCTGGCCGAGGGTGTGACGGCCCAGACCGTCGCCGCCGCCGACTCGCGCCGCGGCGCCGCGTCGGGCTTCATCCCGCTCGACCGGATCTCCGCCCGTGCGTGGGAGGCCGCGACCTCGGTCTACGAGGTCGACATCCCCGAGGACGCCGTCGTCGAGGGTGCCTCGACCATCCGGCTCACGGGTACGGGCACCGAGCACGCGACAGCCGCCCACCTGCTGGTGCGCGCCGGCCGGTTCAGCAAGGCGACCGTGGTCGTCGTGTACTCCGGATCCGCGACCTGGGCCGAGAACATCGAGGTCGTCGTCGAGGACGGCGCCGACCTCACGTTCGTGACCGTGCAGGACTGGGCTGACGACGCGGTCCACGTCGTCAGCCAGCGGGCCCGGATCGGTCGCGACGCCGCGCTCAAGCACGTCGCGGTCACCTTCGGCGGCGACGTCGTCCGCAGCGACAGCACGGCCGACTACGCCGGCCCGGGTGGCTCCTACGAGGGCCTCGGCCTCTACTTCGCCGACGCCGGCCAGCACATCGAGCACCGGCTGTTCGTCGACCACACCGCGCCGCGGACCAAGTCCAACGTGGTCTACAAGGGCGCGCTGCAGGGCGAGAAGGCACACACCGTGTGGATCGGCAACGTGCTGATCCGCAAGGTCGCCGAGGGCATCGAGACCTACGAGGAGAACCGCAACCTGGTCCTCTCCGACGGTTGCCAGGCCGACTCGGTCCCGAACCTGGAGATCGAGACGGGTGAGATCGAGGGCGCAGGCCACGCGTCCGCGACCGCCCGCTTCGACGACGAGCAGCTCTTCTACCTCCGCTCGCGTGGGGTCTCCGAGAAGGAAGCGCAGCGCCTCGTCGTGCACGGCTTCTTCAACGACCTGATCCGCAAGATCGACGTGCCGGAGATCGAGGAGAAGCTGCTCAGCACCGTCGAGGCCGAGCTCGCCAAGAACGTGCTGCGCGAGGCGGCACAGTGACGTTCGAGCGTGTGGCGTCGCTGGCCGACGTACCGGACGACGAGGCCCTCGCTGTCACCGTCGACCGGTACGACGTCGTGATCGCCCGTGACGGCGACGAGGTCTTCGCGCTGCAGGACCTCTGCTCCCACGCTGCTGTGCAGCTCAGCGAGGGCGAGGTCAGCAGCACAGATCTGGGCTGCACAATCGAGTGCTGGCTGCACGGGTCGACCTTCGACCTGCGCACCGGCAAGCCCACCAGCCTTCCGGCGACCGAACCCGTCGCCACCTTCCCCGTCGAAGTGCGTGACGGCGACATCTATGTCGACGTCACCACGACCCTGAATGGAGTCACTCCCGCATGAGCACCCTCGAGATCAAGAACCTGCAGGTGTCCGTCGACACCGAGGACGGCGCCAAGGAGATCCTCAAGGGCGTCACGCTGACCATCAAGGACGGCGAGACCCACGCGATCATGGGCCCCAACGGCTCGGGCAAGTCCACGACGGCGTACTCCATCGCCGGCCACCCGAAGTACACGATCACCGGCGGCGAGGTGCTCCTCGACGGTGAGAACGTGCTCGAGATGAGCGTCGACGAGCGTGCCCGTGCCGGCCTGTTCCTGGCGATGCAGTACCCCGTCGAGGTGCCCGGCGTCTCGATGTCCAACTTCCTGCGCACCGCCAAGACCGCCCTCGACGGCGAGGCGCCCAAGCTGCGCACGTGGGTCAAGGACGTCAACGGCGCCCTGGACCGGATGAAGCTCGACACCCAGTTCTCCAGCCGCTCGGTCAACGAGGGCTTCTCCGGTGGCGAGAAGAAGCGCGCCGAGATCGCCCAGCTCGACCTCCTCGACCCGAAGTTCGCGATCCTGGACGAGATCGACTCCGGTCTCGACATCGACGCGCTCAAGGTCGTCTCGGACGGCATCAACGACTTCGCCGCCCGTGAGGGCAAGGGCCTGCTGCTGATCACTCACTACACCCGCATCCTGCGCTACGTGAAGCCGGACGTGGTCCACGTGTTCGTCGACGGCCGCATCGCGGAGTCCGGCGGTCCCGAGCTCGCCGACGAGCTTGAGGCCAGCGGCTACGAGCGCTTCACCACGGGCGCGGCGGTCTGACCATGTCCCTCGAAGGCCTGCTCCCCGAGCTGGCGGTCATCCGCAAGGACTTCCCGATCCTCGAGCGCACGCTCGCGGGCGGGTTGCCCCTGGTCTACCTCGACAGCGCGAACACCTCGCAGAAGCCGCAGGTGGTGATCGACACCATGGTCGACCACCTCGAGCGGCACAACGCGAACATCGCGCGGGCGATGCACCAGCTCGGCGCGGAGTCCACCGAGGCCTTCGAGGCGGCCCGCGACCGGGTGGCAGCGTTCATCGGCGCCCCCGAGCGCGACGAGGTGATCTTCACCAAGAACGCCACCGAGGCGCTCAACCTGGTCGCCAACACCCTGGCCTGGCCCGGAGAGCTGCAGGTGGGCCCGGGCGACGAGGTCGTCATCACCGAGATGGAGCACCACTCCAACATCGTGCCGTGGCAGCTGCTCACGCAGCGGACCGGCGCGACGCTGCGGTGGTTCGGCCTCACCGACGACGGGCGGCTGGACCTCTCGACCATCGACGAGCTGATCAACGAGCGCACGAAGGTGGTCTCGCTGACCTGGGTGTCGAACATGCTCGGCACGATCAACCCGATCGCCGAGATCACCCGCAAGGCCCACGCGGTCGGTGCGATCGTCGTCGTCGACGCGTCTCAGGCCGCGCCCCAGCTGCCGATCGACATCGCCGCGATGCCGGCCGACGAGCGCCCCGACCTGGTCGCCTTCACCGGCCACAAGGTCGTCGGACCGACCGGCATCGGCGTGCTCTGGGGATCGCGGACCGTCCTCGGCGCGCTGCCACCGTTCCACGGCGGCGGCGAGATGATCGAGACGGTGCGGATGGAGGCGTCGACGTACGCCGGCATCCCGCACAAGTTCGAGGCCGGCACCCCGCCGATCGTCGAGGCCATCGGCCTCGGTGCCGCGGTCGACTACCTCGGCCACATCGGCATGGAGGCGATCCACCGCCACGAGCAGGCGATCACGGGCTACGCGCTGGAGGGCCTGCAGTCCGTCAAGGGGCTCACTGTGCTCGGCCCGCTGGACGCCGCGTCCCGCGGAGGCGCGATCTCGTTCGAGCTCGACGGCGTGCACCCGCACGACATCGCCCAGGTGCTCGACAGCCGCGGCGTGGCCGTGCGCGCCGGCCACCACTGCGCGAAGCCCGCCCATGCCAGGTTCGGCGTGCAGAGCTCGACGCGGATGTCGTCGTACCTCTACACCGAGCCGCGGGAGATCGACGCCCTCGTCGAGGCGCTGGAATACACCCGCTCCTACTTCAAGTTGGACTGACGATGACGACCGCACACGGTCAGGACCTGGACGCGCTCTACCAGGAGATCATCCTCGACCACTACAAGAACCCCCACGGCAAGGGCCTGCGCGAGGCCCACGAGGCCGAGGTCCACCACGTCAACCCCACGTGTGGCGACGAGGTGACCCTGCGGGTCCACGTCCAGGACGGAGTCGTCGAGGACGTGTCGTACGACGCCGTCGGCTGCTCGATCTCGCAGGCGTCCGCGTCGGTGCTCTACGACCTGGTGGTCGGCAAGAGCGTCGACGAGGCGATGGCGATCCACCAGGAGTTCCTGACCCTCATGCAGGGCAAGGGCACGGTCGAACCGGACGAGGACGTCCTCGAGGACGGCATCGCCTTCGCGGGCGTGGCGAAGTTCCCGGCGCGCGTGAAGTGCGCGCTGCTGTCGTGGATGGCGTGGAAGGACGCGACGGCCCAGGTCGTCGCCGGTGAAGGAGACAAGGCATGAGCGAGCACACCCACGAGCACACCCGCGAGCACGGTCACGACGGGCACGACCACAGCCACCACGGCCACGGTCACGGGCACCACGACCACAGCGACCTGCCGCACGTGCCCGAGGCCGCCGGCCTCGCCGAGTCGAGCACCAACGCGTCCACCAGCGTGGCGCTGGCCGACATCGAGGAGGCGATGAAGGACGTCGTCGACCCCGAGCTCGGCATCAACGTCGTCGACCTCGGCCTCGTCTACGGCATGCACGTCGACGAGGGCACCAACCTCGTCCTCGACATGACCCTCACCTCGGCGGCCTGCCCGCTGACGGACGTGATCACCGACCAGACCAACAGCGCCCTCGAGGGCCTGGTCAACGACGTCGCGATCAACTGGGTCTGGATGCCGCCGTGGGGCCCCGACAAGATCACCCCCGACGGCCGCGAGCAGCTGCGCGCCCTCGGCTTCAACGTCTGACCCCGGCCGGCACGGCCGGCTTCGAACGGCAGGCGGTCCAGGTCCTTGCGCCAGTGACCGTCCCGTCAGGAGCAGCGACCCGGACGGCTGCCGTAGCGCCACGAGAAGCTGACCAGCACGTCGCCCTCCGGCCCGTCGCCGAACAGCCGCACCCGGTAGGTCCCGCGGTAGCGCGGCGGCGCGAGGTCGAAGCGTTGCGGTGTCACCCGGGTGGGCACGCGGCGCACCCGGCACCCGTCCCGGCGGGGGTGCGCGAAGCTGGTGAGCGTGGCGCTCCAGCGCCACCCGGGCCGGCCGAACCAGTACCGGATCGCCCGGTTGCGCGCGACCTTGGCGAGCTCGGACCGCTTCGGTTCGACGCCGCTGTTGCAGAAGGCTGATCCGATCTCGCCCTCGCCCGAGGTCTCCGGCGGTGCCGTCCAGCAGAAGGTCGTCGGCCGCAGCCTGACCATCCGGTCGGGGAGGAGCAGCACGACGGGCGATGGCGTCGACGACCACGTGTACGACGGCGTCCCGCCGGTCGCGGAGGCGCGGGCCTGCGGCACGGGCAACGCGGCCAGGGCGAGCAGGACGAGGGCCACGGCGACGCGACGGGAGAGCATGTCCCGATCGTAGGCTCCGGACAGTCCGGCCGGTGGCGGATCGGGACCGTCGGATCCGGGGACCTCAGGCGGCTGGCCGGCGGCTGGCCGGACCAGGGGAGATCGGGCGTCAGGCGAACCTGGCGTCGGTGTAGGTGCGCAGGTTCTTCAGGAAGCGCCGGAAGACGGCGTTCAGGACCGGCCTGCCCAGCGGCATGCCCAGTCGCGAAGGACCGCGGACGTCGAGCGCGAGGGTCCAGGTCAGCCGACACCCGCCGGGGGTCCTGACGACGTCGTACCGCTCGGCGAAGGCGTTGACCGTCCGCGTCGACGCCTCGTTGAACCGGAAGGACATCATCGTCGGAGGCTCCCAGGCCAGGAACTCCTCATCACCGACGAGTCCGCCGCGCATGGTGACCGTGCGGCGGGTCCCGACGCCCCGGGGCTCGGGGGTGGTCCAGTCGACCTCGGTGATCACGCTCGCCCATCGCGGCCAGGCGTCGGCGTCGCCGAGGACCTCGAACAGCTGCTCCGGCGTGATGGCGAGGTCGACGCTGTTGGCGTAGCGGTGGGGAGCGGTGTCGACGAAGTCGATCCCGACGCGCTCGCAGGGGTGCATCCGGGCCATGGGCAGAGAGTAGAACACGTTCTCGCTCGACAGGTGCCGGTACCGTCCCCCCGTGCCCGACATCCTCGTCCCCACCGCCCGCTGGCAACGGTGGCTCGCCAACTTCGAGGCGTCGCACGGGACGGCGTCCCTCGAGGTCGCCGACGGGGGGCTGCGGGGGAGCGCGCCCGACGGGTCACGGTTCGTGGCCCACCTCCCCCTCTCCGCCGTCTATGACGGCCCGCCCGATCCCGCTGCCTTCGCCGCAGCGGTGACGGCGCCACCCGGCTGGGGCATCCTGCTCGTGCGCAAGGGCGGCTTCGCGGTGGCGCGCATCGAGCAGGGACGGGTGGTCGCGTCGAAGACGGGCCAGCGCCACGTCCAGGGACGCACCAAGGCGGGCGGTCAGTCCCAGCAGCGCTTCGCGCGACGGCGGGCGAACCAGGCCCGTGCCGCCTTCGAGGCGGCGGCGGACCACGCGGCGCGCGTGCTGGAGGGCGTGACGGCGGTGGTCGCCGGCGGCGACCGGGCGGCCGTGGCCGAGGTGCTGGCCGACCGGCGGCTTGCGTCGGTGGACGTGCTGGGTCCGTGGTTCGCCGTCCCCGACCCGCGGCGCGCGGTGCTGGAGCAGGTGGTCCGCGACGCGCAGGCGCTCGTCGTCGACGTGGAGAACGCCGATCCCACCGAGGTCAGAGAGCGAGGGTCATGAACACGCTGTTGGGGTCGGGTGCGTAGCCCTCGAAGGGGCCGCACTCGGTGAACCCGCGGGTGGCGTAGAGGGTGCGGGCCGGCAGGAAGTAGTCCTCGGCCCCCGTCTCCAGGCTGATCCGGGCGTGGCCGCGGTCCCGCGCCTGCGTGAGGACGTGGTCGAGCAGGAGGCCGGCGACCCCGCGGCGGCGGGCCGCGGTGGCGGTGCGCATCGACTTGATCTCGGCGTGCTCGTCCGAGATCGCCTTGAGCGCGACGCAGCCGAGCAGGACGTCGCCGTCGCGGGCCGTCCAGAACGAGATCGCCGGGACGGCCAGGGCATCGGGGTCGAGCGCGTGGACGCTCTCGGGCGGCGAGGTCGCGTACATGTCGGCGAGGTGCTCGTCGAGGAGCGCGAGCACGTCGGGGCGGCGGGGATCGTCGACCTGGATCTGCACCGGTCCATCCTCGCGGAGGTCGGAGGGCTCCACGACGCCGGGCCCTTGGTCACGACGCGTCGATGGCGCGCGCGACGACCCGGTCGGGAGGTCTAGCCTCGAGAGATGGACCACAGCCTGCCGCCTGTCATCGAGGTCAGCGGTCTCGTCAAGACCTTCGGGAAGTTCCGGGCGCTCGACGGGCTCGACCTGGCCGTGCGCCCGGGGGAGGTGCACGGCTTCCTCGGTCCCAACGGCTCGGGGAAGTCGACGACGCTCCGGGTGCTGCTCGGGCTGCTGCGCAAGGATTCCGGCACCGTCCGCCTGCTCGGCGGCGACCCGTGGACCGACGCAGCCTCCCTGCACCGGCGACTGGCCTACGTGCCGGGCGAGGTGAGCCTGTGGCCCAACCTCACCGGCGGAGAGGCGATCGACCTGCTCGGCCGTCTCCGCGGCGGCATCGACCCGGCCCGCCGTGCCGAGCTGATCGAGCGCTTCGAGCTGGACCCGACCAAGCGCGGGCGCAGCTACTCCAAGGGCAACCGGCAGAAGGTCGCGCTCGTCGCGGCGCTCGCCTCGGACGTTGAGCTCCTCCTTCTGGACGAGCCCACCTCGGGCCTGGACCCGCTCATGGAGGAGGTCTTCACCGATCACGTCGACCGGTTCCGCGACGCGGGTGGCTCCGTCCTCCTGTCCAGCCACATCCTCGCCGAGGTCGAACGGCTGTGCGAGCGGGTGAGCATCATCCGCGCGGGCCGCGTGGTCGAGTCGGGCACCCTCGCGGACCTCCGACACCTCACCCGGACCTCCGTCGACGTGGAGCTCGCGGGGCCGCCGGACGGGATCGAGTCCCTGAGCGGTCTGCACGACCTCTCGATCGAGGGCAACCGGGTCCGCTGCCAGGTCGAGACCGCACAGGTCGACGCCGTGGTGGGCTTCCTGCACACGGTCGGGATCAGGACCCTGCTCGCCCAGCCGCCCACGCTCGAGGACCTCTTCCTCCGCCACTACGGCGATGTCACCCCCCGCGCCACGGAGCCGGCGTGACCGGCGTCAGCGGGTGGCGGATCCTGCTGCTCCACCAGCTGCGTCGGGATCGATGGATGCTCGGCTGGTGGACGCTCGGCGTCGTGGTGCTGTTCTGGAGCCAGGGCGTCAGCATCATCGGCCTGTACGCCGACCAGGCCGAGTTCGATCGGGCCGCGGCGGCGATGGACGGCAACGCTGCCTTCGTCGCGATGGCCGGCCCCGCCCGAGCCCTCGACACCGTCGGCGGCCAGGTGTTCTGGCAGTCGTCGGCCTTCGGCGCCGTCGCCGTCGGCCTGATGAGCATGTTCATCGTCGGGCGGCACACCCGCGCGGAGGAGGAGTCGGGGCGCGACGAGCTGCTGCGCGGAGGCGCCATCGGGCGCCGTACGCCGCTGCTGGCCACGGTGTCCGTCGCCGTGCTGGCGAACCTGCTGGTCGGCCTCCTCGTCAGCGCGAGCCTGCTGACCGTGCGCACCGACACCGACCTTCGGGTGGTCCCGCTCCCGGTGGCGGACACCCTGGCGACGGGCATCGGACTCGCGGCCTGCGGCTGGGTGTTCACCGGCACGGCGCTCGTCGCCGCCCAGCTCACCCAGAGCACACGGGCGATGTACGGCATCGCGGGCCTGGTCCTCGGATCGTCGTACCTGCTCCGTGCCGTGGGGGACGTGACCGGCGGCGCGTGGAGCTGGCTGTCCCCGATCGGCTGGTACCAGGCGCTCGCCGCCTATGCCGAGCTCGCCTGGTGGCCGCTCCTCGTGACCGTGCCCGTCGCCGCCCTCCTGACGGCGGGGGCGTTCTGGCTCTTCGAACGCCGCGACGTCGGGGCCGGGCTGTGGGGCGCCCGACCGGGACCGGCGAGCGCGGGTCCCGGGTTGGCGTCCGGCCTCGGGCTGGCGTGGCGCCTGCACCGGGGGATGCTGGTCGGCTGGTCTCTCGGCCTGCTCCTGGTGGGTCTCTCCTACGGCTCGATCGGCGACAGCGTCCGCGACCTCGTGGGTGACAGCGACCTCGCTGCGGCGTTCGGTGCCGGTGGTGTCGGCGACATCGTCGACGGCTTCTATGCCTCGTCGATCGTGCTGCTCGGGCTGATGGCCAGCGGCTACGCGATCTCCTCGACGTCGCGGCCGCGGTCGGAGGAGGAGTCCGGCCATGCCGAGGTGCTGCTGGCCACCGGTCTCTCGCGTCGTTCCTGGCTGGCCGGGCACGTCGTGATCACGGCCGTGGGCACGGTGGTCGTCATCCTCTGTGCTGCGCTCGGCCTCGGCGCGGGCTACGCCCTGACCACCGGTGACGCCAGCGCCTTCGAGCGGCTCTCCCTGCCTGCGCTCGCCCAGGTCGCACCGGTCCTGCTGCTCGCGGCCACGGCACGGCTGCTGTACGGGCTCTGGCCCCGGCTGGGCGTGCTCGCCTGGCTTCCGCTCCTCCTGGCGGTCGTGGTGCTCATGTTCGGCGAGACGCTGCGCATTCCGCGCGTCATCCAGGACCTGTCCCCGTTCGAGCACCTCGCCCTCGCGCCGGCCGAGCCCTTCCGGTGGGCGCCGGTGCTGGCGGTCGGTGCCGTCGCGCTCGCGATCAGCCTGCTGGGCCAGGTCCTCTTCGCCCGGCGCGACGTCGGGTAGCGCGGGATACGGCGGCGGGGACCGCTCGTGCACTAGCGTCTCGGCCATGTGGCAGCCCGAGCCCGACTGGGTGGCGCTTCCGGGAGGATCCGGGACGTCCACCGTCGGCGTGTGGCGCACTGCCCTCGGCGGTCGTCCGGTCGTGGTCAAGCGCCTCGGCAAGCCCGGGCCCGGCGACCCCGGCATCCTCTCCGAGCGCGGCCACGTCGCGTACTGGCGCCGTGAGGCGGACGTCCTGGAGATCGGCCTCACGAACGCGACACCTGGCCTGAGGGCCGCCGGCGCGTCCGTCGACGAGGATGACGAGGGCATCACCATCACCCGCGACTGGGTGGAGGACGCCGCCTCCAGCGGCCTGTTCCTCGCACTGTCGGTGGGGCGCTTCGCCGGAGCGGCGATCGGGCACCCCACGTTCCTCGCGAACGACCTGATGCGCAACCGCCTCGACCGGGTTGCCCGGCGCGGCGGCTGGCCCACACTCGCGCGGACGACGGTCGCCGACGTCGCCGAGCACCTGTGGACCCGCCGGGAGCTGATGCTGGCGCTCCTCGACGGGCTGCCACAGGTCCCGCAGCACGGCGACCCGACGCCGCAGAACCTGCCCGGGCGCGAGGATGACGAGGCGTTGGCCATCGACTGGGGCACCCTCGGGCACGGCCCCGTCGGCGGCGACCTGGGCTACTTGTCGTTGTCGTCGCGTGAGGAGTTCGAACCGCTGCTCGACGCCTACCTGCTCGGCCTCCCGGACGGCACGGCCGACCGCGACACCGTCGTGCTCGGCGCCCGGGTGGTGGCCGTCTACACCGCGCTCAGCCGCGCGGAGTGGGCCCTGGCCCGGGTCGCGACGGGCGAGGGGGCGTTGGCGGCGAAGTACCGGCACCCCGCCGTCGCCCCGCACCTGCGCACCCTGCAGCGGACCTTTGGGCACATGGAGGCGTTGCTCGAGCTGTGATGCTCGGGTCGGACTCCGCCCCGTTCCGCCCCGTTTCGCCGCGTCTGGTCAGACGCGGTCGACCGCGAACGTGTCGCAGGCGTCCAGGCTGCCCTGCTCGTAGCCGACCATGAACCACTCCTTGCGCTGATCCGAGGAGCCGTGGGTCCACGCCTCCTCGTCGACGCGGCCACCGCTGCGCTTCTGGATGTAGTCGTCGCCGACGGCCTTCGCCGCCTCGATCGCCTGGTCGATGTCCGACTGGGTGAGGTCGACGATCAGCGGCTCGCCCGAGGCGTCCTCGGTCGACTCGGCGTGACGGGTCCACAGCCCGGCGTAGCAGTCGGCCTGCAGCTCGAGACGGACACTGCCGCTCTGGGGGCCGGTCTGGCCGCGCCGGCTGGCCTCGGTCATGAAGCCCAGGAGGTTCGAGACGTGGTGCCCGTACTCGTGGGCCAGCACGTAGAACTCGACGAAGCTGCCGTCGGGACCGCCGAGCTGGCCCTCGAGGACGTCGTCGAAGAACGTGGTGTCGAGGTAGATCGACTCGTCCGCCGGGCAGTAGAACGGGCCGACGTCGCTGGAGGCGGCGCCACAGCCGGTGTTCACGGAGCCGGTGAAGGTGACCATCGCCTCCTCGGCGCGGAACTTGCCGCCGAGCTCGGACTCCCAGAAGTCGGTCAGCGAGTTCTCGATCGCGACGCGGGCGCAGTCCTGGCTGTTGTTGGCGTCCTCGCCCGTCTCGCAGCCGGCGTACCGGTCGGAGCCCTCCTGCGCGTCGCTGAGCCGGGCCGGCTCGTAGACCGCCGGGGCGCCGCCGAGGCCCAGGTCGATGCCGAGCGCCTTGCCGATCACGAACAGCACGACGAGCAGGACGATGCCCCCGATGCCGCCCTTGCCGGTGGGGATCGGGATGCGCATCCCGCCGCCGCCGAGTCCACCGCCCCCCATGCCGCCACCACCGCCGCTGCCGGCGTCACGAACCCGGGATCGGTCGAGGCGGGCCTTCGGATTGAATCGCACCACGGGCAGCACCCTAGCCCTGATCTGTCGGACCAGGGCGGCACCAGCGTGGCGCGGTTTAGGGGGAGCGAGAGCCGCGGTGGGAGAATCGGGCACGTCATGATCACTGCGCACCAGCTCGAGGTCCGCGTCGGTGCGCGGCTCCTCATGGAGAACGTCAGCTTCCGCGTCGGGCCCGGCGACAAGGTCGGCCTCGTCGGCCGCAACGGCGCCGGCAAGACGACCCTCACCAAGGTCCTCGCCGGTGACGTCCTGCCAGCCAATGGCACCGTCAGCAACAGCGGCGAGCTCGGCTACCTCCCGCAGGACCCCCGCGTCGGCGACCCGGAGGTCATCGTCCGCGACCGGATCCTGTCGGCGCGCGGGCTCGACGACGCCGTACGACGGATGCGGGCAGCCGAGGTCGCGATGGCCTCCGACGACCCGAACGAGCGGGACAAGGCGTTCCGCAAGTTCCAGCGGGCGCAGGACGAGCTCGACGCCGGCGGTGGGTACGCCGCCGAGACGGAGGCGCTCCAGATCGCGCAGAGCCTCGGCATCCCCGACCGCCTGATGGAGCAGCCGCTCGGCACGCTTTCGGGTGGCCAGCGGCGCCGGGTGGAGCTGGCGCGGATCCTGTTCTCCAGCGCCGAGGTGCTGATCCTCGACGAGCCGACCAACCACCTCGACGCCGACTCGATCCTGTGGCTGCGGGACTGGATGAAGTCCTACAAGGGCGGCTTCATCGTCATCTCCCACGACAACGACCTGCTCGAGGAGACCGTCAACAAGGTCTACCACCTGGACGCCAACCGGGCCGTCATCGACGTCTACAACATGGGGTGGAAGAACTACCTCACCCAGCGCGAGACCGACGAGGCCCGCCGCAAGCGCGAGCTCATGAACGCGCAGAACAAGGCCAAGACGCTCACCGACCAGGCCAACAAGATGCGTGCCAAGGCCACCAAGGCCAGCGCCGCACAGCAGATGCTCAAGCGGGCCGAGAAGCTCCTGGACGGGGTCGAGGGGGAGCGTCAGTCCGACAAGGTCGCCGCGATCAAGTTCCCGACACCCGCGGCCTGCGGCAAGACGCCGCTCTCGGCCCACGACCTCTCCAAGTCGTACGGCGCCCTGGAGATCTTCACCGCGGTCGACCTGGCGATCGACAAGGGCTCGCGCGTGGTCATCCTCGGCCTCAACGGCGCCGGCAAGACCACGATGCTGCGCATCCTGGCGGGCGTCGACAAGCCCGACACCGGCGAGGTCGTGGCCGGCCACGGCCTCAAGGTCGGCTACTACGCGCAGGAGCACGAGACGCTCGACGTCGAGCGGACGGTCCTCGACAACATGCAGTCGGCGGCCCCGCAGCTGACCGACACCGAGGCGCGCTCCGTGCTGGGGTCGTTCCTGTTCTCCGGCGACGACGTGCACAAGCCCGCGGGCGTGCTGTCTGGTGGGGAGAAGACCCGGCTCGCACTCGCGTCGCTCGTCGTGTCGGCCGCCAACGTGCTGCTGCTCGACGAGCCGACCAACAACCTGGACCCGGCCTCCCGCGAGGAGGTGCTCAACGCGATCCGCCGCTACGAGGGCGCGATCGTGCTGGTCACCCACGACGAGGGCGCCGTCCACGCCCTCGAGCCCGACCGGGTGCTCATCCTCCCGGACGGGGTCGAGGACCTGTGGAGCGCCGACTACGCCGACCTGGTCGCGCTGGCGTAGCCGCTACTCCGTGGCGATCGCCTCGAGGACGTTGAGCCGCGCGGCCCGGACGGCCGGGATCACGGCGGCGAGGACTCCGACGACGATCGCGATCACCAGGAACAGCACGAGCTGGCCGAAGGGCAGTCCCAGGCTGGTGAGGTCGTCCTTCAGCACTCGCTGCAGCAGGACGCCGATCACCAGGCCGAGCACCATGCCCAGGATGGCGCCGAGGACCGCGATCGTGACCGACTCCAGCATGATCATCCGGCGCAGCTTCGCCCGGCTCATGCCGACCGCGCGCAGGAGGCCGATCTCCCGGGTGCGTTCGATGACGCTGAGGCCGAGGGTGTTCACGATGCCGATGACCGCGATCACGATCGCCAGCGCGAGCAGGCCGTAGATCATGTAGAGCAGCTGGTTGACCTGCCCGCGGATCTGGTCGGAGAAGCCCTCCTTGTCGTAGACCCCGACGATCGGCACCGACTTCGCGGCGTCGTCGACGGCGTCGCGGACGGTGCCCGAGTCGGCACCGGGCTCCAGGAGGATGCTGATCGAGGTGTCCTGGCGCAGGACACCGGCCTTCGCCAGCTGGTCGAGGGGCACGTTGACCTCCGACGCGACCTCGGTGCTGTCGACGATCCCGACCACCTCGGGCCTGAGCTCCTTGCCGCCCTGGAAGGCGAGCGGCACGGTGTCGCCGACGGACAGGTCGTGCTCGTCGGCGAAGTCCTTGCTGATGAACGCCTCTGCGCCGGAGATCCGTTCCGTCCCCTCCAGCACGTCGAGCTGGTAGATCGACCCGAAGGCCGGGTCGATGCCGGTGATGTAGGCCGGCTCGTCGTCGTACTGGGCGGTCGTGAACTGCTGCCTGCTCATCGTGCCGATGCCGTCGACCTCGGCGATCCGGTCACCCACCTCGGTGGAGAAGGGCAGGAAGGTCGTGCTCTGCACGAGCAGGTCCGCGGTGAACTGCTCGTCGACCACGTCGTCGATCGACTTGTTGAGCGATGCCGCGAGCACGCCGATGGTCGACACCAGCGCGAGACCGATCATCAGTGCGGAGGCGGTGGCGCCGGTACGACGCGGGTCGCGGAGGGCGTTCTCGCCGGCGAGGCGGCCGGTCGTGCCGAACAGGCCGGCGAACAGGCTGCGGCAGGCGGCGAGCACCGGCTTGCCGATGATGGAGCTGGTGGCAGCGACGGTGAGGATCCACAGGACGGCACCGATGCCGATCAGCAACGCGTTGGTCTGTGCCAGGCCGGCGACCGCGAAGCCGGCACCGATGGTGAGCAGCACCGCCCCGACCGCTGTACGACGCCGCAGCGAGGCGCGTTCGGGGGCGACGTCGGACCGCATCGCGGCCACCGGCGCGACCCTGCCGGCGCGCCAGCTCGGCAGGAAGGCGGCCACCAGGGTCACGCCGATCCCGACGGCGTAGCTGAGGATCGTCGCGCGCAGGGTGAGGTCGAGCGCGTCGCCGGCGATGTCCAGCCCGACGCTGCGGAAGAGGGCGGCGAGGGCCCGCGCGAGCAGGAGGCCGAGCCCGATGGCGAGCGTCGATGACACGACCGAGAGCACGAACGCCTCGGCGAGCACCGAGCGCATGACCTGGCCGCGGGAGGCCCCGAGCGCGCGCAGGAGGGCGAGCTCCCGCGTCCGCTGGGCGATCAGGATCGAGAAGGTGTTGACGATGATGAAGCCGCCGACGATCACCGCGATGATCGCGAAGACCGTCAGGAAGGTCGTGATGACGTCGAGGAAGCTGCCCACGGCGTCCTGCGACTCCTCGGCGATCTCGTCGCCCGTGACCGCCTCGAAGCCCTCGGGGAGCACCGTCGCGGCGGCCGCGGCGAGCTCCTCCTGGGAGACGTCCGGTGCTGCCGTGAGGCTGATCCGGTTGAAGACGTCCTTGCCCTGGAAGAACAGGTCCTGGGCGCCTTCGGTGGACAGGACGAGCAGGGTCGCCCCGGCCGTACCGCCGCCGTTGAACTCGGCGGTGCCCACCAGCGTCGCGGTGCGCTCGAGCACGCCGAACGGGGCCAGGAGCTTCACGTCGTCGCCGATCCGGTAGTCACCCGCCTCGGCTGCGCCCTCGTCGAGGACGATCTCGTCGGTGCCGCGCGGCCAGCGGCCGTCCTTGAGGACGAGGATCTCCTCGCCGGCCATGTTCGGCGCGTCGTGGTAGTTGAACGCCAGCGTCGGGGCACCCGAGCCGCCGACGAGCGTGCCGTCCTTCGCCAGCAGGCTCATCCCGCCGGCGTTGATGTCGCCGTCGGCCCGCGCGACCTCGGGGAGAGCCGCGAGCGCCTCGACGGTCTCCGGTGTCATCGCCTGCGCGGACTGTCCGGACATGCCCCCGCTGAACTCGTCGGTGTCCTGCGCCCGGACGACCCCGTCGGGCGTGGAGCCGTAGATGATCCCGTCGAAGGTCGTTGAGAGCCCGTTGCTGAAGACGAGGACGCCGGACAGGAAGGCCACACCGATCACGATCGCGAGCCCGCTCATGACGAGGCGGACCTTGCGGGCCAGGAGGTTGCGCAGGGTCAGGCGCAGCATGTCAGGCCTTCCGGCGCGCAGCGGCGTCCTGGAGCGAGGTCATGTGCTCGAGGATCTGCTCGCGGTTGGGCTCGCGGATCTCGTCGACGACCTTGCCGTCGGCGAGGAAGACCACCCGGTCGCAGTACGACGCAGCGACGGCGTCGTGGGTGACCATCACGATGGTCTGGCCGAAGTCGTCGACGCTGCGGCGAAGGAAGGAGAGCACCTCGGCCCCCGACGTGCTGTCCAGGTTGCCGGTCGGCTCGTCGGCGAACACGATCTCGGGCTTGCTGACCAGGGCGCGCGCGCAGGCGACGCGTTGCTGCTGGCCGCCGGACATCTCGGCGGGCCGGTGCCCGAGCCGGTCCCTCAGGCCGACGGAGTCGATGACCGTGTCGAACCATGCCCGGTCCGGCTTCCGCCCCGCGAGGTTCAGCGGGAGCAGGATGTTCTCCTCCGCCGTCAGCGTCGGGACCAGGTTGAAGGCCTGGAACACGAACCCGACGGCGTCGCGGCGCAACGCCGTCAACGCCTTGTCGTGCAGCCGGGAGAGCTCGGTGTCACCGACGACCACCTGCCCGGACGTCGGGCTGTCCAGGGCTGCGAGGCAGTGCATCAGCGTCGACTTGCCGGAGCCGGAGGGCCCCATGATCGCGGTGAACTCGCCCGCGGCGAGGTCGATCGTCACGCCGTCGAGCGCGCGGACCTCGGAGTCGCCGGAACCGTAGATCTTCCGGAGGTCGATCGCGCGGGCGGCGGTGCGGGTCGGGGGGACAGAGGTCGTGGGGGCGGCGCTCATGGCACCAGACTGCCAGTCACGGCCGCCCCGTGGCATCAGGATTGACCCCCAGTCGTCCCCGAGAGGCCACTGCGAGTCCGTAGGGTGTGCGCATGGCGCAGGCGCGGTACGTGGGAGCCATCGACCAGGGCACCACCAGCACCCGGTTCATGGTGTTCGACCATCAGGGCAGGGAGGTGGTCCGGCACCAGCTGGAGCACGTGCAGGTCCTGCCCCGGGCGGGGTGGGTCGAGCACAACCCCGTCGAGATCTGGGAGCGCACGTCGGCGGTCGTGCAGACGGCGCTCGGCAAGGCACGACTCGACGCGTCCGACCTCGCCGCGGTCGGGATCACCAACCAGCGCGAGACCACGATCGTGTGGGACCGGCGCACCGGACGCCCGCTCCACAACGCGATCGTGTGGCAGGACACGCGGACCGACGCGATCGCGGCGGCGCTGGACCGCGACGGCCGCGGCGACGTGATCCGCCACCGGGCGGGACTGCCGCCGGCGACGTACTTCTCGGGTGGGAAGCTGCAGTGGATCCTCGAGAACGTGCCGGGCGCGCGGGAGGCGGCCGAACGCGGCGACGCGCTGTTCGGTACGCCCGACACCTGGATCCTGTGGAACCTCACCGGTGGCCCGGACGGCGGGGTCCACGTCACCGACGTCACGAACGCCAGCCGCACGATGCTGATGGACCTCGAGACGTTGCAGTGGGACGACGAGCTGCTCGGCTTCTTCGGCATTCCCCGGGTGATGCTGCCGGAGATCCGGGAGTCGTCGGCCACCACTCCCTTCGGCGTGACGCGGCGCAACGGCCCGTTTGCGGGCGAGGTGCCGATCACGGGCATCCTCGGTGACCAGCAGGCAGCGACGGTCGGCCAGGTGTGCTTCGCCCCGGGCGAGGCGAAGAACACCTATGGCACGGGCAACTTCATGCTGCTCAACACCGGGACGGAGATCGTCCGTTCGAAGGCGGGCCTGCTCACGACGCCGGCCTACCAGCTCGGCGACGAGCCCTGTGTCTACGCCCTCGAGGGCTCGATCGCCGTCACCGGGTCGGCCGTCCAGTGGCTGCGGGACCAGCTCGGGATCATCAGCGGGGCGGGGGAGTCCGAGGCACTGGCACGCCAGGTCGAGGACAACGGCGGGGTCTACTTCGTGCCGGCCTTCTCGGGCCTGTTCGCGCCGCACTGGCGCTCGGACGCCCGCGGCGCGATCGTCGGCCTCTCGCGCTTCAACACCAACGCCCATGTCGCGCGGGCCACGCTCGAGGCGATCTGCTACCAGTCGCGTGACGTGGTCGAGGCGATGTGCGCCGACTCGGGCGTCGAGCTCGGCGTGCTCAAGGTCGACGGCGGGGTGACCCTCAACAGCCTGTGCATGCAGATCCAGGCCGACGTGCTCGGCGTACCCGTGAGCCGGCCCGTGGTGCCGGAGACGACCGCGCTCGGGGCGGCCTACGCCGCGGGCCTCTCGGTCGGCTACTGGTCCTCGACCGACGAGCTGCGGGAGAACTGGCAGGAGGACACCCGCTGGAAGCCGCAGTGGGACGACGACCGGCGTACAGCGGGGTACGCGCAGTGGAAGAAGGCAGTCCAGCGGACCCTCGACTGGGTGGAAGTGGAGACCGACCGATGAAGCCCGCCGCACTCTCCCCGCGCGCCCGCTCCGCGGCTCTCAAGAAGCTCAGCACCCAGCACCTCGACGTACTGGTCATCGGCGGCGGGGTCGTCGGCGCGGGCGCGGCGCTCGACGCGGCGACGCGGGGCCTCGCCGTCGGCCTCGTGGAGGCCCGCGACTTCGCCTCGGGCACGTCCAGCCGCAGCTCCAAGCTGATCCACGGCGGGCTGCGCTACCTCGAGATGATGGACTTCCGGCTCGTCGCCGAGGCCCTCAAGGAGCGCGGCCTGCTGATGCAGCGCCTCGCGCCGCACCTGGTGCGTCCCGTGCCCTTCCTCTACCCGCTCAACGGACGCGGGTGGGAACGCTGGTACGCCGGCAGCGGCGTCGCGCTCTACGACGCGATGTCCCGGGCCAGCGGGTACGGCGACGGCCTGCCCCTGCACCGCCACCTGACCCGGCACGGTGCGCGCAAGGTGTTCCCCTCGCTGCGCAAGGACGCCCTGGTCGGCGCGATCCGCTACTACGACGCCCAGGTCGACGATGCGCGGCACACGATGTTCCTCGCCCGCACCGCCGCGACCTACGGTGCCGCCGTCGCCTCCCGCACCCGCGTGCTCGGGCTGGTCAAGGAGAGCGAGCGAGTCGTCGGCGCGTCCGTGGTCGACCTCGAGACCGGGCACCGGTTCGAGATCCGCGCCTCCCAGGTCATCAACGCCACCGGCGTGTGGACCGACGAGACGCAGGGGATGGCGCGCGAGCGCGGCCAGTTCAAGGTGCGGGCCAGCAAGGGCATCCACCTCGTCGTGCCGCGCGACCGGATCCGCGGCGAGACCGGCCTGATCCTGCGCACCGAGAAGTCGGTCCTCTTCGTGATCCCGTGGAAGCGGCACTGGATCATCGGCACCACCGACACCGACTGGGAGCTGTCGAAGGACCACCCGGCAGCGAGCTCCAGCGACATCGATTACCTGCTCGCGCACGTCAACGAGGTGCTGGAGGTGCCGCTGACCCGCGACGACGTCGAGGGCGTCTTCGCCGGTCTGCGCCCGCTGCTCGCCGGGGAGTCCGAGGCGACGTCGAAGCTGTCGCGCGAGCACGCCGTCGCCCACAGCGTGCCCGGGCTCGTCGTGGTCGCAGGCGGGAAGTACACCACCTACCGGGTGATGGCGGCCGACGCGGTCGACGAGGCGGTCCACGGCCTGGAGACCGTGCTCGGCCGCAAGTCGGGGGAGTGCGTCACCGAGAACATCCCGCTGGTGGGGGCCGACGGCTACCACGCGCTGTGGAACCAGCGCCGCACCCTCGCCGCCCAGTCCGGTCTGGCGATCAACCGCGTGGAGCACCTGCTCGAGCGCTACGGCTCGCTGGTCCTCGAGGTCCTCGACCTCATCGCCGCGGAGCCGGACCTCGGCGAGCCGCTCCCGGGCGCCGAGGACTACCTGCAGGCCGAGGCGGTGTACGCCGTCACCCACGAGGGCGCCCGCCACCTCGACGACATCCTGACCCGCCGGATGCGGATCTCGTTCGAGACCTTCGACCGCGGCGTCGCGGCCGCGCCGCACGTGGCCGAGCTGGTGCGCGGCTACCTCCAGTGGGACGTCGACCAGACCAAGCGCGAGATCGAGCACTACCTCAAGCGGGTCGAGGCCGAGCGCGAGAGCCAGCGCCAGCCCGACGACCACACGGCCGACGCGGCGCGCAAGGGAGCACCGGACGTCGTACCGGTGTCCCGGATCGCGGAGGAGCTCGAGAACGGCGAGATGATGGAGACCAGCTGATGGACCTCGGGGTTCGTGACCACGTCTACCTGCTCACCGGCGCCACCCGCGGGTTGGGGCACGCCACCGCCGAGGTGCTCGTGGCCGACGGCGCGCGGGTCGTCGTCTCGGGTCGTCGCCAGGACGCGGTCGACGCCGCGGTCGCTGGCCTGGAGACCGTCGGTGGCCCCGGCTGCGCCGTCGGCGTGGTGGCCGACAACGCCTCACCCGACACGGCCGAGCGGCTCGTCGCAGCCGCGCAGGACGCGTGGGGGAGGCTCGACGGCGTCCTGGTCAGCGTTGGCGGCCCACCGGGCGGCAAGGTCACGGACATGACCGACGAGCAGTGGCTCGCGGCCTTCGACTCCGTCTTCCTCGGCGCCGTCCGGCTCGCGCGTACGACGGCCGCGGCGCTCGGCGACGGCGGGTCGATCACCTTCGTGCTGTCCACCAGCGTGCGTCAGCCGATCGCCGGGCTCGCGATCTCCAACGGCCTGCGCCCGGGACTGGCCATGGTCGCGAAGAACCTCGCCGACGAGCTCGGACCGCGCGGCATCCGGGTCAACGGCCTGCTGCCCGGCCGGATCGCGACCGAGCGCGTGGCGGAGCTGGACGCCTCGACCGGCGACGCCGCGGCGTCGAAGGCGGCCGCCGTCGCGCAGATACCACTCGGGCGTTACGGGCGCCCGGAGGAGTTCGGTCGGGTGGCGGCGTTCCTGCTGTCGCCGGCCGCCTCGTTCCTGTCCGGGGTGATGGTGCCGGTCGACGGCGGGATGTCGCGGGGGCTCTGAGCGTCGGGGCGCGGCCCGGTGCGTCGGGAGAAGGGTCCCGGTGCCCTCTGCCGGGTGCGACGATCACCGCGCCGTCCGTTCTTCCGCTCGTCCCACGCCAGGTAGGCGAAGCCGCCGACACCGAGCACCCCGAAGAACCACCACTGCAGTCCGTAGAAGAAGTGCGGCCCCTCACCGAGCTCGGGCAGCTCGACCGGTTCGAGCGTCTCCGCTGGGGGCGGGTCCTCGGACCTCAGCGCGACGAAGCCGGTGAACACCGGCGTCCCGATGGCCTCGCCGATCTTCGTGCTGGAGATGGCCCGGGTGGAGCGGCCGACGATGTCGGTGCTGTCGCCCTCCCCGTCCGCGCGGACCCAGCCCGTGATGGTGACCTCGCCCTCCGGCGGCGCGGGCAGGGCGTCGGGGCCGATCTCCGGGTCGTCGGTGGCGAACCAGCCGCGGTCCACCACCACGGCGGTGCCGTCGGACGTGACGAGCGGGACGACGACCTCCACCCCGGGGGCGCTCTTGCGGGTGCGGTACCGGACGACGACGGTCTCGTCGGCGTCGTACACGCCGGTGGCGGTGACCAGCCGCCACTCGTCCTGCTCGCGTACCGGCCGCCCGGGAGCGAGGACCTCGGTCAGCGGGACCGGGGTGCGGTCCTCGTTGGCCGCGACGATCGCGTTGCGCTCCCGGCGGTCCTCCAGGCGACCGAACTGCCACTCGCCCAGCCACCACGTGCCGTAGCCCACCACGATGATGGCGAGGAAGAAGAGCACCCAGCGCCTGCTGAGCAGGAATCGCCAGGAGGCCAGCCACGATCGCACCCCACAACGGTAGGACCAGCCTGGTTCCAACCGCCCACCGGCCTAGGATGGTCGGGTGCAGCCCTTGATCGACCAGTTCGGACGGGTGGCGACGGACCTCCGGGTGTCGCTGACCGATCGCTGCAACCTGCGCTGCACCTACTGCATGCCGGCCGAGGGCCTCGACTGGATGCCCACCGACGACCAGCTCACCGACGACGAGGTCGTGCGGTTGATCGGGATCGCCGTGGGGGAGCTCGGCGTCCGCGAGATCCGCTTCACCGGCGGTGAGCCCCTCGTACGACGGGGCCTGGTCGACATCGTCCGGCAGGTCCGCGAGCGCGACGCCGACGTCGAGATGTCGATCACCACGAACGCGCTCGGTCTCGCCCGCACCGCCGACGCGCTCGCCGAGGCCGGTCTCGACCGGGTCAACGTCAGCCTCGACACCGTCCGTCGCGACTCCTTCCACGAGATCACCCGACGCGACCGGCTCGACGACGTGGTCGCCGGCCTGGCCGCCGCCGAGGCCGCGGGCCTGGGCCCGGTGAAGGTCAACGCCGTGCTGCTGCGCGGCGTCAACGACGACCAGGCACCCGAGCTGCTGGCGTGGTGCGTCGAGCGCGGCTACCAGCTCCGCTTCATCGAGCAGATGCCGCTCGACGCCCAGCACGGCTGGACCCGCGCCGAGATGGTCACGGCCGACGAGATCCTCGCGTCCCTGACCTCCGCCTTCTCCCTGTCGCCGGCATCGGAGCCGCGGGGGAGCGCTCCCGCGGAGCTCTTCACCGTCGACGGCGGCCCGGCCACGGTCGGCATCATCGCGTCGGTGACCCGTCCGTTCTGCGGCGACTGCGACCGGGTCCGGCTCACCGCCGACGGCCAGGTCCGCAACTGCCTCTTCGCCCGCACCGAGTCCGACCTCCGCGTCGCCCTGCGCGACGGCGCCAGCGACGCCGAGCTCGCCGACCGCTGGCGGACCGCGATGTGGGGCAAGCTCCCCGGCCACGGCATCGACGACCCGACCTTCCTCCAGCCCGACCGTCCCATGTCCGCCATCGGCGGCTGACCCCACTCTCCGCCGAGTTGGGCGTTCGGTTCGTCGAGTTGGGCGTTCGGTCCGCCGAGTTGGGCGTTCGGTTCGCCGAGTTGGGCGTTCCGGGCGCGGCCATCACCAACGGCGGTTCGTGTACGACGGTGCGAGAGCCTCGCGCAGCTCGCGGGTCCAGCGGGCTGAGGCGCCGTCGGCGAAGTCACCCCGCCGGATGACGATGACCGTCCAGCCGTTCTCACGCAGCCAGCGGCGCCGCCTCTCGTCGTACTCGCGCTGGTCGGGGGTACGCAGGTGGTGCTCGAAGCCGTCGTACTCGACGCAGACCCGCGCCAGCGGATAGGCGAGGTCGAGGCGGTAGGTCGGGACACCGTCGATCTCGACCCACCACTGGGGTGTGGGCGTCGGCAAGCAGGCGCCGACGATCTCCAGCAACGTCCATGCCTCGCGGTGCGACTCGACGCGTGGATCGACCAAGGGCGCGAGCACCCGGAGCTGGACAACACCGCGGCGGCCGCGGAATCGGGGAAGCTCGCGGACGAGGTCACGTGCCGTGAAGGCGTGGCGGCGGGCCAGCAGGCACATCGCCGCGAAGGCCTCTCGCTGACGTAGGTGGCAGCCGAGATCAAGGGCGGTCCGAAGCGGCGTGGTCGCCCGGACATCATCGACCTTCATGATGTCTCCCGGTGCGAGGTCACGGGTGCGGCCGTCGAGCTCCGGCCGTCGCGAGGGGTCCTTGCCCCGCAGGGCGCAGCTCTCGATCGGAGGCGGCAGAACCTGCTCGTCGAGAGTGAGCATCTCGACGCCATGGAGCCAGGCAGCTGTGCGGTCGACAGCCACGTGGTGCGCAGCGACCGCGCACGCGACGACCCGGGCGCGCGTCGCGACGTCGTCGACGATGTCCGCGCGTTGGTAGACGCCGCGGGCGACTCGGTCCAGCACGCCTTCCTTCGCCGCTGCGCGGACGTTGGACGCGGTCAGGCCGAACGCTTGAGCGTCGCGTACCCGGAAGGGCTGGGGCGGGAAGTCATCTAGCTCCATGCCGTACGACGATTCCCGCGTCGTACCGCCTTCGCCGCCCCAGCAGCGACGACCTGTGGACAGGTGGGTTCTGGCGGGCGTTTGTGGACGCACGATGGCCGTCCGCTGCATGGAAGTGACGGCCGGAACGCCCAAGTCGGCGGCCGGAACGCCCAAGTCGACGCCCCGAACGCCCAAGTCGGCGGCCGGAACGCCCAAGTCGGCGGCCCGAACGCCCAAGTCGACGGCCGGAACGCCCAAGTCGGCGGCCGGAACGCCCAAGTCGGCGGCCCGAACGCCCAAGTCGGCGAGGGTCAGGGGTGGGGGACGGTGTCCTTGAGGAAACCGCGGGCGCCGAGGAAGTGCTCCAGCGACTCCCGGTGCTCGTTGCAGGCCAGCCAGATCTTGCGGCGGTCGGGGGTGTGCAGCTTGGGGTTGTTCCACTGCAGCTGCCACACGGCGTCGGCCCGGCAGCCCTTGGCCGAGCAGAAGTCGGGCTCAGGCTCCATGGCCGCCCGGTCCGAGCTGGCGCTGCGCGTCGCCGCCGCCGGTGAGCGGGAGCTCCGTGGACCGGCTGTCGCCGGCGTTGGCCATCACGACGGCGACGTACGGCAGGAACAGGGAGGCCAGGATGAGGAACGGCCAGACCCAGTGCCAGCCGGCGGCGCCGGTGATCGCGGCGCCGATGAAGCAGAGGGTGCGGATCCCCATCGCGATCGCGTACTTCTTCTGGCGTCGAGCGATGTCGGCCTCGGGGCTGGAACCCGCCGTCGTGATCCGGATCGCCTCGGGCTCGTGCGAGCGGCCGTGACGCGAGGAGGACATGGCCCCAGCCTACGCCCGCGTCACAGGACTAGGCTGATCCGCATGTCCAACCGCACCTACCGCATCAGTGAGATCGTCGGCACCTCTCCCGACGGCATCGACCAGGCCATCCGCAACGGCGTCGACCGCGCCGGCCAGACCCTGCGCCACCTCGACTGGTTCGAGGTCACCCAGGTGCGCGGCCAGGTCAAGGACGGCCAGGTCGAGCACTTCCAGGTCACGATGAAGATCGGCTTCCGCCTCGAGGACGACGAGTAGGACCCGAGCACGACACCGTCCTCCGCCCACCTTGTGGGAGTCCTACAAGGGAAGCGGAGGAACTTGGTGCCTGCCGCGGGCGAGCGGCAGGCACCGCCGCCCGTAGCGTCAGAAGCGTGAACGAACCCCGCTCCGTCCTGGTCACCGGCGGCAACCGCGGCATCGGCCGCGCCATCGCCGAAGCGTTCCTCGCCAACGGCGACAAGGTCGCCGTCACCACCCGGAGCGGCGGTGCGCCCGAGGGTGCGCTCGAGCTCAAGGCCGACATCACCGACCCGGCCGCCGTCGATGCCGCGTTCGCTGCGGCCGAGGAGGCCCACGGCCCCGTCGAGGTCCTCGTCGCGAACGCCGGCATCACGGCCGACACCCTGCTGCTGCGCATGTCGGAGGACGACTGGCAGTCGGTGATCGACACCAATCTGACCGGATCCTTCCGGCTGGCCAAGCGTGCCGCCAAGGGCATGCTGCGCCAGAAGAAGGGCCGGATCATCTTCATCTCCAGCGTCGTCGGACTGCTCGGCTCGCCCGGACAGGTCAACTACGCGGCCTCGAAGGCGGGCCTCGTGGGCATGGCCCGCTCGCTGGCCCGCGAGCTCGGCCCGCGGTCCATCACCGCGAACGTCGTGGCGCCCGGTTACGTCGACACCGACATGACCGCCGTGCTCACCGACGAGCAGAAGGAAGGCATCCGGAGCCAGGTCCCGCTCGGCCGGTACGCCGACCCGACGGAGGTCGCCGGAGCCGTGCTCTGGCTGGCGAGCCCGTCGGCGTCGTACGTCACCGGAGCGGTCATCCCTGTCGACGGCGGACTCGGAATGGGGCACTGACATGACGGAGACCACGATCAACAGCAACGGCATCCTCGCCGGCAGGAACGTCCTCGTTGCGGGCGTCACCCTCGACACCTCCATCGGCTTCGCGGTCGCGAAGTTCGCGCAGGAGCAGGGCGCGACCGTGCTCGTCTCCAACTTCGGCCAGGCGCTCCGGATCACCCGCCGGATCGTGAAGCGCCTCCCGGTGCTGCCCGAGGTCATCGAGCTCGACGTCACCGACCCCGAGCACCTCGCCGCCCTCCCGGGCGCCGTCCGCGAGGCCCTCGGCGAGGACGCCGTCCTGCACGGGGTCGTCCACTCGATCGCCTACGGCAACCCGGAGACGCTGCTCGGCGGCAAGTTCCTCGAGGGGCCGTGGAAGGACGTCGCCCAGGCCGTCGAGGTCTCGGCCTACTCGCTCAAGTCGCTCGCCGTCGCCTGCCGCCCGCTGCTGCAGCCCGGCAGCTCGATCGTCGGCCTCACCTTCGACGCGTCGGTCGCCTGGCCGGTCTACGACTGGATGGGCGTCGCCAAGGCGGCCCTCGAGTCGACCAACCGCTACCTCGCGCGCGACCTCGGCTCCGAGGGCGTCCGGGTCAACCTCGTCTCCGCCGGCCCCCTGCGCACGCTCGCGGCGAAGGCGATCCCCGGCTTCGAGGACCTCGAGTCGATGTGGACGACGAAGTCGCCGCTCGGCTGGGACAACACCGACCAGGAGCCCACCGCCAAGGCGGTCTGTGCCCTGCTGTCAGACCTGTTCCCGGCCACGACCGGCGAGATCGTCCACGTCGACGGCGGATTCCACGCGATGGGCGCCTGACCCTCCCGGTCGACGCGCCGCCCACCAGCGGGCGGCGACGGTGAGCAACGCCCACGCCGCCACCACGATCGCGATCTCCTGGACGACGTACCACGGCCACGGCCCGAGCAGGTCGAGCACCGACGAGCGTGGCTTGCGGACGAGGTAGCCGTAGTTGGTGTCCGCGACGACGTTGAAGAGGTACGTCGCCACGGCCCACACCAGCGTCGTGACCACCGCTGCGCGGTAGTCGCGCCATCGCGGCGCCCGGCGAAGGCCGACGACGAGGTAGACCGCCGCCCACACGATCAACAGGTGCAGGGCCCAGAAGGCGAAGTACCGCGGGTGCGGCAGGTCCTCGTTGAGCGATGGCGTCAGCACGCCCTGGATGGTCAGCGTCAGGCCCCAGAAGTACGTCAACGCCACCGGGAAGGGGCGGTGCGTCCACAGGGCCCACGTGGCCGCGATCCACGCCAGGTCGCACAGGTGCAGCGGCAGCGTCACGTCGACGTCGAAGTTGGCGACGAGGTCGATGACCTGGAAGGGGATCGTGACCAGCGGGATGAGGACCGCCCACACCCGGCTGGACCGGGTCGGCCCGTCGTGGCCTGCGTGGCGCCTGCCCAGTACGACGGCGGCCACCAGCCCCACCACGAAGAGGCCGAGGGGGACGAGGTGTGCCGCGCTGTACGGGTCCACGGATCCAGCATGGACCACGTCGTAGGGTGACCACGTGCAGACCACCCGACGTCTCGTCATCATCCGGCACGCGAAGGCGGAGCCCTACGCTCCCACCGACGTGGAGCGGGTGCTGGCAGATCGCGGCCGGGTGGAGGGCCGGATGCTCGGCGAGTGGCTGGCCGGTGAGGAGATCACGCCGGACGCCGCCTACGTCTCGTACGCCGCTCGCACCCGGGAGACCTGGGACGTCGTCGCCGCCGGCGCCGGCTGGTCCCTCGAGCCCGAGTACGACGGCAACCTCTACGGCACCGACGAGGACGGCGTCCTCGACCTGGTCCGCGGCACGCCCGACGACGCGTCGACGGTCGTGGTCGTCGGCCACAACCCGACGATGGGCATGCTGGTTCAGCTGCTCGACGACGGCGAGGGAGCCGCGACCGGATCGGTCGCCCTCGGCAGCTTCCCGACCAGCACGGCGGCGGTGTTCACCGTCGGGGGCGGGTGGGCCGGCCTCGCCCCGATGCAGGCACGGCTCGACGCCTTCCACGTCGCACGGGCCTGACGCGCCCGGCGTGATTCCTAGACCAGCGGAGGAGCGGGGGTCACGATCCCGGCCTCGGCGTCGGCCGCCTCGATCTCCTCACGGGTGATGCCGAGCAGGTACATGATCGTGTCGAGGTAGGGCACGTTCAGCGACGTGTCGGCCGCCTCGCGGACGACGGGGCGTGCGTTGTAGGCGATGCCCAGGCCGGCGGCGTCGAGCATGTCGAGGTCGTTGGCGCCGTCGCCGATCGCGATGGTCGCGGCCTCGGGGACGCCGAGGTCGGCGGCGAACTCGCGCAGCGCCTGCGCCTTGCCGGCGCGGTCGACGACCGGGCCGACGACCTCGCCGGTGAGCTTGCCGTCGACGATCTCGAGCGTGTTGGCGCGGGCGCGGTGGATCCCGAGGTCCTCGGCCAGCCGGTCGGTGATCTGGCTGAAGCCGCCGGAGACGATGGCGAACCGGTAGCCGAGGCGACGCAGGGTCCGGACCATCGTGCGGGCGCCGGGGTTGACGACGATGGCGTCGTACACCTCGTCGAGGACGGAGGCGTCGAGCCCGGCGAGCAGCTTCACGCGGGCGCGCAGGGACTGCTCGAAGTCGAGCTCGCCGCGCATGGCGCGCTCGGTGACGTCGGCGACCTCGGGGCCGTAGCCGGCGTGCTCGGCGAGCATCTCGATGACCTCGCCCTGGATCAGGGTCGAGTCGACGTCCATGACGATCAGGCGCACGCCGTGGCGCAGCAGGCTGGCGGGCTGGACGGCGACGTCGATCCCGTGCCGGGCCGCCTCGGTCGCCAGAAGGGTGCGCAGCCGGTCGGGTGCCGCGCCGGAGGTGTGCAGCTCGATCGCGGTGACGGGATAGCGCGCCATCCGCTCGATGCGGTCGATGTTGCCTCCGCAGTCGGCGATCCGGCCGGCGATCGCGGCCATGGCCGACGCCTTGAGCGGTGCGCCGATCACGGTCACGTGGGCCCGGTCGCGGGAGCGGCTGCGGTTGTCGCCGGACCCCCGGTCGACGTCGACGTTCATGCCGAGCGCCTCGACCGTGTCGGTGACGGCCTTGCGCAGCTTCTTGACGTCGCGGGGCGCGGTGACCAGCACGCCGAGCACGAGCCGCCCGCGCATCAGGATCTGCTCGAGGTCGACGACCGACACCCCGGCCTGGGAGAGGGTCTCGAGGACCGCGGACGTCACGCCGGGCCGGTCCGTTCCGGTGACGGTGATCAGCAGCGTGTCAGGGGCGTCGTGAGGACTCATCGCGGCTGCAGGCTATCGGCTCCGGGAGTCCTCACCGAGCCGGTGGCCAGCCGTCGGGCGAGCAGGCGGCGCCGAGGGCGTGCCGGGCGGCCTGGTCGAGGGGCTCGATCGCGCTCCTCCGGGCCGCCGCCTCGCCGACGCTCAGCGCACCGCCGTCGTCCGCGAGTGCGAGCTGGGTCACCGCCAGGAGGTGCAGCGCCCGTCCGGCGAGGTCGATGCACCGTGCCGGCACACCCTCCGGCGCCTGCAGCGGTACGGCGGCCCGCAGGTCGTGCAGCTCGTCGGCGACCTCGGGCTGCCAGCTCGCCACGTCGAGGTCCGCGAGCATGTTCGCGGCCGCCAGCAGCCCGGACCGGAGCGCCCGGTCGGCCTCGCCCACGTCGAGCGGCGGCCGTCGCTCCGCCGGCAGCACCGTCCACTCGACCGCCCGGCCGACCTGCGCCGGCACCAGCGCCGTGCCCGCGCCGAGCAGGAGCGCCGCCTCCCCGGCATCGATCGCCGCCGCGTTCAGTTCCCGCGGCCCACGCAGGCCGGCGGGGTCGCCGGGCGCGGGGAACACCGCGCCGACGCCGCTCGCGCCCCGGTTGCGGGCGTCGGCGAGCTCGACCAGCAGGGGAGACGCGCCGTCCGGTCCGCCGACGACGTGCGCGACGTCGTCGCCGAGCACGCCGTCGAGGAAGGCGTCCGGCCCGATCCGGCCCTGCAGCCACGCCGTACCCCACCAGGCGAGCCGGGCAGATGCGGGGAGTCCACTCACGACGACAACCTACTCGTTAGGGTGGCCTACATGTCCGCCGTGCTCGAGCTCGCAGAGGTGACCGTACGGCGTGGCCAGGCCACGCTGCTCGACCGCGTGAGCTGGGTGGTCCGCGAGGGGGAGCGGTGGATCCTGCTCGGGGCGAACGGCGCGGGCAAGACCACGCTGATGCAGGTCGCCGCTGCCCAGATGTACCCCACCACCGGCGCCGTCGGCGTGCTCGGTGAGCTGATCGGAACCGTCGACGTGTTCGAGCTCCGGCCTCGCATCGGCGTCTCGAGCGCCGCGCTGGCCGAGCTGATCCCGCGGGACGAGAAGGTGCGCGACGTGGTGCTCTCGGCGTCGTACGCCGTGCTCGGCCGGTGGCGCGAGCAGTACGACGACGTCGACCACGACCGCGCCGACGCACTCCTGCGCGAGGTCGGCGTGATGCACCTCGCCGACCGCACGTTCGGCACGCTGAGCGAGGGTGAGCGCAAGCGCGTGCAGATCGCCCGCGCTCTCATGACCGATCCGGAGCTGCTGCTGCTCGACGAGCCGGCGGCGGGCCTCGACCTGGGCGGCCGCGAGGACCTGGTGTCCACGATGTCCGTGCTCGCCTACGACCCGGCGTCGCCGGCGACGGTGCTGGTGTCGCACCACGTCGAGGAGATCCCGCCGGGCTTCACCCACGTGCTGATGCTGCGTGCGGGCGGGGTCGTGGCGCAGGGACCGATGGAGACGACGCTGACCGCGGAGACCCTGTCGGCGACGTTCGGCATGCCGCTCGTGCTCGAGAAGAACGACGGTCGCTACGCCGCGCGCCGCCGACAGCACCGCGGCTAGGGTTCGGGCATGGACTGGCTGCGCGACCACCTCTGGGAGACCTGGCTCGCCGTCGGGATCGCCCTGGCGCTCGCCGAGCTGCTCAGCATGGACCTGTTCCTGCTGATGCTCGCCGGCGGTGCGCTCGCCGGCATGGGCGCGTCGTTCGTGACCGACAGCGTCGTCATCCAGGTCCTCGTCGCCTCCGCCGCGGCGCTGCTGCTCCTGGCCGGCGTCCGTCCCCCACTGGTACGCCGCCTGCACGGCGGCCCCGACCTCGTCCTCGGGCCGGCCGGACTGGTCGGGTCCCGCGGCATCATCACCGAGGCGATCGCCGAGCACCGGCCCGGCCGCGTGAAGATCGGCGGCGAGAGCTGGCTGGCCGTCTCGACCGGCGCAGAGTCCGGCATCGCGGTCGGCCGGACCGTGGAGGTCGTCGCGATCAGCGGCGCCACCGCGGAGGTCCGGCCGGTGGTCGACCCGCCCGCACTGCCCGACGCTCACTGACCCCCTCGGCCGAAGGAGCCTCCATGCCCGTCCTGATCGTCCTGGTCCTCCTGCTGCTCTTCGTGATCACGGTCGTCGCGAAGTCGATCCGCGTGGTGCCGCAGGCCTACACCGGCATCGTCGAGCGCTTCGGCAAGTACAAGGAGACGCTGCCCGCAGGGCTGAACTTCGTGGTGCCCTTCATCGACAAGGTCCGCTACATGATCGACCTGCGCGAGCAGGTCGTGAGCTTCCCGCCGCAGGCCGCCATCACCGAGGACAACCTCACGGTGGACGTGGACACGGTCATCTACTTCCAGGTGACCGACCCGATCGCCGCGACCTACGAGATCTCCAACTACATCCAGGCGATCGAGCAGCTCACGATGACGACCCTGCGCAACGTGGTCGGCGGCATGGACCTCGAGCAGACCCTGACCAGTCGCGAGTCGATCAACAGCGGCCTGTCCGCCGTGCTCGACGAGACGACCGGGCGCTGGGGCATCAAGGTCAAGCGGGTCGAGATCAAGGGCATCGACCCGCCGCCGTCGATCAAGGACGCGATGGAGAAGCAGATGCGCGCGGAGCGCGACAAGCGCGCCCTCGTCCTGACCGCCGAGGGCCAGCGCCAGTCCGCGATCCTCACCGCGGAGGGCAACAAGCAGGCCGCGATCCTCAACGCGGAGGGCGAGCGCGAGTCGCAGATCCTCCGGGCGCAGGCCGAGCGCGAGGCCCAGATCCTGCGCGCCCAGGGCGAGGGACAGGCGATCCAGACGGTGTTCCAGGCGATCCACGACGGCCGCCCCGACCAGTCGCTGCTGGCCTACCAGTACCTCCAGATGATGCCGCGCATCGCCGAGGGCGACGCCAACAAGGTGTGGGTCATCCCGTCCGAGATCACGAAGGCCCTCGAGGGCCTCGGCTCCTCGATCCACGAGGTCGCCGGCATCCCGAGGTCGACGCCCGGCCCGGCGAAGCGGGTCGACATGGGCCCGTCCGAGCCGGCCGAACCCGTCACCGGAACAGGCACGGCCGTGCAGGAGGCCATCGCCGAGGCCGAGAGCGCCGCGCGCCCCGGCCCGCCGCGGGCCGGTGAGCCGGGCGAGCCGGGGGAGCCTCCCGCCCAGCCGTGACCCTCCTCGAGATCGCCGTCGTCCTGCTCGCCGGGGTCGGCGCAGGGACGATCAACGCCGTCGTCGGCTCAGGGACCCTGATCACCTTCCCGACGCTGCTGGCGATCGGTGTGCCCGCCGTGACCGCGAACATGTCCAACAGTCTGGGCCTCGTGCCGGGCTCGGTCGCCGGCGCCGTCGGCTACCGCCGGGAGCTCGAGGGACAGGGCACCCGCATCGTGCGGCTGCTGGCCTTCTCGACCACGGGCGGCGTCGTGGGCGCGGTGCTGCTGCTGGTTCTCCCGCCCGGGGCGTTCGAGGCCGTCGTACCGGTGCTCATCCTGCTCGGTGTGGCGCTGGTGGTCGTCCAGCCGCGGTTGTCGGCGTACGTCGCCGCGCGGGCCGAGCGTCGCGCCGGGGACGCGGCCGCGACGGAGTCGCCCACCGGGCCGCCATGGGTGCTGCTGGCGGCCTTCCTGACCGGTGTCTACGGCGGCTACTTCGGCGCCGCCCAGGGCGTGATCCTGATGGGTGTGCTGGGCATCGGCGTCAATGAGGGACTGCAGCGGCTCAACGGGGTGAAGAACGTGCTGGTCGCGGTCGTCAACGGGGTCGCCGGACTGATCTTCGTCGTCGTCGCCGAGCTCGGTCTGCTCGGCAGCGACGCGGAGGTCGACTGGCTCATCGTGGCCGTGATCGCCGTCGGTGCGGTGATCGGCGGCTTCCTGGGCGCGGCCGTCGGGCGCAAGCTCCCGCCGCTGGTGCTGCGGGCAACGATCGTCGTGGTCGGCCTGGTGGCCGTCACGGCGATGCTGGCGACCTGAGCCTCAATCCACCGATTCCCCGCTGCTGCGCGACGCGGCGCATCGGTGGATTGAGACTGAGCGCGGGGCGCCTGGGGCGCCCGCGCGTCACTTGCCGCGGTTGATGACCAGTGCGGCGATGCCCGCGCCGACCGCTCCAGCGGCCACGCCGACGAGCGCGCCCCCCTGGACCTTCGGGAGGCCACCGCCGGCGATCTCCAGCGCACCGCCCGCGACGTCGGCACCGTCGACGGCGATGCCCACCATGGTCAGGTTCCGCCGCAGCGAACCCTTCGAGACGAGGGTGACGGCGCCGAGCGCGATCTCGCGGGCGCCGAACATCCGGTTGATGACGCCCATGTTGGGGTTGGCTGCGGCGTCGATGCCGAAGAGTCGGGCGGTCGCCGAGGGGGCGGCGAGGGAGCCGATGCCGATGACGATGCGTCCGAGCGAGAGGCCGGTGACGGGATCCATGGCGCGAGATTAGCGCTCACGCAGCACGTAGGCGTCCAACCACAGTCGGATCTCCTCGTACGCCCGGGCCCGTGGCTCGGGGCGGGACAGCACGACGTCGTGGACGGCCCCGGGCACCGCGGCGTAGGTCACGTGGGTGCCGATCGCCGTCGCCCAGCGCCGGATCTGCCGGACGTCAAGGACGATGTCGGTGCTGAAGACGTCCTCGTCCATCGTGGCGGGGGAGCTGCTGCGGTCGGACGACAGCACGAGCACCGGAGCCGGCACCGAGAGCCCGGCCTGGAGGCGGGCGTGGCCCTGTCGGATCGCGCGCAGCCAGCCGAGGCGGACCGGGAACGACTCGACCGGCTTCCAGGTGAGGTCGAAGTCCCACTCGCCCTCGTGGTCGCGGTGCAGGCTCCGGCCGTAGTGGCCCTTGACCTCGCGCGGCAGGGCGCGCATCGGCTGTCGCCGGCCGACCTGGTCGATCAGCAGGCTGGCCACCGGTGTGCGCAGTGCCGGACGCCCCTGGAGGTCGAGCCACGGCGAGTTGAGCAGCAGGCCCGCGAGCTCCGCCGGCTGCCGGGCATCGGCCCACAGCGCGACGACCAGACCGCCGGTCGAGTGACCCGACACCACGACCCGGGTGTGGCCGTCGCGCACGGTGATCCGCTCCCACGCCGCGTCGAGCTCCTCGAAGTACTCCTCGAGGTCGCCGACGTAGGTGGCGGACTGGTGGGGCCGGATCGACCGGCCGTACTTGCGCAGGTCGAGGCCGTAGGCGTCGTGGCCGCGCTCGAGCCACCACTCGCCGTACTCGGCGTGGAAGAAGTAGTCGGAGAAGCCGTGCACGTGCAGGAACGCGAGCTCGGTCGGGGTCTCGCCGCGCCGGCTGACGAGCGTCGCCACGACCTCGCCCTCGAAGTCGTCGTCGAGCGGGATCGTCTCCACGACCCACGGCTCGCCCAGGATGTCGACGGAGTACTCGACGTCGGTCGGCTCGCTCACGACCTGATTCTAGGGAACCCGGTCCGACCAAGGGGGGTTGGCCGGACCGGGTCCGGAGGAAGGCTACCCTGCCCTAGCCTGTCGGTATGCAGGATCACGCCGAATGGGCCCGACTGCGTGACAGGTTGCTCGCGCGCGGGCGGATGCCGGCGCTGCCGGCCGGCTGGTCGCACCAGTCCGCGATGCTCGCGGCGGAAGGGTTCGAGTACGGCGGCGACTTCATCGTGAGCGACCTCTCGGCCGACCGGCAGCGGCTGCAGCTCGTGCTCGTCGACGTGTGCGGCGGCGGCGAGGCGGCGGTGCCTGCGGCCGTCCGGTTCGCCGGCGCGCTCGAGAGCCTCGTCGTCGCCGTACCCGACGACGCCCTGCTCGGGGCGGCCAACGCCTACCTCCAGCGGCAGCCGTCCGACGAGGACATGGCCACCGCCGTCCAGGTGGTCCTCGACCTCGCCACCGGCGAGTACCTGATCCGCAGTGCCGGCCACCCGCCGGCGTTGCGGTGGGTGATCGACGACGACGCGTGGGAGATCGACAACGCCCGGGGCACGGCGCTGGGCGTCACCGACGCACCGGACTTCGGGGAGACCGTGGGGGTCCTTGCCGCCGGCGAGGCGCTGCTCTTCTACACCGACGGCGTGGTGGAGTCGCGCGCCGTGGACATCGACGAGGGCATCGCGTGGTTGCGCGCCGCTGCCCGAACTGCCGTCCGGGCCGGGTGGGAGGGCGCGGCCGAGCGGCTCATCGCCCAGGTCGATCGCGGCGACGACGACCGGGCGGTGCTGATCGTTCGACGGCTGGGCGGCACCGGAATATAGTTGACATGTCACCCGTTGAGCGGGGTGACAGCGACACCACCACCCAGGGAGCGGGATCACCATGCAGATCGGCATCTTCACCGTCGGGGACGTCACCACCGACCCGACCACCGGCCGGACCCCGACCGAGCACGAGCGGATCAAGGCGACCGTCGCGATCGCGAAGAAGGCCGAGGAGGTCGGCCTCGACGTCTTCGCGACCGGTGAGCACCACAACCCGCCCTTCATCGCGTCCAACCCCACCGCGACCCTGGCCTACATCGGCGCCCAGACCGAGAGGATCATCCTCTCGACCGCGACCACGCTGATCACCACGACCGACCCCGTGCTCATCGCCGAGGACTACGCGAAGATCCAGCACCTCACCGACGGCCGCGTCGACCTGATGATGGGCCGGGGCAACACCGGCCCGGTCTATCCGTGGTTCGGCAAGGACATCCGCCAGGGCATCAACCTCGCCATCGAGAACTACGCGCTGCTGCGCCGGCTGTGGAGCGAGGACGTCGTGGACTGGGAAGGCCGCTTCCGTACGCCGCTGCAGGGCTACACCTCCACCCCGCGCCCGCTCGACGGTGTGGCGCCGTTCGTGTGGCACGGCTCGATCCGCAGCCCCGAGATCGCCGAGCAGGCGGCCTACTACGGCGACGGCTACTTCCACAACCACATCTTCTGGCCGCCGTCGCACGCCGCGCAGATGGTCAACCTCTACCGCGAGCGGTTCGAGCACTACGGCCACGGCCGCGCCGACCAGGCGATCGTCGGCCTCGGGGGACAGATCTTCATGCACAAGGACAGCCAGGAAGCGGTCCGGCGGTTCCGGCCCTACTTCGACAACGCCCCGGTCTACGGCCACGGCCCGTCGCTGGAGGAGTTCACGGAGCACACGCCGCTGACCGTGGGCTCGCCGCAGCAGGTGCTGGAGCGGACGCTGTCCTTCCGCGAGTACGCCGGCCACTACCAGCGCCAGCTGTTCCTGGTCGACCACGCGGGACTCCCGCTCAAGACCGTGCTCGAGCAGCTCGACCTCCTCGGCGAGATCCTGCCCGAGCTGCGCAAGGGCTTCGCCGAGGGCCGGCCGGCCGACATCCCGGACGCCCCCACCCACGCCTCGCTCGTCGCAGCCGCGGGCGGCGCCAAGGACGGCACCGTCCACGCCGAGGACACCATGACCGGCACGACCGACCGTGAGCAGCAGGAGGTCCGGGCATGACCCGGCGCATCGTCGTCGTCTCGGCGGGCCTCTCCGTCCCGTCGTCGACGAAGCTGCTCGCCGACAAGCTCGGTGACGCGGTGGAGCGAGCCGTCGGAGCCCGCGGTCAGGAGGTCGACGTCCAGCACGTCGAGCTCCGGCCGCTGGCCCACGGCCTCGCCGACCACCTGCTCACCGGCTTCCCGACGGGCGACCTCGCGACAGCGCTCGAGCAGGTCCGCCACGCCGACGCGCTCGTCGTCGTCACGCCGGTGTTCTCGGCGTCGTACTCGGGCCTGTTCAAGACGTTCTTCGACGTGCTCGAGCCGGGCACCCTCGACGGCAAGCCCGTCGTGATCGCGGCGACCGCCGGCACCGCGCGGCACAGCCTGGTGCTGGACCACGCGCTGCGACCGCTGTTCGCCTACCTGCGTGCGGCGGTGGTCCCGACCGGCGTCTTCGCCGCCAGCGAGGACTTCGGCGCGAGCGACGACGGCAGCCTCGACAAGCGTGTCCAGCGAGCCGCCGCGGAGCTGGCCGCCCTGCTGGGCAGCGGCTCGCCCGCCCCGGCGCCCGCGCGCCGCCCGGTGGCCGACGGGTTCACCGCGCCGACACCGTTCGAGCAGCTGCTGCGCGAGGCGGGCGGGGACTCCGTCCGCTGACCCTGCCGCAACTGTGACAGCGATGGTGTCATGATGGTGCATCCCATCGACGTGAGAGGAACACCATGCGCCGCAGCGTCTTCACCGAGGAGCACGAGGACTTCCGCAAGACCTTCCGGTCCTTCCTGGAGTCGGAGGTCGTACCGCACTACCAGGAGTGGTACGACGCCGGCATCGTCGACCGCGAGCTCTACACCAAGCTCGGCGACCTCGGCGTCCTCGGCATCGAGGTCCCGGAGGAGTACGGCGGCGCGGGGATCCACTCGTTCAAGTTCTCCGCCATCCTGACCGAGGAGACGGCCCGGGCGGGCGTCCACCTCGGCGGCGTCGGCGTCCACCTCGAGCTGTGCCTGCCGTACCTGCTCAAGCTCGCGACGCCCGAGCAGATGCAGCGCTGGATGCCCGGCTTCGTCTCCGGCGAGGAGATGTGGGCGATCGCGATGACCGAGCCGGGCACGGGTTCGGACCTCGCCGGCATGCGCTCCACCGCCCGCCGCGACGGCGACAGCTACGTCCTCAACGGCGCCAAGACCTTCATCACCGGAGGCGTGCTCGCCGACCGCGTCATCGTCTGCGCCCGGACCTCGCCGCCGCTGGAGAGCAACCGCCGCTTCGGCATCTCGCTCTTCGCCGTCGACACCACGTCGGAGGGCTACGAGGTCGGCCGCAAGCTCGACAAGATCGGACTGCGCACCTCCGACACCGCCGAGCTGTCGTTCACCGACGTCCGCGTCCCCGCCTCGGACCTCCTCGGCGAGGAGAACGAGGGCTTCTCCTACCTCGGCCAGAACCTGCCGCAGGAGCGTCTCGGCATCGCCTTCGGCGCCTACGCGCAGGCCGAGGCCGCCATCCGCTTCACGCAGGCCTACGTCGAGGAGCGCCAGGTCTTCGGCACCCCGGTCGCGTCGTTCCAGAACACCAAGTTCGAGCTGGCCGCCTGCCGGGCCGAGGTCGACGCTGCCCAGGCCGTCGTCGACCGGGCCCTGGAGGCCCACGACGCCGGCGAGCTCACCCCGGTGGACGCCGCCTCGGCCAAGCTCTTCTGCACCGAGGTCGCAGGCCGGGTCATCGACCGCTGCCTCCAGCTGCACGGTGGCTACGGCTACATGAACGAGTACCCCATCGCGCGGCTCTACGCCGACACCCGCGTCACCCGGATCTACGGGGGGACCTCCGAGGTGATGAAGCTGATCCTCGCGAAGTCGATGGGACTGTAGGGAGGGGCGGGGCTGCATGAATCCCCGGATCTCCGGGGATTCCTGCAGGCCCGATCAGTGCTGGTACGTCCCGTGGATGATCGCGCGCCCGAGCGTCTTGAACGCCAGGTTGAACGACACCACGGCTGCGGACGCGTCGGAGTCCACACCCAACGTCTCCTCCTTCACCGCGTGGACCACGAAGTAGTAGCGGTGCACCTGGTCGCCCTGGGGTGGGGCGGCGCCCATGAACGCCTTGGACCCGCCGTCGTTGCGGCACATGAAGGCGCCGCCCGGCAGGCTGGCGCCCTCGGCGCCCGCGCCGGTGTCGAGCGAGGTCACGTCCGCGGGCAGGTCCACCAGGACCCAGTGCCAGAAACCGCTCGGGGTCGGCGCGTCCGGATCGAAGCAGGTGACGACGAACGACTTCGTGCCCTCGGGCACGTCCGACCAGGAGAGCTGGGGCGAGGTGTTGCCGATCGCGGCAACCTGGTCGTCCTTCAACGGCTGACCGTCAGCGACGTCCGCGCTGGTCACGACGAACGACGGTACGGCGGGTAGGAGCGGGTAGGGGTCCGGGGCGACCGGGCGATCGAGACTCATGTCACCGAAGTTAGTCCGCGTGCTGGTCCCGTGTCAGTGGCCGGCCGGGGCATGTCGGGAGAATGTACGACGTGAGCGACTTCCCGCCGTACCCGTCCGGTCTGCGCCTTGCCGGGCGCCGCGTCCTCGTCGTCGGGGGTGGTCACGTCGCCCAGCGGCGGGTCCCGCAGCTGATCGCGGTCGGCGCGGACGTGCA
This sequence comes from uncultured Nocardioides sp., assembly GCA_964487275.1. Lineage (GTDB taxonomy): Bacteria > Actinomycetota > Actinomycetes > Propionibacteriales > Nocardioidaceae > Nocardioides. The sequence continues at coordinate 100,352 of CAZAQE010000001.1, read as the reverse complement.
CGTCGTCTCGCCCGTCGTGACGCCGGCCATCGAAGGACTCGTCGGGTCCGGCGAGATCACCTGGCACGAGCGGCCCTTCGCGGACGCCGACCTCGAGGGCACCTGGTACGTCATCGCCGTCACCGACGACCGCGAGGTCAACGACCACATCTCTGCGCTGTGCGAGGAGCAGCGGATCTTCTGCGTCCGCTCCGACGACGCCACCCTCGGCACCGCGTGGACGCCGGCCGTCGGCCGCGAGGCCGGCATCACCGTGGCCGTCGTCGGCAACCGCGACCCACGCCGCTCGGCGTCGGTCCGGGACGAGATCGTCGCCGCCCTGCGCGCCGGCACCATCGCCGCGCCGCACCACCGCGCGGCGACTCCCGAGCGGACGCCGGGCGTGACCCTCGTCGGTGGCGGTCCGGGCGACCCGGAGCTGATCTCCATTGCCGGTCACAAGGCCCTGATGTCGGCCGACGTCGTCGTGGCCGACCGGCTCGCCCCGCGCGAGCTCCTCGGCGACCTCCCTGCCGACGTCGAGCTCGTCGACGTCGCGAAGCTGCCCCGGGGGCGCTCAGCGATGCAGGAGGAGATCAACCGGATCATCGTCGAGCGCGCCCTCGAGGGCAAGCGCGTCGTCCGGTTCAAGGGCGGCGACAACTTCGTGTTCGGCCGCGGCTACGAGGAGATCATCGCCTGCCGGGAGGCCGGGGTCGCGGTGACGGTGATCCCGGGGCTGACCTCTCCGGTCTCGGTGCCGGGCATCGCCGGCATCCCGGTCACCCATCGCAGCGTGACCCACGAGTTCACGGTCGTGTCCGGCCACCTCCCGCCGGGGCACCCCGAGTCGCTCGTCAACTACGACGCGCTGGCGAAGATGCAGGGCACGGTCGTGGTGATGATGGGCGTGGAGAACGCGCCGCGGATCGCGGACGCGCTCGTCGCCGGAGGCCGCCCCGCGAGCACCCCGGTCGCCGTGGTCTGCGATGGCACCATGCCGACCCAGCGCACCGTCCTGGCCACGCTCGGCACCTTGGCCGACCGGCTGGTGGCCGAGGAGGTCAAGCCGCCCGCGATCATCGTGGTCGGCGAGGTCGTCGCGGTCGCCCACCCGGACGCCTTCCAGGCCTGATCCGTGGTCCAGCTCGTCGAGATCTCGTCGGCCGACGACCCCCGGCTGGCGGACTACCGCGACCTGCGCGACGTCGAGCTCCGCAAGGCCCTCGAGGCCGAGCACGGCCTCTTCCTCGCCGAGGGGGAGAAGGTGGTGCGCCGTGCCGTCGAGGCCGGGTACGACGCCCGGTCGTTCCTGATGGCGCCCCGCTGGCTCGACGGGCTGGCCGACGTGCTCGACCGCTCCGAGGCGCCCTGCTACGTCATCGACGAGGCGCTCGCCGAGGAGGTGACCGGTTTCCACGTCCACCGCGGGGCGCTGGCGTCCCTGCATCGCCGGCCCCTGCCGGAGGTCGACGACGTGCTCCGCGGCGCTCGGTCGCTGCTCGTGCTCGAGGACCTGGTCGACCACACCAATGTCGGCGCGATCCTGCGCAGCGGGGCAGCCCTCGGGTTCGACGCCGTCCTGCTCGCGCCGCGGTGCGCGGACCCCCTCTACCGGCGCGCCATCAAGGTGGCGATGGGCGCGGTCTTCAGCCTGCCGTGGACCCGCCTGCCCGACTGGTACGACGCCCTGCCGCACCTGTCCGCCCGCGGGTTCACCACCGTTGCGCTGACGCTGGCCCCGGACGCCGTACCGATCGAGGAGGCGGTGGCGGGCGTCGACAAGGTCGCCCTCGTCCTCGGCTCGGAGGGCCACGGGCTCTCGCCGCGCTGGGAGCAGAGCGCGGACCGCCGCGCGATCATCCCGATGTCGGCTGGCATCGACTCGCTCAACGTGGCGGCCGCGACCGCGGTGGCCTGCTACGTGACCGCGCGCCGCTGACCCTCCCCGGTCGGCACATCAAGACCTCACCAAAAAGACGCGGTGTCGCACTACCGCATCGGGCCGAGGACGCCTACGCTCCGATCATGGCCAACGAGAACACGTTCTATTCGACGATCCCGGTGGCGGTGTGGGGCACCGGGAACATGGGACGTGCCTCCATCCGCGCAGTGATGGCCCACCCGGGCCTGACCCTGACGGCGGTGATCGTGAGCGACGAGGCCAAGGAGGGCCGGGACGCCGGCGACCTCGCAGACCTGGGGCGGGCGACGGGCGTGCTGGCGACCCGGGACGTGGACGCCGCGCTGGCGACGCTCGGCGGCGGGGGAGCCGTCGCCTACATGGCGTCCGGCGAGCTGCGACCGGAGGAGGCGTGCGCCGACTTCGCCCGGGTCCTCGCTGCCGGCGCGGTGGTGGTGACGCCGTCGGTCTACGCGCTCTACGACCACCGCAGCGCGCCGGTGGAGCTGCGCGAGCCGCTGGAGAAGGCGTGCGCCGAGGGCTCGTCGGCGCTCTTCGTCAGCGGTATCGACCCGGGCTGGGGCAACGACCTGCTCCCCGCCCTGGTCAGCGGTCTCGCCTCCGAGATCGACCAGGTGCGGTGCCAGGAGATCTTCGACTACTCGACCTACGACGCGGAGGAGTCGGTGAGGTACATCGTCGGCATGGGCCAGCCGATGGACTACGAGCCGATGATGGTCGCGCCCGGCATCCCGTCGATGGTGTGGGGCGGCCAGGTCCGGCTGGTCGCCCGCGCGCTCGGCGTCGAGATCGAGGAGCTCCGCGAGGCGGTCGAGCGACGTGCGCTGGACGCCTCCGTGACGACCGCCCTCGGCGACTTCGCGGCCGGCACGCAGGGCGCGCTGCGCTTCGAGGTGCAGGGCATCGTCGACGGTCAGCCGAGGATCGTCATCGAGCACGTCACCCGCATCACCGGTGCCTGCGCGCAGGACTGGCCGATGCCGCCCGACGGCGGCGACGGCGCTCATCGCGTGATCATCGAGGGCCGCCCCCGCATCGAGATCAACGTCGAGGCGACCGACGAGGGCGGCAACCGGGCGGCGGGCGGCAACGCGACCGCCGCCAACCGCCTCGTCAACGCCATCCCGTGGCTGCGCACCGCCGCGCCCGGCCTGTACGACGGCCTGGACGTCCCGCTCGCGCCGAGCACCTACCTCAGCGACCGATTGGCCTGATCGCCATGTTCATCGAGATTCCCGAGGGCAAGGACCCCATCCTCTACGTCTGGGGCGAGCTGGTGCCCGGCATCGGGCCGGCCGCGTCCGCCATGGCGATGAGCGTCTACGAGCACAGCACGCTCGGACTGCGCGAGTTCGAGGCTGCCCGCCTGCGGATCGCGCAGGTCAACGGCTGCCTCTTCTGCCAGGACTGGCGCACCGAGCGCGACGGGAAGAGGGTCGAGGACACCTTCGACCAGGCCGTCACCGAGTGGCGCACGACCGGGGCCTTCGACGACCGCACACGGCTCGCCGCCGAGTATGCCGAGCGCTACGCCCTCGACCACCACGGCATCGACGAGGGCTTCTGGCAGCGGATGCGCACGCACTACTCCGACCGCGAGATCGCCGAGCTCTCGATGTGCCTCGGCTCGTGGCTCGCCTTCGGCCGGCTCAACCGTGTCCTCGGCCTCGACACGGCCTGCATCCTGCCCGGCCACGCCACCGGCGGCTGATCCGTCCCGGTCACCGTTCCGGTCAGGGCCGGAGCAGCGCCCGGAACCGCGCGATCGTCTCGTGGATCGCCTGCTGGCACGCTGCCGACCACGGCCCCATGTCGAAGAAGCCGTGGATGAGGCCCGGGTAGGTCATGTGGTGCACCGGCACGCCCGCGGCCGCGAGCGCGTCCGCGTACGCGATGCCCTCGTCACGCAGCGGGTCGAACTCGGCAGTGACGATCACCGCCGGCGGCTGGCCCTCGAGCTTGCCGCGCAGCGGGGAGATCTTCGGGTCGTTCAGGTCCTCCGCGGTGTCCGCGTAGTGGCCGATGAACCAGATCAGGGTCGGCTGGTCCAGGAAGTAGCCCGTCGCGTTCTCGTCGCGCGAGGCGTAGGTGCCGAGCACGTCGGTCGCCGGGTAGACGAGCAGCTGGGCGGCGATGCCGGGCACGTGCTGGGCGGCGACTGCGGAGAGGTTGCCGCCGGCCGAGTCGCCGGCGACGGCGAGGACCTCGCTGCCGCCGTACTCGCCGAGGCGGTCCTGGACGTCGCGGACGGCGGCGATGGCGTCCTCGGCCGCGGCGGGGAACTTCGCGTCCGGCGCCAGGCGGTAGTCGACCGCGACCACGACGGAGTCGGTGCCCCTGCAGATCGCACGGGCCATCGCCTCGTGGGTGTCGAGGTCGCCGATCACGAAACCACCGCCGTGCAGCAGGACGACCGTAGGGACCGGGCCCTCCGCCGCCGGCCGGTAGACCCGGGCGGCGAGCGGACCCTCGGCCCCGGCCACCGTGCCGTCCTCCACCGACGCGACCTCGGGCAGCGAGCCCGGCGGGCGGAAGTCGACCGTCAGCTTGCGGAACGCCTCGCGTGCCTCGGCCGGGGTGAGCGTGTTCATCGGAGTCCCTGCCTCGATCATCTGGAGGAGGGGAGCGAGCTGGGGATCCACGGGCATGGCCGCACGCTACCCCCAGCGCGGAACGATCAGGTGGGCCACTCCACGGGATAGTCCTCCGCGGCCGCGTCGTGCTGCTTGCGCAGCTTCTTCATCGCCCGCGCCGAGAGCCGGTCGCCGAAGACCGTGCCGAGCGTGTGGTCGGTCTCGTGCTGCAGGCACTTGGCGAGCAGTCCGTCACCCTCGAAGCGGACCGGCTGCCCGTCGAGCCCCTGGCCCTCGACCACGGCGTAGTCAGGGCGGGCGCAGTCGACGAAGGCGCCGGGGAACGACAGGCAACCCTCGGGGCTGTCGTCGAGGACCCGGTCCTTGCCCTCCGGCAGGTGGACCACCGGGTTGCACACGACGCCCGCCCAGCGCTCGCCGGCGGCATCGGGGCAGTCCATGACGAACATGGCGACGTCCTCGCCGATCTGGCACGCGGCGAGCCCGACGCCCTCGGCGGCGTACATGGTGGCGACCATGTCGGCGGCGAGCGCGCGCAGCGCGTCGTCGAAGACCGTGACCTTCGCCTGGGGCCGGTGCATGACCGGCGTGCCCCAGCGGGTCATCGGGCGGACGTTGCCACCACGGGGGAGGGGCCCGTACGGCGCGTGGACGACATCGCCGCTCTCGTCGGTCCCCTGGTCATCCGCCTTGCCCCACGCCATGGCGCCAACTCTAGGTGTGACGGTCGCAACGCAGATCACAGGGATGGATGTCACCCGATGTGTAGCGCAATGTGTAACTCGCAGTTACATTTAGCCCATGTCCCTGATCAGCAACCTCAAGCCGGGTGGCAAGCACGGGGTGCCGAGCTCCGAGAGCCGCGACCCCATCGGCTACCTGGTGGCCGGCCTCAACCGGCTCGCCCAGACCGACCTCCTCGACAAGGTCCGCCTCCGCAAGCCGGCCGAGCAGGCCGTCTTCTCCGTGACCCGCACCGGGTTCAAGACCATGACCAACGCGAGCCGGACCTTCGCCAAGGCAGGCAAGAAGGGCCAGCCGGGCACGCGCCCGACCGCGGCCGCCGCGAGCGGTGTCTTCGACCTCACCCCGAGTGAGGACGAGCAGATGCTCGTCGACGTCGTCAGCGAGTTCGCCGAGGAGGTCGTGCGTCCCGCCGCGACCGACGCGGACAAGGCCTGCGCCGCCCCCGACGACCTGCTCAAGGCCAGCCTCGAGATCGGCCTGCCGATCCTCGGCGTGCCGGAGTCGCTCGGCGGCGTCTCGGAGGAGCGCTCGGCGATGGCCGGCACGTTGGTCGCGGAGGCACTTGCCAAGGGCGACATGGGCCTGGCCGTCGCGACGCTGGCACCCGGCTCCGTCGCCACCGCGATCGGCCTGTGGGGCACCGACGCCCAGCAGCAGACCTACCTGCCGGCGTTCACCGGCGACGAGGTCCCCGCGGCCGCGCTCGCGCTCAACGAGCCGACCGTGCTCTTCGACGTGCTCAGCCCGTCCACCACGGCGAGGAAGTCCGGCGACGGCTACGTCCTCAACGGCACCAAGAGCCTGGTCGCCCGCGGCGACCACGCCGAGCTGTTCGTCGTGGGCGCGCAGCTCGACGGCAAGCCGGTGCTGTTCCTCGTCGAGTCCTCGACCGCGGGCCTCTCCATCGAGGGCGACCCCGCCATGGGCGTGCGCGCTGCGTCGATGACCAAGCTGGTGCTCGAGGACGTCAAGGTCCCGGCGGACGCCGTCCTCGGTGAGACCGACGGCTCGACCTACACCGAGTGCGTGCGCCTCTCGCGGCTCGCGTGGTGTGCGCTCGCCGTCGGCACCGCCCAGGCCGTGCTCGACTACGTGACCCCCTACGTCAAGGAGCGCGAGGCCTTCGGCGAACCGATCGCCCACCGCCAGTCGGTGGCCTTCATGGTCGCCAACATCGCGATCGAGCTGCAGGGCATGCGCCTGCTGACCTACCGCGCCGCCTCGCGCGCCGCGGCCGGCAAGGACTTCTCCCGCGAGGTCGCCCTCGCCCGCAAGGCGTGCACCGACAAGGGCATGCAGATCGGCCTCGACGGCGTACAGCTGCTCGGTGGCCACGGGTTCGTCAAGGAGCACCCGGTCGAGCGGTGGTACCGCGACCTGCGTGCCATCGGCATCATGGAAGGAACGGTGCTCGTCTGATGGCGATCAACCTGGAAGTCCCCAAGAAGCACCGGGCGCTGGTCGACCAGGCCCACCAGGTCGCGATGAACATGCTGCGACCGATCTCCCGCAAGTACGACATCGCCGAGCACGAGTACCCCAAGGAGCTCGACATGCTCGCGGCGATGATCGACGGGCTCTCCGAGTCCGGCGCGAGCGAGGGTGCCGGCGCGACCGGTGTCCGCCGCGACGCCGGCGACGAGGACAAGGGCAAGGTCAAGAACGGCGCCAACCTGGCCTCGGTGACCTCGGTCGCCGAGATGTGCTGGGGCGACACCGGCCTGCTGCTGTCGATGCCCCGCCAGGGCCTCGGCAACTCCGCCATCGCCTCGGTCGCCAACGACGAGCAGCTCGAGCGGTTCAAGGGCAAGTGGGCCTCGATGGCCATCACCGAGCCGTCCTTCGGCTCGGACTCGGCCGCCGTGTCCACCACCGCGGTCCTCGACGGCGACGAGTACGTCATCAACGGCGAGAAGATCTACGTCACCTCCGGCGAGCGCTCCGACTGCGTCGTCGTGTGGGCGACGCTCGACAAGTCCCTCGGCCGCGCGGCGATCAAGTCGTTCGTGGTCGAGAAGGGCACGCCCGGACTGAAGGTCGAGCGGCTCGAGGAGAAGCTCGGCATCCGGGCCTCCGACACCGCCGTGATCACCTTCACCGACTGCCGGGTGCCCAAGGAGAACCTCCTCGGCTCGCCGGAGATCAACGTCGAGCAGGGCTTCGCCGGCGCGATGGCGACCTTCGACAACACGCGTCCGCTGGTCGCGGCGATGGCCGTGGGCTGTGCCCGCGCCTCGCTCGACCTCACCCGCGACCTCCTCAAGGAGGCCGGCATCGAGGTCGACTACGACAAGCCGGCGATCCTCCAGTCGGCGGCTGCCGCGAAGTTCCTCCAGCTCGAGGCGGACTGGGAGGCCGGGCGCCTTCTCACCCTTCAGGCCGCGTGGATGGCGGACAACCGCAAGCCCAACTCGCTCGAGGCCTCGATGGCCAAGGCGAAGGCCGGCCGGGTCGGCTCCGACGTGACGCTCTCGTGCGTCGAGCTGTGCGCCTCGGTGGGCTACAGCGAGGAGGAGCTGCTCGAGAAGTGGGCCCGCGACTCCAAGATCCTCGACATCTTCGAGGGCACCCAGCAGATTCAGCAGCTGATCGTGGCGCGCCGGATCCTGGGCCTGTCCAGCTCCGAGCTCAAGTGACCTGAGCGGACCCGTACGGGCCCGTCCCTGCCGATGGCGGGGGCGGGCCCGTCGTCGTTGTGCGGACGCAACGCGTCTCCTTTGGGCACGAACAGCACCTCCCCGGCCCCGTTCGTTGCGGTTGGGGACCAAACCGCAACACGGCGGCGTTCCGAACCACCTCGACCAGACGGACGTGACAGCCCGACCGCACGACGCGAAGAAGAGCGGAATGCAACCAGGAACCGGCGGGTTCGCCGAGGTGTACGCCGAGCACATGACGCCTGTGTGGCGCTACGTGCGCCTGCGCGTGCCCGCGGATGCTGATGCGGAGGACGTCACGAGCCAGGTGTTCGAGCGAGCGATGCGCTCCTGGAGCCGGTACGACGGCGCCCGTGGCGGCGTCGGCGGCTGGCTGATCGGCATCGCCCGGCACACGGTCGCCGACTGGTGGCGACGGCACGGTCGGGAGCTGCCGACCGACCCGTCGTCCGCCGGGTTCGGCGACGGCGTGGCCGATGACGACCCCGAGGGGGAAGCGCTGCGCCGCCTCGGCGCCGACGAGGTACGACGTCGCCTCGGCCACCTCACCGCCCGCGAGCGCGAGGCGGTGGCCCTGCGCTTCGGGAGCGAGCTCACCTCGGCCGAGATCGCGGCAGTGCTCGGTGTCACGCCGAGCGCGGCCCGGATGCTCGTGCACCGCGCCGTGGGCCGACTCCGGGAGGTGATGGACGATGAGTGACGACGAGCTGCTCGACGCCGAGATCGCCGACCTCCTCGTCGGAGCCGGGCGCCCGGACGCCGACCCGACGCTGATCTGGCTGGCTGCGGCGGCGCGGACCACGCCGCCACCGCAGCTGCAGGCCCGGGTCGATGCGGCCGTCCGTAGTACCCGCGCGGCAGGACGCCCGGAGCGTCCGTCTCGATCGCTGGCGACCGCTGCATGGGCGCTCGCTGCCGTGTTCGCGCTCAAGGCAGCGGCCAGCGTGGTGGAGGTCTCCTGGGTCCAGCAGCACGTCGGCGGCCATGCCGGGCCGGACCGCTCGATCGAGGCGGCGCTGGCGCTGCTCGCTGCCGCCGCGTGCGCGGCTGCGGGCGGCCTGCGCCGCGCGTGGACGCCGGTGGCCGTGGCGTGCACCGCGCCGCTCGCGCTCGCGCTGTGCCTCCATGGGGTCGGTGAGGTCGGGACCGCCGCTGCCGGATCCGCACTCCACATGGCCGAGGGGCTGCTCGGCGTGCTGCTCGTCGCGGCGTGGTGGCACGACAGCCGGCGACGCCGGCGGGCCGGTCCCGCCCGGGCACGCGGGGCACCAGCCTGACGCTCAGAGCAGGCGGGCTCCTGCGGAGGGTCGCACCTCGTGGTGCACCGGGCGCGCCCAGCCGTTGTCCGCATAGGCCTCGTCGACCGCCGCGCGCACCTCACCGACGGCGCCCACCGTCACCAGTGAGATGGCGCAGCCGCCGAAGCCGCCGCCGGTCAACCGGGCGCCGAGTGCTCCCGCTGCGAGCGCGGCCTCGACGGTCACGTCGAGCTCGGGGCAGGAGACCTCGTAGTCGTCGCGCAGCGAGACGTGGGAGGCCGTCAGCAGCCGTCCGACGCCCGCCCAGTCGCCAGCCTCCACGGCAGCGACAGTGGCCCGGACCCGCCGGTTCTCGGAGTCGACGTGCCGCCAGCGCCGCGGTTCGCCTGCCTCGGCCTCGGCCCGGCGCCGCGCGAAGCCGCCGTCGCCGTCGGCGAGCGCGTGCCGCACGCCGGTGTCGGTGACCAGGATCGTGAGGCCCGCGGACGCGAGGTCGAGCGGGACGTTCGTCGCCTCGGGCGCGGCCGGGTCGGCGAAGTCGACGAGCACGCCGTGGCCCTCGGTGGACAGGAGGCTCGCGAGCTGGTCGACGCCCCCGGTGGGTGCCCCGACGTACTCGGTCTCCGCGCGCCGGCACACCTCCGCCAGGTCGAGCCGGGCTGCACGGTCGAGGGGGCGGCCCAGGAGGCCGGCGACCGCGACCGCGACCGCGCACTCGAGGGCTGCGGAGCTGGACAAGCCGCCACCCAGCGGGATGGTGGAGGAGAGCGAGATCTCCAGGCCGGGCAGCTCCCAGCCGGCCTGCTCGAGCGCCCACAGCACCCCGACGACGTACGACGCCCAGCCCGTCGCGCGCTCGCCGTGCACGCCCTGCCACGGCTCGCCGTGGTCGCTCGCGATCAGCAGGCGGTCGTCGTCGCGGGCGGTCACGGTCGCGGTGGTTGCGAGCGGAATCGCGAACGGCAGGCACAGCCCGCGGTTGTAGTCGGTGTGCTCCCCGATGAGGTTGACCCGCCCCGGGGCGACGGCGCGTGCGGTGCTCATCGCACCATCCTCACCGATCGGCAGCCACGACGTGGCCTAGGTTGGCGCCCGTGCCCCGCCACCTGATCGTCTCCGCCACCCGCGCCGAGGCGGCCCACCTGCCCGCCGGTTCCGACGTGCTCATCACCGGCATCGGGAAGACCGCGGCCGCGACGGCGCTCGCTCGCCGCCTGGCGTCGTACGACGACCTGGCGGACCTCGAGGTCGTCAACGTCGGCACGGCGGGGGCCCTGCACGACCACGTCGACGGACTCTTCGAGATCGGCACGGTGCTCAACCACGACATCAACGCCGACGCCATCCGGGCGCTCGGCTACGACCCGCGCGAGCGGCTCACCGTCGGGCCCGCACCGACCGTGCTCGCCACGGGTGACGTCTTCGTGACCGACCCTGTCGTGCGGACGCGGCTGGCGGCACAGGCCCAGCTGGTCGACATGGAGGGCTACGCGGTCGCGTTCGTGGCCGCCGAGTTCGGGGTGCCGGTCCGGCTCGTCAAGCACGTCTCCGACAACGCCGACGAGGGTGCACTCGAGTGGGCGACGCTCGTCGACCGCAGCGCGCGGGTGCTCGGGAGCTGGGTCGCCGACCACCTCGGCTAACGGCTGCTGCCGGCCTTACGGCCGCGGACGACACCCACGAAGTCCTGGTGGACCGGGCTGTCCGCAGCGCGCTGCCACAGCAGGGCGACGGTCGTCGGCGGCAGGTCGACGACCCGGTGCACGACGTCCTTGCGGTGGTGCAGTCGCGCGACCGACATCGGGACGATCACCACGCCGGTACCGGACGAGGCCACCTCGATGGCGTCCTTCTCGGACATCGGGGGGAAGTCCAGCTGCGTCGCGGCGGGCCGCCAGCCGCTGGGGTGGGGAAGCACCAGCTGCTCGTCGGTGAGGTCGTCGGGCGCCACGACGTCGTGCTCGTCGACGGCGGCCACGAAGTGCTCGCGCCCCGCGACGACGACCGGCAGCTCGTCGTACAGGCGGACGCAGTGCAGCGGGGTGGGGGAGTCGAGGTCGACCGGAAGCCGGGCCAGCACCATGTCGGCGGCGCCGTCGTCCAGGACGGCACGCTGGTCGGCCTGGTCGATCGGCAGCAGCTCGAGCCGGGTCCGCGGGTTGCGCTCGCGCCACACCCGCGCCCACTTGTCGGGCGTGACGCCCGTGACGAACGCGATCCTCAGCTGCTCCATGCGTCCAGTCTCCCGGACAGTGCCCGGGTACGACGAAGCCCGGGCGCCGCGGCGCCCGGGCTCCGCCCTGGGGGGAGGTGTCAGGCCTGGGCCAGCAGCCCGAACTGCACGGCCCCGGCGTCGTCGACGCCGGCGTCCAGGATCATCGCGTCGAGCTTCTCCGCAGCGCTGGTGTCGAGGTAGACGGTCGCGCCGCTCTGCTCGACGACCTGGTCGCCGGCCTGGGGCTGGTCGGTCGCGGTGACGGCGAACCCGGCCTCGGCCTCGGAGATCCGGATGCCGGCGGACTCCGCGGCCTCGGGTGTGTCGGTCATCTGCTTGACGATCGTGCAGGCGTTCTCAGTCAGGGTGAGCATGATGTGCCTTCTCGTTCTCGTGGTCAGTGACCCTTCCGACCGTTGCACGCCCTCGGGACGCGTTCAAGCCGCCCGGCGTGTCGCCGGCACGCGAGGGCCGGACGCGCGCGGGTCGTCCGAGAGCACGCTGCGCCCCGCAACGGGGGTCCCGATGCGGCATCCGGGGCCACCCTTTGCTACGGTTTCTCCGCACTCGTCCGGGTGGCGGAATTGGCAGACGCGCTAGCTTGAGGTGCTAGTGCCCGTATTAGGGCGTGGGGGTTCAAGTCCCCCCTCGGACACACAGGAAGGGCCCCGGGATCCCGGGGCCTTTCGTCATTGTCGGCCCCGATGTCCGATGGGCCGCCGAGCGTAGTCCTTTCAGGGCATCCGGCCGCGCCCCTTCCACTGATGCCCTCGACGTCGTCGCCCGCCTAGCGTCGCAGTCCGGGACTTCTGGGAGGGGGAGCCGCTGTGGAGTACGTGCGTGCCCGAGTTCGATCTGCCGGCCGTTCGGCCATCGTGGTCGTGGGGCTGTTGACGGTGGTCGCTGCGTTCGTCGGTTCGGGGTCGGCTGCCGCCGTGGACCCCGTCCCGACGACGACCAGGCTGGTGATGAACGCCGACGGCACCGGCACCGTGACGGTGGTGACCGCGGACGGCTCGGCACCGGCCAACCCGGTCGACCTGTGGGTCGACTCCACGTGGCTGCAGACCTTCACGCTCCCCAGCGGCGAGACCGGCATCGACGTCGGCCCGCAGGCGCCGGGCGACCACCGGATCACGGTCCGCTACCGCAACAACGCGACCCACGCGGCCAGCCAGGCATCGGTGATGTGGACTGCGCCCGGGACGGTGCAGGTGCCCACCACCACGTCGCTGCAGCTCAACCCCGACGGCACCGGCACGATCAAGGTGACCGCGGCGAGCGGTCCGACGCCGGCCAACCCGGTCGACCTCTGGGTCGACAGCACCTGGCAGCGCGCGTACACGCTCACCAACGGCCAAGCGGCCGTCGACCTCGGCAAGCAGGCCCTCGGCGACCACAAGGTCACCGTGCGGCACCGGCCCAGCAGCACGAGCGGGGCCAGCCAGGTGACCGTGCCGTGGACTGCGCCCGGGACCGTGCAGGTGCCCACCACCACGTCGCTGCAGCTCAACCCCGACGGCACCGGCACGATCAAGGTGACCGCGGCGAGCGGTCCGACGCCGGCCAACCCGGTCGACCTCTGGGTCGACAGCACCTGGCAGCGCGCGTACACGCTCACCAACGGCCAAGCGGCCGTCGACCTCGGCAAGCAGGCCCTCGGCGACCACAAGGTCACCGTGCGGCACCGGCCCAGCAGCACGAGCGGGGCCAGCCAGGTGACCGTGCCGTGGACTGCGCCCGGGACCGTGCAGGTGCCCACCACCACGTCGCTGCAGCTCAACCCCGACGGCACCGGCACGATCAAGGTGACCGCGGCGAGCGGTCCGACGCCGGCCAACCCGGTCGACCTCTGGGTCGACAGCACCTGGCAGCGCGCGTACACGCTCACCAACGGCCAAGCGGCCGTCGACCTCGGCAAGCAGGCCCTCGGCGACCACAAGGTCACCGTTCGCCACCGGCCCAGCACGACCAGCGGTGCGAGCCAGGCGTCGCTGATCTGGACGGCACCGGGCACCGTGCAGGTCCCGACCACGACCACGCTCGACCTCGGCCCCGACGGCACCGGGACCATCACGGTGACCGCGACGACTCCGACCACGCTCGCCAACCCGGTCGACCTGTGGATCGACAGCACCTGGCAGCGCGCCTACACGCTGACCGACGGGCGGGCCACCTTCGACCTCGGGCCCCAGCCGGGAGGCGACCACCGGGTGACCGTCCGCTACCGCCCGAGCAGCACCAGCGGTGCCAGCCAGGCGAGCGTGCCGTGGTCGGTGACGACCGACGACCAGGTGCCCACGACGACGACCCTGAGTGTGCTGCCCGACGGCACGGCGACGATCGAGGTGGTGGTCGCGGACGGCAGCACGGCCACCAACCCGGTGGACCTCTGGGTCGACGGGCGCGCGCAGACCACCCACACGCTGACCGACGGCCGCGCGACCGTGGCACTCGGCAGCCGCGCCGGCGGCATCCTCGGGGTCAAGGTCCGCTACCGCCCGAGCGCCACCCACCTGGCCAGCACCGCGACGGCTGTCTGGTCGGTCGACACCAGCCCGGTGCCGGCGGCGGGCGCCTGCGGCGAAGCCGTGCTGAAGGCCGACGGCACCCCGTGGACCTGCACCTTCGCCGACGACTTCGACGGCACGACGCTCGACCGGGCGAGGTGGAACGTGCAGACCATCTTCGCCAGCGGCCACGAGGACAGCGTCGTCTGCTACGTCGACTCGCCGGACAACGTCGCGGTCTCCGACGGCGCCCTGCACCTCACCGTCCGCAAGGGAGAGGCCACGGCGTGCGAGGGCCAGGGCGGCCTGGTGACGCCGTACACCTCGGGCATGGTCACGACCGCGCACCGGTGGTCCCAGCAGTACGGGCGCTTCGAGGCGCGGGCGAAGACGACCGCCACGACCAGTCCCGGACTGCACGAGGCGTTCTGGCTGTGGCCGGACGATCGCTACCCCGAGGGCCAGCAGGAGTGGCCGGCCAACGGCGAGATCGACGTCGCCGAGACGTACTCGAGCTTCTCCGACCTCGTGGTGCCCTACCTGCACTCCGCGCTCGACACCCTCGGTGCGGTCCTCACCGGCAGTGACGCCAACACGACGTGGAGCTGCACCGCGCCCCGCGGCGAGTTCAACACCTACACCCTGGAGTGGTCGCCCGAGCGCATCGAGATCTTCGTCAACGGCCGGTCCTGCCTCGTCAACACCTCCGGCGACGAGGCGTTCAAGAAGCGCTACATCATGGCGCTGACCCAAGCGCTCGGGTCGCAGACCGGCAACACCCTCGTCGACGGCACGCCCATCCCAGCCACGATGACGGTGGACTACGTGCGCGCCTGGTCGTGAGGACGGGCACCGCCACGCCCCCCAGCCTGCGCTGGAGGACGTGGCGGTCCGCTGGCTCCGGAGTCAGTTCCAGAGGGCGGCGTACTTGAGCGAGCCGCCGGAGCGGTACGCCGTCACGGCGACCAGGAGTCGGCCGGCGGCGGTCTGCGTCGTGAACTCCGCCTGGTACTGCGCGGAGGTCAGGCCGTGCCGGGCGACGGTCGACGGGGCGGCCGAGGTGAAGATCGCCGAGAACCGCACGTCGGTGCCGACCAGGTAGGTGTCGAGGTAGACCGGACGGCGGCCCGCGGCGACCTGCTGGTTGAACACCGTCTGGTAGCTCGACTCGGCGATGTTCTGCAGCGAGACCATCGATCCGACCGAGACCTTCTCGTACAGCGCGGTGTAGCGACGCTCACCACCGACGTACACGACCGAGATCTGCCGCGGGCGGTAGCCCAGGCGGGTCAGGGTGTCGAACTTCGACTGGTGCGTCGCGCCGCTGACGCCGTGGTACGCCGTCCAGGCGGGGCCGCTGGTCTTGGTGAAGACCGACGAGTACCGCACCGCACCGCCGTCGAGGTAGCTGTCGACATGGGTCAGCCGGTAGCCGGCCGCCCGGTAGGCGTCGAAGCTCGACTGGTACTGCGCGGCCGTCTGGCCGTGGCGGGCGGCCCAGGCGAGCCCGGCCTTCGGGCGCCAGATGCTGGCCACCCGCGAGGTCGAACCGTCCTGGACCTGCTGGCGCCAGACCTGGCGGTAGCCGGCAAGGGCGATGTCGTTGAACTCCTCCTGGTAGCAGGCTGCGTTGACGCCGTGACGGGCCCACTGGGTGCCGCCGGGGACGACGCGGTGCCAGCCGCAGGTGTTCGGGTTGATGAGCTGGCCGTGCCGCAGTGCCGCCTCGGTGCTGTTGGTCAGGGCGGTGAAGCCGGGCGTTGTGGTCGGCGTCGCGGGCATCCGGGCGGTCGCGTGGTTGAACCGCAGCGGCAGGCCCTGGGCAGGGTTGCTGTAGGTCCCGAAGCC
Organism: uncultured Nocardioides sp.; assembly: GCA_964487275.1. Classification (GTDB taxonomy): domain Bacteria; phylum Actinomycetota; class Actinomycetes; order Propionibacteriales; family Nocardioidaceae; genus Nocardioides. Next base: position 84,619 of record CAZAQE010000001.1, on the reverse strand, counting down.
GACCTTGTCCGCCAGGTGGAGGTGCAGGTGCGGGCCGCTCGAGTTGCCGGAGTTGCCGCTGTAGCCGAGGAACTGGCCCTGCTTCACGAAGATCGACAGGTCGCTCGCGGCGTCCGCGGGGCACAGCGTGCTGGACAGCGAACCGGCCTTGAAGTGGGCGTAGAGCGCGACCTCACCGGACGCGTGCTCGATGTAGAGGTGGTTGCCCTCGACCTCGGGGTCGGGGTCCAGGACGCCGGGCACGTTGTCCGCCTGGTCGCGCCGGCACTTGCGGATGAAGCCGTCGGCCATCGCGTAGAGCGGGGTGCCGAAGACGTAGTAGTCGGTGTTCTTGCTGCCGTCGGTGCCGGGCTTGATCGAGCTGTACTTCGTCCCGTTCCACTTCACGATGCCCAAGTCGTAGGCGAAGCGCTGGTTGTGCGCACCGCGGTGGTGCGACGTCGTCTCGTGCCCGGTGCCGAGCCGCCAGTGCCCGCCACTGACGGCCGACGCCGGGAAGCGGTAGCCACCGGACGGGGTCTTGTTGACGTACTCCTTGAGGGTGCGGGTGACCGTCGTGGCGTCGTAGCCGTCGAAGCTCAGCTGGACGGAGACGGACGCAGGGACCGGGTAGGCGTTGATCCGGTTGTCCGGCACGATCAGGAAGAAGTCGGAGCCGGCCAGGCCGGAGCGGGGGATGGTCTTGTTGACGGTGCTCGTGGCGCTCGCGACGGAGCTGCCCGGGTAGGACACCTTCACGGTCGTCAGCTTGACGCTGCTCGTCGTGGAGGTGTTGTTCACCCGCATGTCCATGTTGAGCCGCCAGCCGGCCGCGTCGCCCGAGAAGCGCGGCGCGACGCGCTCGACATAGAGCTGGCCGGTGCTGGCCGGGTTGACGGGCTGCACCTGGGTGATGGACACCGGTGCTGCCACGGCGTGGGCGGGGGGAGAGGTCAGCGCCTGGGCAGGGAGCACCAGGGCGGACAGGGCGGCGATGGTGGCCCAGCGGCGCCACCTGGTGGCCGTGGACGACCTGAGTTGGGGAGACATCGTGATCCTCATTCCTGGACGCGCGGGCGCGCGTCCCGCGAGAAGGAGGAGCCGCGACCCGGTGCTGATACGTCGAGCGGGAGAATCGCCCCATGGAACCGCTCACCCCCGCCCGCGCCGACGAGCTCCGGGCGGCGCCGCTGACCTGTTCCCGAGCGGCTGACACGACGGTCGCTCCCGCCGGTTTCAGCAGCTTCTCGCGGACGGTCGCCCTTCGTCGTACCGACCTCGACGGGGTGACGGCCGACCTGCTCGGGTGGCGGGTCCACGAGCGCGCGGGTCTGGTCGTCAGGGCCAGCGGGCCTGCGGCCGAGGACACCGTCGTGGAGATGCGGCTGGGCGCCGGACCGGTTGCGGTGCGGATCCCTTGCCGGGTGGTGGCCGTGGTCGACGAGCCGGACCGGCGCGGGTTCACCTACGGGACCCTTCCCGGCCACCCCGAGTGCGGTGAGGAGGAGTTCCTGCTCGAACGCAACGCCGACGGCAGCCTGCGGTTCACGGTGTCGGCCTGCTCACGGCCGGCGACACTCCTCGCCCGTGCGGGAGGGCCGGTCACCCGGTTCGTGCAGCAGACGATGACCCGCCGCTACCTCGCCGCGCCCGACCGGTTGGCCACATTCTCGTAGCAGCCTCCTAGGCTTGCCGGCGTGGACGACCTGACCGACCCGACGGACCGGTCGGCGCGCGCGATCGCGGCGGCGGAAGCCCTTGGCCTGGCCTTCACCGAGACCCGGCACGGGCCGGTGCGCTCCCTGGCCGAGGCCGCGGCGGCCCGCGGCGTGGAGCCCCGGCAGGTGGTGAAGACGATGGTGGTGCGGGTGGCCGACGGCGACCACCGGTTCGTCCTGGTCCCGGGTGATCGTGAGATCGCGTGGCCGAAGCTGCGGGCCCTGCTGGGAGTCAACCGGATCTCGATGCCGTCGGCCGACGCCGCCCGCGAGGTGACCGGCTACGTGCGCGGCACGATCACCCCGCTCGGCTCGCTGGCCGCGCTTCCGGTGATCGCGGACGAACGGATCTCCGGCCGCGTGTCGATCGGCGGCGGTGCGCACGGCGTGGCGCTCACCGTGGAGGCCGCGGACCTGGTGACCGCCCTGGCCGCGACGGTCGCCGACGTCACCGAGGCGACCTGATCGCCCGTCAGTGCGCCCGTCAGTGCGCCCGCGGTGAGCGGCCGGTCCAGCGGCGATAGGCCGCACCGAAGCTCGTGGCCTCGGCGTAGCCCAGCTCCCGCGCGACGTCGTCGACCGTGAGCCCCGGACGGGCGAGCAGCTCCTCGGCGGCGCTGCGGCGTACCTCGTCCAGGACGGTGCGGTACGACGTGCCGGCCTCGGTCAGGTGCCGGCGCAGGGAGCGCTCGCTGAGTCCCAGGGCACCGGCGACGGCACCCATCGGCGCGCCCTCGGGCAGGCGTTGTGCGACGAGGACCCGGACCTCCTCGGCCACGCCGGTGCGGCTGCGGCGCCGGGCGACGAGGTCGCGGCACAGTGCCTCGGCCATCGCGAAGGCGTGGGCGTTGGCCTGGGGGAGCGGCAGGTCGAACCACGCCGCGTCGAGGCGCAGCTCGGCCCGGCCGTGCCGCTCCGCGCGCACCGGGGTGACGCCGAAGGCGGAGCGCAGCCCACCGGACCCGCCGGGCGCGAACGGCAGGGTCAGCGAGGTGAGCCGGGGAGCGCCACCGGCGATCTCCCGCAGCACCGTCCAGATCGCGGTGAGGTCCCGCTCGACGAGGAACGGGTGGACGTCGGCGGGGAGGTCTCCGTGGTCGACGCCGATGACGACCTGGTCGCCGTCGGTGCTGGCCGTGGGGACGCAGAAGGTGAAGCTCAGGTCGAGGAAGCGGAAGGTCAGGTTCGCCGCGTCGCCGAGCGTGGCGCTGCTCATCAGGGCGAATCCGAGCGGACCGAAGGTGGACGCGTGGTAGCGCGCCCCCACCTGGACACCCCTGATCCCCGGCGCGGCGGCGAGCAGGTTGCGGACGACCCGCAGCTCCTGCTGCGCGGTCACCTCGCGGCGGTGGTCGGCGAGGTCGCGGGGAGCCAGCCCGCTGCCGCGCAGCAGCGTCGAGGGGGCGACCCCGGCGGCCTGGCCGGCGGCGACGAGCAGCGCCGTCCCCGCGACCTGCCGCGGGAAGTCCCAGGTGCGGGTGACCGGCGGCTCGAACATGTCCGGAATTATGGATCCCCTGGCCGGTGGATGCTCGATCGGCGCCCCGGCGATTCCTACAGTCCTGCCATGCAGCAGCCCTCGGTCCCCAGTGTCATCGTCATCGGCGCCGGATTCGGCGGCCTGGCCGTCGCCCACCACCTGCGGGAGGCCGGCGTCACGGACATCACGATCCTCGAGCGCTCCGACGACATCGGCGGCGTGTGGCGCGACAACACCTACCCGGGGGCCGCCTGCGACGTCCCGTCGGTCCTGTACTCGTGGTCGTTCGCCCGCAAGTCCGACTGGTCGCACCGCTACGCCCGCCAGCCCGAGATCCTCGACTACATCCGCGACCACGCCGTGCGCAGCGGGCTGCGTGACCTCGTCCGCACCGGGGCCGAGGTGACCGCGGCGGCGTGGGACGACGACGCCGTCCGGTGGACCGTGACCCTGGCGAGCGGCGAGGAGCTGACCGCCGACGTGCTCGTCTCCGCCGTCGGACAGCTCTCCCGACCGGCCGTGCCGCGGATCCCCGGCCTCGATGACTTCGACGGGCCGGTCTTCCACTCCGCGACCTGGGACCACGGCGTCGACCTGAGGGGCAAGCGGGTCGGCGTCATCGGGACCGGCGCCAGCGCGATCCAGTTCGTACCTGCCATCGCCGGTGAGGTGGCCTCCCTGACGGTGTTCCAGCGCTCCGCGCCGTACGTCGTGCCGAAGCCGGACGGCGCCTACAGCGCCCGCCAGCAGCGCCGCTTCGCCCGCCTCCCGCAACTGCACCAGCTCACCCGGCGCGGCGTCTTCCACCTCTCCGAGCAGCTCAACCGGACGCTCGACTCGGACGGCCGCCTCGCGGTCGTCCTCGAGCAGGCATGGCGGCTCAACCTGCGCCGGCACGTCAAGGACGCGGCCCTGCGGGCGAAGCTGGAGCCCGACTACCCGCTCGGGTGCAAGCGGCTGCTGTTCTCGAACGACTGGTACCCCACGCTCGCCCAGCCGCACGTCGACGTGGTCACCGACGGGATCACCGGCGTCGAGCCGGGCGGGGTCCGCACGGCCGACGGCGCGGTGCACGAGCTCGACGTCATCATCCTCGGCACCGGCTTCGCCGCCACCGAGTTCCTCGCCCCGATGGAGATCACCGGCCGGGGCGGTCGGCTGCTCGCCGACGCGTGGCAGGGCGGGGCGCGGGCCCACCTCGGCATCACCGTGCCGGACTTCCCGGGCTTCTACGTGCTCTACGGCCCCAACACCAACCTCGGCGGCAGCTCGATCATCGGGATGCTCGAGGCGCAGGCGGGGTACGTCGTCGCAGCGGTCCGGGAGACCGTCGCGCGCCGCGCGCCCCTGGTCGTCAGGGCAGACCGCGCGGCGTCGTACGACGAGGAGATGCAGCGCCGCCTCGACGGCAGCGTCTGGAGCTCGTGCACCAGCTGGTACCGCGAGCCGGGGGGCCGCATCACGACGAACTGGCCGGGGACGGTGGCGGAGTACCAGCGCCGGACCTCCGCCTTCGACCCGAGCGACTTCGAGGCCGTTGCGGAGGTGGCGGCGCGATGACCCACTACGACGTGCTGGTCATCGGCTCCGGCTTCGGCGGCAGCGTGACCGCGCTGCGCCTGTCCGAGAAGGGCTACCGGGTCGGCGTCCTCGAGGCCGGACGGCGATTCTCCGACGACGAGCTCCCGACCTCGTCGTGGAAGGTCCGCGACTACGTCTTCAACCCGGCGCTCGGCTGCTACGGCCTGCTCCGGATGACCCTGCTCAAGGACGTCCTCGTGCTCACCGGCGCCGGGGTGGGCGGCGGGTCGCTGGTCTATGCCAACACCCTCTACGAGCCGCCGCGGGCCTTCTTCGACGACCCGCACTGGGCCGGGATCACCGACTGGGCCGACGAGCTCGCGCCGTACTACGACCAGGCGCGCCGCATGCTCGGCGTGACGTCGTACCCACGGATGTCTCCGTCGGACCACGTGATGAAGGCGGTGGCCGACGACCTCGGCGTCGGGGACACGTTCGGTCCGACGGACGTGGGTGTCCTCTTCGGGGAGCGGCCGGGGGAGCGGGTTGCTGACCCCTTCTTCGGCGGCGCCGGGCCCGAGCGGACCACGTGCACCGACTGCGGCGCCTGCATGACCGGGTGCCGGGTCGGAGCGAAGAACACGACCGTCAAGAACTACCTCCACCTCGCCGAGCGCGCCGGAGCGGTGGTCCACCCCATGACGACGGTGACCGACGTCCGCCCCCGCCCCGGAGGCGGGTACGACGTCACGACGCGTCGCACCGAGGGCAAGGCCCGCCGCGGACGACGCACCTTCACGGCCGACCAGGTGGTGTTCAGCGCGGCGTCGCTGGGCACGCAGCGGCTGTTGCACCGGCTCCGCGACGGCGGCAGCCTGCCGGCGATCTCGCCGCGGCTGGGCGAGCTGACCCGGACCAACTCCGAGGCGATCCTCGGCGTCCGGGCGCGCGGCGACGAGGTGGACTACTCGCGGGGCGTGGCGATCACGTCGTCGATCCACGTGGACGAGCACACCCATGTCGAACCGGTCCGCTACGGAAGGGGCAGCAACCTGCTCGGGTTGCTGATGGCGACCCTGACGGACGCACCTGCCGACGGCCGCTCCCGGTTGGTGGCCGGCCTGCGGGAGATGTGGCGCCAGCGGCGTGACCTGCCGCACCTGCACGACCCGAGGCGCTGGTCGGAGCAGACCATCGTGCTGCTGGTCATGCAGAGCCTCGACAACTCCCTGACGACGTACCTCCGCCGGCGGCCGTGGGGGCGCACCCTGACCACCCGGCAGGGCACCGGCGAGGCCAACCCGGTCTGGATCCCCCAGGGGCACGACGTCGCGCGGCGGGTCGGCGACGAGATCGACGGCATCCCGGGCGGGACCTGGGCGGACCTGGTCAACATCCCGGCCACCGGCCACCTGATCGGGGGCTGCCCGATCGGGGAGTCGGCCGCGGACGGGGTGATCGACCCCTATCACCGCCTCCACGGCTACGACGGCCTCCACGTCATCGACGGGTCGGCGGTGGCCGCCAACCTCGGCGTCAACCCGTCGCTGACGATCACGGCCATGGCCGAGCGGGCCGTCGCGATGTGGCCGAACAAGGGCGAGGCCGATCCTCGTCCGGCAGCGGGCCGCGGCTACCAGCGCGTCCGGCCGGTCCTCCCGCACCGTCCGGCGGTGCCCGAGTCTGCGCCGGGCGCCTACCGCCTGCCCGTCATCCGGCTGGGTAGCGACTGACCTCGTTGCCGGCGAGGTCGAAGGCGATGTACGACGACTGGCCGAACTCGTTGCTCGTGTAGGCCGAGATCCAGCCACCGTCGGGCTCGTCCGGCTTCTCGAGGACCAGGTAGCAGTCCTCCGGGTCCTCGACGGTCTCCCGGACTGCGTCGCACATGCCGTCGAACCCGGCCGGGTCGATCGTGGCGAGGTCGAACGGCTCCTCGGTGCTGGTGCCCTTCGACGACTCGTCCAGCCGGGTGTCCCAGCGGTAGGAGACCGAGCGTTCGTCGTCGGCGAAGGGGACCTCGACCACGGCGTAGCCGGGATAGACGACCGCGCGGAACACCTCGCTCGACCCGTGCTCCTCCTCGAGGTCCGCGAGCAGGTCGGCGAAGCCCTCGGTCGTCTGGGGGCCCGGCTGGCGCGCGGTGTCGATGATCGACCACACGAGCCAGACCACGCCCACGACGACGAGGCCGACGGTCCCCAGCACGACCAGGCGCACGACCCGCGCAGGTCCGGTCGCGCGGATGGTCCGCTCCTCCAGCGAGCGCACCGGCTTCGGCTCCCCGGTAGGCCGGTAGGTCGGGATCCGGGGCTTCGTGGAGGCGCTCGGGTCCGGCTCGCCGTCGGGGGTCGGGTCGGGCCGGTAGCGCTTCCAGGTCGGGGGAGCCACGTTCGGAGGCTAGTCGTGGCAGCGGCGGCTGTCTCGCGGATCCGCGTCCCATCGCCTCCCCGATCCGCCATCATGAGCCCGTGGCGGCCGACCTCCTCTTCGAGCGCGAGCGTGCGCTCGGTGTCCTCGTCGACGTCGCCGCCTCCGCGCGGGCCGGCGCCGGGAGAGCGGCGTTGGTGGCCGGCACGCCCGGCATCGGCAAGACGCGGCTCCTCGGCGCGCTGATGGGGGAGGCGACCACGGCAGGGACGGTGTGCCTGCACGCGGCGGGCCACCCGCTGGAACGTGACTACGGGTTCGGCGTCGTGCGCCAGCTCCTGACCCACCTGCCCCACGACCTGCTCGACGACGCACTGGCCGCCGTCGACCACGGTCCGGCCACGGGATCGGACGACCTCTTCGCGACCCTGCAGGCGCTGGTGACCGCGCTGGCCCGGACTGCCGGTGAACGGCCGTTGCTGGTGGTGGTCGACGATCTGCAGTGGGTGGACGACCCGTCGCTGCGCTTCCTGCACTTCCTCGCCCGCCGCCTCGCGACCACGTCCATCGCCCTGGTCGTCGCGGTCCGCAGCGGCCAGCAGCGCGAGACCGCCCTTCTCGGCGAGTTGTGCGACGCGGTCGGCGGGACGGAGCTCGTGCTCGAGCCGCTGACGCGTGACGGAGTCGCCCACGTGCTGCAGCAGCGGATGTCGGACGTCGCCGACGCATTCGTCGACGCCTGCCTCGCGTGGACCCGGGGGAACCCGCTGTACCTCGGCGAGCTGGCCCGCACCGTGGTCAGTGAGGGCATCGCGCCGACGAGCGACGGCGCGGCGGTGCTGGCCGACCTCGCGCCCGGCACGATCGGCCGCCTGGTGTTCGTGCGGATCGCCCGCGCTGGGGACGCCGCCGTTGGCGTCGCCCAGGCCGCGGCGGTCCTGGGCGACGCACCCCCGATCGCCGCGGTCGCCCGCCTCGCGGGGCTGGACGTCGGCGCGGCCGGCGCGGCTGCGGCCGACCTGATCCGCCTCGACATCCTCGACGACCGGCTCGCGTTCACCCACCCCGTCGTCCGCGAGGCCGTGTACGACGACCTGGCGGCCCCGCTGCGCGCCGCACGCCACCTGGCTGCGGCGGAGGTCCTGCACGAGCTGGGCGCCTCCGACGAGGCGGTCGCCGCGCAGCTCGTGCTCGGCCCGGCCACGGACGCCGACTGGGCGCGCGAGACGTTGCAGCGGGCGGCCACCGCTGCCGTGCGCCGCGGGGCTCCGGAGGCGGCGGCCCGTTTCCTCGACCACGCCGGCGGCGAAGCGGGCGTCGCGGAGGGCGCGGCGGACGGCGCCGACGTCACCCGCACCCATCTGCTCTGGATCAGCGGGCGGTCGGCCGAGGCCATCGAGCTCGCCGAGCGGACCGCCGACCATCGCGCCACCGTCGTGGAGCCCGACGCCCGCCCGGACGCGATGCTCGCGATGAAGCTGATGCTGCAGTGCGTGACACCGGGGACCGGGCGCCCGGACCCCGAACTCCTGGCGCGCTTCGCGGATCTCCCGGGCGCCAGCCAGGTCGAGCGGGACTGCCTGCTCCCGGTCATCCTCCACCGGCTGGCCCGCGGAACCGCAGCCACCGAGATCCAGCCGCTGGTCGACCGTGTCATCGGCGGAGCGACGCGTGGCGCCACTCGGCGCCGGTCGCCCCCGGCGTGGTTGTTCCTGTTCCTCCACCTCGGCGACCTCGACGGCACCCTCGCCTTCGTCGACCGCTACCGTGCAGCCGCGGAGGACAGCGATTCCCCGATGTGGCGCGCCGAGGCACTGACCGTCCGCGCCCAGGCGCTCCACCGACTGGGCCGCATCGCCGAGGCGGCGACCGACGCCCACGCGGCACTGACCGCCACCGACGGCACCTTCACGGTGACCGCCCCCGTCGCTGCCGCGACCCTCATGTACAGCCGTCTCGAGCTCGGTGACGTCGCCGGGGCGGAGGCCGCCGCTGAGGAGTTCCACTTCCCCTCGCACCGCGAGGACACCGCTTTCGCCTCGCTGGCCGAGGCCGCCATGGGCCGCGTACGGGTCCGTACCGGGGACGTCCAAGGCGGGCTCGCACTGCTGCGCAGCGCGGGCGAGCGCCTCGACGCGGTCGAGTGGCTGATCCCCGAGTTGTCGCCGTGGCGGCTCGATGCGGCACAGGCCCTCGCCGGGCTCGGGCAGCGGGAGGCAGCGCGGGAGGTCCTGGCGCCTGCGGACGAGGCCGCCCGACGCTTCGGTGCCCCCAACGGGCTGGGCCGCGTGCTGCGGGTCCGCGCGCTGCTCGATGACCCTGTCTCGATCGACCTGCTCCGGGAGTCCGTCGCTGTGTACGACGGAACGAGCCTGCCACTCAAGCGGGCCCACTCGCTGGTCGAGCTCGGGGCCGCCCTGCGGCGGGCCGGGCGTCGTACCGAGGCACGGGAGCCGCTGGCGGAGGCGATGGACATCGCCTCCCGCTGCGGGGCGGCTCCGTTGCTCGAGCGGGCCACCACCGAGCTCACCGCGAGCGGCGCACGCCCCCGGAGCACGGCCCGCACGGGCCTGGCGGCGCTGACCGCGTCCGAGGTCCGGGTCGCCCGGCTGGCAGCCGCGGGCCTGCGCAACGTCGACATCGCGCGGGAGCTGTTCGTGCAGCCGACCACCGTCGAGAAGCACCTCGCTTCGGTGTTCCGCAAGCTCGGCATCGAGTCCCGCGCGGACCTGCCCCCACTGTCCTGAGGCCGGACCCCACCGTCGCAACGGTGGGGTCCGGCCGCAAATGGTGGGGTCTTCCCTCAATGCCGGTGGGGTGCCGTCGGCGGGAGGCTCTTCGACGTGGACCTGGTGAACCCGATCTCCCTCCGGCTCGTCATCGACGCGGGCAGCACGCCGCTGCGCGGCTCGCTCGCCCCGCACGGCGAGGAGGCGACCGAGTTCAACGGGCTGCTCCAGCTCATGGAGCTGATCGACCGCCTCGGCGGTCACCCCAGCCCGGTCCCCGACCTGACCTGACACCCGAAGGACGAAGGAACCTCCCATGTCGAATCACCGCCCGACCGCACGGTCGATCACCGTCGCGGCCGTCGCCGCCCTCGCCGGCCCGGCACTCGTCGTCGGCGCCGCCGGCACCGCGCATGCAGCGAACGTCGCGCCGAAGATCGTCGGCGCCGCGATGGTCGACAACGACAAGGACGACAGGGCCGACGAGATCCGGCTCACCTACTCGGAGCCGGTCTCGCACCCGCTCGACACGAGCTCCTTCCCGTTCAAGGTGACCGGCTACACGATCACCCGGATCGGGGCGACGACGCTCTCGAAGACGCTGCGGATCAGCCTCGCCGAGAAGGCGAGCCCCGACATCGCGGCCAAGCCGTCGGTCACCTACACCCGGACCACCTCGCAGCCGGTCCGCGACGACCTCAAGGCCCAGGCCATCGCCCAGACCTTCACCGGGACACTGCCGTTGGACCGCGACGGCGACGGGTACGCCGCTGCCGACTGCGCAAGCACGAACGCTGCGGTCAACCCTGCGGCCGCGGACGCCCCCGACCTGTCCTTCGTCGATGCGAACTGCGACGGGATCGACGGCGACGCCGCCACGGCGATCTTCCTCGACTCGAATGTCGGCAACGACATCAACCCGGGCACCAAGGCACTCCCGGTGAAGACGCTCGCTGCTGCCTTCAACCTGCGCTCCGCGACCCGCAAGCACGTGCTCGCGGCGAGCCTGTACTCGCCCAACGCGCCCGTGGTGAACGTGCCTGACGGCATCGGCGTCTACGGCGGGTATGACAGCAGCTGGAAGCGAACCCGCACCAAGGCCGGGACCAACGGCCTGGCCTGGGTGACCAACGGCACCAACGAGCTGCAGCTGGTCGACATCGGCCTCGGGGGCGAGCAGCCGGCCCTGCGGGTCAAGGGCGGCACGCTCAAGCTCGGCGAGGTGAAGCTCCACAACTCGATGTCCGAGAAGAACTCGATCGCCCTCATGATCGCCGGCAACGCGAAGGTCACCGCGGTGCGGAGCGAGATCCGGTCCGGTCTCGCCGCCAGCAGGACGACCGCCGTCAACGGCGGCGGCGGCGGTGCCGCGCTGCCCGGGCGCAACGGGGAGAAGGGGTCCTGCGACACCTTCAACGGTGGTGACGGCGGCGCCGGTGGCGGCACGTACACCCTCCCGTACAGCACCGCCCAGGGTGGCCACGGCGGCCTCGGGGGCCGGGACGCGAACGGCAGCTCGGGGGCCGGCGTGGCCGGCGACCCGGGCAGCGGCGGGCAGGCCGGCGGAGCCGGCGGGGCGCAGGGCAACCCCGGGAAGGCCGGCAGCAACGGCACGCCGGGCGCGCCGGGCGCGAACGGGGCGAACGGCGTGACCGTCAAGGGTTCGTTCCTCAGCAGCGGCTTCGTCCCGGCCACGTCGACCAACGGCAAGCCCGGCGCCCGGGGTGCCGGTGGCGGTGGCGGCGGTGGCGGTGGCGGCCAGGTCGGCCTCACGGTGATCTCCGGCGTCGGCAACGGTGGCGGCGGTGGCGGTGAAGGCGGCTACAACGGCAACGGTGGCGAGGGCGGGAGGGGCGGGTACGCCTCGATCGCGGCCTACGTGACCATCGGGACGCTGATCCTGGACCGCTCCGTGGTGGCCTCGGGCCAGGGTGGCAACGGTGGAGCGGGCGGCCAGGGCGGCCTGGGTGCCCCGGGCGGCGCCGGCGGTACCGGCGGCGCGGCTTGCCTGGCCGAGGTCGGCCGCGGTGGCAACGGTGGCGCCGGCGGCAAGGGCGGCAACGGAGGTCGCGGTGGCGACGGCCAGGCCGGCCCCAGCATCGGGGTCTACACCGCGGCGTACGGCGTCGTCGAGAACATCGACTCGAGCATCGTCGCCGGTCCCGCCGGCACGGGAGCGCTCCCGATCCGGGCCGCGATCTACTGACGGCTCTGCTCGAGGGCCGTGCGCGGTGGCGTGCCACGATGGGGACATGGCCGCCACCGCGCTCCACGATGTCGCGGCAGAGGTCGTCGACCTCTGCCGCGACCTCATCCGCATCGACACCTCCAACTACGGCAGCGAGGACGGGCCCGGCGAGCGCAAGGCCGCCGAGCACGTGGCCGGCCTCCTCGACGAGGTCGGCATCGCCGCCGAGGTCGTCGAGACCGCCCCCGGACGGGCCAACGTGCTCGCCCGCTGGGGCGGCACCGGCGCGTCCGGGCGGCAGGACGCCCTGCTCCTGCACGGCCACCTCGACGTCGTACCGGCAGCGGCGGAGGACTGGCAGGTCGACCCGTTCAGCGGAGAGGTCGACGGTGGGTACGTGTGGGGGCGCGGCGCGGTCGACATGAAGGACTTCGACGCAATGCTGCTCTCCGTGGTCCGGGCCCGCCAGCGGGCCGGCCGGGTCCCCGAACGACCGGTGGTCCTCTGCTTCACCGCCGACGAGGAGGCCGGTGGCCACCAGGGCGCCGAGCTGCTCGTGAAGCACCACGCGGACTGGTTCGAGGGCTGCACCGAGGCCGTGGGGGAGGTCGGCGGGTTCAGCACCACGGTGCGGGGCCGGCGGCTCTACCTGATCGAGGCGGCCGAGAAGGGAATGGCGTGGATGCGGCTCACCGCCCGCGGCCGCGCCGGGCACGGCTCGATGGTCAACGATGACAACGCCGTCACCCGGCTCGCCGCCGCCGTCGCCCGGCTCGGGGCGCACGAGTGGCCGGTCCGGCTGACCCCCACCATGCAGACGCTGCTGGCCGCCGTCGCCGAGCTGGTCGGCACGGAGGCGACCCCGGAGAACGCGCCTGCGCTGGTGGAGGAGTTCGGGGACGCGGCCCGCATGCTCGGTGCCGTGCTGCGCAACTCGACGAACCCGACGATGCTCGGCGCCGGCTACAAGGTCAACGTCATCCCGACCGAGGCCACCGCGCACGTCGACGGCCGGTTCCTGCCCGGCTTCGAGGACGAGTTCTTCGCGACCCTGGCCGAGCTGACCGGCGAGGGCATCGAGGTCGAGTACGTCTCGAACCAGCCGCCCTGGGAGATGCCGTACGACGGCGCGCTGGTCGACGCGATGACCCGCAGCCTGCTCGCAGAGGACCCCGAGGCGCTCGTTGCGCCGTACCTGATGAGCGGCGGCACGGACGCCAAGCACTTCACGAAGCTCGGCATGCGCTCCTACGGCTTCGCACCGCTGCGGTTGCCGGAGGACCTCGACTTCACCGCGCTCTTCCACGGCATCGACGAGCGGGTGCCGGTCGAGTCGCTGGAGTTCGGCGCACGGGTGATGGACCGCTTCCTCGACCAGGTCTGACCTCGGGGTCGGCCGACGAGGGACCTTCGACCCTTCCTCGGTCCGGTTGCTCACCTCGCCCCCGGCCCCGCCGACCTTCACCGCGAGCACCGACCGGTGCCCGGGAGAGGAGAACGGCACATGTCGCGGCCCGCGATCACACCCACGGGCGTGGAGAAGACCTTCCGCGCCGACCAGATCATCGTCTCGAAGACCGACCCGCAGGGACGGCTCACCTACGTCAACGACCTCTTCGTCGAGATCAGCGGCTACGCGGAGTCCGAGCTGATCGGCCAGCCGCACAACGTGATCCGGCACCCCGCCATGCCACGCAGCGTCTTCCGCCTCCTGTGGGACCGGATCTCCTCGGGGCAGGAGATCTTCGCCTACGTCGTGAACCTGAGCGCCGACGGCAGCCACTACTGGGTGCTGGCGCACGTCACGCCCACGTTCGACGCGAGCGGCGGCATCGTCGGCTACCACTCCAACCGCCGCACGGCGAGCGCCGAGGCGATCAACCAGGTCTCGGCGCTCTACCAGCGGCTGATCGCCGAGGAGTCGCGGCACAGCAACGCCCGCGACGCGGTCGAGGCCGGCCGCGTGCTCCTGGAGGACGAGCTCGCCGCGGCAGGCGCCACCTACGACGAGCTCGTGTGGCAGCTCAACAACGACACGGCGAACGAGGGAGCGGCGGCATGACCGCGATCATCGACGAGGACACCGACCTCCTGCGCGCCGAGCTCGAGCAGGCACGCGCCGCGCTGCGAGCCGTCACCGAGGTCTGTCGCTCGGCCGCCTCCGGCAACCTCGAGCCGCGCGTTCCCGTGCTGGGCGACTCCGCCGAGCTGACGGCGGCGCGCTCCGCGGTCAACGAGCTGCTCGACCGCACCGACGCCTACGTGCGGGAATCCTCCGCATCCCTGGAGTACGCCGCGGCCGGCAAGTTCTACCGTCGCTTCCTCGTCCGGGGAATGCTGGGCTCCTTCCGGGCGGGCGCCGTCACGATCAACGGCGCGATCGGCGCGATGGCCGACGCCCACGAGCAGCTGGCCGACCAGGAGCGACAGCGCCTCGAGCTCGCGGACGGCTTCGAGGCTGCCGTGCTCGGCCTCTCCGACCAGGTCGCGGCCGCCGCTGCCGAGATGGAGGCGTCGTCCCGGACGCTCGCCGCCAACGCCGAGAGCACGGCCAGCCGCGCCTCCCAGGTATCCGTGAACTCGCACACCGCAGCGGACGCGGTCACCGTGGCCGCCGCGGCCGTGGAGCAGCTGGTGAGCACGGTCCGAGCGATCGAGGAACAGGCCGGGCACTCCGACGAGGCCGGCCGACGCGCCGTCGACGAGGCCGAGCAGGTCAGGACCACGGTCCAGAGTCTTGCCACCGCCTCGCAGGAGATCGGCGACGTGGTCGGCCTGATCAGCCAGGTCGCGAGCCAGACCCGGCTGTTGGCCCTGAACGCGACGATCGAGGCCGCCCGCGCCGGCGAGTCGGGCAAGGGCTTCGCCGTGGTGGCCTCCGAGGTCAAGACGCTGGCGTCCGAGACCGCCGACGCCACCAGCCGGATCGAGCAGCAGGTCCATGCCATCCAGATGGCGACCAGCGCGGCGGTGACCGCGATCGAGACCATCGGGACGGCCGTGCGCGGCATGGGGGAGAACGTCTCGGCGATCGCCGGTGCCGTCGGTGAGCAGCGCCAGGCAGCTGCCGAGCTGAGCCGGACGACCAGCGAGGCAGCCGGAGCGGTCTCCGGTGTCAACGAGGACGTCACGGCGATCGGTGAGGCGACCGTGGCGACGTCGACCGGCGCCGGTGAGATGACGGGCGCCTCGCTGGAGCTGTCGCGGCTGTCCGCGGACCTGCGCACGCATGTGGCGGCATTCCTCGAGCAGATCCGCTGAGTCGCCCAAGTGTTGCGGTTTGGTCCCAAACCGCAGCTCTGGGGGCCGAGTTGTTGCGGTTTGGGACCAAACCGCAACAACTTCAGGCGGTCCGCACCGCCCGGATGATCTTGCGCCGCAGCACGACCCGCCGCTTGCCGTCCGGACCGATCTGCACCCGGTCGAGCTCCCATCCGCCATGCTCGGCGCGCTCCACGAGCAGCTTGGCGACCATGTTGCGGGAGAACTCGCGGTCGAAGGTGACCCGCTCGAACTCCCACTCCACTCCACGCCCCAGGCCGCGCATCACGCCCGGCCGCAGCATCGAGACCGTCATGCCGCACCTCCTGACACGTCGTCGAGTGCACCGCGGATCTCCGCGGGCAGGACCTTGTCCTCGCTCCCGAGTGCGACCTTGAGCTGGGCGGCGGTGCGGGCGCCGACGACCGGCGCGGTCACGCCGGGGGAGTCGCGCACCCAGACCAGCGCCACCTCGAGCGGCGTCCAGCCGAGCCCGTCGGCCGCACGGCACACGGCCTCGACGATGCCGCGGCTGTGGTCGTCGAGGTAGGCCTCGACGAAGCCGGAGAAGACGGGGGAGGCCGCTCGCGAGTCGGACGGCGTACCGGTGCGGTACTTGCCGGTCAGCACGCCGCGCCCGAGCGGGGACCACGGCAGGACGCCCAGCCCGAGCGCCTCGACGGCCGGGAGCACCTCGCGCTCGATGCGGCGGTTGACCAGGGAGTACTCCACCTGGGTCGACACGATCGGCGCCCGGCCCGCCACCTGCTGCAGCGTCACCGCACGCGCGGTCTGCCACCCGGTGTAGTTCGAGATGCCGACGTACGACGCCCGGCCGCTGCTGACCGCGTGGTCGAGCGCCCCCAGCGTCTCCTCCAGGGGCACCTGGTCGGTCCAGATGTGGACCTGCCACAGGTCGACGTGGTCGGTGCCGAGGCGCTTCAGGGAGGTGTCCAGGCCGCGGAGCAGGGCGCCGCGGGAGGTGTCGGTGACACGCTCACCACCGCGCCGCCAGATGCCCGCCTTGGTCGCGAGGACCACCTCGTCGCGGCGCACCACGTCGCCGAGCAGCGAGCCGATGAGCTCCTCGGAGCGGCCGTCGGTGTAGCCGGCGGCGGTGTCGAGCGTCGTACCGCCGGCCTCGACGAAGGCGGTGAGCTGGTCGCGCGCCTCGTGCTCGTCGGTGTCCTTGCCCCACGTCATGGTGCCCAGGGCCAGCCGCGACACCTGGAGGCCGCTCGCTCCGACGTACCGCTGCTGCATGGGCACAAGGTAGCCGCACCACCGCAGCGAACCGGACCGGCCACGCCGATGCACGGCCGACAACCACGGGGTCCCTAGGATGCTCTCCCGTGGCGGACTACCTGCAG
This sequence comes from uncultured Nocardioides sp., assembly GCA_964487275.1. Classification (GTDB taxonomy): domain Bacteria; phylum Actinomycetota; class Actinomycetes; order Propionibacteriales; family Nocardioidaceae; genus Nocardioides. The sequence goes on along the minus strand of CAZAQE010000001.1, from coordinate 68,003 downwards.
GCAGTGTTCCTCGGCATCCTCCAGGGCCTGACGGAGTTCCTGCCGATCTCCAGCAGCGCGCACCTGCGGATCTTCCCCGAGCTCTTCGGCTGGGGCGACGTCGGCGCTGCCTTCACGGCCGTGATCCAGATCGGGACCGAGCTCGCCGTCCTCATCTACTTCCGCAAGGACATCTGGCGCATCGCCCGGGCCTGGCTGCTCTCGCTGTTCAAGCCGGAGTACCGCGGCCTCCTCGACGCCCGGATGGGCTGGTACATCATCGTCGGCTCCCTCCCGATCGTGATCCTCGGATTCCTCCTCAAGGACGTCATCGAGGACCACTTCCGCAACCTGTGGCTCGTCGGCACGATGCTCATCGTCCTCGGCATCGTCCTCGGCATCGCCGACCGCGTGGGGCGCACGGACAGGGTCATCAAGCAGATGACCCTGCGCGATGCGGCCCTGATGGGTGGCGCCCAGGCCCTCGCCCTCGTCCCCGGCGTCTCCCGCTCGGGCGCGACGTTGTCGATGGGCCGCTTCCTCGGCTACGACCGCGAGGCCGCGACCCGCTTCGCGTTCCTGCTCGCCATCCCCGCCGTGGTCGGCGCCGGCCTGTTCGAGCTGAAGGAGATCGGCAACGTCGGCGAGGCGCACGCCGGCGAAGCCGACTACGGCTGGGGACCGACGATCACCGCCACCATCGTCTCCTTCGTCGTCGGGTACGCCGCCATCGCCTGGCTGCTGCGCTACGTCTCGACGAAGTCGTACACCCCGTTCGTGATCTACCGCGTGCTGCTCGGTGGGGGTGTGCTGGTGCTGCTCACGGCAGGCGTGCTCACGGCCTGAGGGCAGCTCGTCCCGGTGCCACACTGAGGCCATGGACGAGACCGAGCTGTTCCTCCGGGAGGCCCTTCCGCAGCTGCGCGAGGCGGAGATCGCCCTGCACCGCGGTGACGCCGGCCCGCGCAAGGAGGTGTGGTCGCGCAACGAGCCGGTCACCCTGTTCGGCGCAGAGGTCGACCGGCGCGGGCGTGCGGACCTCGAGAGCACCTTCGGCGACGGGCTCCGCGAGCAGGGAGGCTAGAACCAGCCCGACTTCTTGAACAGGATCCACAACCCGCTGACGGTGCCGAGCATCAGCAACAACGCGAAGGGGTAGCCGAGCGTCCACCCGAGCTCCGGCATGTGCGTGAAGTTCATGCCGTAGATCCCGGCGATCAGCGTCGGTACGACGACCAGCGCGGCCCCCGCGGAGATCTTGCGCATGTCGTCGTTCTGCTGGACGGCGATCCTGGCGAGGTGGGCGTCGAAGGCGGTCGACAGGAGTCCGTCGAGGGTGTCGATCTCGTCGGCCGCCTGTGAGAGGTGGTCGCTCACGTCACGGAAGAAGGGCGCTGCCTCGGCCTCGATCAGCTCGACGGCCCCGGTCGAGAAGCGGCGCATCGGATCGCGCAACGGGAGGACGGCCCGTCGTACCTCTGACAGCTCCCGCTTGAGGATGTAGATCCGGTTGCCGTCGTCGGTGCGCTGCTCGGAGAAGACGGACGTCTCGACCTCGTCGACGTCGACCTGGAGCTCGGCGACGACGGCGGTGTACCCGTCGACGACGGCGTCGCACACGGCGTACACGACGGCTGAGGGGCCGTGGTCGAGCACGGCCTGCTTCTGCTCGAGGTCGTGGCGGGCGTTGCTGAGCGCCGACCCGCGGCCGTGGCGCACCGTGATCACGAAGTCGTGGCCGATGAAGACGTTGATCTCGCCGGTCTCCACGGCGTCGTCCTCGTCGACGTACCAGAGCGTCTTGAGGACCAGGAAGAGGCTGTTGTCGTACTTCTCGAGCTTGGGCCGCTGGTGGGCGACGACGGCGTCCTCGACGGCCAGCGGATGCAGCTCGAAGGCCTGGGCGATCTCGGACAGCTCGATGTGGCTGGGCTCGTAGAGGCCGACCCAGACGAAGTCATGGTCGCGACTCGCCACCTCCCGGAGCGCTGCGTAGTCGTGCGGGTAGCAGTCCACCGGGAGGCGGACCCCGTGGCGGTAGACGGCGCTGTCGACGATCACGTCACCACGCTAGTCACGCGGTCACCGTCGCTGCTCTAGGCTCGCCGCCATGGCCACGCTGCTGCTGGTGCGCCACGGTCGCACCACCGCCAACGCCTCCGGGCTGCTCGCCGGTCGGACGCCGGGGGTGCTCCTCGACGACACCGGTGTCGAGCAGGCGGCCCGCGCCGGTGCGCGGATCGCGGCCGTTCCGATCGCGCGCCTGGTGACGAGCCCGCAGGAGCGCTGCAAGCAGACCGCCAGGGCCGTCGCCGACGGCCAGCGAGGGGCCGGCCACCCCGTCACGCGGGCGGCGACGGAGAAGGCGCTCGCCGAGTGCGACTACGGCGAGTGGCAGGGCCAGTCCATCAAGAAGCTGCTCAAGGAGCCGCTGTGGCGCACCGTGCAGCAGCAGCCCTCGGCCGTGACCTTCCCCGGCGGGGAGTCGATGGTGGCGATGCAGCACCGCGCGGTGGCCGCCGTACGCCGCATCGACGCCGCCGTCACCGCCGAGCACGGGGACGACGCGGTGTGGGTGGCGGTGAGCCACGGCGACATCATCAAGTCCCTCCTGGCCGACGCGCTCGGGATGCACCTCGACCTGTTCCAGCGGATCAACGTGGACCCCGCGTCGGTGTCCGTGATCCGCTACTCGCCCGACCGGCCCTACGTCCTCGCAAGCAACACCCACGACGGCGACCTGTCGTGGCTGCGCACGCCACCCGCGACGAAGGGGGCCGTCGTCGGCGGAGGCGCCGGGCCCGCCTGATCCGGTCCGACCTCCAGGGCGTCGCTAGGGTGGCGGCATGCCGATCGTCCACGGATTCGACCCGCCGGAGCGCTTCGTCGCCGGCACCGTCGGCGAGCCCGGGAGCCGCACCTTCTTCCTGCAGGCCGTCGAGGGCGGCCGGATCGTGTCGGTCGCCCTGGAGAAGCAGCAGGTCGAGGCGCTGTCCGAACGCGTGGACGAGCTCCTCGACGAGGTGATCGCCGACGGCACCGCCCGCGGCGTGATCCCGGCGATCGCGCCGTTCGGCCTCGACGACGACGCGCCGCTGGCGCAGCCGATCGAGGAGGAGTTCCGGGCGGGCACGATGACGCTGTCGTGGGACCCGGGCGACGAACGCGTCGTCATCGAGGTGTTCCCGGTCGGCGAGGAGCCCGCCGAGCTCGCCGACGGCGCGGAGCCGGCCGAGATGCTCCTGGTCCGGCTCGAGCCCGGCCAGGCCCGCGCCTTCGTGAAGCGGGCCGCGGCGGTCATCGGCGCCGGCCGCCCGTCCTGCCCGTTCTGCGGCCAGCCGATCGACCCCGACGGGCACCTCTGCGTGCGCGCCAACGGGTTCAAGCGCCGCCAGCCCTGAGGTCACCCGTGGCCGAGCTGACCATCAAGGGCCGGATCATGCCGGCCTCCAACGCGACCTTCCTCGCCGACCTCGGCGGGACCGAAGTGGTCTACAAGCCGGTCTCCGGCGAGCGCCCGCTGTGGGACTTCCCGGACGGCACGCTGGCCGACCGCGAGGTGGCGGCGTACCTCGTCTCCGCGGTGACGGGCTGGGACCTCGTCCCGCGCACGTGGTGGGACGAGGGGCCGCACGGGCCCGGGATGCTCCAGGAGTGGCGCGAGGTCGACCCGGACCAGGCCGCGGTCGACCTCGTCCGGTCCGGTACGACGCCCGAGGGCTGGCTCGAGGTCGTCGAGGGCCTCGACGACCGGGACCACCCGGTGACCCTGGTCCACGAGGACTCCCTCGCGCTGCGGCGCCTGGCCGTTTTCGACGTGCTGGTCAACAACGCCGACCGCAAGGGCGGCCACGTGCTGGCGATGCCCGACGGACACCGCCACGGCGTGGACCACGGCATCGCCTTCCACCATGAGCCGAAGCTCCGCACGGTGTTGTGGGGATGGGCCGGGAAGCCGCTGACCGAAGACGAGGCGGCGACCGTCCGCACCGTCCTCGACGCCGTCCGAGGCCCGCTGGGCGAGGAGCTCGGCTTCCACCTGGTGGAGCACGAGATCGCGGCACTGGAGCGTCGCACCGAACGGCTCCTGGCGGCCGGTGTGCTCCCGGGGCCGCACGGCAACTGGCCGCCGATTCCCTGGCCGCCTTTCTAGACCCTCCCGGCTCGTCGCCGCACCGTCAGCAACTAGCATCGTCGGCATGCGCGCATGGAACGCCCCGGGGATCCCGGTGCTGTCGGTGACCGGCCCTCCCGTCGTCCTCCACGACACAGCAACGGGCGGCTCCGTGACGACCTCGCCCGCGGACGGAACCGCGCGCCTCTACGTCTGCGGCATCACGCCGTACGACGCCACGCACATCGGCCACGCCAACACCTACATCGCCTTCGACCTGCTCAACCGGGCCTGGCGCACGGCCGGCCACGACGTCCGCTTCGTCCAGAACGTCACCGACGTCGACGACCCGCTGCTGGAGCGCGCCACCAAGGTCGGCGTGGACTGGGCCGAGCTCGCCGAGCGGGAGACCGAGCTGTTCCGCAAGGACATGGAGGCGCTCCGGGTGCTGCCGCCGGCGGCCTACCTCGGCGCGGTCGAATCGATCCCGCTGGTGATCGATCTGGTCCAGCGACTCGAGTCGGCGGGCGCGATCTACCGCGTCGAGGACGACCTCTACTTCTCGGTCACCGCCGATCCGGCGTTCGGCCAGGAGTCCGGCTACGACCGTGACACCATGCTCCGCCTCTTCGCCGAGCGTGGCGGCGACCCGGACCGCGCAGGCAAGAAGGACCCGCTCGACTGCGTCGTGTGGCGCGGCGAGCGCGAGGGCGAGCCGTCGTGGGACAGCCCGTGGGGCAAGGGCCGGCCCGGCTGGCACATCGAGTGCGCCGCGATCGCGCTGCAGGAGCTCGGCGGGGCATTCGACGTCCAGGGCGGTGGCAGCGACCTCGTCTTCCCGCACCACGAGATGTGCGCCGGGCACGTCCAGGTCGCGACGGGCAGCCCTTTCGCGAAGGCCTACTCGCACGCCGGAATGGTCGCCTACGACGGCGAGAAGATGTCGAAGTCGCTCGGCAACCTCGTCTTCGTCTCGGCCCTCCGCAACAGCGACATCGACCCGATGGCGATCCGGCTCAGCCTGCTGCGCCACCACTACCGCACGGACTGGGAGTGGACCGACGACCAGCTGTGGACGGCGGTCGACGACATCGCCGACTGGCGGCGCGCGCTCGCCCTGGGTGCCGGTGCCCCGGCCGCGCCGGTCGTCGAGGAGATCCTCGCGGCCCTCGCCGACGACCTCGACGCCCCGCGGGCCACTGCGGCCGTCGACGGCTGGGTCCGGGCCACGCTCGGCACCGACGGCCTCGCCGACACCAGCGACCCGGAGGCTGCGGTCACCCTGCTGCCGGTGCTCGACGCCGCACTCGGCCTGAGTCTCTGAGGTCGGCCTGAGGGTTGCCCCGCCCGGTGCGCCTCAGTCGTCGTCGCGACGTCGCTTGAGGTACCGCTCGAACTCCCGTGCGATCGCCTCACCCGAGGCCTCCGGCAGGTCCGCGGTGTCGCGCGACTCCTCGAGCGAGCGAACGTAGTCGGCGATGTCCTCGTCCTCCTCGGCCAGTTCGTCGACGCCGCGCTCCCACGCCCGAGCCTCCTCGGGGAGGTCGCCGAGCGGCAACGAGATGTCGAAGAGGTCGTCGAGCCGACTCAGCAGCGCCAGGGTCGCCTTGGGGCAGGGCGGCTGCGCGACGTAGTGCGGGACGGCGGCCCAGTACGACACGGCAGGAAGGTCGACCGTCGTGCACGCGTCCTGGAGCACGCCGACGATGCCGGTCGGGCCTTCGTAGGTGGACTGCTCGAGGTCGAGGCGGTCCAGCAGGTCCGGCTCGGTGGACGACCCGGAGACCGGGATCGGACGAGTGTGCGGGCTGTCGGACAGCAGTGCTCCGAGCGTCACGAGCAGCTCGCCGCCGAGCTCGTCGATGACCTCGAGCAGCTCGGTCGTGAACTGGCGCCATCTCATGTTCGGCTCGATGCCGCGGATCAGGATCACGTCGCGGTCGAGGTTCGGGGGAGAGGCGACGGCCACATGGGTGCTGGGCCAGGTCAGCTTGCGGAAGCCGTTCTCGTCGATGCCGACCGTCGGCCGGTTGACCTGGAAGTCGTAGTAGTCCTCCGGGTCGATCGCGGCCACCACGCGGGCGCTCCACGCCTTCATCAGGTGGTCCACCACGGCGGTCGCCGACTCGGCGGCGTCGTTCCATCCCTCGAATGCCGCGATGACCACGGGCCGCACCAGACCGGTGACCGTCTCGATCTCCATCACTCTGCCAGCCTAGTCACGGGATCACGAGTAACATGTGCAACAGCCGAGAGGCGTTGCAACGGACCGCGGTCCGCCACGCTCGGCGAAGCTCCAAGGACGCCTTCCGACACTGGGAGGACCTCTCGTGAACGCCTTCGAGCCCCACGTGCGCCCCGACTGCACCGAGGCGCTGACTCGAGCCCTCGCCGAGCGCATCCTGATCATCGACGGCGCCATGGGCACCGCGATCCAGCGCGACCGTCCCGACGAGGCGGGCTACCGCGGCGAGCGGTTCAAGGACTGGCCGAGCGACGTGCAGGGCAACAACGAGCTGCTCACGCTCACTCAGCCGGGCATCATCTCGGGGATCCACCGCGAGTACCTCGAGGCGGGCGCCGACATCATCGAGACCAACACGTTCAGTGCGAACCGGGTCTCGATGGCCGACTACGACATGGGCGAGCTGTCCTATGAGCTGAACTACGAGTCGGCGCGCCTGGCCCGCGCCGCCTGCGACGACTTCGCCACCCCCGAGAAGCCCCGGTACGTCGCCGGCGCCATCGGACCGACGACGCGGACGGCGACGATCTCTCCGGACGTGAACGACCCGGGCGCCCGCAACATCACCTACGACCAGCTCGTGGCGGCCTACCTCGAGGCGGCCAACGGCCTCGTCGACGGTGGCTCGGACATCCTCCTGATCGAGACGATCTTCGACTCGCTCAACGCCAAGGCGGCGATCTTCGCCGTCGAGACGATGTTCGAGGAGCGCGGCCGGCGCTGGCCGGTCATCATCTCCGGCACGATCACCGACGCCTCCGGACGCACCTTGTCCGGTCAGACCACCGAGGCGTTCTGGAATGCCATGCGGCACGTCAAGCCGGTTGCCGTCGGTCTCAACTGCGCCCTCGGCGCCCCGGAGATGCGGCCCTACCTGGCTGAGATGTCGCGGATCGCGGACACCTACGTGTCGGCGTACCCGAACGCCGGGCTGCCCAACGCCTTCGGCGAGTACGACGAGAGCCCCGAGCGGCAGGCGTCCTACATCGCGGAGTTCGCCGATGCAGGGCTGGTGAACATCGTCGGAGGCTGCTGCGGTACGACGCCGGACCACATCGCCGCGATCGCCAAGGCCGTCGAGGGCAAGGCCCGGCGGGAGGTCAGCGAGGTCGAGGTGGCGACGCGCCTCTCGGGCCTGGAGCCGCTGAACATCACCGAGGACTCCCTCTTCGTCAACATCGGTGAGCGGACCAACATCACGGGCTCGGCGCGCTTCCGCAACCTGATCAAGGCCGAGGACTACGACACGGCCCTCTCGGTCGCCCTCCAGCAGGTCGAGGTCGGTGCGCAGGTCATCGACATCAACATGGACGAGGGCATGATCGACGGCGTCGCGGCGATGGATCGGTTCACCCGGCTGATCGCCGCCGAGCCCGACATCAGCCGGGTCCCGGTGATGATCGACTCCTCGAAGTGGGAGGTCATCGAGGCCGGCCTGAAGAACGTCCAGGGCAAGCCGATCGTCAACTCCATCTCCCTCAAGGAGGGCGAGGAGAAGTTCGTCCGTGAGGCCCGCCTGTGCCGCAAGTACGGCGCCGCGGTCGTGGTGATGGCCTTCGACGAGACCGGGCAGGCCGACAACCTCGAGCGGCGCAAGGAGATCTGCGGCCGGGCCTACCGGATCCTGACCGAGGAGGTGGGCTTCCCGCCCGAGGACATCATCTTCGACCCGAACTGCTTCGCCCTCGCCACGGGCATCGAGGAGCACGCCACCTACGGCATCGACTTCATCGAGGCCTGCGCGTGGATCAAGGAGAACCTCCCCGGCGTCCACATCTCGGGCGGCATCTCGAACGTGTCCTTCTCGTTCCGGGGCAACAACCCGGTCCGCGAGGCGATCCACGCCGTCTTCCTGTTCCACGCCATCAGGGCGGGCCTGGACATGGGCATCGTCAACGCCGGGGCCCTGGTCGTCTACGACGAGATCGACCCGGAGCTGCGCGAGCGCATCGAGGACGTCGTCCTGAACCGTCGCGCGGACGCTGCCGAGCGCCTCCTGGAGATCGCCGAGCGCTTCAACACCAAGGGCGACGAGGTCGACCCCGTCGCCGCCGAGTGGCGCAGCCTCCCGGTGCGCGAGCGGATCACGCACGCCCTCGTGAAGGGCCTGGACGCCGACGTGGAGGCCGACACCGAGGAGCTGCGCGCGGAGATCGCGGCGGCCGGGGGCCGGCCGATCGAGGTCATCGAGGGCCCGCTCATGGACGGCATGAACGTCGTGGGCGACCTGTTCGGCGCGGGCAAGATGTTCCTGCCGCAGGTGGTGAAGTCGGCGCGCGTCATGAAGAAGGCCGTGGCCTACCTGCTGCCCTTCATCGAGGCCGAGAAGGAGCCCGGCGACGCCGAGTCCTCCAACGGCACCATCGTGATGGCCACGGTCAAGGGCGACGTCCACGACATCGGCAAGAACATCGTCGGCGTGGTGCTGCAGTGCAACAACTACACCGTGATCGACCTCGGGGTGATGGTCCCCGCCCAGAAGATCCTGGACGCGGCCAAGGAGCACGGTGCCGACATCATCGGCCTGTCCGGGCTGATCACCCCGTCGCTGGACGAGATGGTGAACTTCGCGGTCGAGATGGAGCGCCAGGGACTCGAGATCCCGCTGCTCATCGGTGGCGCCACCACCTCGCGGGCGCACACCGCGGTGAAGGTCGCACCGCGTCGTACGGGGCCCGTGGTGTGGGTGAAGGACGCCTCCAGGTCGGTGCCGGTGGCAGCCGCCCTGCTGTCGGAGGAGCAGCGCCCGGCGTTGCTCGAGGCGACCGAGGCGGACTACGCCGCGCTGCGCGAGCGTCACGCCCAGAAGCAGGAGCGCCCCACCATCACGCTGGAGAAGGCGCGTGCCAACCGGACGCCGATCGAGTGGGAGGGCTACGTCCCGCCGGTGCCACAGCTGCAGGGCGTGCGGGTCTTCTCCGACTACGACATCAGCGAGCTGCGTGACTACATCGACTGGCAGCCCTTCTTCAACGCGTGGGAGATGAAGGGCAAGTTCCCCGACATCCTCAACAACCCCGCGTCCGGGGAGGCGGCCCGCAAGCTGTACGACGACGCGCAGGCCATGCTCGACCGGCTCATCGAGGAGAAGTGGCTCACGGCCAACGGCGTGATCGGCTTCTTCCCGGCGAACGCCGTCGGTGACGACATCGAGGTCTACACCGACGAGTCGCGCACCACGGTCCTCCACACGTTGCGCAACCTGCGCCAGCAGGGGGAGCACCGCGACGGGATCCCGAACCGGTCCCTCGGCGACTACGTGGCGCCCAGGGAAACCGGTCTGCCCGACCACGTCGGCGGATTCGCCGTCACGGCCGGGCTCGGCAGCCAGGCGAAGATCCTGGAGTTCAAGGAGGCCCTCGACGACTACAGCGCCATCCTGCTTGAGTCGCTCGCCGACCGCCTGGCCGAGGCCTTCGCCGAGCGGATGCACGAGCGCGTGCGCAAGGAGTTCTGGGGCTACCAGCCGGATGAGGATCTCGACAACGAGGCCCTCATCGGCGAGCGCTATGTCGGTATCAGGCCGGCCCCCGGCTACCCCGCCTGCCCCGAGCACACGGAGAAGGAGACGCTCTTCGCGCTCCTCGACGCGACGGCCAACACCGGCATCGAACTCACCGAGTCGATGGCGATGTGGCCGGGCGCAGCCGTCAGCGGTTGGTACTTCTCGCACCCGCAGTCGCAGTACTTCGTCGTGGGGCGGCTCGCCCAGGACCAGGTCGCCGACTATGCCGCGCGGAAGGGCTGGACGCTCAAGGAGGCCGAGCGCTGGTTGGGCCCGAACCTCGGCTACAACCCGGAGGACTGAGCCATCGAGGAGACCCCACTGAGCACCGATCTCCCGGCCGCCGTCCTGTGGGACATGGACGGAACCCTCGTCGACACCGAGCCCTACTGGATGGCCACGGAGACGGCCATCGCCGAGGAGCACGGCGGGACGTGGACCCACGAGGACGCGATGAGCCTGGTCGGCAACGACCTGCTCGTGTCGGGGGAGTACATCAAGACCAAGCTCGGCCTCGAGCAGTCGCCGGCCGAGGTGGTGGAGATGTTGCTCGACGGCGTCGTCGCGCAGGTGCGGCACTCGGTGCCGTGGTGCGCCGGTTCCCGTGAGCTGCTGCTGGCGCTGCACGCCGCCGGCGTGCCGTGCGGGCTGGTGACGATGTCCTACCAGCGTTTCGTCGCGCCGATCCTCGAGCACCTGCCGCCCGAGACCTTCCGGGTGATCGTCACCGGCGACATGGTCAGCGAGGGCAAGCCGCACCCCGAGGCCTACCTGACCGCCGCGGCGGCGCTGGGCGTCGACCCGGCCGACTGTGTGGCGATCGAGGACTCGCCGACGGGCGCGCGCTCCGCCGAGGCGGCAGGGTGCAAGGTGCTCGTCGTACCGAACCACGTGCCGGTGCCGGACGGGCCCGGTCGAGTGTTCCGGGAGACCCTCGAGGGGCTCACCCCGGAGGCACTGGCCTCGCTGTGAGGGCCTCCGCGGGGTACGGCGGCGCCTCGCCACCCCACGCCGGACAGATCGCCTGGTGGGCGCACCACGTGCAACCGGCACCCCGGCGGGGCTCGAACTCCTGCCGCTCGGTCGCCGCCCGGATGGCGTCCCACACGGCGAGGACCTTGCGCTCGGTGGCGATCAGGTCCTGCTCGTCGGGCTCGTAGCGCAGCACCTCGCTGTTGCCGAGGTAGACCAGCTGGACCATCTTCGGGACCACTCCGCGCATCCGCCACAGGACGAGCGCGTAGAACTTCAGCTGGAAGAGCGCCTTGCCCTCGAACATCTCGTTGGGGGAGGCGCCGGTCTTGTAGTCCACCACGCGGATCGCGCCGTCCGGGGCGATGTCGACCCGGTCGATCACCCCGCGCAGCAGCAGCCTGCTGTCGGTCAACGTCTCGACGTAGAGCTCGCGCTCGGCGGGCTCGAGCCGCCGCGGGTCCTCCAGCGCGAAGTAGCGCGCGAGGACCTCGCTGCACGACGCGAGCCACGCGACGATCTCGGGACCGTCGGCCGGGAACATCGTCGCGACCGCCGGCTCGAGCTCCTGGAGCTCGGCCCAGGCGGGCGCCAGCATCGCGTCGGCCTGCTCCGGGGTCCGTTCGGCAGCCGGCAGGTCGAAGAGCTGCTCCAGCACCCGGTGGACCACCGTGCCCCGGACTGCGGCCGGCGACGGCGGCTCGGGCAGCCGGTCGATGCTGCGGAAGCGGTAGAGCAGCGGGCAGTTCAGGAAGTCACCCACGCGCGAGGGCGAGAGCGCCCCCAGCACCTCGACGCCGTCGACGCGGGTGCCTCCGCGCTCGGACGGGTCCGCCGGCTCGACGCCGACGCGCGCTGGTGAGGTGGTCATGTCCCGACAGTAGGACAGCCCTCCGACAACGACCGGCTGCCCACGCGGTGCCGGACAGCCGCCTCCCGGATAGCCTCGCTTCGTGTCCACCCCGTCTGCACCCCAGCGACCGCCCGCACCGCGCGGGATGGTCCGCATCGGACGGATCGCGGGCAGCGACGTGCTCGTGTCCTCCTCGTGGTTCGTCGTGGCCGCCCTGATCGCGTGGATCATGGGCCCCCGCGTCGACCAGGTGCAGCCCGGACTCGGAGGCTGGAAGTACGTCGTCGGCGTGGTCTTCGCAATGGCGCTCTACCTCGCGATCCTGCTCCACGAGGCGTCGCACGCACTGGTCGCCCGGCGCTTCGGCTTCAAGGTCGAGGCGATCACGCTGCACTTCCTCGGCGGCGCGACGACGATCGACGGCGAGGCCCGCCGTCCCCGCCAGGAGTTCTGGATCGCGGTCGTCGGCCCCATCACCTCCCTCGGGGTCGGCGTGGCCGCCGTGGGCCTGTGGTTCCTGCTGCCCGACGGCCAGGACCTGCTCCGCCTGGTGGTCGAGGGCCTGGCCGGGGCCAACCTCGTCATCGGTGTTCTGAACCTCGTCCCCGGACTCCCGCTCGACGGTGGCCGGGTGCTCAAGGCCGGCGTGTGGGCGCTGACCGGCAAGGTCTACGTCGGGACCGTGGTCGCCGGCTGGGGCGGGCGGGTCACCGCCGGTGCGGTCGTGGTGTGGGCCTTCCTCAGCAGCCGCGAGGGCTCCGTCGTCAACTCCGTGATCCTGGTGATCGTCGCGCTGTTCCTCTGGACCGGAGCCGGCCAGGCGATGGCCGCCGCCCGGGTCGTTCGTGGACTCTCCGGCGTCGTCGCCCGCGACCTGGCCCGGCCGGCCGTCACGGTGCCCGAGGACCTCCCGCTGGCCGAGGCCGTACGGCGAGCCCGCGCCGCGTCCGCGACCGGCATCGTCACCACCACCACCGACGGACGGCCGGTCGGTGTCGTGTCCGACGAGGCGGTCAGGGCCGTCCCGGAGGAGCGGACACCCTGGCTCGCCGTGTCGACCGTCGCCCGCAGCCTCGCTGCCGGCCGGGCGCTGCCGGTCGGGATCTCGGGCGAGGACCTGCTGGCGGCGCTGCGGCGTACGCCCGCGTCGGAGTACGTCCTGGTGGCTGAGGACGGCAGCGTCCACGGGGTGCTCGCGACGGCCGACATCATCCGGGAGATGCGCAACCGATAGATTGCGCCGGTGAGCGACGCAACTCCCGACGTACCCGAGGATGCCTGGTCCGGCGTGCACCGCGGCCCGCTGCGCGCAGGGGAGTGGGTGCGACTGCTGGACGGCAAGGGCCGCCGGCACAACTTCGCCCTCGAGCCCGGCAAGCGGTTCTTCTCCAACAAGGGCCACCTCGAGCACGACGACCTGATCGGCCGCGAGGAGGGCTTCACGATCACCTCGTCGGTCGGCGGCGAGTACCTCGTCTTCCGCCCGCTCCTCTCGGAGTACGTCGTGTCGATGCCCCGCGGGGCCGCGGTCGTCTACCCCAAGGACTCAGCGCAGATCATCGCGATGGCGGACATCTTCCCGGGGGCGCACGTCGTCGAGGCGGGGGTGGGCTCCGGTGCCCTGACCTGCTCGCTGCTGCGTGCCGTCGGCCCGCACGGCAAGGTGTCGTCGTACGAGCGCCGCGAGGAGTTCGCCGACGTCGCCCGCCGCAACGTCACCCAGTTCTTCGGGGGCGACCACCCTGCGTGGCAGCTCACCCTCGGCGACCTCGCCGAGGCGCTGCCGGCGTCGGGCGAGCGCTGTGACCGGATCATCCTCGACATGCTCGCCCCGTGGGACTGCCTCGACGCGGCCGCCGACGCGCTGCTGCCGGGTGGCATCGTGTGTGCCTACGTCGCCACGACCACCCAGCTGTCGAAGTTCGTGGAGGCCGTCCGGGTCCACGGTGGCTTCACCGAGCCGGCGCCGTGGGAGTCCCTCGTCCGCGACTGGCACGTCGAGGGCCTCGCCGTCCGACCCGGCCACAAGATGATCGGGCACACCGCGTTCCTGGTCACCGCCCGCCGGATGGCGCCGGGGGAGCGCGCGCCGATCAAGAAGCGCAGGCCGGCCCCGGGTGCCTACGGTCCCGACTACGCCGGGCCGCGGCCCCCTGGCGTGCCCGAGGTGCCCGCCGAGGACTGATTCCCCGCGACGTCCGCGCACACCGCAACCGAAACGTTGCATCGAAAGCGTGGTGAAGCGCTTCCGTGCAACACGCCCGCGAGTAGGGTCGTGACAGGAGGTGTGCCATGACGAGCATGGGTGAAGGCACGGGAAGCCACAGCTCTCCGAGTCGCGAGGAGCTCGAGGAGCAGGTCCGCTACCTCGAGGACGAGGTCCGCGACCTGCGCCGCCGCGCGGTCGACGCGCCGGGAGCCGCAGGGCGGTCGCTCGAGATGAGGCTCGCCGATGCCCAGCGATCGCTGGCCGCGGTGACCGCCCAGAACGAGCGTCTCGCGAGCACGCTGCGGGACGCGCGCGACCAGATCATGAAGCTGAAGGAGGAGGTCGACCGGCTCGCCCAGCCGCCGGCCGGGTTCGGCACCTTCCTCCAGCGCAACGAGGACGACTCGGTCGACGTGTTCACCGGCGGCCGCAAGCTCCGGGTGACCGTCAGCCCGGCGGTCGACCTCGAGACCCTGCGCCGTGGCCAGGAGGTCATGCTCAACGAGGCGCTCAACGTCGTCGCCGCCTTCGACTACGAGACGGTCGGCGAGGTCGTGATGCTCAAGGAGGTCCTCGCCGATGGTGAGCGCGTCCTGGTCATCGCCAACGCCGACGAGGAGCGCGTGGTCAAGCTCGCCGACCCGCTGCTGACCGAGACCCTGCGCGCCGGCGACTCACTGCTGCTCGACTCCCGGGCGGGCTACGTCTACGAGAAGGTGCCGAAGTCGGAGGTCGAGGAGCTCGTCCTCGAAGAGGTCCCCGACATCACCTACGAGACCATCGGGGGCCTCGGCAACCAGATCGAGATGATCCAGGACGCCGTCGAGCTGCCCTACCTCTACCCGGAGCTGTTCGCCGAGCACGAGCTGAAGCCGCCGAAGGGCATCCTCCTCTACGGCCCTCCGGGCTGCGGCAAGACGCTGATCGCGAAGGCCGTCGCCAACTCGCTGGCCAAGAAGGTCGCGGCGAAGACGGGCGCCGAGGGGAAGTCGTACTTCCTCAACATCAAGGGCCCCGAGCTGCTGAACAAGTACGTCGGCGAGACCGAGCGACACATCCGGCTGGTCTTCCAGCGGGCGCGCGAGAAGGCATCGCAAGGTACGCCGGTCATCGTCTTCTTCGACGAGATGGACTCGCTCTTCCGCACCCGCGGTTCGGGCGTCTCCTCCGACGTCGAGAACACCATCGTCCCGCAGCTGCTCAGCGAGATCGACGGCGTCGAGACGCTCGAGAACGTGCTCGTCATCGGAGCGTCCAACCGTGAGGACATGATCGACCCGGCCATCCTGCGCCCGGGCCGCCTCGACGTGAAGATCAAGATCGAGCGACCGGACGCCGAGTCGGCCCGCGACATCTTCAGCAAGTACCTCACCACGACGCTGCCGCTGCACCCCGAGGACGTCGCGGAGTTTGGCGGCGACAAGCAGGCCGCCGTGGCCGGCATGATCCAGGCGACCGTCGAACGGATGTACACCGAGACCGAGGAGAACCGCTTCCTCGAGGTGACCTACGCCAACGGCGACAAGGAGGTCCTGTACTTCAAGGACTTCAACTCCGGCGCGATGATCCAGAACATCGTCGACCGGGCGAAGAAGATGGCGATCAAGGACTTCCTCGACCACGACCAGAAGGGTCTGCGGGTCTCGCACCTGCTGCAGGCGTGCGTCGACGAGTTCAAGGAGAACGAGGACCTGCCCAACACGACCAACCCCGACGACTGGGCGCGGATCTCCGGCAAGAAGGGCGAGCGGATCGTCTTCATCCGCACGCTCATCACCGGAAAGCAGGGCACCGAGCCGGGCAGGTCGATCGACACGATCTCCGACACGGGCCAATACCTGTGAGGCTTGGTCTCACCTGAAAGGGTGGAGACCGCAAGCACCGACAACCTCCGAAGGAGCCCCCTGTGGTCAAGAAGCTCGCCCTCGTCGTCCTCGTCGCGCTCGGCGTCACCGCCGCGGTCAAGGTCGCGAAGTCCCGCTGACGCACGCCTGACGCAACGCCCCGGCGCGGTTCCGTGCCGGGGCGTCGTCGTACGCGGTTGCGCCCGCGTCAGTTGCCGCGCAGGAACCAGGCGCGTGCCAGCTGGTAGCCGCCGTAGCACGCGAGACCGACCGCGACCATCACGATCAGCCCTGGCCCGAACGGCTCGTCGCGGAAGCGGATGATGGCCTGGTCGAGCCCGGCCCGTTGCTGCGGGTCGTGCTCGAGGGCGGCGCGCGCGATGAGGACCGCGATGATCCCGAAGGCCAGCGCCCGGCTCAGGTGACCGGCACGTGCCAGCACCTGGACCACCCGACCCACATCGCCGGTGCGTCCCTCGACCTCGACGTCCCGGCGCCACCGGTCCGTGAGGCCGCGCCACGCACTGGTGAGGGCCACGGCCATGACCACGCCGGCGGCGGCGAGCACGAGCACCGTGCCGAAGGGCAGGCGGAGCACGGCGCCCGTCGTCCCCCCGCTGCTGCCACCGTCGCCCAGGGCGGTCCGGGCCGCCAGCACGGCCAGGAAGCAGAGCACGACGGCGCGGCCGGCAGCGCCGAGCCGGGCGAGCCACCGCTTGAGACCCTCCTCATCGCCATGACCACCGAAGGCCTGGCACGCCTGCCAGACGGCGAGGCCGCCGAGTCCGCCCGCGACAACCCACAGCAGTGCCGAGCCCAGTGGCTTCTGGGCGATCTCCTCGAGCGCACCGGCGCCGGACGCGGAGCCGGCAGGGCGTCCCAGCGCGGCCTGGGCGGCGAGCCAGCCGATCAGGACGTAGACGACCCCGTACACCCCGAGCCCGATCCGGGCCATCCGGTCCAGGACGGGATGGTCACGAACGTCGCGCGCCGCTCGCTCCGCGGCTTCGCCCTTCGTCGTCATCGTGCCTCCTCGTCCAGCACTACCCGCAGGGCTCCCCGCCCATCCGCTGATCCCAGACCTGTCCGGCCGGGCGGCAGCGCAGCCCGGGGCACGCGCCGTAGGCTGGAGGCATGAGCGTGCGCCGAGTGATGGGCACCGAGGTCGAGTACGGCATCTCGGTGCAGGGGCAGCCGACCGCGAACCCCATGGTGGCCTCGTCCCAGGTCGTCAACGCGTACGCCACGGCGACGGTCCGTGCCCGGCGCGCCCGGTGGGACTTCGAGGAGGAGTCGCCGCTGCGCGACGCCCGCGGGTTCGACATGTCCCGTCAGATCGCCGACCCGACGCAGCTCACCGACGAGGACCTGGGGCTCGCGAACGTCATCCTGACCAACGGCGCCCGGCTCTACGTGGACCACGCCCACCCGGAGTACTCCACGCCCGAGGTGGTCTCGCCCCTCGACGTGGTGCGCTGGGACAAGGCGGGGGAGCAGGTGATGCTGGACGCGGCCCGGCTCGCGCAGAACCTTCCCGGCAACCCCGGGATCGTCCTCTACAAGAACAACACCGACAACAAGGGCGCGTCGTACGGCGCCCACGAGAACTACCTGATGCGGCGCTCGACCCCGTTCGCCGACATCGTCAAGCACCTGACGCCCTTCTTCGTGAGCCGGCAGGTCTTCTGCGGCGCCGGACGGGTCGGCAAGGGCCAGGACGGCCGGGGCCAGGGTTTCCAGGTGAGCCAGCGCGCCGACTTCTTCGAGGTCGAGGTCGGCCTCGAGACCACCCTCAAGCGGCCCATCATCAACACCCGTGACGAGCCGCACGCCGACCCGGAGAAGTACCGCCGGTTGCATGTCATCATCGGCGACGCCAACCTCTCCGAGATCGCCACCTACCTCAAGGTCGGCACCACCTCGCTGGTGCTCGCGATGATCGAGGACCGCTTCATCACCCGCGACCTCGCCGTCGACCTGCCGGTCGCCTCGTTGCGGGCCGTGTCGCACGACCCGACGCTGCGGCACGAGGTGACCCTCGCCGACGGGCGCCACCTGACCGGCATCCAGCTGCAGCTGGAGTACCTCGACCTGGCCAGGAAGTACGTCGAGGACCGGTACGGCGCTGACGCCGACCCACAGACCGTCGACGTCCTGGCCCGGTGGGAGGACGTGCTGAACAGGCTGGAGTCCGACCCGATGTCCCTCGCCGACCAGCTCGACTGGGTCGCGAAGCTGAAGTTGATCGAGCAGTACCGCTCCCGTGACGGACTGGCCTGGGACGACGCCAAGCTGCAACTCATCGACTACCAGTACTCCGACATCCGCCCGGAGAAGGGCCTCTACCACCGGCTCGTCAAGGCCGGCCGGATCCAGCGGCTGCTCACCGACGAGGACGTCGAGTCCGCGATGACGAACCCGCCCACCGATACGCGTGCCTACTTCCGGGGGCGCTGCCTGGAGAAGTACGCCACCGACATCGCCGCAGCGTCGTGGGACTCGGTCATCTTCGACCTGCCCGGCCGCGAGTCGCTGCAGCGGGTGCCGACCATCGACCCCCTGCGCGGGACGAAGAAGCACGTGGGCGAGCTGATCGACTCCTGCGAGACGGCCGAGCAGCTCGTCCGCGCGCTCAGCCGCTGACCAAACCGTGACCTGACAACTCACTCGCACACAGCCACCGAGTGGATAGGGTTGCGTCATGGCCCAGGAGCAGAAGCAGCCCCGCAAGGCGGAGGAGACCGAGGAGACGACCGAGGCCGTCACCGAGTCCGACGTCGCCGAGCGCAAGGAAGGGCTCGACGAGGACGTCGACGCGATCCTCGACGAGATCGACGACGTCCTCGAGTCCAACGCCGAGGACTTCGTGAAGTCCTTCATCCAGAAGGGCGGCGAGTAGTCGCCCATGAACGACGCGCGCATCCCGGGTGCGTTCCTGCGCCCGGGAACCTCCTCGTTCAGCGACTTCATCGCCGAGAACGCCCCTGACCTGCTCCCGGCCCGCCGCTCGCTCCCCGCGGGCAGTGCCGCGGAGCTCGCCCCGCACGGCACCACGATCGTCGCCGCCACCTTCCCCGGTGGCCTGGTGATGGCCGGCGACCGTCGCGCGACGATGGGCAACGTGATCGCCCAGCGCGACATCGAGAAGGTCTTCCCGGCCGACGAGTACTCCGTGGTCGGCATCGCCGGCACGGCCGGCCTCGCCGTCGAGATGGTCCGGCTCTTTCAGGTCGAGCTCGAGCACTACGAGAAGATCGAGGGCACGATCCTCTCGCTCGACGGCAAGGCCAACCGGCTCTCCGCGCTGATTCGCGCCAACCTCGGGATGGCGATGCAGGGCCTCGCCGTCGTCCCCATGTTCGCGGGCTACGACCTCGACCGCGGCGTCGGCCGGATCTTCGGCTACGACGTCACTGGCGGGCGCCACGAGGAGGCCTCCTTCTTCACGGTCGGATCCGGCTCGCTGTTCGCCCGCGGAGCGCTCAAGAAGCTCTACCGCGACGACCTCACCCGGGACGACGCCGTACGGGTCTGCCTCCAGGCGCTGTACGACGCCGCGGACGACGACTCCGCGACGGGCGGCCCCGACCTGACCCGCCGGATCTTCCCGGTCGTGTGGGTCGTCACCGCCGACGGCGTCCTGCGCCTGCCGGAGGAGACCCTCTCCGCGCTCGCCGACCAGCTCGTCGGCGCCCGGATGGTGAGGCCTGACGGACCCGTCGCCCCGTTGCCCGGCGGTGGAGAGGAGGCCCCGGCATGAGCACCCCGTTCTACGTCTCGCCCGAGCAGCTGATGAAGGACCGGGCGGACTTCGCCCGCAAGGGCATCGCCCGCGGTCGTTCCCTGGCCGCCGTCCAGTACGCCGACGGCGTGCTCCTCGTGACCGAGAACCCCTCCCAGGCCCTGCACAAGGTCTCCGAGCTGTACGACCGCCTCGCCTTCGCCGCGGTCGGCCGCTACAACGAGTTCGAGAACCTCCGCATCGCCGGCGTCCGGCTCGCCGACATGCGTGGCTATGCCTATGACCGCCGCGACGTGACCGGCCGGGGACTGGCCAACGCCTACGCGCAGACCCTCGGCACGATCTTCTCCTCGGGCGGCGAGAAGCCCTACGAGGTCGAGATCTTCGTCGCTGAGATCGGAGAGACGGCGGCCGACGACCAGATCTACCGGCTCACCTACGAGGGCCGCGTCGCCGACGAGCACGGCTACGCCGTGATGGGCGGCGACGCGGAGACCGTGTCGTCGTACCTGCGGGACAACTACGCGGAGGGGGCCGACCTGGCGTCGGCGCTGAAGCTCGCCGTGGCCGCCCTGGGGCACAGCTCCGACGGCGGCAAGGTGCAGGACCGCGTCATCCCGGTCGGCGACCTCGAGGTCGCCGTGCTCGACCGCACCCGCACCCAGCCCCGCAAGTTCCGCCGGATCCTCCCGGCACGGCTCGCCGAGCTGCTGGGCGAGCGGGGCCCGGCCGAGACAGCACCCGAGGCGCACACCTCGGAGACCCCCACCGACCTGCCGTCCACGCCGGGCAGCGAGGGCGGCGGGGGCGGAGCGGGTTCGGGCGAGCCTCCGGTGGCACCGCCGCTGTAGGCGTCCGGTCAAGGGTCGCGGTTCGGTCCCAGACCACAACACATCACGACCCCAGCGGCCGCGTCGCGGGCCCCTCGAGGACAGCCCCGTCGGCGCCGAACCGCGACCCGTGCAGCGGGCAGTCCCATGACTGCTCGGCGTCGTTCCACGACAGCACCCCGCCGAGATGGGTGCACAGCGGTGCGTCGGCGCCACGGAACGGCCGGGCGGCGTACCCGCACGCGAGCTGCCAGCCGACCTCGGCGTTGAACAGCGCTGCCCGCCCTGCGGCGAGGACCTCGCGCGGCGTCCAGCTGCGCAGGGCGGTGGCCCACGACGGCACGTCGCCGCTGAGGAGGTCGGCCGCCAGCGCGAGGGCGGCGGCAGGAGCGGTGCTGAGGCCCCACTTGTCGAAGCCGGTGACGACCTGGATGCGGTGGTCGCCGGGGAGCAGCGGTCCGACGTAGGGCAGGCCGGCGACCGGCGACTGGTCCTGGGCTGACCAGACGTGACGCACCTCGCTGCCGGGGAAGCAGTGCTCCGCCCACGACAGCAGGCGGTCCACGTGCTGCCCCGGCGTGCCGCGGCCGGTCACGTGGCCGGATCCACCGACCATCAGGAGGTCCTCGCCGTCGCCGCTGCGGACCGCGCGCAGCGAGCGGACCGCGAGGTCGGCGGACAGGTGCATGCCGGTCGGTAGCCAGGCCGAGGCGAGGGTGGCGGCGTACGAACGCTGGGGCTGGAGGCGGGCGAAGAACGCGCCACGGTCGAGGATCGGCTGGTTGGTGGCGAGCACGACCCGGGCGGCCTCCACGACGGCGCCGCGGTCGGTTCGCAGCGTGACGCCGCCCTCGCCGCGATCCGCCTTCGTGACGCGGGCGCCCTCGTGCACGCCTGCACCCGCGGCGACGACGTCCGCGGTCAGTGCCGAGAGCAGCTCCATCGCGTCGATCTGGAACTGGTCCTCGAGACGTACGGCGCCGCGGACGTCGAACGGCAGCTCCACGTCGTCGGTCCAGGCGACCGGCAGCCCGGCCGTTCGGGCAGCCAGCAGCTCGGCGCGGGCCCGCGCGACGCCGATCCGAGTGCCTGCGTACGTCGTGGCGTGGCGCTCCTCGACCAGGAGCCCGCGCTCGTCGCAGTACCGGCGCAGCCAGGCCTGGCCCTCGCGCCCCGCCTCGACGTACCGCCGGGCAGCCGAGGGCGGGTTCGACCGAAGCACGCGGCTGAGCTTGGTGCCCTGCAGCAGGCTGACCTTGCCGGTGGTGTGCCCCGACGTCCCGTCGCCGATCCGGCGCGCCTCGAGCACCATGACCAACCTCCCTGCCCGTGCCAGCAGGAGAGCTGTCAGCAGGCCGGCGACCCCGGCGCCGACCACGGCGACATCGCACACCGACCGCTCTCCGGGCGGCGGGAAGGGACCCGGCCGGGAGCGGGTGAACCACACCGGCATGCTGTCGGCCGGACGGGGCCCGAAGTTCGAGGAGCTGTTCATGCGGGTCCGGTACCCGATGCGGCCCGGGCCAGTAATGTGCGTACATGGACCGGCGCATCTTCGGGATCGAGAACGAGTACGGCGTCACCTGCACGTTCCGCGGCCAGCGCCGGCTCAGCCCCGACGAGGTCGCGCGCTACCTGTTCCGCAAGGTGGTCAGCTGGGGCCGCAGCAGCAACGTCTTCCTGCGCAACGGCGCCCGGCTCTACCTCGACGTCGGCAGCCACCCGGAGTACGCGACCCCCGAGTGCGACGACGTGGTCGACCTGGTCACCCACGACAAGGCGGGGGAGCGGGTTCTCGAGGGCCTGCTGCTCGACGCGGAGCAACGGCTCCACGACGAGGGCATCGCCGGCGAGATCTACCTGTTCAAGAACAACACCGACTCGGCCGGGAACTCCTACGGCTGTCACGAGAACTACCTGGTCAGCCGGGCCGGGGAGTTCAGCCGCCTCGCCGACGTGCTGATCCCGTTCCTCGTCACCCGCCAGGTCATCGTCGGGGCCGGCAAGGTCACCCAGACGCCGCGCGGCACCAGCTATGCCGTGAGCCAGCGCGCCGAGCACATCTGGGAGGGGGTCTCGAGCGCCACCACCCGGAGCCGGCCGATCATCAACACCCGCGACGAACCGCACGCCGACGCCGAGAAGTACCGCCGCCTGCACGTGATCGTCGGTGACTCGAACATGAGCGAGACGACCACGATGCTCAAGGTCGCCTCGTGCGACCTGGTGCTGCGGATGATCGAGGAGGGCGTGGTGATGCGCGACCTCACGATGGAGAACCCGATCCGCGCCATCCGGGAGATCTCCCACGACGTGACCGGCCGTCGCAAGGTCCGGCTGGCCAACGGCCGCGAGGCGAGCGCGCTCGACATCCAGGCGGAGTACCTCACCAAGGCCCGTGACTTCGTCGATCGCCGCGGCATCGCCACACCCGTCATCGAACGGTCCCTCGACCTGTGGGAGCGGACGCTGAAGGCGGTCGAGTCCGACGACCTGGGCCTCGTCGACCGGGAGATCGACTGGGTCATCAAGTGGAAGCTGATCGACCGCTACCGGGCCAAGCACGGCTTGCCGATGAGCCACCCGCGCATCGCGCAGCTCGACCTCGCCTACCACGACATCCATCGTGGTCGGGGCCTCTACTACCTGCTGGAGAAGCGCGGCGCGGTCAAGCGGGTCACCAGCGACCTCAAGATCTTCGAGGCCAAGTCGGTGCCGCCGCAGAACACCCGCGCCCGGCTGCGGGGCGAGTTCATCCGCAAGGCGCAGGAGCGCCGCCGCGACTTCACCGTCGACTGGGTGCACCTCAAGCTCAACGACCAGGCGCAGCGCACGGTGCTCTGCAAGGACCCGTTCCGCGCGTACGACGAGCGGGTGCAGCGCCTGATCGACGGCATGTAAACCCACCTGACACCCCCGCTCAGGCGGGGTGGGTAAGGTTTGCGCGTGCTGAAGCGCCTGCCCCGTCCTGCGACCCTTCTCGTCACCGCACTGCTGCCCGCGTCCCTGGCGCTGGCCGCCTGCGGCAGCGACAGCGAGGAGCTCAAGGGCTTCGACGCCGTCTCGATCAGCGGGGACCCCGGCGAGGCGCCGGAGATCGACTGGAAGGGCACACTCGCCGCCGGTGACGCAGAGGCGAAGGTCATCACCGAGGGCGACGGCGACGCGCTGGCGAAGGACGACGTGGCCCTCGTGAACTTCACCATCGCCAACGGCTACACCCGCAAGATCAACTACACGACCTACCTCGACGACGAGAAGCACGACTACAACGTCGGCTCGCTGGTGAAGGTGGGCGCGAAGTCGGAGCCGCAGAGCGTGGCCGACGTACTCACCCAGCCACTGGCCGCCGAGATCAAGGCCGGCACGAAGGTCGGCACCCGGTTGGCGGTCACCATCGGCAGTGACAAGCTGCTCGAGGACTACCTGGGCAACTCCACCGTCCAGCAGGCGATGGCGTCGATGGACATCGGCAACGAGGACGGCCTGCTCATCGTCGCCGACGTGACCGCCGTCGCCGGGCCGGTCGGGGCCGCGCAGACGGCGCCGGGCTGGGCGCCGAAGATCGTCGAGAAGGACGGCGTGCCCACCAGCCTCGACTTCACCGGCACCCCGGCGCCCAGCGACGACCTGAAGGTCGCCACCCTCGTCAAGGGCGAGGGACCGGTCGTCAAGAGCGGCCAGAAGATCCTCGCCAGCTATCTCGGCCAGATCCCCAAGGGCAAGAAGCCCTTCGACGAGAGCTACAGCAAGGCCACCGGTCTCGAGGCGGTTGTCGGCGGTGACGCCGCCACGGTCGTCAAGGGCTGGTCGCAGGGCCTCGTCGGCCTGCCGGTGGGCAGCCGGGTCCTGCTCCAGATCCCGCCGAAGCTCGGCTACGGCAACAAGGCGCAGGGCGAGGACATCCCGGCCAACTCGACGCTCTACTTCATCGTCGACATCCTCGACGTCGCCGACGTGGAGCCTGCCCCCGAGCCCAGCGAGGCGGCGTCTCCGTCGGGCTCCGCTTCCGGGTCGCCGTCCGGGTCGGCTTCGGGCTCTCCGTCCGCCACCCCCTCGGAGTAGCGGTCACAGGGCAGAATCGTCACCATGCCCGCACCCAAGAGCGAGCGGCTGCTGAACCTCCTCATCATGCTGCTCGTCCAGCGGCGACCCATCGCCAAGGAGCGCATCCGGGAGCTGCTGTACCCCGACTCGCGCCCGGACGCCTTCGAGAAGATGTTCGAGCGCGACAAGGACGAGCTGCGCAGTCTCGGGGTTCCGGTCGACGTGGCCACGATCGACCCCCTCTTCGAGGACGAGGTGGGCTACCGCATCCCGCCCGAGGCCTTCGCCCTCCCCGACGTCGAGCTCACTCCGGAGGAGGCGGCCGTCGTCGGACTTGCGTCCCGGGTCTGGCAGCACGCGACCATGGCCCAGGCGACCTCGGACGCCGTCCGGAAGCTGTCGGCCGCCGGCATCGACGTCGACCTCGACGCGCTCGACATCGCCCAGCCGCTGCTCACGGCCGAGGAGCCGGGCTTCGAGAAGTGCTGGCTGGCCGTCTGTGAGCGCACCGAGATCGAGTTCGACTACCAACGCCCGGGTGCCGACGCGCCGCTGACCCGGCACGTGCAGCCGTGGGGAGTGGTCCGGTACGCCGGCCGCTGGTACCTCGTCGGCTACGACCTCGACCGCGCCGACGAGCGCGTGTTCCGGCTCTCCCGTGTGCAGGGCGAGGTCCGCCTGGTCGGCCCGCCCGGCGCGTACGACGTGCCGGCGGACACCGACGTGCGCGACATCGCCCGCCGGCTCGCCCCGCCGACGGCCACCGAGCACGCCGTCCTGCTCGTGCGCGAGGGCGCCGGGCACGGGCTGCGTCGGTCCGCAGCGCGGGTGGAGGTCGGCGTACCCGGGCCCGATGATCGGACGCGCTGGGACCGCGTGGAGCTGGTCCGGAGGGCGCAGGGCCTCGCGGACGAGGTGCTGGCCCACGGTCCGGACGTGGTGATCGTCGAGCCCGCGGCCGTGCGGGCCCAGGTGGTCGCGCGCCTGTCGGAGGTGGTCGGATGAACCGCGCAGCCCCCGCCCCCTCCGGCGCGCGCGACCAGGTCGCCCGCCTGCTGACGCTCGTACCGTTCCTCCACCACCGCGACGGGGTGCGCCTCGACGAGGCTGCGCGCCTGCTCGGCACCACGTCCGACCAGGTGCTGCGCGACCTGAAGGTGCTCTTCATGTGCGGACTGCCGGGTGGCCTGCCCGGAGACCTCATCGACGTCGACCTCGATGCCATCCAGACCGAGCAGGGCAGTGTGATCACCGAGGGCGTGATCCGGGTGGAGAACGCCGAGTACCTTGCGCGGCCGCTGCGCCTGAGCGCCACCGAGGCATCGGCGATCATCGTCGCGCTGCGGATGCTGCGCGACACCTCGACCGACGACACCCGGGCGCTCGTCGGTCGCGTCCTGGACAAGCTCGAGGGCGCCGCCGCGACCGCCGGCGCCGCCCACGTCGCGGTGACGCCCTCACCCCGCGACGCGGAGCAGGTCGCGATCGTGGAGCGGACCCGCCAGCTCGAGGAGGCGGTCGCCGCCGGCCGCCAGGTCCGGCTGACCTACTACGTGCCGTCCCGTGACGAGGAGTCCGAGCGCGTCGTCGACCCCCGCGGCGTGGTCACGCACGGGATCTTCTCCTACCTCGACGCGTGGTGCCACCGCGCCGAGGGGGAGCGGCTCTTCCGACTCGACCGGATCACCCGGCTCGAGGTGCTCGACACGCCGACCGCGACCGACCCGCAGCCGCCGCGCGACCTCAGCGACGGGCTGTTCACCGACGTCGAGGGTCCCGACCAGGTCGTCGCGACGGTCCGGCTGGCGCCAGAGGCTCGCTGGGCGACCGACTACTACCCGGTCCGGGAGGTCCGGGTCGAGCAGGACGGCACCGCCGAGGTCGACCTCGTCGTGGTGGATCCCCGGTGGCTCACCCGGCTGCTCCTGCGCCTCGCGCCGTACGCCGAAGTGGTGGCCCCCGAAGAGTTCATCGACTCTTTCACGACCAGTGCACAGGACACACTCAGCCTCTACCGGTGACCTGGGCGTAGCATGGGAGCTGTCCGTCGTACCCGTGAAGTGAGAGTTGGTCCCCGCGATGTCTGCCCTGATCGGAATGCCCCAGGGAGCCGAGTGGCTCATCATCCTGGCCATCGTGATCCTCGTCTTCGGCGCGGCCAAGCTCCCCGACCTCGCGCGCGGCACGGGTCAGGCGCTGCGGATCTTCAAGGCCGAGACCAAGGGCCTCAAGGACGACGACAAGAAGCCGTCGACGCCGGCCCCGACGGGTGAGCTGAGCGCCGCCGACGACATCGCCGAGGGCGAGATCGTCGACGAACACCGCGAGAAGAACGCCTGACCGCACCACCCGCAGGTCCACCTCCATGTCGCTGCCCGGGGTCGCCCGGCTGTTCATCGGCAAGCCCGTCCACCCGATCGGCGCGGACGGGCGGATGGCGCTGTCCGACCACCTCCGCGAGCTGCGCGCGCGCATCCTGAAGGCCGTCTTCACGATCCTCGTCGCCTTCGTGGTCGCCCTGTTCTTCTTCGACCCGATCTTCGCGGTCATCAACGAGCCGTACCAACAGGCCCGGGAATCGCTGGGCGCCGACCGGACCATGGCCACCGCCAACGGCATCGGCGGCCCGTTCCTGCTCTACCTCAAGCTGTGCGGGCTGACGGCGATCGTCGCGACCAGCCCGGTCTGGCTCTACCAGATCTGGGCGTTCATCCTCCCCGGGCTGCACCGCGAGGAGAAGCGGTGGACGCTGGTCTTCGCGATCATCGCGGGCCCGCTCTTCATCGCCGGCATCGTCCTCGGCTACCTGACGCTGCCGAAGGGCCTGGAGATCCTGATCGGGTTCACCCAGGCCGACCTCACCAACCTCGTCGAGTTCAACGACTACCTGAGCTTCTTCACCCGCACGCTGCTCGGCTTCGGGATCGCGTTCGAGATCCCGGTCTTCGTCGTGCTGCTCAACTTCGCCGGCGTGGTGAAGGGCAAGTCGCTCGGCGCCCACCGGCCGTGGATGATCATCGGCTGCTTCATCTTCGCGGCCGTGATGACGCCGTCCGGCGACCCGTTCACGATGAGCTTCATGGCCGTCCCGATGGTGCTCCTGTTCCTCGTCTCCGAGGTCATCGCGCGGATCAACGACAAGCGCCGGGCGGGCCGCACCATCAACGCCGGCCTGTCGCCCGACGAGGCGAGCCCCCTCGACCTCTAGGTCGCTAACCTTCACCCTGTGCCACGTGTCGTCGTCCTGACCAACCCGACCTCGGGCAAGGGCCGCGCCGCACGCGTGCGGGACGAGGCACTGCCGCGCTTCCACGGCGCCGGCTGGCAGACGACATCGCTGGTCAGCCGCAGCGCCGACGACGCGCTCGATCTCGCCCGGGTCGCGGCGGCCGAGAGGCCTGATGTGCTCGCGGTCTGCGGCGGCGACGGGATGGTCAACATCGCGATGCAGGCGCTCGCCGGCACGGGGGTGCCGCTGGGCATCCTGCCCGCGGGGACGGGGAACGACTTCGCCCGCTACTTCGACATCCCGCGCGGCGACCCTGCGGCGGCGGCCTCCCGGATCGTGCACGGTACGACGCGCACGGTCGACCTGGCGCGGATCGGGGATCGCTACTTCGGAAGCGTCCTCGCCGCAGGCTTCGACGCCGTCGTCAACGAGCGCGCCAACCGGATGCGCTGGCCCAGGGGACAGATGCGCTACAACCTCGCCACCGTCGCCGAGCTGAGGACGTTCACGCCGCTGCGCTACACCCTCGAGCTCGACGGCGCCGAGCGGCAGGTCGAAGCCATGCTCGTCGCGGTGGGCAACGGTCCCTCCTTCGGCGGCGGCCTGCGGATCACCCACGGGGCCGAGCTCGACGACGGTCTGCTCGACGTCGTGCTGATCAAGCCCGTGAGCCGGCGCGAGCTGGTCCGGACCTACCCCAAGCTCTTCGACGGGAGCCACGTGACCCATCCGCAGTACGAGCACCACCGGGTGAAGCGCGTCACCGTCGCCTGCGCCGGCATCGTCGGCTACGCCGACGGGGAGCGCTTCGGCCCGCTGCCGCTCACCGTCGAGGCGGTCCCCGGGGCACTGGCGGTGCGCGCATGAGCGACCACGGCCACGACAGCACACGCAGGGAGCCGGGCGCGGCCGAGCGCTACGCGTCGTACCGGCGGGACAAGGGGTACCCCGTCTTCCGCGACTTCGCCGCGGGATTCCCGTTCCCGCTCGACGACTTCCAGGTCGAGGGCTGCAAGGCCGTCGAGGACGGCGAGGGCGTGCTCGTCGCCGCGCCCACCGGCGCGGGCAAGACGGTCGTGGGGGAGTTCGCCGTCCACCTCGCCCTCGAGACCGGGCGCAAGTGCTTCTACACCACCCCGATCAAGGCGCTCTCGAACCAGAAGTACAGCGACCTCGTCGACCGGTACGGCGCCGACAACGTCGGCCTGCTGACCGGCGACACCACGGTCAACGGCGAGGCGCCGGTCGTCGTGATGACGACCGAGGTGCTGCGCAACATGCTCTATGCCCGCTCGCGCACCCTGGTCGGCCTGGGCTTCGTGGTGATGGACGAGGTGCACTACCTCGCCGACCGCTCGCGCGGTGCCGTGTGGGAGGAGGTGATCATCCACCTGCCGGAGTCGGTGTCGGTGGTCTCCCTCTCCGCGACCGTGTCCAACGCCGAGGAGTTCGGCGAGTGGCTCGAGACGGTCCGTGGGGCGACCCGCACGATCGTCGCCGAGCGCCGTCCGGTGCCGCTGTTCCAGCACGTGATGGTCGGCCGTCGCCTGCTCGACCTGTTCGCGTCCTCCGACGTCGACGCGGCGGCGGGCTTCGTCCGCGAGGGCGCCCCCGTCAACGACGAGCTGATGAAGCTGGCCCGTGACGACTGGGCCAGCAGCCGCCTGATGCGCGACCGCCGCTCGCCCCGCAAGGGCCACCCGGGCTCGTCGAAGAACCCGCGGTCGGTCGGCAACGGCCGCCGGATCTGGATCCCGTCGCGCATCGACGTCATCGACCAGCTGCAGCGCAAGAACCTGCTGCCCGCCATCGACTTCATCTTCAGCCGCGCGGGATGCGACGCGGCCGTCCAGCAGTGCCTCGACGCCAACCTCCGCCTCACCGACGGCGAGGAGCGCGACGAGGTCATCGCGTACGTCGAGCGCACACTCGGCGGCCTGCCGTCCGACGACCTCCACGTCCTCGGCTACCACGACTTCCTCGACGCCGCCTCCCGCGGCGTGGCCGCCCACCACGCCGGGATGCTGCCGGCGTTCAAGGAGTGCGTCGAGGAGCTCTACCTCCGCGGACTGGTCAAGATCGTCTTCGCGACGGAAACGCTGGCGCTCGGCATCAACATGCCGGCGCGCACGGTCGTGCTGGAGAAGCTGACCAAGTGGAACGGCGAGACCCACGCCGACATCACGCCGGGGGAGTACACCCAGCTGACCGGCCGCGCCGGCCGCCGCGGCCTCGACGTCGAGGGCCACGCCGTCGTGCTCTGGCAGCCCGGGATGAACCCCCGTGAGCTCGCCGGTCTCGCCTCGACGCGCACCTACCCGCTGCGCTCGAGCTTCCGGCCGTCGTACAACATGGCGGTCAACCTCGTGCACTCCTACGGACGCCATCGGGCACGGGAGCTCCTCGAGCAGTCCTTCGCGCAGTTCCAGGCCGACCGTGCCGTGGTCGGTCTCGCCCGTCAGCAGCGCAAGGCGGAGGACGCGCTCGCCGGCTACGCGGAGGCCGCCCAGTGCCACCTCGGCGACTTCATGGAGTACGCCGCCCTGCGCCGGCGCATCTCCGAGCTCGAGAAGGAGTCCAGCAAGGTCCGCCGGAACGACCGGCGCAGCGAGGCCGAGGCGTCCCTCGAGCGGCTCCAGCCCGGCGACATCGTCGTGGTGCCGGTCGGCAAGTTCGCCGGCCCGGCGGTGATCGTCGACCCGGGCCTGTCCGAGCACGGCCACCGTCCGCTCGTCATCACCGCCGAGCGCCAGGGCCGCCGACTGGCGATGATGGACTTCCCGACGCCGGTCGAGCCGGTCGCGAGGATCCGGCTGCCCCGCAAGCTCGATCCCCGCAACCCGCACCAGCGCAAGGACGTCGCGCAGGCCGTGCGCGAGGCCGTGCGCGGCCTGCCGTTGTCCGTCACCCGGCCGAGGTCGGAGCGGGGCCAGGTCGACCCGGAGATCGCCCAGCAGATCGCGGCGCTGCGGGCACAGGTCCGCGAGCACCCCTGCCACGGCTGCGCCGAGCGCGAGGACCACGCGCGGTGGGCCGAGCGGTGGGCGAAGCTCGACAAGGACACCCAGACGTTGTCGCAGCGCATCGAGCGGCGTACCAACACCGTGGCGCGTACCTTCGACCGCGTCTGCGAGGTGCTCGAGGCGCTCGACTACCTCGACGGCGACGAGGTCACCGAACGCGGCCGCGGCCTCATGCGGATCTACTCCGAGCTCGACCTGGTCGCGGCCGAGGCGCTGCGCAGCGGCCTGTGGGACGACCTGTCCCCGGCCCAGCTCGGCGCCGTGCTCTCGGCCCTGGTCTACGAGGCCCGGCGCCCGGACGACGGTCCGCCGAACGTCCCGGGCGGTGCGATCGGTACGACCATCGACGCGATGACCCGGCTGTGGGGCGAGCTGGAGCGACTCGAGCGCGAGCACCGGCTCGACTTCCTCCGCAAGCCCGACGGCGGCTTCGCGTGGACGGCGTACCGCTGGGCCGAGGGCCAGGACCTCGACGAGGTGATCACCCGCAACGACCAGACCGCGGGCGACTTCGTGCGCCAGATGAAGCAGCTCATCGACTTCGCCGGACAGATCGCCGACGCCGCGGCGGGCACCCCGGTGCGGGACAACGCACGGGCGCTGGTCAAGCTGCTGCGGCGGGGAATCGTCGCGAGCGACTAGGTCGCGCGTCGAGGCGGCGCACCGCCCGCCGCGATCCCGGCCTCGGCGGCCCGCAGGCGGGCGGCGTACTCCTCACCCCGCGGCGACAGGGCCACGACCGACCGCCGCCTGTCGCCCGGGTCGATGCGGCGCACGACGATGCCCTGCTCGACCAGCTTGTCCATGTGCCGGGTCAGGCTGGCCGCCGGTACGACGGCCAGTGTCGCGATCTCGCCCATGCCGAGGCCAGGCCCCTCCCCGACCACCGCGACGATCCGCCAGTGGTCCATCGACAGGCCGTGCTCGTCCAGGAGCGGTTGCAGCACGCCGCGCAGCCGGGCCTCGAGCTGGCGCACCTCGACGGCCAGGCTGCTTCGTGCCTCCCCGGACCGCAGGGGCGGCAGGGGCTGCAGGGGCTGCGACAGGGTCACGACGGTCTCCTCGGTCGGATTGTGACAATCGCGTGAACGACGCTGCCACGCCGCGGCGCCGGCACTATCCTAGGCCGGACCACGAAGACCCCCGGTTGATCCGTCGCCTGCAATGTCGCCGGCAGCACCAGCCGACGCCCCGCACGGAGGTCCCCGTGCCCCGCACGCGCCAGGACGATGCCCTCCCGGTCGCCCTCGTGGTCCCCCTGCAGGGGCCGACCGGCATCTACGGCCCCTCCTGCCTGGCGTGCGCGGAGCTGGCCGTCGAGCAGTTGAACGCCGGAAGGGGCATCGCCGGGCGCCGGGTCGAGCTGGTCGTCGTCGACGGTGGCCGGGACCCCGGCGTGGTGGCGGACGAGGTGGGCCGGCTGGTCGACGCCGGCGCGGTCGAGGCGGTCGCGGGCTGGCACACCTCCGCCGTGCGGCAGGCGATCACCCGGCGCGTCGGCGGTCGCGTGCTCTACGCCTTCGGCGCGATGCACGAGGGGAGTGACCCCACGCCGGGCGTGTTCATGATCGGCGAGCGGCCGATCAACCAGCTGCTGCCGGCCGCGCACTGGATGCGCGAGGAGCTGGGAGTGGGACGCTGGGCGATCCTCGGCAACGACTACGTGTTTCCGCGGGTGACCGGTACGACGGCCCGCCTCGCCCTGCAGGGCACCGCCTCGGAGATCGTCAGCGAGACCTACGTGCCGCTCGGCACCAGTGACTTCGCCGGTGTGATCGCCGATCTCGAGCGCCAACCCGTCGACGGCGTGATCATGCTGCTGATGGGCCAGGACGCCGTGCACTTCAACCGGCAGTTCGCCCGGGCCGGACTCACCGCGGCACTCCCGCGACTCAGTCCCGCGGTCGAGGAGAACACGCTGCTCGCCGCCGGCGCGGACGCGAGCAACGGCCTGTACGCCGCGGCGGCGTACTTCGACGGGATGGGCACCGTCGAGAGCTCCACCCTGGCCCGTGACTACTACGCGCGGTGGGGCCGCTGGGCGCCGGCCCTCAACGCGGTGGGCGAGTCCTGCTACGAGGCCATCTCCTTCCTCGCCCGCGTCGGCGAGGTGTGCGGGTCGCTCACGGTCGACGCCGCGGCCACCCTGCCCTCGGGGCACTTCTACTCCAGTCCGCGCGGCCTGATGCGCCTCGACGGCAACCTGCTCGACCAGGACGTCTACCTCGCGGCGGCGGACGGGCTCGAGTTCCGTGTCGAGCAGCAGATCGCGCGAGCCCACTAGCTGCCCACCGGCTCCGGCGCGGTCGCCATCGCCCACGCGGCGGCGAGCTCGACGTCGTGGACCTGCTGGCCCAGCCGCCGCCACAGCACGGCGCCGGGACGGTCCAGGTCGTAGCGGTGCAGGTCGTCGCCGGTCTCCGGCACGTCCGTGCCGACCGAGAGCACACTGGTCATGACCCGGGCCCCGCCCAGCAGCCACGGGGCGGACGCAGCGTCCAGGGGGAGGTCCTCGACCAGCACCGGACCGTCGGGGTCGTGGACGGCGGTCGTCTGGCGGACCGCGCCGGGCAGCTCGCCGTACCGGCCGAGCACGAGGGTCTCGCGCAGGGCCAGGCGCGCGCCCGCGCCGCACCGCACCCGCACGGACCGGCCGACATCGGCTCCGGCTGCGACGACGAACGGGAGTCCCGCCCAGCGCAGGATCGCTCCGGCCGCCAGGTCGATCCGCACGTCCCAGCGGGCGGTGGAGCCGCGCATGTCGTAGGCGACCGTGCCGCCGGTCTCGACGAGGTCCACCTCGAGGCCGGCACCGACCGATACGTCGATCTCGACGGCGTCACCGGCCAGGAGCAGGGCCCCGTCCGGCACGAGCGCCACGCGGGCGCTCGCGCCGTCGTGCTCGAGCACCATCGCCCGGACCGCAGAGGCCGTCGGGTCCGAGCGGGTGACAGCCGTGCGCACCTGGCACCGCCCGCCGGACGGTCCGGCGCGAACGCTCAGCCGGGTGCGCCCCAGCCGCTCAGTGCTCGTGAGCATGCTCGCCGGCGTGGGTGTGGGGTGCCATCGGCCCCGGGTCGACCGGCACCAGCAGCCCGTGCTCGTGGGACGAGCGGACGTCGAGGACCCACGCGACGATCGCGTCGATGCTGGCGCGGTCGGTCCGGGACAGGGCGATGACCGGCCGGCCGTCCCGGGCGGCGACGGCATCGGCCCTCATCCGCGCCAGGTCGACGCCCACGTACGGCGCCAGGTCGGTCTTGTTCACGACCAGCAGGTCCGCCCGCTCGATGCCGGGCCCGCCCTTGCGGGCCACGTCCCCGCCGCCGGCCACGTCGAGGACGAAGACCTGCGCGTCGACGAGTGCCGGCGAGAAGGTCGCGGTCAGGTTGTCCCCGCCGGACTCCAGGAGCACCAGGTCGAGGTCGGGGTAGTCCCGCTCAAGCTCCTCGACCTCCATGAGGTTGGCGCTGATGTCGTCGCGGATCGCCGTGTGCGGGCAGGCGCCCGTCTCGACGGCCCGGATCCGGTCGGCGGCCAGGACGCCCGCGGAGCGCAGGAAGCGGGCGTCCTCGTCGGTGTAGATGTCGTTGGTGACGACCGCGAGGCTGAGCTGCCCGGAGAGCTCGCGGCACAGCAGCGCGATGAGGGAGCTCTTGCCGGTGCCGACCGGTCCACACACACCGAGGCGCAGCGGCCGCCCGGCGTGGGCATGATCGTCGGCATGACCGTGGACATGGTCGGTGTGCTGGTGGTGGTCAGGCACGAAACAACCTCCTGGTGGTGCGGGCGTGGGCCTGCGCCCACACCTCGATCTGGGGAACTCCGACCGCGGGGATGTCATCGGGGTCGCTCGTGCCGGCCGTGGCGGCCACGACCTCCTCGACGAGCGGCAGCGCATCGACCACCCACCCGGTGACGACCGCCGGGTCGAGGGGGAGCAGCTTGAGCGCCGCCGCGCAGACGGTCTGCACGTCGTCGTACCCGACGAGGCGGGCGAGCGCCTCGGCGCCGATCCCGAGCCCGGCGGCGAGTGCTCCGAGCGTCACCGGACGGCTCACGCCCGGGACCGGTGCCAGGGGCGCGACCGCGTCCGGCCAGACCCGGGTGCACAGGCGCAGCAGCGCACGGGCCTGGACCCGCGAGGCCGTCCGCACCGCCGGGGCCACGGTCCGTGCCGCCCAGGCCGTCTCGACCTCGGCGAGCGAGGTGCGGTCGAGCACGGCCCGACGGGCGGCAACGGCGGTGCCCGCCTCGACGCGGGTCACGCCCAGCAGCCGCGTCCTGAGGTACGACGGGACGTCGGCCGCGCCCAGCCCGGCCATCACGGCTCCTTCGAGCGTCCCGGACTGGGTGTGCCCCGCGACGGGCAGCCGGGCGTCGGCGAGCAGCAGGGTGAGCAGGTCGGCGTGCGTCATCAGGGCCCTCAGAACATCGAGTACAGCTGCGCGAGGGGGAGCTCGGTCGCCGGGGCGGGCTCGATCCGCTCGCCGTCGACGTCGATCGCGAAGGTCTCGGGATCGATGTCGATGCGCGGAAGCGCGGAGTTGTTGACCATGTCCGCCTTGGTGACCTCCCGGGTCGGCCGCACCGCCGCGAGCCGGCGGCGCAGGCCGAGCCGGTCGGCCAACCCGTCCTCCAGCGCCGCCGGCGACACGAAGCTGACCGCGTGCGCGCTGCCGTCGTCGCCCAGGGTCGGCCGCATCAGCACCGGCTGGGGCGTCGGGATGGAGGCGTTGGGGTCCCCGAGCGCCCCCCACACGAGCGCTCCGGACTTCATCACCACCTGGGGCCGGATCCCGAAGAAGCGGGGGTCCCACAGGACGAGGTCGGCGAGCTTGCCCGGCTCGACCGACCCGACCTCGTGGTCGATGCCGTGCGCGACGGCGGGGTTGATCGTGTACTTCGCGACGTAGCGGCGGGCGCGGGCGTTGTCGGCGGGACCCCCGGCCAGGTCGCCGTGGTCGCCGTACCGCGCCTTCATGACGTGGGCCACCTGCCAGGTCCGGCAGACCACCTCGCCGATGCGCCCCATCGCCTGCGCGTCGGAGGAGGTGATCGACAGGGCGCCGAGGTCGTGCAGCAGGTCCTCCGCGGCGATCGTCGTGGCCCGGATGCGCGACTCGGCGAAGGCGAGGTCCTCGGGCACCTGCGGGTTGAGGTGGTGGCAGACCATCAGCATGTCGAGGTGCTCGGCGACCGTGTTGACCGTGTGCGGCAGCGTCGGGTTCGTCGAGCCGGGGATCACGTGGGGGAGCGACGCCACCGTGAGGATGTCGGGGGCGTGCCCGCCGCCGGCGCCCTCGGCGTGGAACGCGTGGATGCCGCGCCCGGCGATGGCCGCGATCGTCGACTGGACGTAGCCGGCCTCGTTGAGGCTGTCGGAGTGCAGGGCGACCTGGAGGCCGAACTCGTCGGCCGCGCGCAACGACGCGTCGATGGCGGCGGGGGTGGAGCCCCAGTCCTCGTGCACCTTGTAGCCCGCCGCGCCGCCCAGCGCCTGCTCGGCGAGCCCGCCGGCGCTGACGGTGTTGCCCTTGCCGAACAGGAGGACGTTGAGCGGCACGGAGTCGAGCGCCCGGTGCACGGACGCGAGGTGCCACGCGCCCGGGGTCACGGTCGTCGCCTTGGAACCCTCGGAGGGGCCGGTGCCGCCGCCCGCGATCGTCGTGATGCCCGTGGCGAGCGCCTCGACCAGCTGCGAGCGCGACAGCAGGTGCACGTGCACGTCGATCGCGCCGGCGGTGAGGATCTTGCCCTCACCGGAGACGACATCGGTTCCGGGTCCGATCACGAGGTCGGGGTGGACGCCGTCGGCGATGTCCGGGTTGCCCGCGCGGCCCAGCGCGACGATCCGTCCGTCCCGGACGCCGACGTCGGCCCGGACGATGCCCCAGTGGTCGAGGACGAGCGCATTCGTGATGACCGTGTCGAGCGCGCCCTCGGCCGAGGTCCGGGTCGACTGTGCCATCGACTCGCGGATCGACTTCCCGCCGCCGAAGACCGCCTCCTCGCCGCCGATCACCCAGTCCTGCTCGACCTCGATCCACAGGTCGGTGTCGCCGAGCCGGACCTGGTCGCCGACGGTCGGGCCGTAGAGGGCGGCGTACGCCGACCGGCTGATCTCAACCATCGAGCGCTCCTCCCTCGGTCCGGACCTGCAGGCCGGGCACGACGCGGGCTCCGCGGAGGGCGACGATCGCGACCTCCTGCGAGGCGCCCGGCTCGAACCGGCGCGAGGTCCCCGACGGGATGTCGAGCCGGAAGCCGTGGGCCGCCGCGCGGTCGAGGTCGAGTGCCGGGTTCACGTCCGGAAGGTGGATGTGCGAGCCGATCTGCACCGGCCGGTCGCCGGTGTTGGTGACCACCAGCGTGCCCCGCTCGTCGGGGGAGCGGTCGGCGTTCAGCACGACCGTGCCGGGTGCGGTCCGGGTCGCGCCCGGACCGTCGCTCACAATGCCCATGGGTGCTCGCTCCTCACGCGATCGGGTGGTGGAGGGTGACGAGCTTGCGCCCGTCGCGGAAGGTGGCCTCGACCTGCACGTCGACGAGCATCTCGGGAACGCCGGCCATGACCTGCTCGCGGCGCAGCACGTCGCGACCGCGCTCCATCAGGTCGGCGACCAGCGCGCCGGCACGGGCCTCCTCGATGACCCAGCAGGACAGCAGCGCGACCGCCTCGGGGTAGTTGAGCCGGACGCCGCGGTCGAGCCGGTCCCGCGCCACCATGCCGGCGACGCTGAGGAGGAGCTTCTCGGTGTCGGAGGGGGTGAGGTGCATCAGACTGCCATCGCCGTGCGGACGGCATCCAGCGCTCCGGGGCCGCCCGCGCCGCTCGACGTGACCCGGCCGGACTCCAGCACGTAGTACGCGTCGGTGCTGCGCAGGGCGAAGCCGACGTGCTGCTCGACGAGCAGGACCGAGAGGTCCCCACGAGCGGTGAGCGCGGTGATGACCGACTCGATCTCGGCGACGACATTGGGCTGGATGCCCTCGGTCGGCTCGTCCAGGATCAGCATGCGCGGCTTCGTCAGCAGCGTCCGCGCGATGGCGAGCTGCTGGCGCTGGCCACCGGACAGCAGTCCGGCCCGACGCGCGAGCAGGTCGCGCAAGGCCGGGAAGGTGTCGAGCACGCCGTCGATCGCGGACCGGTCAGTGGTGACCAGCTGCAGGTTCTCCAGGGTCGTCATCTGCGGGAACGACAGCTGCCCCTGCGGGACGTAGCCCAGGCCGCGCGCCACCCGTTTGTTCGGGCGGAGCCGGGTCACGTCCTCGCCGTCGAGCAGCACCTGCCCGCGCATCACCGGCAGGAGGCCGACGGCGACGCGCAGCAGCGTGGTCTTGCCCGCGCCGTTGTGTCCCATCACGGCGACGGCGCCGCCGTCGGGGACCTCCAGCGACACGTCCTCCAGGACGCGGGTCCGGCCGTAACCGGCCGTGACTCCTCGCAGCTCAAGCATGGTCGGCCTCCCGGCTCGTCTCGGCCTGCCGGCCCAGGTAGACCTCCTGGACCCGGGGGTCGGCCTGGATCTGCGCCACCGTGCCCTCCGCCAGCACCTTGCCGGCGTGCATCACGGTCACGACGTCGGCATAGCTGCGGACGAAGTCCATGTCGTGCTCGATCACGACGATGGTCCGCTCCCGACCGATCCGCCGCAGGAGCTCGCCGGTCTCCGACCGCTCCTCGGCGCTCATGCCGGCCACCGGTTCGTCGAGCAGCATCACCCGCGCGTCCTGCACCAGCAGCATGCCGATCTCTAGCCACTGCTTCTGGCCGTGTGCGAGGACGCCGGCCGGCTTGTCGCGGAGGTCGGCGAGCCCGATCGTCTCCAGGGCCTCCTCGACGTACGACGGCGTCCCGCGCCGGGCGAGCGCCATCCTCCAGGCCGACCGGTGGACGCCGCCGGCGATGTCGAGGTTCTGCAGGACCGACAGTCCCTCGAACACGGTGGCCGTCTGGAAGGTGCGCCCGATCCCGGCCCGCACGATCCGGTGTGACTTCGTGTGCAGCAGGTCCCGGTGGCGGTAGCGGGCCAGCCCGGTGGCGGGCACCAGCCCGGTCACCGCGTCGACCAGCGTCGTCTTGCCCGCGCCGTTGGGGCCGATGAGGAAGTGCAACCGGCCCTGCAGGAGCGTGAGGTCGACACCGTCGATCGCCCGGAAGCCGTCGAAGTCGACGCTCAGCCCCCGGATCTCCAGGTAGTCGTCGTTCATCGGGCGACCTCCAGGTCGTCGACCGCGGGCTCCGCGGTGCGGTGCTTCGGGACGGGGGAGCGGACCACCGATCGCAGCCGGCCGACTGCCTGTGACCAGACGCTGCCGAGGCCGGCCGGGAAGAACAGGATCACGACGATGAACAGCAGGCCGAGGAAGTAGGTCCACTGGTCGGGGAAGGACTCCGACAGCGACGTCCGGCCGTAGCCCACCGCCAGCGCGCCCAGGGCCGGGCCGAGCAGGAGGGCACGCCCGCCGAGCGCGACCCCCGCGATCAGGAAGATCGACGCTGTCGCGTCGACGTCGGAGGGCGAGATGATGCCGGTGATCGGCGCGAAGAGCGCACCGCCGACGCTCGCCATCACGGCGGCGACCACGAAGGCGACCAGCTTGATGTTGGCGGGGTCGTGGCCCAGGAACCGGACCCGCTCCTCGGCGTCGCGGGTGGCGACGAGCAGCTCGCCGAACCGGCTGCGGTAGAGCTGCCACACCACGATCAGGCACACCACCAGCACCACCGCGGCGATCGAGTAGATCATCCGCTTGTTGACGGGGTCGTAGAGGTTGTAGCCGAAGAACACCGTGAACTGGTTGAGCCCGTTGAAGCCGCCGGTCTGCTTGATGGTCGCGATCAACAGGGTCGCGAAGGCCACTGCCAGCGCCTGGGTGAGGATCGCGAAGTAGGCACCCTTGACCCGCCGCTTGAAGATCGCCCATCCGAGCAGGGCTGCCGCGACGGCCGGGACCGCGACGATGGCGAACAGGGTGAAGGCCCCGCTGCGGAAGGGCTCCCACCAGCCCGGCATGGTGCCGTCGCCGTACAGGACCATGAAGTCGGGGATGGCGTCCGGGCCGCCCGTCGCCATCGCGGCCTCGAGCTTGAGGTGCATGGCCATCGCGTAGCCACCCAGGCCGAAGAAGACCCCCTGGCCCATCACCAGCATGCCGCCACGGCCCCACGCGAGGCCGATGCCGACGCCGGCGATGGCCCAGCAGACGTACTTGCCGAGGTTGTTGAGCCGGAACGGGCTGAGCACCGCCGGTGCGACGACGAGCAGCGCGATCGCGATGAGGGCGATGCCGACCAGCGGCCCCCACTTGTGCAGGTGCTTCATGCGAGCCCTCTCGTGCGGACGGTGAACAGGCCCTGGGGCCGGAGCTGGAGGAAGACCACGACCAGGCCGAAGGTCACCACCTGCGCCATGCTCGAGCTCGACCAGTCGGTGAGGTAGGCGGTGACGATGCCGACCGCGAACGCCGCGATCACGGTGCCCTTCAGCTGTCCGAGGCCGCCGGCCACGACGACCAGGAACGCCGAGATGATGTACGTCGTCCCGAGGTTCGGGTTCGTGCCGGAGATGAGCGACACGGCGACGCCGCCGATGCCCGCGAGCCCGGAGCCGACGAAGAAGGTGACCCGGTCGACGGTGCGGGTGGAAACGCCCATCGTCTCGGCGAGGTCGCGATTCTGGACGGTCGCCCGGATCTGGCGTCCGTAGGCGGTGTACTTCAGCAGGGCACCGAGGGCTCCGAGCGCCGCGAGCGCGAGCACGATCGTGAACATCTGCCGGTAGGGCCAGTGGTAGCCGAACACGTTGATGTTGCCCTCGAGCCAGCCCGGCGTGTGCACGGGGTCACCCTGCGCGCCGAAGACGTCCTTCGCGAGCTGCTGGAGCAGCAGGCTCACCCCGACGGTGACGAGGAGGGTGTCGAGGGGCCGGCGGTACATCCACTGGATGATCGCGACCTCGAGCAGCAGGCCGAGCAGGCCGGCGACGACGAAGGCGACCGGGAGCGCGAGCAGGATCGAGACGTCGGTGTTGGTGACGACCTGCTGGGTGAGGAAGGCGGTGTAGGCGCCGGCCATGAGGAACTCTCCGTGCGCCATGTTGATCACGCCCATCTGGCCGAAGGTGAGGGCCAGGCCGAGCGCGGCGATGAGCAGCAGCGCACCGGTGGCGGCACCGGCGAGCAGGGGGGTGGTGAACGCGTCCACGCAGGACTCCTGACGGGTTGCCCCGGGGTGCCGCGCTGCGCGAGCACGACACCCCGGGGGAGGGAGGATCCGGATCGGTGGCCGGGTCAGGTCACTCGCCGCTGGGGTCCCACCAGGAGTAGCCCTCCAGGAACGGGTCGGGCTCGATCGGCTCCTCCGACGACCACACGACGTCGAACTGGTTGTCGGAGTTGATCCGCCCGATCAGGCCCGTCTTCGCGATGTGGTGGTTGTCGCCGTCGATCGTGACCGTGCCCTCGGGGGCGTCGAAGGTGACCCCGTCGGCGGACGCGTTGATCTCGTCGACGTCGAAGGAGTCGGCCTTCTCGACCAGTGCCTTGTAGAGGTACAGCGAGGTGTACGCCGCCTCCATCGGGTCCGATGTCGGCCGGTCGGCACCGTACTTGGCCTGGAACGCCTTGATGAAGGCGTCGTTGGCCGGACTCTTCACCGACTGGAAGTAGTTCCAGGCGGCGTACTGGCCGGTGACGTCCTTGCCCATCGCCGGGGCCTCCTCCTCGGCGATGGAGACGGAGATGATCGGCGACGTCTCGGGGCTGAGGCCCTGCTCGTAGTACGCCTTGATGAAGCCGACGTTGGACGAGCCGTTGATCGTGTTGAAGACGAAGTCCGGCTTGGCGTCGACGATCTTCGCGACCTGCGTCGTCCAGTCGTCGTCGTCCAGCGGGACGTACTCCTCGCCGACGATCTCGATGCCGAGCTCCTTGGCGTACTGCTTGATGATCTTGTTGGCCGTGCGCGGGAAGACGTAGTCGGAGCCCGCCAGGAACAGCGTCTTCACGCCCTCGGACTTCAGGAAGTCCATGGCCGGGATGATCTGCTGGTTGGTGGTCGCCCCGGTGTAGTAGATGTTCTTCGACGCCTCGAGGCCCTCGTACTGCACCGGGTAGAACAGCAGGCCGTTGTCGGCCTCGACGACCGGGAGCATCGCCTTGCGCGACGCGGAGGTCCAGCCGCCGAAGACCGCCGCGACGCAGTCGCCGGTCAGCAGCTTCTCGATCTTCTCGGCGAAGACGGCCGGGTCGCTGGCCCCGTCCTCCACCACCGGCTCGATCTTCTTCCCGAGGATGCCGCCGTCGGCGTTGATCTCCTCCAGGGCCATCACGAGCGAGTCGCGCACGGTCTGCTCGCTGATCGCCATGGCGCCGGAGGTGGAGTTCAGGAACCCGAGCTTGATGGTGTCACCGGAGGTGTCGACGCAGCTCTCGGCTGCGCTCGACTCCCCGGACTTGGAGCCGCCACAGGCACTGAGGCTCAGTGCCGCGGTGAGCACGAGCACGGAACCGGTCGCCAGGCGGATGCGGGAATGGGACAAGGGACAACCCTCTCGGTCATCGCGACCGCCCTCTCGGGAGGCGGCCGCTGGGCCAGGGGGCACGACGCCGGGCCCCGGTGGCGATGAACCTAGGAAGGGCTGATTTCGAACTACTACCAAATGGAATGAAGTTGGTGTTACACGTCGACCGGCGGCTGGGCGGCCAACGAGGCCAGTACGCCGGTCAGACGCGCGACGGGGCTGGCGAGGCCCCACTCCTCGACGAGCTCCCCGAGCCGGTCGGCGTCCAGCGGCTGCCGCGGAAGGGCGAGGCGATCGCGGGGGAGGTCGATGTCGCGAGCGACGGCGACGACGGTCGGAGCAACCGCCAGGTACGCCGCCGCGTCGCGGATCTTCAGGCGCGGGCCGGGACCGAGATCGCTGCCCGGGTCGTCGACGGCGGTGAGGATCCCCGCGATGTCGTCGTACTTCTGGAGGAGGCTGGCGGCCGTCTTCTCGCCGACCCCCTTGACGCCGGGCAGGCCGTCGGACGCGTCGCCGCGCAGGGTCGCGAAGTCGGCGTACTGGTCGGCCCGCACGCCGTACTTGGCGAGGACCCACTCCTCATCGACCCGTTCGTGGCGGCCGACCCCCCGGCCGACGTACAGGACCCGGACGCCGGCGGCGTCGTCGACCAGCTGGAACAGGTCGCGGTCGCCGGTCACCACGTCGACCGGCATCCCCGCCCCCGTGGCGAGCGTCCCGATCACGTCGTCCGCCTCGTAGCCGGGGG
The DNA here is from genome assembly GCA_964487275.1 of uncultured Nocardioides sp. GTDB lineage: Bacteria > Actinomycetota > Actinomycetes > Propionibacteriales > Nocardioidaceae > Nocardioides. The sequence continues at coordinate 25,132 of CAZAQE010000001.1, read as the reverse complement.
CGCCGACGACGGCGATGCCGAACGCGCCGAGGACGTCGCGGATGATCGGCACCTGCAGCTCGAGCGGGTCGGGGACCTCCTCGACGTCCGGGGCTCCCTCGACCTCCTCGACGACGCGGTGCGCCTTGTAGGTCGGGATCAGGTCGACACGCCACTGGGGCCGCCAGTCGTCGTCCCAGCAGCAGGCAAGGTGCGTGGGCTGGTACTGCTCGACGAGCCGGGAGATGTAGTCGAGGAGGCCGCGCACCGCGTTCACGTTGGTGCCGCCGGGGGAGAGGATCTCGGGCGAGCCGAAGAAGGCCCGGAAGTAGAGGCTGGCGGTGTCCAGGAGCAGCAGGCGGTCCGTCACCGGGCCAGCCTAGGGGGCACGCCACGGCGAGACATGACACCCGTGGGTCCCCCCGCCCACTAGGGTGGAGGCGTGAGTCAGAGCAGCAATCCAGCGGTCGAGGCGACCGACCGGCAGATCCTGGAGCTCCTGGCCAAGGACGGGCGGATGTCCTACACCGATCTCGGGCGGGCCACGGGGCTCTCCACCTCGGCCGTGCACCAGCGGGTCAAGCGACTCGAGCAGCGCGGCCTCATCCTCGGCTACGGCGCGACGGTGAACTACGCCGAGATCGGGCTCCCGCTCACCGCGTTCATCGCGATCCGCCCGATCGACCCCTCGCAGCCCGACGACTGTCCCGACCGGCTCGTCGACATGCCGGAGATCGAGTCGTGCTGGTCGGTGGCCGGCGAGGAGTCCTACATCCTCAAGGTGCGCACCACCTCGCCAGCCGAGATGGAGAGCCTCCTGGGCCGCATCCGCATCGCTGCGAACGTCTCCACCCGCACCACGATCGTGCTCTCGACCTACTACGAGAACCGCCCCGTGAGCTGACGGGCCCCTGTTCTTCGGCGTGGCGCGACGCGACACGCCGAAGCACGTCCCGATTTCTTCAGTTTTTTCTGTTCCGGTGAGGGCTTCCTGACCTGCGACAACGCGCGTCTGCGCAGGTCAGCGGCCGGTTGACAGGGCCGTTCCCGCTGACAAAAGTACGGAACCGTTCGCCCGTGCAGGTCGTGGCAGGCGGACCGACGTCCGAGTGGCCGCATTGCCCGGGGGAGTAGCACCAGCTCTTCCCGGGTTGTGGTTCGCGGAGGTCGGTTCGCTCCTCGAGGGCGGACCGAAAGGGTTCGGGTCTCCCTAGACAACGTCGCGCGCGTCGGCAGCCGGTCGGAAGTCGGGATGGTCCGAAGGCGGCTCGAACCCTTTCGTGCCTGCAGGGAGGGGGCCGCTGGCCCCTTCGTGCGTCATCTAGGCTCGGCGCGTGCTGCAGCGCTCGTTCCTCGCGGTCCTCGGGGGTCTCCTCCTGACCGCGTCCTTCGAGCCGATCGCCTTCGCCTGGCTGCTGCCGTTCGGCGTCGCGTCGTTCGCGCTGCTCACCTCCGGCCTGTCGGTACGCCGCTCCGGTGTGGTCGGCCTCGTCTTCGGCGTCGCCTTCTACTTCAGCCACATCGAGTGGATGCGGGCGTCGATCGGGCCGGACGCCTGGGTGGCGCTGGCCACCGTCGAGGCCGTGTTCTACGGCCTGCTCGGACTGGCGACGCCGTTGCTGCGCCGCCTGCCGTGGTGGCCGGTCTGGCTCGCCGCTGCGTGGACGACCATGGAGACCGTACGCAGCGGCTGGCCGTTCAGCGGCATGCCGTGGGGGCGGCTCTCCTTCGCCGCGATCGACACCCCGGCGGCACCCGCCGTCGCCTACGTCGGGATGACCGGCCTGTCCTTCCTGCTGGCCCTGCTCGGATTCCTCCTGGCACGTGCGGTCGAGGACCGCACCCTGCCGGCGGCCGGCGCCCTCATCGGCATGGGCGCCCTCGTCGTCGGCCCTGCGGTCTTCCCGTGGACGGTCGCGGAGAGCGGCACGGCCACGGTGGCCGTCGTCCAGGGCAACGTCCCGGGCCCGGGCAACGACATCCTGTGGGACCCCCGCGGGGTGACCCAGAACCACGTCGATGCGACCGTGCAGCTGGCGGCGGACGTCAGCGCCGGCGAGCGGGCCGCGCCCGACTTCGTGCTGTGGCCCGAGAACTCCACCGCCGTCGACCCGTTCGACGACCTCCCGGTGAGCACGGGCATCGCCCAGGCGGTCCAGGCGATCGGCGTTCCGGTCGTCGTCGGCGGCATCGTCGATGACGGACCGGACCACGTGCTCAACCAGGGCATCGTGTGGCACCCGACGTCGGGGCCGGGAGACCGCTACACCAAGCACCACCCGGTCCCGTACGGCGAGTACATCCCCTTCCGTGACCTCTGGGACCCGAAGTTCGGCCAGCTCGCCCTGATCTCGCGCGACATGAAGAGCGGCACTCGCACCGAACCGCTGCGCGTCGCCGGTGTCCGGGTCGCCGACGCGATCTGCTTCGACGTCGCCTACGACGACGTGATGCCGCCGCAGGTCCGTGACGGTGCCGAGCTGCTCGCGGTCCAGACCAGCAACGCGAGCTTCATCTTCACCCACCAGATCGAGCAGCAGTTCGCGATCACCCGGCTCCGGGCGATCGAGGCCGGCCGGTGGCTCACCGTGGCCTCGACCAACGGTCGCAGCGGCGTGATCGGACCGGACGGCACGGTCGTCGCGACCGCCCCGATCCGGGAGACCTCGGTGCTCGTCGAGGAGGTCGGCCTGGCGACCGGGCTCACGCCCGCCATGTGGCTGGGCGCGTGGCCCACCCGGCTGTTCACCGGATCGACCCTTGCCGCTCTCGTCTGTGGTGCCATCGCGTACCGTCGAGGGCGAGAGTTTGCCGGACCCGTGGAAGTCCCGGCGAAGGAGCCCAGCGATGCTTGTTGACCACACCCCCGACCTCGGACGTGTCGTGATGGTCGTGCCGACCTACAACGAGGCGGACAACATCGCCTGGATCGTGGGCCGGCTCCGCGCAGCCCAGCCGTCCCTCGACGTCCTGGTCGTGGACGACGGCTCGCCGGACGGCACCGGCGACATCGCCGACGGGCTGGCCGCCGCCGACCAGCAGGTCCACGTCCTGCACCGCACGACCAAGGGCGGCCTGGGCGCGGCCTATCTCGCCGGCTTCGCCTGGGCGCTCGAGCGCGGCTACGACGTCATCGGCGAGATGGACGCCGACGGCTCCCACCAGCCTGAGCAGCTGCACCGCCTGCTGACCGGGCTCCTCGACGCCGACCTCGTGATCGGCTCGCGCTGGGTCCCGGGCGGCTCCGTCGTGAACTGGCCGTGGGAGCGCGAGGTGCTCTCGCGCGGGGGCAACCTCTACGTGCGCCTGCTGCTCGGCATCAAGGTCCGCGACGCGACGGCGGGTTACCGTCTCTTCCGCCGCACCACGCTCGAGAAGCTGCAGCTGGAGAGCGTCCGTTCGACCGGCTACGTCTTCCAGACCGACCTGGTGACGCGCACGCTCCGCGCGGGCCTGACCGTACGGGAGGTCCCGATCGAGTTCGTCGAGCGCGTGCGCGGCGAGTCCAAGATGAGCGGGCAGGTCGCGGTGGAGTCCCTCAAGCGGATCACCGCGTGGGGCATCCGCGAGCGGTGGGCGAAGGTCAAGGGCCGTCCCGCGGCGACCGGTCGGGCGAAGGTCCCGATGAGCACACCATGAGGTCCCGATGAGCCGCCGCAGCCGACGAGCAGCATTCCTGCTGTTCCTCGCCTTCGTCGTGATGCCGATCCTGGAGATCTTCGTGCTCATCCAGGTCGGTCAGGCCATCGGGCCCTGGTGGACGATCCTGCTCCTCGTCCTCGACAGCATCATCGGCGCCTGGCTCATGAAGCGGGAGGGCCGGCGGGCGTGGCAGGCACTGCGCGAGCGGATCGAGACCGGCCGCATGCCGCACAAGGAGCTGGCCGACGGCGTGCTGATCGTCCTCGGCGGGGCGTTCATGCTCAGTCCCGGCTTCGTCACCGACGCGCTCGGCATCCTGCTCATCCTCCCGGTGACCCGGCCGCTCTTCCGCGGCCTGCTCGTGTCGTACGCCGGACGGCAGGTCGTGCGTAGTACCGGCTTCACCGCGCCCGGAAATGCGACTCGCCCCGGACCGGACGTGGTCCAGGGCGAGGTCGTCGAAGACTGACCTGCATCGGCCGGTAGCGCGGCGGGAGGCGTCGACGGCAGCTTGCTGCCCGCATCAACGCCGGAGACGCGCTCGGCCCGGACAGTACGTCAGGCCTTTGCCGGCTTCTTCTTGCGGGCGTTGGCGCGGTGCAGGTGCGCCGGGCCGATCTCGCCTCCGCGCAGCAGCTCGAGCCGCTCGGTCAGGATCTCCTCGAGCTCCTTCTCCGAGCGCCGCTCCAGCAGCATGTCCCAGTGGGTGCGCTGCGGCTTCTCGACCTTGACCTCACGCTCGATGCCGGCCGTGGACTCGGCCTCCAGCCCGCAGCGCGGGCACTCCCAGATCGCCGGCACCTCGGCCTCGATCGACATCGTGATCTCGAAGTCGTGACCCTGGGGGCAGCGGTAACCCACCTGCTGCCGAGCCGCGAACTCGATGCCGCGCTCGTCCTCGAACGACTGGCCCCCCAGTCGGGCGCCACGCAGTGTCCGCTCAGCCATGAGAACTCCACCTCCCGTGTTTCGTCTCTGTCTGACAACGCTACCCAGCAGTAAAAAGTTCCAAGCCCTGCGCAATTGCCGGATCAGATCACACTGGCAGATCGGCGGGCAGACCACCAGTCGGAGGAAACGCCCCCGATGTTCTCAGATGAACGGCGATCTCAGATGACGGGAGGGGCGGTGTTGCCGGCCTCGCGGATGCCGCGTGCGGTGTCGACGCGGAGCAGCAGCAGGCCGCCGATGGCGAAGAAGGCGATCAACGCGAAGATGGCCGGCCGATAGGAATCCGCGAACTGGTGCACCAGGCCGAAGGTGAGGGTGCCGAACCACGACGTCCCGCGGTCCATCGCGTGGTAGAGGCTGAAGTACTCCGCCTCCTTGCCGCGCGGGATGAACAGCGAGAAGTACGACCGCGCCAGCGCCTGCGTCCCGCCCAGCACGATGCCGATGGCGGCGGCGAGCAGGAGGAAGGGCACGAGGCTCTCCTCGGGGATGAACCACGCGACCGTCACGATCACCATCCAGATCGCCAGGCCGACCAGGATGACCTTCCTGGCGCCCATCGTGTCGGCCAGGCGGCCGAACCCGACGGCACCGAAGACGGCGACGAACTGCACGAGGAGGTAGGCGCCCAGCACGGTTCCGGTGCCGAAGCCGAGCTCCTTCTCGCCGAAGATCGCGGCCGACGCGATGACCGTCTGGATGCCGTCGTTGAAGAACAGGTAGGCGACCAGGAAGGTCAGTGCGACGGGGTAGTTGCGCAGGTCCTTGAGCGTCGCCCACAGCTGTCCGAAGGAGCGCGCGAGCAACCCGCCCTCGACGTGCTCGACCGCCTCCGGCGGGTGCGGCCTGATGCCGCGCCACGGGATGATCGTCCACGCGGCCCACCAGATGGCTCCGGAGAGCATGCACAGCCGCACGGCCGTGGCCGTGCTGATGCCGAGCTGGTCGTTGAAGGTCACGACCGCGAAGTTCGCCGCGAGCAGGAGCCCGCCGCCGGCGTACCCGTAGGCCCAGCCGATCGAGGAGACCCGATCACGCTCGGCCTCGGTGGAGATCAGCGGCAGGATCGAGTCGTTGATGACCGTGGAGGCACCGAAGGCCAGGTTGGCGACGATGAAGACGAGACTGCCGTAGAGCCAGTTGTCGCCGACCAGGAAGAAGAGAAGCCCGGCCGCGGTGGCGCCGGTCCACGCGAAGCCGGCCAGCATGGCGGGCTTGCGGGCGGTGCGGTCGGCCAAGGCACCGATCAGCGGGTAGAGCAGGGCACCGAGCACCGTCGAGAGCGTGATGACGTACGACGGCAGGGAGCCCGGGGAGATGGCGAGCCCGAGCAGCTCGATGCTCTCGCGGCACTTGAGGTCGTCCTCGCTGACGAAGCCGCAGGCGGCCTCCTCGGCGATCGAGATCAGGTAGGGCGCGAACAGGACTCCCGCGATCGTCGTCGCGAACGCGGAGTTGGCCCAGTCGTAGAAGAACCAGGCCCGCTGCTCCTTCCTGCGGTTCAACGGGTTGAGGTCGGCGATGCCGGCCGTCCCCTGGTTCGCGCTCATGTCGTCCCTCCCTGCGCGGACCACCACTGGCCGCGTCCCTCGAGCACATCCTTGAGCAGGTCGGTGCGATCCGTGAAGATCCCGTCGACGCCGCGGTCGAGCAGCTGGTGCATCTCGGCGGGGTCGTCGATGGTCCAGACGTGCACGTGGCGGCCGGCCGCGTGCGCCCGCCGGACCAGTCCGGGCGTCACCACCACGAACCGCCCCCGGCGGTGCGGCACCTGGAAGGCGGCGAAACCGGCACCGGCGACCAGCCGGGCGAGGCGGGCGCTGGGGGACAGGCGCCACACCACGACCTGCCACGGGTCGGCGGCCGTGGGGACGCGGCTCCCGGTGAGGACGCGGAATCGCCGGATCCGGCGCCGGGAGAACGAGCCGATGAACACCCGGTCCCACAGGTCGCGCTCACGCACCAGGGCCGCGAGCGGCTCGACGGCGTCGTCGGACTTGATGTCGATGTTGAAGCGCGCCTGAGGGAAGGCGTCGAGCAGGTCGACCAGGGTCGGCACCTCCTCGCGGCCCCCGATCCGCGCCCGCCGGACCTCTGCCAACGTGAGGTCGCGCACGGCGCCCTGCTGGTCGGTGACGCGGTCGAGCACCTCGTCGTGGAACGCGAGCAGGACACCGTCAGCGGTCAGGTGGACGTCGGTCTCGAGGTAGTCGTAGCCCAGCGCGGCCGCGTGACGGAAGGCCGCCATGGTGTTCTCGAGGCCTTCGATCTCCGGGTGGTAGGCACCACCGCGATGGGCGAAGGCCAGCACCTTGCCCGGGGGGAGGTAGGGGGACATCAGGCTTCCTCGCTGACTCGATCTCGATACGCGCGTCGCGACCTCGCAGGCTCGGTCGCGGCGCTACTCGATCTGGGGCGCGGGTCTGCCGCCTCGCAGGCTCGGCGGCAGCGCGCTCAGATGTCGCGGAAGGTCTCGATCTCGGCGCCGAGGGAGCTGAGCCGCTCGGCCAGGTCCTCGTAACCGCGGTGGATCACATAGGTGCTGCGCAGCACCGACGTGCCCTTGCTGGCCAGCATCGCCAGGAGCACGACGACCGCGGGTCGCAGGGCCGGCGGGCAGACGAGCTCGGTGCCGGTCCACGACGTCGGGCCGTCGATCTGCACGCGGTGGGGATCGAGCAGGCTGACCCGGCCGCCGAGCTTGTTGAGCTCGGTGAGGTAGATCGCGCGGTTGTCGTAGACCCAGTCGTTGAGGTAGGTCGTGCCGTCCGCGACAGCGGCGATCACGGCGAAGAACGGCAGGTTGTCGATGTTGAGGCCCGGGAAGGGCATCGGGTGGATCTTGTCGCGCGGGGCGACCAGGTCCGAGGCGTGCGTGGTGATGTCGACGAGCCGGGTGCGACCGTTGGCGGCGAGGTACTCCTCGGACCGCTCGTAGCGGAAGCCCATCTCCTCCAGCACGGCCAGCTCGATCTCGAGGAACTCGATCGGCGCGCGCCGGATGGTGATCTCGGAGCGGGTCACGATCGCGGCCGCGAGCAGCGACATCGCCTCGATCGGGTCCTCACTGGGGGAGTAGTCGACGTCGACATCGATCGACTCCCGGCCGGTGACGGTGAGGGTCGTCGTACCGATGCCCTCGACCTCGACGCCGAGCGCCTGCAGGTAGAAGCAGAGGTCCTGGACCATGTAGTTGGACGACGCGTTGCGGATGACGGTCGTGCCCGGGTGCAGCGCGGCGGCCATCAACGCGTTCTCGGTGACCGTGTCGCCGCGCTCGGTCAGCACGATCGGGCGGCCGGGCGCGATCGCCCGGTTGGCCTGCGCGTGGTACCAGCCGTCGGTCGCCTTCACCTCGAGGCCGAAGGGCCGCAGCGCCGACATGTGCGGCTCGACGGTACGGGTCCCGAGGTTGCAGCCCCCGGCGTAGGGCAGCTCGAAGGTGTCCATCCGGTGCATCAGAGGTCCGAGGAACATGATGACCGAGCGGGTCCGGCGCGCAGCCTCCTCGTCGATCTTGGTGAGGTCGAGCTCCTTGGGCGGGATGATCTCGAGGTCGTTCTCGGCGTTGATCCAGCGCGTCTGGACACCGAGGCTGTCGAGCACCTCGAGCAGGCGGTTGACCTCCTCGATCCTGGCGACCTTGCGCAGCGTCGTGCGGCCCCGGTTGAGCAGGGAGGCGCACAGCAGCGCGACCCCGGCGTTCTTGGAGGTCTTCACGTCGATGCTGCCCGAGAGCGTCGTGGGGCCCTTGACCCGCAGGTGGGTCGGGCCGGCGCCGAGCGCCACGATCTCGGAGTCCAGCGCGGCGCCGATCCGGGCGAGCATCTCGAGGGAGAGGTTCTGGTGTCCCTTCTCGATCCGGTTGATCGCGCTCTGGCTGGTCGCCAGCCGTTCGGCGAGCTGGGCCTGGGTCAGGCCCCGGTGCTTGCGGGCGTCGCGGATCAGGTTCCCGATCCGGCCCTTGTAGTCGTCGGTCGACTCGTCCGTCGTCATGTCCACGACGGTAACTCACATGTGAGATATCGCCAACGGCGCCGGCGGCGAGTCTCCGCCGCCGACCGCGGATGGGGCAGGATTCACGTCATGCGCGCCACGACGATCCACGCCGCCGGAGACATCCGCGTCGAAGAGGTCCCGGACCCGGTCATCAAGAAGCCCACTGACGCGATCGTGAAGGTCACCGCGGGCTGCATCTGCGGCTCCGACCTGTGGCCCTACCGCGGCGAGAACCCGATCCGCTCGGGCGCCACCATCGGTCACGAGTGCATCGGGATCGTGGAGGAGGTCGGCAGCGACGTCCGCGACTTCAAGGCGGGCGACTACGTCGTCGTACCGTTCTGCCACTGCGACAACACCTGCGTGCACTGCCGTGCCGGCGCCCAGTCCGCCTGCGTGAACCTCGGCATGACGGCGAGCGGCCAGGCGGAGTACGCGCGCGTCAACCAGGCCGACGGCAGCCTCGTCGCGACCGGCGGTACGCCGCCCGACGACCTGCTGGCCTCGGTCCTCGCGCTCACCGACGTGATGCCGACCGGCTGGCACGCGGCCGTGTGCGCGGGCGTGCGCAAGGGCGGGACCGCGGTCGTGGTCGGTGACGGCGCCGTCGGCCTCTGCGGGGTGCTGGCGGCGTCGGTGATGGGCGCGGAGACCATCATCGCGATGTCGCGCCACGAGTCGCGCCAGCAGGTCGCCCGCGCCTTCGGCGCGACCCACGTGGTCGCGGCGCGCGGCAAGGACGGCATCGCCGAGGTGCGCGACATCACCGACGGCATCGGCGTCGACGCGGCCCTCGAGTGCGTCGGCACCGACGAGGCGATGAAGACGGCGATCGGCGTGACCCGGCCCGGCGGCGGCGTCGGCTTCGTCGGCGTACCGCACGGCGTCGAGCTGCCGATCCGGACGCTCTTCGAGCGCAACATCGGCGTGCGTGGCGGCATCGCTCCGGTCCGCCGGTACCTGCCCGACCTGCTCGCCCTCGTCCAGGATCGCGCCATCGACCCGGGCAAGGTCTTCGACCTCACCCTGCCGCTGGAGGAGGCTCCGGAGGGCTACCGGGCGATGGACGAGCGGCGCGCGATCAAGGTGATGCTGCAGCCGTGAACGGGGCTGTGCCGGGTCGCCCACCGTCGCTGGGCTCTGCACCGTGAACCGTCTCGCCGACGCGACCTACCTCGACCACGTCCGCACGGAGTCCGCCCGGTTCGCCGAGGTCCTGGCGACCTGCGCCCCGGACACCCGGGTGCCGTCCTGCCCCGACTGGGACGCCGCGGACCTCGTGTGGCACCTCACCGGCGTCCAGGACTTCTGGCTGCACGTGGTCACCCATCGGCCGGCCCCGCCCGAGGACTACGACGAGCCCGAGCGTCCCGACCTGCCCTACGACGAGTTGCTGGCGCTGTTCCGGGCCACCCACGAGCGGTTCGTCGCGGCGCTCGCCACGGCCGACCCGGCCGACCCCGCGTGGTCGTGGTCGACCGCCGACGACGCGCAGCGTGTGGGGTTCACCTATCGCCGCCAGGCCCACGAGGCACTCATCCACCGCCTCGACGCCGAGCTCGCCGCGGGGACGCCCACCCCGCTGCCGGCCGACCTGGCTGCCGACGGCGTCGACGAGGTCCTCGACCTGATGTACGGCGGCCGTCCCGCCTGGGGACGCTTCGACAGCGAGCCGGTGTACGTCGAGTACCGCATCGCCGACGCGGGGCGGTCGGTGTGGACACAGCTCGGCACCTTCTCCGGCACGGCGCCCGACGGCACCGTCCGCGCGGGCGAGCCGGACCAGCGCGTGGTCCCGGCCCCGGAGGTCGCGGCGGACGTCGTGGTCGCGGGCACGGCCGAGCGGCTCGACGCCTGGCTCTGGCACCGGTACGACGACAGCGGGATCACCATCGAGGGCGACCCGGCCGCGTGGGCACGGGCAGCGGCCGTCCTGGGCCAGTCGATCGACTGACGGGGTTCGCTCGAGCCCTCAGCCGCGCAGCTGGGCGCGCCGACCGTTCTTGCCCGCAAACCACACGACGCCGAAGAGCGCGCCGATGAGGCCGAGGAAGAAGACGATGGCGGCGGCCAGGACCAGGAGCGTGATGGTACCCATGGGTAACATCCTGACATGACGTGCGTCACATTTCACGCACCGTCCGCCGTCCAGCCGGGCATCAGCACTCGATCACGTTGACCGCGAGGCCGCCGCGCGAGGTCTCCTTGTACTTGGTGTGCATGTCGCGGCCGGTGTCACGCATGGTCTTGATGGCCCGGTCGAGCGAGACGGTGTGCCTGCCCGTGCCGGCCAGCGCGAGGCGTGCGGCGTTGATGGCCTTGACCGAGGCGATGGCGTTGCGCTCGATGCAGGGGATCTGGACGAGACCGCCGACCGGGTCGCAGGTGAGACCGAGGTTGTGCTCGATGCCGATCTCGGCGGCGTTCTCGACCTGCGGCGGTGTGCCGCCCAGGACCTCGCAGAACGCACCCGCGGCCATGGAGCAGGCGGAACCGACCTCGCCCTGGCAACCGACCTCGGCGCCCGAGATCGACGCGTTCTCCTTGTACAGCGCGCCGATGGCGCCGGCCGTCAGCAGGAACCGGACGATCCCGTCCTCATCGGAGCCGGGGACGAACCTGACGTAGTAGTGCAGGACGGCCGGGATGATGCCGGCGGCGCCGTTGGTGGGCGCGGTCACCATCCGGCCGCCGGCTGCGTTCTCCTCGTTGACGGCGAGCGCGAACAGGTTGACCCAGTCCATCGCGCGCAGCGGGTCGTCGACCCCGCTGCCGGCCGTCAGGCGGGCGTGCAGCGCCGGAGCCCGCCGCGGGACCTTGAGGCCACCGGGCAGGACGCCCTCGTGCGCACAGCCGTTGCGGACGCAGGCCTCCATGACCGACCAGATCGCGAGCAGCCCCGCGCGCACCTCGGCCTCGGTGCGCCAGGACAGCTCGTTGGCGAGCATGACGTCGCTGATCCGCAGCCCGGTCTCCGCGCAGGTCGCGAGCAGCTCGGCCGCCGTCGTGAACGGATGGGCCACAGGCGTCGCATCGGCCACCACGCGGTCTGCGCCGACGGCTGACTCGTCGACGACGAACCCGCCGCCGACGGAGTAGTAGATCCGCTCCCGCAGCAGGGCACCGTTGGCGTCGTACGCCTCGAACCGCATGCCGTTCGGGTGGCCGGGGAGCGACTTGCGACGGTGCAGCACGAGGTCGTCGGGACCGAGCGCGACCCCGTGCCGCCCGGCCAGACGCAGCCGGCCGGCCTCGCGGATCGCGGCCACGCGGGCGTCGTACGTCGCGATGTCGACGGTGGCAGGCTCCTCACCCTCGAGCCCCAGGACGACCGCCTTCTCCGAGCCGTGCCCGTGGCCGGTCGCGCCGAGCGACCCGAACAGCTCGGCCCGGACCCGCGCGGTGTCCTCGAGGCGGCCGTCAGCCGCCAGGCCGTCGGCGAACAGCTTCGCTGCGCGCATCGGACCCACCGTGTGCGAGGACGAGGGCCCGATGCCCACGGAGTAGAGGTCGAAGACGCTCAGTGCCACACCGCCGACACTACGGGTTGTCAGACAGGCGGGGAGTCACGATGCGGCCTCAATCCTCCCGTGGCAGGACGACAGCGCGAGGGCGGCGCGACAGCATCGTCGTCATGAGTGAGCTGAGCGGCCGCACCTTCCTCGTCACGGGGGCCAACACCGGGATCGGGAAGGAGACCGTGCGCGACCTCGCGGGCCGGGGTGCCCGCGTCGTGGTCGCGGGCCGGTCGGAGGAGAGGAACCGGTCGGCGATCCGTGAGATCGCGGACCAGACCGGCAACACCGACCTCGACTGGATCCCGCTGGACCTCGGCGACCTGGCGTCCGTTCGGCAGGCAGCGGCGACCTTCCTCGCCTCGGGTGAGCCGCTGCACGTCCTGATCAACAACGCGGGCCTCGCAGGCAAGCGCGGCATGACCGCGAGCGGCTTCGAGATGGCCTTCGGCACCAACCACGTCGGCACCTTCCTGTTCACCGAGCTGCTGCGCGAGCACATCGTCGCCAGCGGCCCCGGCCGGATCGTCAACGTCGCCAGCACCGCGCACTACCGCGCGAAGGGCATCGACTGGGACGCCGTGCGCCGGCCGTCGGTGACCCGGACCGCCTTCGACGAGTACTGCGTCTCCAAGCTGGCCAACGTCCTGCACGCCCGCGAGCTGGGCCGCCGGCTGCAGGGGAGTGGCGTGACGACGTACTCGCTGCACCCCGGAGCGATCGCCTCGGACGTGTGGCGTGAGGTGCCGCCGGGGCTGCGCCACGTGATGAAGCTGTTCATGAAGGACACCGCGCAGGGCGCGCGGACCTCGCTGTACTGCGCCACCTCGCCCGACGTCGCCGGCGAGACCGGGCTCTACTACGACGACCGCAGGGTGAAGCGGCCGTCGCGGGCCGTCACGGACGAGCTCGCCGCCGAGCTGTGGGAGCGGAGCGAGGGGTGGGTCGCCGAGGTGCCTCAGCCCTGACGGCGGCGAGGCGGAGCGGGCGCCCATGACCCTTCCACGGCAGCACACTCGGGACGGGGATCCGCACGGCGCCTCCTGTTGTTGACCGATCGGTCACACGATGTCAAGCGCGGCGCCTGTCGAACCTTTGCCAAGATGGGCCTCGTGGCAGCCGACCCGGAGCGACTCCGCACCCTCGCCCTGCTGCGGCGGGTGCGCGACCGCATCGACCGCGAGTACGCCCAGCCCCTGGATGTCGAGGCGCTGGCCCGGGACGTCCACATGTCCGGCGGCCACCTGAGCCGCGAGTTCAAGCGGGCCTACGGCGAGCCGCCGTACTCGTACCTGATGACCCGCCGGATCGAGCGCGCGATGGCCCTGCTCCGCCGCGGCGACCTGTCGGTGACCGACGTCTGCTTCAGCGTCGGCTTCTCGTCGCTGGGCACCTTCAGCACCCGCTTCACGGAGCTGGTCGGACTGCCCCCGAGCGCCTACCGCGACGAGGTGGCCGCAGGCGAGGAGGACCTGGTCGAGCCACCGTCGTGCGAGACCAAGAAGGCCATCCGCCCGCTGCGGCGCGGGGGAGCGCAGACCTCCCCGGAACCGGCCGGCCGACAGGTCAGGAATCGAGAAGCGCCGCGCTTCGGGACGCCACTAGCGTGACGGCCATGGACATCAGGATTCAGCACAGCTTCCTCCCGCAGACCGACCCCGAGGCCTCGCTCGCGTTCTACCGCGACGTGCTCGGCTTCGAGGTGCTCAACGACGTCGGGTATGGCGACATGCGGTGGATCACCGTCGCGCCGAAGGGCCAGGGCGGCCCCTCGATCGTGCTCGCCCCGCCCGCGGCGGACCCCGGCATCACGGAGGACGAGAAGACCACCATCGCCGAGATGATGGCCAAGGGCACCTACGCCACCGTCGTCCTGAGCACCCCTGACCTCGACGGCACCTTCGACCGGATCCAGGCCACCGGGGCCGAGGTCATCCAGGAGCCGATCGACCAGCCGTACGGCGTCCGCGACTGCGCGTTCCGCGACCCGGCCGGCAACCACGTGCGCATCAACCAGGCCTGAGCACGCGTGAGTGCCGAGCCTCGCGACCGCGCCACCCGCACCCGGGACGCGCTGGCCCAGCTGACCGCACCGGCGGCCGATGCCTGGGTCGCGACCGCGTCCGCCGACGGCGTACCCCACCTCGTGCCGCTGTCGCTGGCCTGGGTGGGGGAGCGGGCGGTGATCGCGACGGCTGCAGCGTCGCCGACCGCGCGCAACCTGCTGGCGTCCGGGACCGCGCGGCTCGGGGTCGGCCCGACCAGGGACGTGGTGATGCTCGACGTCGTCCTGGAGCGGTCGGTGCCGGTCGATGAGTCCGGCGGGCTCGGCGAGTCCTATGCAGCACAGGCCGACTGGGACCCCCGCGGCCTGGCGGACTACGTCTACCTCGTCCTGCGCCCGGAGCGGGTCCAGGCATGGCGCGAGGTGAACGAGATGGCGGGCCGTACGCTCATGCGCGGCGGCACCTGGAGCGAGAGGAACCCATGAGCACCACCCCCGAACCGGCGGACACCCACGACCTGATCCGGGTCCGGGGCGCACGGGAGAACAACCTCAAGGACGTCGACGTCGAGATCCCGAAGCGCCGGCTGACCGTGTTCACCGGGGTCTCGGGCTCTGGCAAGAGCTCACTGGTCTTCGGGACCATCGCGGCCGAGTCGCGCCGGCTGATCGACGAGACCTACTCGACGTTCGTCCAGGGCTTCATGCCCAACCTGCCGCGACCGGACGTCGACGTCCTGGAGGGCCTCACCACGGCGATCCTCGTCGACCAGGAGCGGATGGGCGCCAACCCGCGCTCGACGCTGGGCACCGTCACCGACGCGCACGCGATGTTGCGGTCCCTGTTCTCGCGGATCGGCGAGCCGTCGATCGGCGGGCCGACCGCGTTCTCCTTCAACATCCCCACGACGACCGTCGGCGGCGCCTCGGTCACCGAGTCGGGCAAGAAGAACGTCATCAAGCAGCAGGTCTACCTCGGCGGGATGTGCCCCCAGTGCGAGGGGCGCGGCACCGTCTCCGACCTGGACCTGGCGGAGATCGTGGACGAGAGCAAGTCGCTCGTCGAGGGCGCGATCCTGGTGCCGGGCTACACGGCGGACGGGTGGATGGTCGCAGCCTTCAAGGCCGTGCTGCCGCCGGACAAGCCGGTGGCGACGTACACGAAGGCCGAGCGCGAGGACTTCCTGTACGCCGAGCCGCGCAAGATCAAGGTCGACAAGATCAACATCACCTACGAAGGCCTGATCCCGAAGATCCGCAAGTCGATGTTCGCCAAGGACGTCGACTCGTTGCAGCCGCACATCCGCGCCTTCGTCGAGCGCGCTGCGGTCTTCGGCACCTGTCCGTCCTGCGACGGCACCCGGCTCAACGAGTCGGCACGATCGGTGACCATCAGGGGCCGCAACATCGGCGAGGTGGCGGCGATGCAGGTCACCGACCTCGCCGCATGGTTGCGCACCATCGACGACCCGGGCGTGGCGCCGCTCATCGCGACCTTGCTCCACCTGCTCGACTCGTTCGTCGACATCGGGCTCGGCTACCTGTCCCTTGACCGGCCGTCCGGGACCCTCTCCGGCGGCGAGGCCCAGCGCACCAAGATGGTCCGCCACCTCGGCTCGGCGCTGACCGACGTCACCTACGTCTTCGACGAGCCGACCATCGGACTCCACCCCCACGACATCCAGCGGATGAACAAGCTCCTGCTCGAACTGCGGGACAAGGGCAACACGGTCCTCGTCGTCGAGCACAAGCCGGAGACGATCGCGATCGCCGACCACGTGGTCGACATGGGCCCGGGCGCCGGCAGCGGCGGCGGCGAGGTCGTCTTCGAGGGCACCGTCGACGGGCTGCGGGCATCGGGCACCCGCACGGGCGAGCACCTGTCCTACCGCGCATCCCTCAAGGAGACCGTGCGGGAGCGCAGCGGCGTCCTCGAGGTGCGCGGGGCCGACACGCACAACCTGCAGAAGGTCGACGTCGACATCCCACTCGGTGTCCTCACGGTCGTCACCGGCGTCGCGGGCTCCGGCAAGAGCTCACTGGTCCAC
This sequence comes from uncultured Nocardioides sp., assembly GCA_964487275.1. Lineage (GTDB taxonomy): Bacteria > Actinomycetota > Actinomycetes > Propionibacteriales > Nocardioidaceae > Nocardioides. The sequence continues at coordinate 8,993 of CAZAQE010000001.1, read as the reverse complement.
GGCTCCGTCGTCGGCCGCGACGGCGTGGTGGCGATCGACCAGGCGGCCATCAAGGGCTCGCGACGGTCCAACCCGGCGACGTACACCGGGTTGCTCGAGCCCATCCGCAAGGCCTTCGCCAAGGCCAACGACGTGAAGCCGGCGCTGTTCAGCGCCAACTCGGAGGGCGCCTGCCCGACATGCAAGGGCTCCGGTGTCATCGTCACCGAGCTCGGCTTCATGGACACCGTGTCGACGCCGTGCGAGGACTGCGGCGGCAAGCGGTTCCAGGCGGCCGTGCTCGACTACCGGCTCGGCGGACTGAACATCGCCGAGGTGCTCGAGCTGCCCGTCGACCGCGCCCTCGAGCTGTTCACGGCGCCCGACACGAAGGTCCCGGCCGCGGCGGACATCCTGGCCCGGCTCCAGGACGCCGGGCTCGGCTACCTCACCCTCGGTCAGCCCCTCAACACGCTCTCCGGAGGGGAGCGGCAACGGGTCAAGCTCGCCCTTCACCTGAAGGAGAAGGGCGGGATCTACGTCCTCGACGAGCCGACCACCGGCCTGCACCTCGCCGACGTCGACAACCTGCTCGGCCTGCTGGACCGGCTGGTCGACGCCGGCAAGACCGTCATCGTGATCGAGCACCACCAGGCCGTCATGGCCCACGCCGACTGGATCATCGATCTCGGTCCGGGCGCAGGCCACGACGGAGGGAAGGTCGTCTTCGAGGGGACGCCGGCCGACCTGGTGGCTCAGGCGGGGACGCTGACCGGCCGGCACCTGGCGGAGTACGTCAGCTAGGCCGGTGGTCGACGAAGTCGCGCAGCGACTGTCACGAGACCCGCTCCGCCTCGACGATCCGGACCAGTTCCTCGGCGACGCGCAGCATCGGCTCGCTCGAGTGCTGCGCGAGACCCACGACCACCGCGCCCTCGACCGCCGCCAGCATCAGCGTCGCTAGTCCGGCCGTGCGCTGCTCGGGAACGCCGACGCGGAGCAGCCAGCCGGCGACCGCGTCGGTCCAGTCGGCGAAGGCGCGGCCGGCCAGCTCGCGGGCGACCGGCTCGCTCTCCCCTCCGAGCGCGGCAGCGACCACGGGGCAACCGGCCGTGTAGCCGCTCGCCTCGGCCTCGGCCCGCCACACCTCGACGATCAGCGGGATCGCGTCGGCGGGCTCGAGGTCGACGAGCGCCAGGAGCGCCGCCGAGTAGTCCTCGACGGCCTCGCGGACGGCGTCTGCCACCATCTCGGACCGCCCACCGGGGAAGTAGTGGTAGAGCGATCCGCGCGAGGCGCCCGCCTCCGCCACGACGTCGAGCATGGTCGTGCCGGCAACGCCGCGGCGCCGCATCAGCTCGCGTGTGGTGTGGACGATCCGCTCGCGCTTGGCGGGGTCGGGACGGCGGGCCATGTCAGAGCCCGCGGCGGCCGACGCGGACGCTGTCGCGCCCGTTGCGCACGAGGTACTGCGCCACGTTGAGCGCGGGGTGGCGGCGCGGGGCGGGCTCCTTGCCGTCGGCCATCCGCCACATCTGCACGGTGTAGGCCGTCAGCTCGGTCAGGCTGTCGATGAGCTTGATGCCGCTGCGCTTGGGGCGCACGAGGCTCTCGGTCGTCGTACCGTCGAGGAGGCCGGCGGTGACGTCGGGGTCGACCGTCAGCGGGCGGCCCAGGCCGACGACGTCGATGGCACCGCTGGCCACGGCGTCCTCCATCGCCTCGACGGTCCGGAACCCTCCGGTGAGCATCAGCGGCAGCTCCGGGAGCTCGGCACGCACCCGGAGGGCGTAGTCCAGGAAGTACGCCTCGCGCTTGCGGGTGCTCTCCTTCAGCGTCGGGTCGACCCCGAGCATCGCGGCCGAGGAGTAGGTGCCGCCGGACACCTCGAGCAGGTCGATGCCCTCGGCGGCGAGCGCGTGGACGACCTCGATCGACTCGTCCTCGCTGAAGCCGCCGCGCTGGAAGTCGGCCGAGTTGAGCTTGACCGCCATCGCCTTGTCCGGCCCGATCTCCGCGCGGATGGCGCGGGCGACCTCCAGCACGAAGCGGCGCCGCTTCTCGGGCGTGCCGCCCCAGTCGTCGGTGCGGACGTTGGCGAGCGGCGAGAGGAACTGGCTGACCAGGTAGCCGTGGGCGCCGTGGATCTGGACGCCGTCGAAGCCGGCCCGGACCAGGTGGCCCGCAGTGGTGGCGAACCGGGCGATGATGTCCTCGATCTCGGCGTTCGTGAGCTCACGCGGCTGGGCGAACATGCCGGCGCTGTCCGGCAGCGGGACGGCCGAGGGGGCGACCGGCCGCGGGGTCAGCGTCCGTGGGGCCTGCCGGCCGGGGTGGTTGATCTGCGCCCACGCGACCGCGCCGTCGGCCTTGATGATCTCCGCCCACTCGGCGAGGTCCTGGGCCGAGCGGTCGTCCTCGACGACGACATTGCCGGGCTCGCCGATCGCGCGGCGGTCGACCATCACGTTGCCGGTGATGGTCAGTCCGGCGCCGTTGCCGGACCAACGGCGGTAGAGGGTCTTGATCCGCTCACCCGGCGTGTGGTCGCGGCGAGCGAGGCTCTCGCTGAGCGCAGCCTTGGCGAGCCGGTTGGGCAGCACCGAGCCGTTCGGGAGCGAGAGCGGCTGGTGGAGGGACGTGGTCGTCGAGGTCATGGAGATAAATATGCACCACTGCATAGGAATGGGGAAGAGGTCGTCCCGAGACCTGGATCACGCACGAACGGCGCTCCGGGAAGGCCGGTGTCGGTGCCCGGCAGTAGAACCGGACCCATGAGTCGACAGGTCCAGATCACGTACGACGCCCATGACCCCCGCGCCCAGTCGAGGTTCTGGGCCGAGGCGCTCGGCTATGTCATCCCGGGCCCTCCCGGGGTCGAGCTCCCCGACGGCGCCGACCCGCTGGAGGCGTGGGACGCCTTCCTGGCCCGGATCGGCGTGCCCGCCGACCAGCGCAACAGCCGGTCGGCCGTCGAGGACCCCGAGGGCGCCGGGCCCCGCGTCTTCTTCCAGCAGGTGCCGGAGGACAAGGTCGCGAAGAACCGGGTCCACCTCGACGTCCGCGCCGCGCCCGGGTTGACGGGGGAGGAGCGGATGGCCGCGCTCGAGGCGGAGTGCGCGCGGCTGGTCGCCCTCGGCGCCGCCCGGGTCGAGCGGCACGAGCCGGCGCCGCCGATGGACGCCGGTCACATCGTGATGGCCGACCCCGAGGGCAACGAGTTCTGCCTCGACTGACCAGCCCCGCTCAGTCGTCGGCGTACAGCTCCTCGATCACGTCGGCGTACTTCTCGCCGATCGGGCGCCGCTTGAGCTTCATCGTCGGCGTCAGCTCGTCGCCGCCCGGCAGCCAGTCGGTCGGGAGGATCCGGTAGGCCTTGACCTGCTCGACGCGCGAGAGGCGGGCGTTGGCCTCCTCGATCGCCGTGGCCACCTGCTCCTGGACCTTCGGGTCGCGGGCGAGTGCGGCCGCCGATCCGTCGGCCAGGCCCTGCTGCTCGGCGTACGCCGCGCACACATCGGGGTCCAGCACCAGGAGCGCGACGTTGTAGGGACGCCGGTCGCCGACCACCACGGCCTGGCCGATCAGCGGGTGCGAGGCCTTGAGGACCTGCTCGATGTTCGCGGGCGACATGTTCTTGCCCGCCGCGTTGATGATCAGCTCCTTCTTGCGGTCGACGATCGTGACGTAGCCGTCGTCATCGATCGTGGCGACGTCACCGGTGTGCAGCCAGCCGTCGGCGTCGATCGCCTCGGCGGTCTTCTCGGGCTGGTTGCGGTAGCCGCGCATCAGCTGCGGGCCCCGAACGAGCAGCTCGCCGTCATCGGCGATGCGGACCTCCAGGCCGGGGATCGGCTTCCCGACCGTTCCGATCCGGATGTCGTCAGGCGGGTTGATGATGCCGCAGCAGGAGATCTCCGACATGCCCCACAACTCGCAGATCGGCACGCCCAGGGCGGCGAAGAACTCAAGGACCTCCGGCGCGATGGGGGCGGCGCCGGACACGGTGAAACGCACGTCGTCGAGGCCGAGCAGCTGCCGCACCGCCGTCCTGTGGTCGTCGGGCAGGGCACCGGGGTCGCTGACGCCCTTCGCCTCGAGCGCCGCCTTGATCTTCTCCCACACCCGCGGGACGCCGCCCCAGGCCGTCGGGCGCACCTCGGGCAGTGCCGCGACGACGGCCTTGGGGTCGGCCACGTAGGTGACGGTGCCCCCGAACACCATGGGGGAGTAGTGGCCCGCCCAGCGGTCGGCGACGTGTGCCGAGGGGAGGTACGACGTCGTCCGCTCGCCGGGCTCGGCAGGAATCACGGCCTGCACGCCCCGGAGCTGGGCGAGCATGCTGCCGTGGGTCAGCTCGACACCCTTCGGCGGCCCGGTCGTGCCGGAGGTGTAGATCAGGGTCAGCACGTGGTCGGGGCCGACCGCCCGCCAGGAGGCCTCGAAGTCGAAGCCGTCGACCGTACGCGCCTCGAGCTCGTCGAGGGTGAGGGCGCCGTCGCCGCCGTCGACGCTGACGATCGTCTCGACGCCGGTCCCCGCGGCGAGCACCTGCGGCAGGAAGGCCTGCTCGGTCACGACGACCTTGTTGCCGGCGTTGCCGAACAGGTAGGTGATCTGCTCCGGCGAGGAGGTGTTGTAGATCGAGAACGGGACGGCGCCCAGGTGCAGGGCCGCGGTGTCGACGAGGGCGAACTCCGGGCGGTTGGTCAGCATGATGCCGACGGTGTCCTCGGGGCCGACGCCGAGCGAGGCCAGGCCCTCCGCGAGTCGGCGCACGCGTTCGCCGTACCCGCTCCAGGTGATCTCCTGGGTGCCACCGGGGGTGCGGAGGGCGACCTGGTCGGCGCCGCTCGTGACGGAGTTCTGGAAGGCCTCGCAGAGGCTGGAGACGTCGAGGAGGTCGGTCATGCGCCGATGCTGGCAGTGTGGCGCGGGTCACGCAACGCCTTCGCCGGAAAGGATGACGAGCTCCTGCGTGGCGCGGGTCATCGCGACGTAGCGGTCGACCGCACCCTCGATCCCGTGGCCGGCCGCGGCGGGCTCGACGAGGACGACGAGGTCGAACTCGAGGCCCTTCGTCAGCTCCGGCGCCAGCGACTGGACGCGGTCGGTGGCGGCGAAGGTCGGGTCGCCGATGACGCAGGCGACGCCCTCGGGGTGCTGCTCCTGCCAGTGCGCCAGCACGGCGTCGCGCTCGGCGAGGGGGAGGTGGCGGACCGGTACGCCGCTGCTCCGGACCGACGTCGGCACGTTGGCGTCCGGGAGCGCCGCCCGGATGACGGGCGCAGCCTCCGCCATCACCTCCTCGGGAGTGCGGTAGTTGACGGTGAGCGACGCGACCGACACCCGGTCGATGCCAGCCCGCGCGAGGCGGTCCTCCCACGACGCGGTGAAGCCGTGGCGGGCCTGCGCCCGGTCGCCCACGATGGTGAAGCTGCGCGACGGGCACCGGGCGAGGAGCATCTGCCACTCGGCGTCGGTGAGCTCCTGCGCCTCGTCGACGACGACGTGGGCGAACGGGCCCGCCAGACCGTCCGGGTCGGGCGCTGGTGTCCCGCCCGGGGCCGCGAGCGCGCCCTGCAGGTCGGCGCCACGGAGCATCGACATCAACATCATCTCGGAGTCGTCGTTGGCGATCAGGTGGTCGACGACGCGGTCCATCTCCGCCTTCTCGGCCGCGCGCTCGGCCTCCTGGCGCCGGCGCCGTCGCGATGCCGCGGGGTCGCCGAGGCGTCGGTGGGCGGCGTCGAGCAGGGGCAGGTCCGCGAGGGTCCAGCGCTGGGGTGCCGGCCGGCGCAGCTGCCGGACCTCGTCCTCGGTGAGCCATGGAGCGCACCGGCGCAGGTAGGCCGGCACCTCCCACAGGTCGCCCACCAGGTCGGCCGGGTCGAAAAGCGGCCAGGCTCGGCCGAGCACGTCGTGCAGGTCGGCCGAGCGGAGCACCGCGCGGCGGACCACCTCGGGGGTCAGGCCCTCCTCGTCGTCGTACTTGTCGGCGAGGATCTCGACCAGGGCGTCGACGACCCGCCCGCGTCCCTCGTTGTGCGGCGTGCCGGGCTCGACCGCTCCGAACGCCTCGGCCCACTCCGCGCGCCCGACCCGGAGGTCGCCGAGGTCGGTCTCCACATCGACGCCCTCGATCGGCGGCTCCTCGTAGAGCGCCACCGCCGGGTCGATGGCTGCGACCATTCGGGCGTCCGCCTTGAGCGCTGCGACCGCCGGGTCCTCCTCGGCCACCAGGTCACGGCCGCCGGGGACCAGGTCGCGCAGGGTGCAGGTGCGCACACCGTCCTCGCCGAGGCTCGGGAGCACGTCGGCGACGTAGTTCAGGTAGGGCTGGTGCGGCCCGATGAACAGCACGCCGCCACGCCCGGAGGCGAGCCGCGGGTCCTCGTAGAGGAGGTACGCCGCGCGGTGCAGCGCGACCACCGTCTTGCCCGTTCCCGGACCACCGTCGACCACGATCGCGCCGCGGGAGGGAGCCCGGATGATGGCGTCCTGGTCGGACTGGATGGTGCTCAGCACGTCGCGCATCCGCGGCGACCGGCTCGCACCGAGGGTCGCGACGAACGCCGACTGGTCGTCGAGCGCGGCGTTGCCCTCGAGCCCGTCAGCAGTGAAGACCTCGTCCCAGTAGTCGCTGATCCGCCCCAGGGTCCAGCGGTACCGGCGCCGACTGAGGAGCCCCATCGGTTGCGCATGGGTCGCGGCGAAGAACGGCTCGGCGGCGGGCGAGCGCCAGTCGACCAGCAGGCGATTGCCGTCGGCGTCATGGAGGCCGAGTCGGCCGACGTAGACGGGCTCGGCGCCGTCGGCGTGCACGATCCGGCCGAGGCACAGGTCGAGGGCGAAGCGTCGCAGTGTGCGAATCCGCGCGGTCAACCGGTGCACCTCCAGGTCCCGGTCCATGGCCGACTGTCCGTGGCCGCCGCCGCGCTGGCGCTCCTCGTCGAGCCGGGTGGTGAGGTCGTCGATCGTGGTCTCGAGGCTCGCGGCGATGGCCGCGAAGTGGCGCTCGTCGTCGGCGACGAGCGCCGGGTCCGCCTTGGCGGACAGGTGGTCGGGAAGGGAGAACGCCGTCGGCGCAAGGGTCACGTGTCAGCTCCGTTGGTCGGGTCGGAGGGGCGATTCTGGAGCACGCAGGGGGCCTTGCGGCAAGACCCCCTCTCCGCTATACCTTGAAAATGGAAGAGGCCTTGCCGAACCGTGAACGGCGCCTCGTGCCGCGCCCACAGTCAGCGCGTTCGTCGTAACGCCTGCGGGGCCGCGGCCGCGCCCCTAGGGTCAGCACGTGATCGAGCTCAAGGGCCTCAACGGCGAGTCCGTCGTCTTCGACGGCGCCACCGTCGCGAAGTTCCGCCACAACGGTCTTGACGAGACCGCCCGCAACCCGGTCTCGACCTACCGCGAGGTGCAGGTCAAGCACAAGCCCGGCAAGCGCGGCAAGGAAGGCAGGTACGACGTCATGGTGGTGCTGGCGTCGTTCATGTCGATCTCCGTACCTGAGACCGGCAAGGACGCCCTCGACGAGCTGGTGGCCGCGCTCGAGGCGACCCGCGGCTGACAGCTACTCCGGCGCCGGCTCCGGCAGGACCTCGCGGACCTCCTGCGAGCACCGGCAGGCGACGGCGAGCTTCGCCGCCCACTCCAGCGCCTCGGCCCGGGACTCCACCTCCACCACGGCGAAGCCTCCGATGACCTCCTTGGTCTCCGGGTAGGGACCGTCGGTCACGACGCCGTCGGTGCCGACGATGCTCGCCCGCTGGCTCTCCAGCCCCGCGCCAAAGACCCACACCCCTGCGGCGCGTGCCGCCTCGACCACCGCCATCGAGTCGCGAGCCACGTCGGGCAGCTCCGAGTCGGGGAAGTCCATCCAGCCGTCGTCGAACGAGATCAGGTAACGCGTCATCTCCGGTGCCTCCTTGTCATGGGCAGCGTCGACCCGCCGCCCCTGCCTTGTCCACGAACGGCCGACGCCTGGGACGACAGGTCCCGGTCGGAAAAGTCATCGGACCGCCGGCAGTGACACGAGTCGCGATCTCCGTTGCTGGCGGGACACAGTGCCGGGCAGAGTCGCCTCATGCTCGAGCTGCGCACGTTGGGCCCCGACGACTGGCCGCTGTGGCGCGAGCTGCGCCTCGCGGCGCTGGCCGATGCGCCCGACGCCTTCGGCGCGACGCTCGCCGAGTGGTCGGGCGAGGGGGACCGGGAGGAGCGCTGGCGGGCCCGCCTGTCGATCCCGGGCGCGCACGACCTCGTGGCCTTCCTCGACGACGCGCCCGTCGGCATGGTGACCGGCGTGCCCACCGACGACGCCGGCCTGATCGAGCTGATCTCGATGTGGGTGAGCCCGGCCGGGCGCGGCAGGGGAGTGGGGGACCGTCTGATCCAGGCCGTCGAGCGCTGGGCCGCCGGCCAGGGCGCGGCCGCAGTGCGGCTCTCGGTGATGATCGACAACCCGAACGCGATCGCGCTCTACGAGCGTCACGGGTTCACGGCCCCGGTCGCCTCCGAAAAGGCCGATGCCCGTGAGCGCGTGCTGGTGAAGCACCTGCGTCGGTGACCGTCAGGCGGCCCAGTCGAGGGCGAGCTTCATCAGGGAGATCTCCGCGCGCGTTGGCGTGTGGTCGCCGCTGGTGGCGGTGACCTTGCGGGTTCCGGTCTGGTCGACCAGGTAGTGGGCCCCGTGGGGATCGCGCCAGATGACGATCCCGGGGAACGGTTGTCGGACCTCCCAGCCCCTGCCGTTGTCTGTGGCATGTGTCTTGATGCGGTGGTGGGTGCGGGTCAGGGGTCCGAGGTTGTCGCGTGAGGTGGGTCCGCCTTCGCTGTAGGGGACCTGGTGGTCGAGGTCGACGTTCTTCGTGGTGTTGGCGGCGTAGGGGAAGGTGTCGGCGGGGTGGATCAGGTGCACGGCCTCGCGGAGCCGCTGGGGGATCTCGTAGGCGTCGACGGCCGCGCCCTGGTTGAGGTCGATGACGGGTTGGACCTTGACCTGTCCGGCGATGTGG